>JBQDIN010000036.1:0-39805 GCA_052094425.1 Propionibacteriaceae bacterium
AGGTTCTTGCCGGACTTGCCGGCCAGCGGCGAGGTGTTGATGCCGATCGTCATCGAGATCGACGGCTCATCCACCGTGATCAGCGGCAGCGGCTTCGGGTCCTCGGGGTCGGAGAGGGTCTCGCCGATGGTGATGTCGGGGATGCCGGCGATCGCGACGATGTCACCCGGACCCACCTTGTCGGCGGGCTCCCGGTCGAGGGCCTTGGTGATCAACATCTCGGACAGCTTGATGTTCCGGATGGTGCCGTCGGCCTTGCACCACGCGACCTGCTGGTTGCGGTGCAGTTCACCGGCGATGACCCGGCACAGCGCCAACCGGCCCAGGTACGGGGAGGCGTCCAGGTTGGTGACATGGGCCTGCAGGGTGGCGCCCTCGGTGTAGGCGGGGGCCGGGATGGAGTCGAGGATGGTCGCGAACAGCGGACCGAGGTCCTCGGAATCGGGCATCTCGCCGTTCGCCGGTTGGGTCAACGTGGCCCGACCGGCCTTCGCCGAGGCGTACACCACGGGGAAGTCGAGGACGTCGACGTCGCCGTCCTCGAGCAGGTCCATGAACAGTTCGTACGTCTCCTCGACGACCTCCTCGATCCGGGCGTCGGAGCGGTCCACCTTGTTCACCACGACGATGATCGGCAGCTTCTTGCCCAGTGCCTTGCGCAGCACGAACCGGGTCTGGGGGAGGGGGCCCTCAGAGGCGTCCACCAGCAGCACCACCCCGTCGACCATCTCCAGGCCGCGCTCGACCTCGCCGCCGAAGTCGGCGTGACCGGGGGTGTCGATGATGTTGATGGTCACGTCCTGGCCGTCCGGGGTGTGGTGCAGCACCGCGGTGTTCTTGGCCAGGATGGTGATGCCCTTCTCCCGCTCCAGGTCCATCGAGTCCATCACGCGCTTGTCCACATCCTGGTTCTCCCGGAACGCGCCGGACTGCCACAGCATGGCGTCGACCAGCGTCGTCTTGCCGTGGTCGACGTGCGCGACGATCGCGACATTGCGCAGATCTGAGCGAAGGGGCATGCGAGGAGACTCCGTACGTTCGGGCGGGATGGCTGCGTGCACGCAGCGCCGGTCAATT
Source organism: Propionibacteriaceae bacterium (assembly GCA_052094425.1). Lineage (GTDB taxonomy): Bacteria > Actinomycetota > Actinomycetes > Propionibacteriales > Propionibacteriaceae > Microlunatus. The sequence goes on from JBQDIN010000036.1 coordinate 1,078, forward strand.
CTATGGGTCGGCACGTCCGATCCGAAAACCGACGGGTCGCGGGAGGTCCCCGAGCGTTCAGTTGGTGCCCGGCCGGGGTGTGGCCGCGGCGATCTCCAGCACGTCGTCGACGGACCACTGGTCGGCTGCGTGTCTGCCGTACTTCACCGCCACCACCTGCCCGTCCGGCTCGATCAGGAACTCGGCGGGCAGTCCGAGCATGCTGGCCCCGCGGATGGAGAACGGCTTGCCACCGGGGTCGTGGAGCTCGCGCAACGCAGTGGACCAGGCCGATGCCTTGAGTGGTGCCGTCCACGCTCGCGGGTCGAGCACCGCGCGCAGCGAGAACTCGACTCCGAATTCACGGTACAAGGCGTAGTCGGGGTCGGCGATCGTGGCGAACGGCAGGTCGCCCTGGTGCGGCAGCATCGCGTCGACCGGGGAGTGGAAGACCACCACCGGCCGGACGCCCGCTTCGACGATGTCCGTGTGCCGCCGGACGACCGTACGCAGGTGGACATTGCAGATCGGGCAGGACGCAAAACGGCGGAACGACAGATGGGTCAACGCGTCGGCGGCCGGTACCTCCACCGGCTCGCCGCGAATCGTGCGGAGCCGGCGAGGCCGCACGGCGTCTCCGATGCCCAGGCGTGCCTGCGGCGTGGTGGGTGGTGTCTGTCGCTGCCCTGCCATCGTCTTCACCGTATGGTTGTCGTGTCTGAACCAGATAGTACGGAGGCCATAACATATGAGCAACAAAGCGCCTCTGTCGCGAGGGAAGCGCCGGCTCGCGGCTGCGTTGAAGCAGGAGCTGCGGGCGTTGACGAACCAGGTGTCGCTCCTCAATCGCCGGGTGGTGGCGCGCGTCGACGTCCGCGACGTCGACCTCGACTGCTTCGAGGTGATTGCCCGGCACGGCCCGTTGAGTCCGTCTGCCCTGTCCCGGCGCGCCGGCCTGCACCCGGCCACGATCACCGGGATCTTGGACCGCCTGCAGCGCGGCGGCTGGATCGCCCGCGAGCGCGACGACATCGATCGGCGGGCCGTCACCGTACGGGCGCTGCGTGACCGCAATGCCGAACTGCTCGGCCACTATGCGGGGATGAACACCGCCATGGACGACATCTGTGCTGGCTACTCCGATGCGGAACTCGAGTTGATCACGGACTTCCTGCGCCAGGCCACCGAAGCCGGTCAGGACGCCTCGGCCACGCTCGCTGACGAGGGGTAGCGCAGGCCACTGCCGGACAGCCGTGTGCTGGGGTCGGGTGGTTTCTGGCCTATCGTTGCGGGGTGAACGAGTCCGATCCGCAGACCATCCACCCCGACGAGCTGGAGACCTGCCTGCGCGTCCTGTCCCAGGTCGAGGGCCTGCATCCCGATGACCCGCAGTTCGTCACCGTACGCCGGGCCACCTCGAAGATCTTCAAGGCCGCGAAGAGGGCCAAGCGGGTCGAGAAGCGCGACGCCGTCGCCGAGGCCGACCGGGCCGTCCTGCACGCCACCGCCACCGGGTCACCGCGCCGCATCGACGACGAGACCGCCGGAATCCCGCTGGTCTCGACCGCGGTCGGGGCCTCTGCGGGCAGCTATGCCCGGCCGCGGCCGTGTTACGTGTGCAAGACCGACTACACCCGGGTGGACGCCTTCTACCACCAACTCTGTCCGGACTGCGCCCAATTCAACCACCACTACCGGACGGCGTCGACCGATCTGACCGGCCGGCGAGCCCTGCTCACGGGTGGCCGGGCCAAGATCGGGATGTACATCGCCCTGCGGTTGCTCCGCGACGGCGCCCACACCACCATCACCACCCGGTTCCCGAACGACGCGGTACGCCGCTTCGCCGCCCTCGCCGACAGTGCGGACTGGCTGCACCGGTTGAAGGTCGTCGGCATCGACCTGCGTGACCCGGCCCAGGCGGTGGCGCTGGCCGACTCGGTCGCGGCCGCCGGGCCGTTGGACATCCTGATCAACAACGCGGCCCAGACCGTACGCCGCTCGCCCGGTGCGTACGCGCCGTTGGCGGCCGCCGAGGCCGAGCCGTTGCCGGAGGGGCCGTTGCCGGAGATGCTCACCTTCGACCACGTCTCCGATGCACACCCGGCGGCCCTGGCCGGGTCGCTCGGCGAGCACCCCACCCCGCACCTGCCCGGTCGACTGACGGGGGCGCAGATCTCGCGGATGGCCGTGCAGGCCGGGTCGCACGCCGTGGACGCCGGTGGCCTGGTGCCCGACATCGCCCACGTGAACAGTTGGACCCAGCACGTCGACGAGATCGACCCGCTGGAACTGCTCGAGGTGCAATTGTGCAACCAGACCGCACCGTTCATCCTGGTCAGTCGGCTCCGGAACGCGATGAAGGCCAGTCCGCACCCGCGCACCTACGTGGTGAACGTGTCCGCGATGGAGGGCGTCTTCGGTCGCGGCTACAAGGGGCCCGGCCACCCGCACACCAACATGGCCAAGGCGGCGGTGAACATGCTCACTCGGACGAGTGCCGCGGAACTGTTCACCGACGGGATCCTGATGACCTCTGTGGACACCGGTTGGATCACCGACGAGCGGCCGCACCACACCAAGGTCCGCCTGGCGGAGGAGGGCTTCCATGCCCCGCTCGACCTGGTCGACGGAGCCTCCCGTGTCTACCACCCGGTACTGGCCGGAGAGGCCGGCGAGGACCTGTACGGCTGCTTCCTGAAGGACTACGCCCCCAGCCGCTGGTGACCCACCGGGCGTCACCCCGGGCCCGGCCTTCGTCGCGTCGCATCATCCCAACGATGCAACCCCAAATCGATCCGAATGGTGATGTGCCGAGATCGGGCAGCAGTTCTACTGGCAATGGGCATGGCACCGCGCCGCGCCAAGGACCAGTGAGGGAATCAACGTGACCAGACCGTTCAAGCGCCGCCACCTGCTCGCCGCCGCCGTCGTGGGCACCGCCGCGGCCGGGACCGCCGCCGTGGCCGGGACCGCCGCCCGGGCCGCCCCCGCCGACGGTGGAGCGACTGAATCCGCCGCCGACCCGGCGGTCTGGATGCCCAACGAGTTCGACCGGCTGCGGGAGGTCTTCGTCGGCGCCTACGACTACGACGCGCCGATGCCGGCGTCGAGCTACTCGGTGCTGCAGTACATGGGGGCCGAGTTCGCCGATGACATGGACCGCAATGCGGGCAGGACGCTGCGTGAGGTGCACCCGCCCGAGGTACTCGAGCTTTTCGACCAGGAGATCGAATCCCTGGTGGCGGTGTACGAGTCCCAGGGCGTGACGGTGCGTCGACCCCGCTCGCTCACCACCGCCGAGAACGAGTTCGTCCAGCCCGGCGGGATCCCGATCTACGCCCGCGACCCGGTGTTGGCCATCCGCAACACCGTGATCGACGGCGCCGTCATGATGCCCTTCCGTCGCAAGGAGGTCTTCAGCTTCCGTGACGGCTTCGACGAGCTGGCCGACGCCGACCCGGCCCCCCGCCGCCTGGCCGTGCCGCAACCGATCCCCACCGAACTCGACCGCGATGTCCCCGAGCAGCCAGGGCCCTTCCTGGAAGGCGGCGACGTCTTCGTGTTGGACGACGAGGTGTTGGTGGGCCACTCCGGCCTGGCCTCCAACACGGCGGGACTGGATTGGCTGCGCCGCCACTTCGAGGGGCTGCGCTTCCACCAGGTGCGCCTGCAGCACCAGTGGCTGCATCTGGACTGCGTCCTGGCGGTGGTGCGGCCGGGTCTGGCCATCTGCCACCGCGAAGGCTTCCTGGACGGCCTGCCCGAGCCCATCGCGGACTGGGAGATCATCGATGCCACCGCCGACGAGGCCCACGTCATGGGCTGCAACACGGTGTGCGTGGCGCCCAACCGAGTCGTCATCCCCAATGAGCACACCCGGCTGATCGAAGAGCTGGTGAAACGTGATGTCGAGATCGTCGGCGACTTCAGTTTCGAGGGGATCTCCCAGGGCGGCGGCGGTGTCCGCTGCGCGACCATGCCGATCCGCCGTGGCAACTGAGCACGCGCGTGAGGAGTCCCGGCGTGTCAGGCCGAGCGGCGCAACTGGTCGGTGATCGTCGCGCGAACCCGTTCGGCGGAGGCTCCCTGGGCTTCGAGGATGCGGAGCCCCAGGCCGCCGGCTCGGAGGGTGCCGAGCAGCACGTGGCTGCTGGTGATCTCCTTGGCCTGCAGGGAGAGTGCTTCGCGGAGGGCGAACTCGAGAGCTTGCTTGGCCTCCGTGGAGAAGGGGAGGTGGGTGCGACGGGAGCGTCGACGGCGCCGACTGTCGGCCCCCTCATCGGGGTCGAGCGCTCCGGGGCCGAACTGGGCCTCGGTGCGGCGGGTGATCTCGTCCAGGTCGATTCCGACGGCGCGCATCGCGTCGCCATCCAGACCGTTGCCCCCGGTGATTCGCAGGAGTTGTTGTTCGCAACTGGCCGCGGTGATGCCGAATGCGTCGAGGGCGTCCAGGGTTGGGGTGTCGACGGGTGCCTGGGCCAGCGCCAGCACCAGGTGTTCGGTGCCGATGTGGTCGTGTCCCAGACGGACGGCGACGGCCTGGGCGGACACCACGGCATCCCGGGCGTCGCGCGTGAAGCGTTCGAACATGTGTCATCCCTTCCGTGCGTGCTTCTTGTGGACGGCCTGCTTCGAGACGCCGAGGACTCCGGCGATCTCCTGCCAGGACCAACCCAGCCCCCGGGCTCGGTGGACGTGCAGCCGCTCGAGCCGGTCGGCGAGTTCGCGCAGGCTGGCAACGGCGCGCAGTCCCTCGGCCGGGTCGGTGCTGTCCACGCCCGTGGTGAGTGCTGGATCGATGGCCATGTCGTCATCTTAGGTTGACGACCATGGTGCGTCAACTGAAATTGACGGTTCGGGCAGGCCGCGAACTCGCTCGGGTCCCAGTCCATCGACTTCCGGGTCGGGGCGCGGGCCTGTGTACGGCGGCCCGCCCCGTCGCCCCGGCCGCGTACGGTGAGCCCATGACCGACACGGAGACTTCCACGCCCGACACCGAGGAATCCCTGCGGGCCGAGGCCGAGACCGTCCTCGCGGCCCTGGTCGGCGATCCCGAGGCGCGGCTGCGCGACGACCAGTGGGTCGCGATCCACGCACTCGTCGTGGAACACCGACGTGCCCTGGTGGTGCAGCGCACCGGGTGGGGCAAGTCGGCGGTCTACTTCGTGGCGACGGCGCTGTTGCGGGCACGTGGTGCCGGACCGACGGTGATCGTGTCCCCGTTGCTGGCCCTGATGCGCAACCAGATCGCCGCAGCCGAGCGGTCCGGCATCAAGGCGCACACGATCAACTCCACCAATCCGGACGTGTGGCGCGAGACCTACGCGGCGGTGGGTGCCGGCGGGGTCGACGTACTGCTCGTGTCCCCAGAGCGGCTGAACAACCCCGAATTCCGCGACAACGTCCTCCCCGACCTGGCTGCCTCCGCCGGGCTGCTGGTCGTGGACGAGGCGCACTGCATCTCCGACTGGGGCCACGACTTCCGGCCCGACTACCGGCGGCTGCGCAACCTGGTGTCGGAACTCCCGAGCGGGATCGGGGTGCTCGCCACCACGGCCACCGCCAACGAGCGGGTCACCGCCGACGTGGCCGAGCAGTTGTCGCTGTCGGGCGGGACCGCCCTGGACAACGTGCTGGTGCTGCGCGGCAGCTTGGATCGGGACTCCCTGCACCTCGGTGTGGTGCAGCTGGGCAGCCACGACGAGCGGCTCGGCTGGATCGCCGACTACCTGGACTCCTTCGAGGGCTCCGGCATCATCTACTGCCTGACCGTGGCGGCCACCGCCGACGTGGCGGACTACCTGCGCGGCCGGGGCCATGAGGTGCGGGCCTACTCCGGGCAGACCCAGACCGAGGAACGCCTGGCCGCCGAGCAGGACCTGCTCGCGAACCGGGTCAAGGCGCTGGTGGCGACCTCGGCGCTGGGGATGGGCTTCGACAAGCCCGACCTGGGCTTCGTCATCCACCTCGGTGCGCCGCCCAGTCCGATCGCGTACTACCAGCAGGTGGGGCGTGCCGGCCGCGGTGTGGAGCGGGCCGATGTGGTGCTGCTGCCCGGGGCCGAGGACCGAGACGTGTGGGCCTACTTCGCCTCCCTCTCCTTCCCCGACCACTACCTGGTTCGGCAGACCCTGGAGATACTGGCCGAGGAGGGGGTGCTGTCCACCCAGGCGTTGGAGGCCCGGGTGCCACTGAACCGCAGCCGGCTGGAGATGATGCTCAAGGTTCTCGACGTCGACGGTGCGGCCCGCCGGGTGAAGGGCGGCTGGGAGTCGACCGGTGCCGAGTGGAGTTACGATGCCGACCGGTACGAGCGGGTCGCGCAGGCCCGGCAGTCCGAGCAGCGGGACATGATCACCTACGAGGAGACCGACCAGTGCCGGCTCGAGTTCCTGCGCCGAGCCCTGGATGATCCGGAGGCGGCCCGGTGTGGGCGTTGCGACAACTGCGGCGGGCTGACCCTGTCCACCGCGGTCTCGGAGCAGAGCCGCAGCCAAGCGCAGGACTGGCTGGACAAGCCGGGGGTGGCGTTGCCGCCGAAGAAGATGTGGCCGGCCCAGATGGCGGCCCTGGGCGGCGAGCAGTCCGGCCGGATCCCGGCCGACCACCAGGCCCAGCCGGGGCGTGCGGTGGCCCGGATGACCGACCTCGGCTGGGGCAACCAGGTCCGCGACCTCTTCGCGGCCGGGGCCGCCGACCAGGAGGTGCCGCTCGGATTGCGGCACGCGCTGGTCAAGGTGCTGGACGAGTGGGGCTGGGCTGAGGACGAACGGCCCACCGGCATCGTCACGGTCGGCTCGGTCAGCCACCCCGTCCTGGTCGACCACCTCGCCACCGGGCTGGCCAGCTACACCGGCCTCCCGGTGCTGGCGAAGTTCTGGCCGCGGCCGGACTCGCCCTCGGGTGACGGGGCGACCAACTCGGCCCAGCGGCTGGCGGTGGTCAGCCGGCGGTTCCGGGTCGACAACCCGGCGGCCGTGGCAGGGGAGCGGATCCTGCTTGTCGACGACCGTACGGTGACCGGCTGGACCCTCACCTGGCTGGCGCACGAGCTCGCCGAGGCGGGGGCCACGGCGGTGTTCCCGCTGGTGCTGGCCAGCAACGGCTGACGCTGACCGCGTCGGGATGGTCAGGCCTTGGCGGCCCAGGGTCTGCGTTCGAGGAGCCAGATGGGGAGCACGAACAGGGCGCAGAAGACCAGCCCGGAGCCGATGATGATGAACGAGGCCCACCACGGCATCCCGAAGATCAGCCCCAGGATCGTTCCGATCACGCAGCCAGCCAGAATCGCCGCGCCGATCACCACCATGATCGTGGCCGGGCTGATGCTCTTTCCTGACGTGGAGTTGGCCTTGACCTGCTGGCTACGTGCCTGCTGAAACCGGGCCTTCAGTTCGGCTTCCGACGGCCGCTCGCCGGCCTGGGTGGACGTCGCCACCGTCGCCGTCGAGGTGGTGCGGTCGACCCTGCGGACCTCATGCTGCGTCTTGGGGTCCGCCGGGCGTGCCGTCACGTCTGCGGCGGTGACCCAGCCGGCGCGCACAGCAGTCGAGTCCACCACTCGGTGGAGTTCGCGGGAGTCGTACTCGAAGGACAGCGGAGTCCGCGATCCGGCCGCGGACAGGACCGATGGATCGACCTGCAGCGAACCCTCGCCTGCGCGGGACCACAGTGGCATGAAGGCCCCGTCCCCGTTGTACGCCACCGACACGGTCGACTCCCGGTTCTCCAGCTCCGGCAGTTGACCTGCGTGCAGCCGGATGAGGGTCCAGCGGCCCGTGAAGTACGGGGACGACTGGCTGCCTCCCGGCCTGCGCATCCGGTCCCGCTGTGCCTCCGTGCGGCCCGGCGTGTCCGCGCCCGCGTTCCACGTGATCGCCGACGGTGGGTCGACCATCACCCGGATCGTTCCGGTGCGATCGTCGGCGAAGACCACTCCGTTCATGGGTTGGACGTGCAGGGCCAGGACGGAGGCGATCTGGCCGAGGGTCCAGCGGGTTCCCTCCGGCACGGACGGATCCTCCGCGGGAGCCACCAGACCGTCGTGGTCGAGCCGCGAGTTACGGGCCTGTCTGCGGTACAACAGGACGGTGGCGACGGCCATGCTGACGAAGCCCACCAGGCCGCCGAACCCGTCCGGGCCGAGCGATCGGTCCGGGCTGCGGACCACGTCACTCACGATGTAGCCCAGGCTCAGCAGCGCCAGCAGCCCGGTCCCATGCCAGAACTTCACAGGGTCCCCCTTCACTCGGGGAGGGGTGCGAAGGGCTCCCGCTCCTGGTCAGAGGTTAGCGGGACTGCGGCTCGTGCCGGAGTTTCACGGCACGCGCCCCGGAGACAGGTCCGCCCGGACGAAGTGGCCTTCCTCGGGTTGCGGAGTCACCTCCACCCGGATCGGACGGGTGAAGATCGGACCGTTTGTCACGAAGGTGTGGAACTCGCCGTTCTCGCCGGCCGGGTCGACGTCCGGGGGGAGGTCGGCGAGGAAGGCGGCGTCGTAGCGGCGCCCGACGAAGGACGCGTCGAGTTGGCTGGTGTCGACCATGCAGACGACGGCCTCGAACCCGACCTCCAGGAACTCCTCCGCGACGGCCCGGGTCGGGCGACCCCAGAGTGGGAAGGATCCCGTCAGGTCGGCCTCGGCGAGTCGCTCCTCCCGCCAGGCCCGGACATCCGCGAGTGCGAGGTCGCCGAAGGCCACCTGCCGCAGCCCGGCCAGTGCGGGCGCGGTCAAGGCAGCGTGCATCCGCCGCCCGTACTCGTCATTGGGGCAGGGGTCGGGGAAGGCGACCGTGATCAACTCGATCCCGGTGGCCGCGGCCTGCTGCTCGAGCAACGCGGCGGGGGTGCCGTGGTGGCTCACCCGTCCCTCCGGCTCGGCGACGGTCGTCAACAGGGCGCGTGGCTCCGTACCGTCGCGGCGGAACGTGTGCAGGGCCAGCGCGCAGTCCTTGCCCCCACTCCAGGACAACAACAGGTCGGATTGCGGCATCCGCTCACTGTACGAGGTCCGAGGCCTCACGGTGTGCGGCCCGTACGCTGGACTCCGACGGCCGCGCCCGCGGCCGTGGCACACAGCGAGGGGCGAGCGTGGCTACGGACTGGTTCAGGGACTCCTTCCGCCAAGAGTTCGACAAGCAGTCGGCGGACATCGGCCGGTTCAACCTGGCGATCTTCGGCAAGACCGGGGTCGGCAAGTCGACCTTGATCAACGCGATCTTCGGCGAGGAGGTCGCCCGGACCGGGATCGGGGAACCGGTCACCCAAGGCAGCCATCTGTACGTGGACAAGGTCGGCCACCTGGGCATCATCGACACCCAGGGGATGGAGGTCGGCAAGGACGACAAGGACATCATCGCGGACCTGAACAAGGCGATGAAGCAGATGCGCAAGCAGCCGTTGAGCGAACAGATCCACGTCGTGTGGTACTGCGTCCGCGGCATGGACCGACGTTTCGAGGACACCGAGGCCGACTTCATCCGGCGCCTGGACGAGCTCGACCTGCCGGTGGTGCTGGTCCTGACCCAGGTGCCGATGCGCGACGGCCACTACCACCCGGACACGATCGAGTTGGCCCGCCAGATCGCGGCCAAGGACCTGCCGATCCACACCGGCCGCCCCTTCCTCACCTTCGCCAAGGCGGACGAGTTCGCCGGACAACAGGCCCACGGTCTGCAGGAAGTCCTCGATGCCACCTTTCGCGTTGCGCCCGACGGAGTTGAAGGAGCCCTCATCGCGGCGCAGGAGATCGACCAAGCACGAAAGACCACGGAAGCGCGGAAGGCGATAGCCACTGCTGCAGCCAGCGCCGGAGCTGCGGCCGCGAGTCCGATCCCGTTCTCCGACGCCACCATGCTGGTCCCCATCCAGCTCGGCATGATGGCCCGGATTGCCCAGATCCACAAGATCAAGTTCGAACGGGCGGCTCTGCTGGCGATCGCCTCCACCACCGCAGCCACCCAGGTGGGACGAGTGACCTTCACCAGCCTGCTGAAGATGGTCCCCGGCGCCGGCACGATCGCCGGCGGGGCGATCGGCGCCGGGGTGGCCTCCACCTTCACCGCGGCCATGGGCCAAGCCTGGCTGACCGTGTGCCAGCGGGTCGCCCGCGGGAAACTCCACACCCTCGACGGAGCGCTGGACAATGAGGCCATCCGGGAGGCCTTCATGGCCGAGTTCACTAAGAAACTGCCCAGGATCCGCCAGAAGAGCTGAGCGGTGTCGGGTCGTCAGCGCGGTCGATGGGCGGCGCCGAACGGTGTCCGCTCCACCGCCTGCACCAGCGACCAGGACCGGGGTACGGCGGCCCGGGGGAGATCGGCGGCGAGCTGGCGCCGGAGTTCATCGGTATCGGCCGCTGGCTCATCCGGCACCACCTCGGCGTGCAGTGTGTGCCCGAAGGCCGGATCGGGCGTGGCCCGGACCACCGCATCGCGCACCCCGGGCAGCCCCCGGAGCAGGTCCTCGACGACCGCCAGGTCGACGTTCACGCCACCGACCACGACCAGGTCGTCGAGCCGGCCGTCGAGCAACAGGCGCCCCTGCGGATCGAGGTGGCCCAGATCGCCGGTGGGAACGAAGATCGTCTGGGAGTGGGTGGCCAACGGGCTCGCGACGAACACCTCGCCGTTGATGATCTTGATGCGGGCACCGGGTACCGGCCGTCCCGCCGTACCGGGGGCCGCCCGGAGGTCGGCCGGGGTGGCGAGGCAACACCAGCCGCCCTCGGTGGTCCCGTAGAGGTTGAACAACACCTCGCCGAAGGCATCCATCGTGGCTGCACTGAGTCGGGGATGCAGCGGCCCGGAGCCGGTCACGATCGCCCGGAGCGGCGCCGATCGGCGTGCGGAGTCGTGCACCAGTCGATCCAGGGTTGGGGGTGCGGTGATCAGGAGTCCGGCCCGATGCCGTTCCAACAGGGTCACCAGGCTGTCCGGGTCAGTGCCGGGGGCGAGGATCACCGGGGTGCCGGTCAACAGCGCCAGGGTGAGGAATCCGAGCCCGTAACCGTGGTGCAGGGGTGGCGTGATCACCATCGGATCACGGCGCCAGAGGCGAAGCCGGCGGATCAGGGCGGAGGCCGGACCGAGAGCGGACAGGCCGTAACTGACGCGGCCCGACGTGCGGGGGTGACCGCTGGTGCCGGTGGAGCGGAGCAGGGCCCGCCCCCCGCGCCGTCCGGGGAGGGGCGCAGCCGCGGTACCGGCGGCTTCGAGAGGTAACATCTGGACCGGACCCGGTTCGTCCCAAGGCGGTGCATCAGGGGCCCGGCACACCGCGTCGGCCCCTGCCTCGATGATCATGGTCCGGGCCAGGTCCGCCGACACGTGAGGATCCATCGCGACCACGTCCGCACCCACCAGCGACCCGGCGAGCAGTCCGAGGACGACGGTACGCCCCTCGGCCAGGACCGCCAACCGGCTCCCGGGTCCGAGTCCGGCGGCCGCCCAGCGCGCCGCGAGGGCTTCCACCTCCGCGCGGAGCGTACGAGCGTCCAGCACGCCGGTGGCGTCGATCAATCGGAACCGGTCCGGCAGCGCTCGGGTGAGGGCGGCCAGGGTCGGTCCGTGCCGGAGCAGGGCGACCGGCAGTGGGCACCTCACTGGATCGCACGACCGAACACGCGATCGGTCACCGCCGGAACGTTGGCCAGGACGGGGGCAGCCAGCCGGGCCCACCACGGGTCGAGCAGCCGTGTCCGTCGGACCAGGCAGCCGGCCACCACCTCCGCCGCCGCGGTCGCCGTCAGTCCGGGCCACCGGGCATAGTTCACTGCACTCATCTCGGTGTGCACGAGCGGGAAGTGGATCGAGGTGGTGTGGACTCCGTCGACCGCGATCTCGGGCGCGATGGCCCGCAGCCATCCCTCGAACCCCGCCTTGCTGCCCGAGTAGAGCGACCAGTGCGGAGCCGGCAGGGTGGCGCTGACGGAGCCGATGTTGATCACGTGCCCCTCCCCGGCGACACGCAGCGCGGGGAGCAGTCCACTGAGCAGTTGGATCGGGCCCAGGTAGTTGACCGCGTTCGTCCGCTGCACGTCGTGGAAGCGGTCCGTCGAGCCGGCCAGGCTGCGGCGGATGGACTTCCCGGCGCTGTGCACGACCACGCGCAGCCCCACCCCGGCCAAGCGGTCGAGCGCCTCCTCGACCCGGCCCGGTTCGGTGAGGTCGGTTGCCACCACCTCGGCCGATCCGCCGACGGACCTGATCTCGGTGGCGAGGTCGTCCAGTCGGTCCCGGCGGCGGGCCAACAGCCACAGGTGGGCGCCGGCGGCACCCAGTAGACGGGCAGTGGCCGCACCGATCCCCGACGAAGCGCCAGTGACCAACACCGGCACTCCCGCGATCCGGTCGCGGACCTGCTGTTCCGAGGCGCCCCGCCACCCCGGGCCGAGGTGGGCCCGGAACAACTGGTTGGCCAGATCACCCATTCCGCCATCCAACCAGCAAGCAGGACCGGCAGGTTGGTCAGTCCTCGCGGAAGTGCATCTTGGACAAGAACTCCCGGGTCCGGGTCTGCTGCGGGTCGCCGAACACCTGCTCGGGTGGCCCCTCCTCCAGGATGCGGCCACCGGCCAGGAAGCACACCTTGTCGGCCACCTGCTGGGCGAAGGCCATCTCATGGGTGGCCAGCACCATCGTCATCCCCTCCGACCGCAGGGATCGGAGCAGCGAGAGCACCTCCCACACCAACTCCGGATCCAGCGCGGAGGTGACCTCATCCAGCAGCATCAGGGCGGGCTTGTTCACCAGTGCCCGGGCGATCGCGGCGCGCTGCTGCTGCCCGCCGGACAGCTGGTCCGGTTTCATCCGTGCCTTCTCGGCGAGGCCGACCCGCTCCAGCATCTCCATCGCCTCGGTCCTCGCCCTGGCGACGGGTACTCGGTGCACCTTGGTCGGCGCCAGGGTGATGTTGTCGAGCACGCTGAGGTGCGGGAACAGGTTGAAGGCCTGGAAGACGATGCCGACCCGGGACCGCACCTCGTCCACCTTGGCCCGGGGGTCGCTGATGTCCTGGTCCTGCAGGATGATCTGTCCGTCGTCGATGGTCTCGAGCAGGTTGAGGCAGCGCAGCAGCGTGGACTTGCCGGAGCCGGAGCCGCCGATGAGGACGACGCACTCGCCGGGCTCCACGGTCAGGTCCAGGTCGTCCAGCACCACCGTGCCGTCGAAGTCCTTGCGCAGGCCGGTGGCCTGCAACAGGCTCACTGGGTGCTCCCGGCCACGCCGTACCAGCCCTGGCGCTTGGCGATGTAGTCGGTGATCCGGGTGAGCGGGATGGTCAACGCGACGAACAGCACTCCGGCCACCACGTAGGGGGTGAAGTTGAAGTCGCTCGCGGTCTCGATCCGCGCCGCCTGGATGGCATCGACCACGCCCAGGATCGCCACCAGGCCGGAGTCCTTCTGCAGGCTGACCAGGTCATTGAGCAGGGGCGGTACCACCCGCCGTACGGCCTGGGGGAGCACCACGAAGCGCATGCTCTTCGAGTACGACAGTCCCAACGATCGGGCGGCCGCCCGCTGCGAGGGGTGGATGGACTGGATCCCGGCCCGGAACACCTCCGAGACGTAGGCGGAGTAGGTGAGGACCAGGGCCGCGCCGCCCCAGATGATCGGGTCGTTGGGAACCCCTTGCAGGCGGAGCGCCGGTACGCCCAGGCCCAGCAGGAAGATCACCAGCAGCAGCGGCAGCCCGCGGAAGACGTCGGTGTAGGCCGTGGAGAGGGCTCGCAGCGGGAAGAACACCGGCCCGCGCAGGGTCCGCAGCACGGCCAGGGTGAGGCCGAGGACGATGATCATCGCGCCGCAGACGAGCAGGATCCGGACGTTCAGCCAGAGACCCTTGGCCACGGCCGGCAGCGAGTCGATCGCCTTGGCCGGGTTGAAGAAGGTCTCCTGCACCCGGGGCCAACCCGGCGTCGAGGTGGTGCCGACGACCACCAGCACCAACAGCACCAGGCTGCTCGCCAGCGCGATCAGCACGGACTTGTTCGACTGCCGCTTGCGGTAGCGGGACCGCTCCAGTTGGAGTTCGGACGGTTGCCACGTGTCGGTCGGGGTGGTTCCCGGTTCGGCGGTGGTCACTGCAGCTCGGGGGCGCCGCCGGAGCCCGCCAGCCACTCCTCGGCCAGGGCGTCCAGGGTGCCGTCTTCGCGGAGTGCGTCGACCGCGCCGCTGACGCACGGGGTGAGGCTGTTCCCCTTGTCCAGCACGAATCCGAACTGGTCACCGGTGTCATCCTGGGCGGGGAGTTGGCCGATGATCACGCCGTTGTCGAGCTGGGCCGAGGTCATGTAGAAGGCGGTCGGCAGGTCGACGACGATGCCTTCCACCTGCCCGTTGGCCAGCGACTGCACAGCGATGTCGTTGGTGTCGAAGGCGGCCGGATCCTCGGACGGCTTGATCTGGTCGGTGATCACGGTGTAGCTGGTGGTGCCGACCTGGGCACCCAACTTGGCATCGGCCAGGTCGGCGACCGAGGTCGCCCCGTCGATCGGACTGCCCTTGGTGGTGATCACGGTCTGGGCAACGTCGTAGTAGCCGGTGGAGAAGTCCACCGCATTCCGGCGCGCCTCGGTGATCGAGATCTGGTTGATGTCGACGTCGAAGGTCTTCGCGCCGGGGGTGACCGCGGTGTTGAAGGGGACCACCACCCACTCCACCTCCTCGGCCGAGAAGCCGAGCTGCTCGGCCACCCCGTAGGCGACCGCCGACTCGTACCCCTCGCCGTTCGACGGGTCGTCATCGACGAACCACGGCGCGTACGCCGGCTGGTCGGTGCCGACGGTGAACGTCCCGTCCTTGATCAGGTTCAGGTCCTCCGTGGCGCAACTCCCCCCGCCGGGCGAGCTGCCGCTGTCGGCAACCTCGTCCTGGGGTGCGCAGGCCGCCGCGGCGATCAGGGTGAGGGCGGCCACGGGCAGGCCGAGGATACGGAGACGAGCGGTCATGGAGAACTCCCGAGAGAACGTGGATCGGACGCGGGACAGCCTACGTCTCGGCCGGCGTGGGACGCTTCGGAGTCCGCCATGTGCACGCCGGCGGCCGGTCGCCTCCGAATGTGCTTGGGTTCCTGATCCACCTGGTGCCACCACTAGGCTGGAGCCATGTCAGGAGACTCCGAGGTACGTCGATCGGCCATCGGTGCAGTCCAGGAGGCGCTCGGTGGGCTGGAACTCGAGTGGTCCGAGACCACGCCCGGCGTGTTCGCCGTGACCCTGCCCGGAACCGCCAAGTTGAAGACCGAGTGCGCCCTCGAGATCGGTCGCTACGGGATGTCGGTCCGGGCGTTCGTGGCCCGGCGGCCGGACGAGAACCACGCCGCCACCTACCGCTGGCTGCTGGAGCGGAACCTGCGACTGAACGGGATCGCCTTCAGTGTGGACACTCTGGGCGACATCCACCTCACGGGCCGCTTCCCGAACGCGGCCGTGACCTCCGCCCTGGTGGACCAGGTGCTGGGTGCCGTGGCGGAGACGGCCGACTCCTCCTTCAACCCGATCCTCGAACTCGGTTTCGCCGAGAGCATCCGGCGGGAGTGGGCCTGGCGGCGCTCCCGGGGAGAGCCCACCGCCAACCTGGCCGCCTTCGCCCATCTCGATCCGGGCGAGGCTGATCAGGACTGACGCCGGGGGACAGGCCCAACCGCCGTGGGTGGGCTCTCAGTCGTCCAAGCGGGCGGCGACATCCGCGGGGAATCCGCCGGTGGCGATCGGGCCCCATCGGGTCGGCGTGATCCGGATCAGCGACTTGTCCTGCGCCCGCATCGCCTCGCGGTACTCGTCCCAATCGGGGTGCTCGCCCGAGACGGAGCGGAAGTAGTCCACCAGTCCCTCGGCGGCCTCCGGCATGGGCAGCACCTCGGCATCCCCGTCGACCTGCACCCACGCACCGTTGAAGTCCTCCGACAGCACCAGCACCGAGGCGCGGACGTCCCGCACCAGGTTCCTGGTCTTCGCCCGGGCGGGGTAGGTGGCGATGACGATCCGGCCCTCGGCATCGACGCCCCCGGTCACCGGCGAGAGCTGGGGCCGTCCGTCCCGGCGGCCGGTGGCGAGCAGCATCCGGTGTCGCGGCCGGATGAAGGTGAGCAGGTCCTCGTACGCGACCTCGGTGTTCGTGGCGATGGTTCGAGCCATGGTCAGGCCTCCAGGATGAGTCGGTTGCGGCGCAGCTGCCAGGCCCACGCCGCGGCCATGAAGGGGGACAGCAGGCCGATGTAGGGACGGAAGTGGTGCACCCCGTCAGACAACGTGATCACGCCGACGAGGAGCAGTAGCGATCCGATCAGCAGCCCGCCGATGCAGATCTCCAGGGTGCGCAGGCCGACCGTGTGGTCGGAGCGGAGCAGCGCGACCACCCCGGCGAGGGCGGTGACCATCAGGGCCAGCAGCAGGATGACGCAGCCGATCGCGGCCAGGGCGGCCAGCACCGCCACCGTCGATTGTTCGCTGCCGACCAGGTGCTCGTCGACCAGGTAGACCGCCATCGGGTACAGGCCGTGAACGAAGCCGTCCTCGGGTCGCTCGGAGTTCTCGTTGATCAACACCAGCGGCATGAACATGCCGAGAGCCACCAGGCCCAACAGCACGTACAACTGTTGTCGGACGAACCGTTCAGCCAGCAGCCGGTGGGCCGATCGCAGGGTCTGCAGGTCATCGTTGGAATCCGTCATCACCGGCCTCCTTCGCTCACGCCGTACGGTGCACCTTGTGGTTCGCCGCCTGCGCCCGGGGGCGCACCACCAGCTGGTCGATGTTCACATGGTCCGGTCGGGAGGCGACCCAGCGAACACAGTCGGCGATGTCCTCGGCGACGAGCGGTTCGGCCACCCCGGCATAGACCGCGTTCGCCTTGGCCAGGTCCCCGCCGAACCGGGTCAGGGAGAACTCGTCGGTGTGCACCATCCCCGGGGCGATCTCGACCACGCGGACGGGGTCGGCCACGATTTCGAGCCGCAGCGCACCGACCAGGGATCGCTCGGCCGCCTTCACCCCGCAGTAGCCGGCTCCTCCCTCGTACGGGGCCTCGGCCGCGGTGGAGGTGATGAAGACGACCTGCCCCGCGGCGGCCCGCAGGGCCGGCAGCAGCGCCTTGGTGACGGCACCGGCCCCGATCACGTTGGTGGTGTACATGGTCTGCCAGGCGGCGAAGTCGGCCTCGCTGACCGTCTCCTGCCCGAGGGCGCCGCCGGCGTTGTTGACCAGCAGCGCGCACTCCGCGCCCACGGTGGCGGCCAGGGCGGCGACCTGGTCCGGGTCGGTGACGTCGCAGGGAACGGCCTGTCCGTCGATCTCCGTGGCGAGGCTCGTGATCCGGTCGGCCCGACGCGCCGCACACACCACCCGGAACCCGTCCGCGGCGAGGGCGCGGGCGGTGGCGGCACCGATCCCGCTGCTGGCGCCGGTGACCACGGCCACGGGACGGACGGCGGAGTCGGGGGAGGGCGCTGTTCGGTCGTCGGCGGACATGGTGCCGATTCTGTCATGGCATCCCTCGGTGGCTAGGCTCGATCCCATGACTTCGACTTCCACTTCCACTGTGATCCTGCTGCGTCACGGCCAGAGCGACTGGAACGCCAAGAACCTGTTCACCGGTTGGGTGGACGTGGACCTGACCGAGCTCGGCCGGTCCGAGGCCGAGCGGGGCGGCCAACTCCTGGTCGAGAACGACGTCCTCCCGGACGTGGTGCACACCTCGCTGTTGCGCCGCGCCATCCGTACCGCCGAGATCACCCTGCACGCCGCCGATCGCCCCTGGCTCGAGACCAAGCGGTCCTGGCGCCTCAACGAGCGCCACTACGGCGCACTGCAGGGCAAGGACAAGGCGGCCGTACGGGACGAGTTCGGCGAGGAGCAGTTCATGGTCTGGCGCCGGTCCTTCGACACCCCGCCGCCGCCGATCGACGTCGACGACGAGTTCTCCAACTTCCACGATCCGCGCTATGCCAGCCTGCCGAGTGAGGCCCGGCCGCGGACCGAGTGCCTCCAGGACGTGCTCGTCCGGGCCCTGCCGTACTGGTACGACCAGATCGTCCCGGACCTGCGTGCCGGCCGGACCACCCTGGTCGCCGCCCACGGGAACTCACTCCGCGCCGTGGTGAAGCACCTGGAAGGGATCTCCGACGAGGAGATCGTCGGGCTGAACATCCCGACCGGCATCCCGCTCGTCTACGAACTGGACCAGGACCTGAAGCCGGTCGGCGCGGGCCGCTACCTCGACCCGGAGGCGGCGGCGGCCTCGATCGAGGCCGTCAAGAACCAGGGCAAGTGACAGCCTGACCACCGGCTCGGGAGACCGGAGCAACGACCAGTCCTGAGGAGTCGAAGATGCAGAAGTCCAACGCACTGTTCCTGACCCTGCTCATCGCGATGGCGCTCACCGCGGCCGGGCTCATCTTGTCGATCCCCCCGCTGTTCAGGTCGCACGAGCCACACCAGGTCTGGATCACCGGGATACTGGGCTGCCTCGCTCTGGTCTTCGCCGTGGGCACCCTGTTCGCGCGGCCGGCGGTCAACTGGTGGTGGGCTCCTCGTCGGCGTCGGGGAACTCGCCGGTCACCACGTAGATGATCCGGCGGCCCATCGACGCGGCGTGGTCGGCGATCCGCTCGTAGTAGCGACCGAGCAGGGCCACGTCGACCGCGGCCTCGACCCCGTGGTTCCAGTCGTCGCTGAGCAGCAGGCGGAACTGCGACCGGCGGAGTTCGTCCATCTCCTCGTCGCTCTCCTGCAAGGCACTGGCCGCGTCCACGTCACGATCACTGAGGGTCTGTCCGGCGTCAGCGACCATCTTCTCCGCCACATCGGCCATCTGGGCGAAGTGGGCCCGCAGCGCGTCCGGTACGGCCGACTCGGGGTAGCGCAGCCGGGCGATCTTGGCCACGTGTGCGGCCAGGTCGCCCATCCGCTCGAGTTCGAACACCATCCGCAAGGTGGCGACCAGGGTCCGCAGTTCGCCGGCCACTGGTGACTGCCGGGCGAGCAGGGAGAAGACCCGGTTCTCGATGTCGTGCTGGGCATCGTCGATCTGGTCGTCGGAGGTGATCACCTGCTCGGCCAGTTGGAGGTTCGCCTCGAGCAGCGCTCGGGTGCCGATGCGCACAGCGACCTGGACGGTCTGCGACATGCTGACCATGTCGTTCAGGA
Source organism: Propionibacteriaceae bacterium (assembly GCA_052094425.1). Taxonomy (GTDB): domain Bacteria; phylum Actinomycetota; class Actinomycetes; order Propionibacteriales; family Propionibacteriaceae; genus Microlunatus. The sequence continues at coordinate 20,209 of JBQDIN010000036.1, forward strand.
TCTCGTCCAACTGCTCTCGGTAACTGATACGCATGCTGGGGTGCCTCTTTCGTTCTCGCGGGTGGAACTCGTTCCCACCCTAGTCCGCGCACGGACTCGGTCAGCAGGCGAGAGGTGAACGAGGCGTGAACACAGCCTGAACCCTCGTCCCGGCCGCCCCGTGGCCGCGGGATCGATGGTGATCACGGTGAGCACCTACCCCTAGTATCAGGACTGTGAACCCGATCGGTGCCGCACTTCTCGGCCTGTTGGCCGGCCTGTTGCTGGGCGTGCTCATCGGGATCATCATCCGCGCCCGCCCCGACCACGACCCCGAGGCCGGCTTCGCCACCGACCCGGTGCTGGTCCCCGAGCCGGTCGTCCAGGTCCTCGAGGTGCTCCGTTCCTCCGCGGTGGTGGTCGGGCCGCACGACGAGGTGTTGCAGACCAGCGCCCAGGCGCGCACCTTCGGGTTGGTCCGCGGCAGCCGGGTCGCCGAGCAGCAACTCCTGGAGTTGGTACGCCGGGTCCGCGCCGACCGGGAGATCCGTACTGCGGAGATCGAGCTGCGCCGCGGACCGTCCTCGGCCACCCTGCAACTCTCCGCCCGGGTGGCCCCGCTGGGCGAGGAGATGATCCTGGTGCTGGCGGAGGACCAGACGGCCGTACGCCGGGTGGAGAACACCCGCCGTGACTTCGTCGCCAACGTCAGCCACGAGTTGAAGACCCCGATCGGCGCCATCTCGCTGTTGTCCGAGGCGGTCGAGGCGGGAGCCGACGACCCGGACGCGGTGCGCAGGTTCGCCGGCCGGATGCACACCGAGGCGCAACGCCTCAATGCCCTGGTCGCCCAGATCATCCAGTTGTCCCGGCTGCAGGCCGACGACCCGTTGCTGAGCGCCGACGAGGTGGAGATCGACGACGTACTGGCCGCAGCCCTGGACCGGAGCCAGGTGGATGCCCAGCAGCGCGAGGTCACCCTCACTGCGGCGGGGGAGCGGGACCTGCGGGTGCTCGGCAACGAGATGCAACTGGTCACCGCAGTGGGCAACCTGGTCGAGAACGCGATCATCTACTCCGATCCCGGCGCGCGGGTCACGGTGGCGGCCAACCGGGTTGCCGAGAGCGACGACGCGAACGTGGAGATCACCATCTCCGACAACGGGATCGGGATCTCCGCGGCCGAGATGGACCGCATCTTCGAACGTTTCTATCGCGTCGACTACGCGCGCAGCCGGGCCAACGGGGGCACCGGCCTGGGCCTGTCGATCGTGAAGCACGTGGCCGCCTCGCACGGTGGCCAGGTGTCGGTGTGGAGTCAGTCCGGACAGGGATCGACCTTCACCATCCGAATCCCCGAGCACCTGCACTCGCCGGCGGATTCCGCACTGCACCCGGTCGGCAACGCGTCGACGGGTGGGTTCGAACCAGCCCCGGCATCGCCGGGACACCAACAGGAGGCATCAGAGTGACCCGTGTACTCGTCGTCGAGGATGAAGGCTCCTACCGCGAGGCGTTGACGTTCATGCTCCGCAAGGAGGGCTTCGAGGTGGTCGAGGCCGCCGACGGCAACGAAGGCCTGGCCGAGTACGACCGGGTGGGGGCGGACCTCGTCCTGCTCGACCTGATGATGCCCGGCATGCCCGGCACCGAGGTGTGTCGCCAGCTCCGGCTGCGCGGCCCGGTCCCGGTGATCATGGTCACCGCGCGCGACAGTGAGGTGGACAAGGTGGTCGGCTTGGAACTCGGCGCCGACGACTACGTCACCAAGCCGTTCAGCCACCGCGAACTGGTGGCCCGGATCCGTGCCGTGCTGCGCCGCGGCCAGGATGTCGACCTGGTGCCCGACGTGGTCGAGTCCGCCGGGGTCCGGATGGACGTGGAGCGGCACGAGGTGTCGGTCGACGGGGATCCGATCCGGCTGGCCCTCAAGGAGTTCGAACTGCTGGAGATGTTGCTGCGCAATGCCGGCCGGGTGATGACCCGCGGTCAGTTGATCGACCGGATCTGGGGTGCCGACTACGTCGGAGACACCAAGACCCTGGACGTCCACATCAAGCGGCTGCGGACCAAGATCGAGACCGATCCCGCGCATCCCAGGTTCCTCGTCACCGTGCGCGGCCTGGGATACAAGTTCGAGGGTTAGTTGTCCCTGGACATAGCAATTAGTGCTCACCGATCCCGGCCGAAGGGCTCGCCGGAGGACGGTACGCTGCTCGGGTGAGCGGTGACATCACGGTCTTCAGCGGTACGGCCCATCCCGAGTTCGCCGAGGAGATGTGTCGCATCCTCGGCGTCGAACTCTCCCCGTCGCGCACCACGCGGTTCAGCAACGACTGCCTGCAGGTGCAACTGCGGGCCAACTGCCGGCGTCGCGACGTCTACATCGTCCAGCCGTTGGTCCCGCCGGTGCAGGAGAACCTGGTCGAACTGCTGCTGATGCTGGACGCGGCCCGCGGTGCCTCGGCCGACCACATCACCGCAGTCATCCCGCACTTCGCGTACGCCCGCTCCGACAAGAAGGACGCGCCGCGGATCTCGATCGGCGCGCGGCTGGTCGCCGACACCCTGGGCACGGCCGGCGCCACCCGGGTGGTGACGATGGCCCTGCACGCCCCGCAGGTGCACGGCTTCTTCCCGATGCCGGTGGACCACCTGAGCGCGGTCGGCGTTCTGGCCGAGCACTTCGCCGACCGGGACCTGTCCCGGACCGTGGTGGTCTCGCCGGACCTCGGCAATGCCAAGGTGGCCAGCCAGTTCGCCCGCCGGCTCGGGGTGCCGGTGGCGGCCGGGTCGAAGCAGCGGTTGGCCGACGACCGGGTGGTGATCGACGCGATCGTGGGAGACGTGGCGGGCCGAGACGTGATCGTGCTCGACGACGAGATCGCCACCGGCGGGTCCATCATCGAACTGATGGACCGGCTGCGCCAGGAGGATGTCCGGGAGATCTCGCTGGCCTGCACCCACGGTCTCTACACCGGGGCGGCCGTCGATCGACTCCGGGACCAGCCGGGGGTGCGCGAGATCGTGGCCACCGACACCGTGCCGCTGCCGCCGGAGAGGCGGTTGCCGACGATGGTGACGCGCTCGGTCGCGCCACTGTTCGCCGAGGCGGTCCGGCGGATCAACTGCGGTGAATCGGTCTCCGGCTTGTTCTCCGACGAGGTGACGTACGGCTGAACTGCCGCGGTGCGATCGGACGGGTTCGGATCACGGCTCCGCAGGGGTCTCCGGAGCCGAGGGGACCGGCGAGACGGTCTCGTACTCGTGGGTGTTGGCGTCCACGATCGGCACCTTGACCTCCACCGTGCCGGCGGTGGAGAAGGTGAGCGTCAGGCGGGCCAGCATGCCGGCCTTCAGGTCCTCGCCCTCCAGCTGGATCGGGTCGCGCTCGGTGAGCACCACCAGGGTGTTGTTGCCCAGGCTGACCGGGTCGGCCTGGGTGACCTCCAACTCGGACCCGTCGGTGTTGTCGGACTTCATCGCCACGCCAGTGATCGACTCCAGCGCATCCCGATCGGACGAGACGAGGGAGCCGTTCAGGAAACCGCTGCCGTCCTCGTGGCTCAGCACCATCAGGTTGCGTACGTGCACGCCGCCCTGGTCGAAGTTGACGCCCTCGGCCGGGCCGTACGTCTGCAGGGTCTGGAACTCGCTGCAGGCGGTGGTGGCCACGAGGAGGCCGAACGACACCAGCAGGGCGCACCACAGGCGCTGGGCACGTCGGGTCAACAGGGCCACGATCCAGTCTCCTTCACGTCATTCCAGCGGTCCGCACGCCGCGTGCGACACCGTCCGGGGCAGCCTACCGAGTCGGCGCGTGGCGGTGCACGCGGCCATGCCGGAACGGCCCTCCCGGACGCCCTCAAGGCACATCTCAGGCTGACTTGTCAACCGCTGCAAGCTGCCCCTAATGCCCTCTGGCTAGGACAAACGATCGATTCCTGACCTCTGGGGCGTGCTAAACTGGTCCGTGGGAAAGGGGTACAAAACAATATGACCTTTACAGTCGGCGAAACGGTGGTTTACCCCAATCATGGGGCGGCCGTCATCGAGGACATCGAGACCCGTCAGATCAAGGGTGAGGATCAGCTCTACCTCGTGCTGAGGATCGTGGGCCAGAATGATCTGGTGGTGCGGGTGCCAGCCTGCAACCTGGATCTGGTGGGCGTGCGGGACGTGGTGGATGCGGAAGGGCTGGAGAAGGTGTTCGGGGTGCTGCGTGCGCCGCACACCGAGGAACCCACCAACTGGTCTCGACGCTACAAGGCAAACCTGGAGAAGTTGCACTCCGGAAACGTGATGAAGGTGTCCGAGGTCGTGCGTGACCTCTGGCGCCGCGAGCGGGAACGCGGGCTGTCGGCCGGCGAGAAGCGGATGCTGGCGAAGGCTCGCCAGATCCTGGTTTCTGAACTCGCCCTCGCCGAGAGCGTTGCCGAGGACAAGGCTGAGATTCTCCTGGACGAGGTGCTGGCTTCCTGACCAGCACATCTGGAACAAGCGCCGAACCGGTCGCCGCCATCGTGGTGGCGGCCGGTTCTGGCGTTCGGTTGGGGGGCGGGGTGCCGAAGGCCCTCCGTACGCTCGGCGGGGTTCCGCTGGTCGGCTGGGCCACTCGTACGCTGCTGGCGGCGGGGATCCCTCGGGTGCTCGTGGTCGCACCGGCCTCCGCGCGGGACGCCTTCCGTGCCGCACTCACCACCCATGTGGGGGCCGACCGCGGCTGGAGCCTGGTCGACGGCGGTGCCGAGCGGCAGGACTCCGTGCGTGCCGGTCTGACCGTCCTCGGTGACCAGCCACCCCGCATCGTGCTGGTCCACGACGCCGCCCGCCCGCTGGTCCCGGTCGAGGTGGTCCGTGCCGTGGTGGCCGCGGTCGCCACGGGGGAGCGGGCCGTGGTCCCGGTGGTCCCTGTGGTGGACAGCATCCGCCGGGTGGACGCGGGCGGGTCCACGATCATCGACCGGGCCCCGCTGCGGGCCGTGCAGACGCCGCAGGGATTCGACTTCGAGACACTGCTGGCGGCCCATCTCGAGGTGGCCAACCGGGGGCACCAGGTCACCGACGACGCCGCCGCCTGCGAGCACCTGGACGTACCGGTGGCCCTGGTGCCCGGGTCCCGGCGCTCGCTCAAGATCACCGAACCGATGGACCTCCGGCTGGGTGAGGTCCTGCTGGCCGAAGGGCCCGGCGCCGAGGAGTCGGCTTCGAGGATGGAGGAGGACTGATGGCGCTACGGACCGGGATCGGCACCGACGTGCACCGACTACTGGCCGGCCGTGAGATGTGGTTGGCCGGGTTGCACTTCCCGGCGGAGGAGCTGGGTCCGGACGGGCACTCCGACGGCGATGTGGCGGCACACGCCGCCGTGGACGCCTTGCTGTCGGCCGCAGGGCTCGGGGACATCGGCAGCACCTTCGGTACCGACCGGCCCGAGTGGGCCGGTGCCGGCGGGGTGGCCTTCCTCACCGAGGCGGCCCGGCTGGTGCGCGCCGCCGGCTGGACGATCGAGAACGTCGCCGTCCAGGTGATCGGCAACCGGCCCCGGCTGACCCCGCGCCGGGCGGAGGCCGAACAGGTCCTGTCGGAGGCGGTCGGGGCTTCGGTGTCGGTGTCGGCCACCACCACCGACGGGCTGGGCCTCACCGGTCGCGGGGAGGGACTGGCGGCCATCGCCACCGCCCTGCTGAGCTCACCGGCCTGCTGAGCTCACCGACCTGCTGAGCTCACCGAACCCGGGTCACTGCACCTGGTCGGGCGGCACGACGAAGGTGTTGCAGTCGCCCACCTTCGGGCTCGCGATCCCGGTCTTGCCCCAGAAGACGCGGGTCTCGGCCCGGCCGTGGTTGCCGACCACGTTCGGGTCGCCGGTCAGTACGTCGTCGCCGACGGCCCGGTAGCCCTGATGGATGTCGGCCATGTTCTCCTCGGTCAATTCCAGCGACTGCCGAGTGGCCCCGATCGCCTGGCCGGCCCAGCAGTCGGCCTGCACCTCGACCCGGCGGGACAATTCCAGCGCTGTCTCCTCGTCCTGCTCCTGGGCGTCCAGGGCGTAGGCGGCGAAGATGCCGGTGCGACCCTGCAGGAAGTGGGCGAACTCGTGCGACATGACCATCTCGGTCACGTAGGGCTTCTTCAGGTCCGGGATGTACTCGGCCAGCTGGTTGCTGAAGTACAACTGCTGGTCGGCCGAGCAGTAGAAGGCGTTCGGTTCGGCGGTGCCGCACTGGGTCTCGATCGACGATCCGTACACGGTCACCGTCGGCCGGTAGAGCTCGAAGCCCGCCGCGGTGACCGGGTCCTCCCAGACCCGCATCAGGCAGGCGGTGTTGGCCTCCAGGCGTGCGTCGAGTTGTTCGTCGGTGGCGTTGTTCATGTCCAACTCGGGAAGTTCGCACCGGACCGGGACCGGAACCTCCTGCTGGTACATGGCATTGTCCTCGCGCCACGGGACCAACTCGTCCTTGGAGGTCGGCATGGGGATCTCCGGAATGGTCTCGGTCGCCTCGGGGATCTCGTAGTCCTCGTTCTGGTAGGCGGCCTCGCCCACGTTCTGGAAGACGCTCACGAAGACCAGGGCCCCGAGTGCCACCACGGCCAGCGACACCATCGCGATGAGCACCTTGCCCATCGGGGACTTCTTCGGGGCCGGCCCGGAGGGGAACCCGCCACCCTGCTGCGGGGCGCCCCACTGCTGCTGCGGTCCCTGCTGCTGCGGGAAGCCCTGGTTCCCGAAGCCCTGCTGGCCGAAGCCCTGTTGACCGAAGCCCTGCTGGCCGAACCCCTGTTGACCGAAGCCCTGCTGGGGCTGGCTACCGGGGCCACCGGGGCTGCCCCACTGCGGCTGACCACCCGGCTGCGGGTTCTGCTGGGGCTGGTTCCAAGGCTGTTGACTCACGGACGTACCTTAACCTCCCACGGGGCGAAGGATGCACACCGCTGGGTCCTGATCATGGATCCTGCGAGGGCCGTGCCCGGCCGAACCGTCAGCGGACGTACTCGCTCGGGGCGGTGAAGGTGTTGCACTCCCCGATGGCGTCGGTGGACACTCCCAGTTGCAACCAGTAGCTGCGGCTGGCGCCGTACGGGTGGGTGGACTCCGGATCGGCCTCGGCGCCGCCGATGAACTCGAAGAGCGCGGTCAGGTTCGCGTACTCCGTCTCGTCGACGCCGAGTGAGGTCGACGCGCTGAGCAGGAACAGTCCGGCCAGGCAGTCGGCCTGTGCCTCACTGCGCCGGTTGATCTCGTACGCCTCCAGTTCGGACGCAGCCGTCTGCATCAGCACGTACTTGCTGTGGAGGATGCCGATGCGGGCCTGGACGGCGTGACCGAACTCGTGGGCGAGCACCGCCTCGGCCCCGTAGTTGGCCTCCAGCAGGGCGGGTGCGGACTTGTGCAGGTCGGCGGAGTAGTAGATCGCCTGGTCCGCGGTGCAGTAGGACGCATTGGCGGGCTTGGTGTCCCCGCAGGCGCTGGTGACGAGGTTGTCGTCGGTGTAGACCGTCACGGGCGGCCGGGGCATCTGGAATCCGGCGGCCTCCACCGGGGTGTGCCAGGCGGCGACCAGGCAGCCCATCAGGTTGTCGAGGTGCGTCTCGAGGTCGGCATTGGAGATCGTCTCCAGGTCGACCGGGGCGACTCCGTCACAGCGGACCGGTGCCGGCATCACCTGGTCGTAGAGCGGGTTGGCCTCGACGTAGTTGATCGCGTCCTGTTCCGAGCCCGCCTCCGGGAGGGGTGGCGGGCTGGTCTCGGCCGGTGGCGGGGTGTAGCCCTCGTTCACGTAGGCCACTTCGCCGGAGCGGGTCAGACTCACCACGACCAGCCCGATCAGGGCCACCACGGCCAGCCCGCCCATGATGATCAGGATGCGGCCCAGCCGGGAGGTCTTGCGCGGCGGCTGGCCCTGCCACCCGGCGGGTCCACCCGGGCCGAACTGGTCCTGCGGGACCGGCCCGCGGGGAAACTGGCCGGGTCCCGACTGCGGCTGACCGAACGAGCTCTGTCCGAACTGGCCCTGACCGAACGAGCTCTGGCCGAACCCGCCCGGCTGGCTCCACGGCTGGGCGGGCGGCGGACCACTTCCCTGCTGGGGTGGGCGCCCCGACTGTGGTGGTCGACCCGGCTGGTGCCCGGCACTCGATCCCCATGACTGTCCCGACATGGCCGACACCCTATCGGTGCGGCGGGGTCTCGGCGGTGTCGTTGATCAACGGAGGCCGGGCTCGCCTCGACGCCTCGAGGGTGTGGCCGTCGAAGTGGTGTCCGTGTGCAGTCGGCAGTGGCCTCCCGCGTGTGAAATAGTGTCGCCATGGTTCACTCGTACAAGCTGCGCCTGACCGGCGTGCTGCTCGCGCTCTGCGCCCTGTCCCTGGGTCTGTTGTCCGGTCCGCTCGCCCTGACCGCACGGGCCGAAGGAACAGCCCAGACCTTCGCGGTGGAGAGCACCCTGGATGCCGACGGGACCTACCACGTCGAGCAGACGATGACCTTCGACGGCGCCGCTCCCGACACCTTGACGCAGCGGTTCGCCAACCGACAGAACATCGTCGGTGAACGCCAGTACGTGTACGAGATCACCGACGTGAAGGCCACCGTGGGCGGCAGCGATGCCAACCCCAGCGTGGAGACCTCCCAGGAGGAGACCACGGTCACGATCAACACCGACGGTTCCTCCGAGGTGGTCCTCAGCTACGTCGTGCACGGCGCGGTGGTGAACGAGGCCGGCGGCAAGACCGCGCTCCGCTGGCGCCTCCTGCAGGGTCTCTCCGTGGGCGTTGACGAGTTCACCGCCAGTGTCGACATCCCGGCCATGTTCTCCCACGTGCGCTGCACCTCCGGTCCGCCCAACTCGACGACGCCGTGCCGTTCGGCCGCCGGGGGCACCGAGGAGTCCGCAATGCCGGAGTTCACCGACGGCCCGCGTGGGCCCGGTGAGACGGTCGGCATCGACGTCGGCTTCCCGGCCGGCGCCGTGGCCGCGAACGAGGAGATCGACGAGCTGTGGACCGTCGCCCGTGCCTTCTCCGCCAAGCCGCTCCCGCTGGGCGTGGCCCTGGGTCTGCTGCTCCTCGGCGGCATCGTGATCTTCATGCTGCACCGTCGAGCGGGTGTCGACGCCGGTTCCGGCAGTGACGTGATCAAGGTCGCCGAGTTCACCCCGGTCGGCGAGGGCCAGTCCGAGTTCCGCCACATCGGCTCGATCCGGCCCGGCCACGTGGGCACCGTGGTGGACGAGCGGGTCGACCCGATCGACGTCACGGCCAGCATTCTCGACCTGGCCGTACGCGGCCACGTGTTGATCACCGAGTTGCCGCGGGAGACGGAGTTCGCCCCCGCGGACTGGAGCTTCACCCGCCGGGAGAGCGACATCACCGACCTGCACCCGTTCGAGCTCGACCTGCTCAACGCGATCGCACCCGAAGGCGAGGAGGTCCGGGTCTCCGGCATGTCGACCCGGGTCAACGAGGCCATCGGGGACGTGCAGAACCACCTCTACGACGAGGTCGTCAGCAATGGGTGGTACGAGCGCCGCCCGGACGAGACCCGGAACCGGTGGACGCACCTGGCCTTGGTGTTCCTGATCCTCGCGGTGGTGGCGACCGGTGTGTTGGCCGCCTTCACCTCCTTCGGCCTGATCGGTCTCGCCGCCGTGGCCCTCGGCCTCGGCCTGGTGTTCGTGGCCCAGGAGATGCCGGCCCGGACCGCCAAGGGTGCCGCCCTGCTGACCGGGCTGGGCGCGCTGCGAGGTGACATCCTCACCCATTCGACCGAACAGATGCCCCCCGGCAAGGAGTTGCGCGAGTTGTCCGAGGTACTGCCGTACGCGGTGGTGCTCGGCGGCGCGGAGCGCTGGCTGGATGCGATCGTCGCCACCGATCTGGACGACGATCCGGACTCGACGGACCTGTCCTGGTACCACGGCCCGGAGAACTGGCACCTGCAGGACCTGCCGACCTCGCTGCGCAATTTCACCACCACGGTGTCGGGCACGCTGTTCGCGCGCTGACCCCCCGTACGTACCCCGGCCCGTCAGCCCCGCTGGCGGGCCGGTGTCGTGTCTGCGGCCGTGTAAGCCGGATGAAAGGCAGTTGGCTCATCCTTTCTGGGACCTTGAACCGGGAGTGGGGAGCCAGCAGACGTGGGCGCGGAAGCAACGACATCGCCGATCGCGACCGAACCGGAGCGCGGCGGGAGAATCACCGGCGCCCGTACGGTGATCATCTGCCTGGCCCTGCTGTTGGAGGGGATGAGTTCCTCCAGCATCACGGTGCAGGTTGCGGCCATCCAGACCGACCTGGAGGTCCCGCCCGTCCTGTTGTCCTTCTTGGCTGGCGCGTTCCTGATCGCGTACGCGGGGGTGCTCCCGGCCGCCGGCCGGATGGTCGACACGAGGGACAGCCGAACGATGTTCATGGTCGGCGTCGGGGCCTTCGGGGTCGGCTGCCTCCTCTGTGCACTCGCCCCCGGGGCCTGGGTCCTGGTCCTGGGGCGCATCGTGCAGGGAGCCGGCGCTGCGTTGAGTGCACCGGCGGCGATGGCGTTGATCACGCACGGCCTGGTGGAGCGACACCGCGACAAGGCGGTGGCCATCTACGCGGCCATGGGGGCGGCCGGTTTCTCACTGGGTTTGGTACTGCCCGGCTTCGTCGTGTCCCTGCTGGGCTGGCGGATGAGTTTCGTGATCCTGGCGCCGGTGATCGTCCTGATCCTGCTGGTGACCAGGGGAGTGCCCGGTCGGCCGGCCCAGCCGTGTGCCCGAGCCGATCTGGTGGGATCGGTGCTCCTCACCGTCACACTGATGGTCGCGATGCACGCACTGGGTGGTGCGGCCAGCCTGCATCCGCTGGTCCTGACGGCGGAGGTCGCAGTGATCGCGATCGGCGTCGGTGTTCTGGTCAAGCGGGGTGGGGTCATCGGCTTCCCGCGGCACGTGGCCGTCTCCCCCAAGGTGAGCGGTCCCTGCATCGCCCTGGCCGCGGTGAACGCTGGGTCTGTCGCCTCGATGTACGTGCTCAGCCTGGGCCTGCAGAACCTGAACGGCTTGTCCCCATTCGTCGTCGGATTGATCATCGTCCCGCAGCCGCTCTGCTTCAGCCTGTTGGCGCGACCGTGTTCGCATCTGGTCGGAATCATCGGGGCACCTCGCTGTGTCGCCATCGGTGCGGCCCTGATGATCGCCAGCCTCGGTGTCCTCGCTGTGGCTGGGGGAGTGGTGGCGCCGGTCTGGCTGATCATGATCGCGATGGGTGGGATCGGCGCATCGCTCGCGTTCACCTTTCCCGCTGCGTCGATTGCCGTGATCGCGTCCGCACCGGAGCGAGATCGCGGGAGCGCCGCAGGTCTGGTGACTGCCGCCCTGAACTTCGGTGGCGCCTTGGGACTGGCCCTGATCTCCCTGGCCGGGATGGTTCCGACCGAGTCCGGCTCGACCTCGGTCATGGCCCCCTTCCTGGTCCAGGCAGCGATGGTGGTGTCCGCCGGCATGGTGCTGGTGGGGGGCACCCTCGCCTTCTTCGTCGGTCGGCGACCTGCAACGCGCTGAGCCGACCATCGCCAGTCGGGAAAACCATGCGACGAACCGCGCGGATGCTGCTTATCCTCCGGGGATGCGCTTCTCGATGCTGGGGGCCTGCGAGGTCAGCGAGGTCCGGGGCCCCATCCGGGGGCGGCGATGACGACCCAGCGCGCTGGTGCCGGCTCGAAGCGGTGCGGTGCTACGACTCCATGGACGAGGTGCTTCCGCCCGGCAAGCTGGGTCGGCTCCGTGAGTTGGCGCACGGGCCCCTGGCCGTCCGGGCCAGCTGAGCGATCAGGCCGTTGCGGCCGGGTGCAGCGGCCGCAGTCCCGCAATCAGGGAGCGTAGCGCGAGCGCGAAGCTCTCGGTGTCGATCTGCTCGGCCATCTCGGGGAGTCGGTGGGCCTGGCTGAGGTTGGGGTAGCGGTCCAGGTAGACCCGGGTGTCGGTGGCGAATCCGCTCGCGAAGGGTGTGGTGGCGGCACCGATCACCAGGTACTTCACCGCCGCCGCGATCATGGTGGCCTGCCGCGGTGGCCAGCCGGCTCCGACCAGGCCGCCGTGCACCTCGTCGGCCATCGCCAGGTAGTCCGCTCGATCGCCGGCGCCGGCGGCCACGATCGGCGCCGCCTCCGGGTGGGCGGACAGGGCGGCGTGGTAGGAGTGCGCCCAAACGCTGAGCCCGTGGGCCCAGTCACCCCCGGCGAACCCGCTGGTGTCGACGGCCGCGGTGAGGTGGTTGGCGACCGCGTCGAGCACACTCTCCCGGTGCGGGAAGTGGGAGTAGAGCGACGGCGCCTGGACGCCGAGTTCGCGGGCGAGGCGCCGCAGTGAGAAGGCAGCCAGTCCTTCGGAGTCGATCAGGGACAGGGCCGTGTCCCGGATCAGGCCCCGGTTGAGCAGGGGAGTGGTGGGGCGGGCCACGGCAGCCTCCGGCAGTCGGCGATTGCGTACCTTACGGTGTAAGGTTAGCATCGGACCCACCCCGAAGCACGACGACCGCAATGAGCCAGATGAAAGGCACACCCCGATGGCGACCCTCGCTCCCCTGGAACTGTTCGGCACCGACGCACTGATCAGCGAGGAGGACCGCGCGATCCGCGACACGGTCCGCAGTTACGTGGAGAAGTCGATCAAGCCGCACCTGGGCGAGTGGTACGAGGCCGCGACCATCCCGGCCCGCGAACTCGCCCTGCAGATGGGGGAGTTGGGCCTGCTCGGGATGCACCTCGAGGGCTACGGCTGCGCCGGCACCAGCGCGACCGCGTACGGTCTGGCCTGCATGGAGTTGGAGGCCGCCGACTCCGGCATCCGCAGCCTCGTCTCGGTGCAGGGATCGCTGGCCATGTTCGCGATCTGGAAGCACGGCAGCGAGGAGCAGAAGCAGGAGTGGCTGCCCCGGATGGCGACCGGGGAGGCGATCGGCTGCTTCGGCCTGACCGAGCCGGACTTCGGCTCCGACCCCGGCGGCATGCGGACCCGGGCCCGCAAGGACGGCTCGGACTGGGTGCTGAACGGCACCAAGATGTGGATCACCAACGGGTCGATCGCCGACGTCGCCGTGGTGTGGGCGCAGACCGACGACAAGGTCCGCGGCTTCGTCATTCCCACCGACACTCCCGGTTTCTCCGCCCCGGAGATCACCAGGAAGATGTCGCTGCGGGCGAGTGTCACCAGTGAGCTGGTGCTCGAGGACGTCCGGCTCCCCGAGTCCGCGATGTTGCCGGAGGCCAAGGGCCTGTCCGGCCCCCTGTCCTGCCTGAACGAGGCCCGGTTCGGGATCATCTTCGGCGCCCTCGGTGCGGCTCGGGACTGCTTGGAGACTGCCATCGACTACACCCGGGAGCGGGTCATCTTCGATCGCAAGTTGGCGGGCTACCAGCTGACCCAGGCGAAGTTGGCGGACATGTCTCTTGAACTGGGGAAGGGAATGCTCCTCGCCCTGCACCTGTCCGGACTGAAGGACTCCAGCGGGGTGCTGCCCGCCCAGGTCAGCCTCGGCAAGCTGAACAACGTACGGGAGGCCATCGCGATTGCTCGCGAGTGCCGCACCCTGCTCGGCGCCAACGGGATCACCCTCGAGTACCCGATCATGCGGCACGCGAACAACCTCGAGTCCGTGCTGACCTACGAGGGGACCTCCGAGGTGCACCAGCTCATGATCGGCCAGGCACTGACCGGCGAGTCCGCCTTCCGCTGAGCGCCGAGATGCGCTGGACTGCCGACGTCGCCCAGGGCGAGTGGTTGCGCGAGCAGCTGGTCGAGTCCTGGGAGGGCCTGCATTTCCTGGTGCCGCAGGGATATCCGGAGTACGTCCGGGTCTTCCACCCGTTCGAACGGGAACGGGTGCCCGGCCGGGACTGGGCCGAGGTCGAGCGAGACCAGCTCCGGGGGATCGAGGTCGGTGAGTTGGTCACCGAGCAGGTTGGCTGGGCCGAGGTGGCCGAACGCTTCGGGACCACGATGCACCCGCAGGCCCAGTCCCACCGGTTGTTGCGGATCGAGTTCGATTCCAACGAGCCGGTGGTCGATGATCATGGTTGGGGCTACGTGCAGCCGTCCGAGGGCTACCTGGACACCGGCCTGCTCAGTCGGCTGGCGGGCGTACTGGCCGACCAGACAGTCACCCCCGACCGGGGATGGATCGGTGTCTGGGAGGGCTGGGGCGGGTTGACCAGCGCGGCAGGTCGCGCCAGTTACATCGCCGTCAGCGGTGATCATCTGCGAGCGCGCCTGCTCCGGCGTACCCTGTCGATCCGGTACCGGGTTCGGAGTTGGTGGCGCGAGCGGCACGAACCCCGGACCGGCAGTGGGGTGCTGCCGCGGAAGGTGGCCGCCGGGCCGAGGTTGGAACTGCCCTGGCGCGACTACATCCTCTTCGAGGGCGGGATCGACCTGTTCGCCACCGCTGACTGGATCCGTCGAGCGCCGTGGCTGGCTCCGGAGGACCGTGCCTCCCCCCAGTCCCCGACCCTGCTCTGGCCGGCCGATCGCGCCTGGTTCCTGGTCAGTGAGATCGACTTCGACTCGACCGTGATCGCCGGCCCCCGCGGGCTGGGCGCGGCCCTCGCAGCCGCCGGGATCGAGGCGCTGCCGATCGACCCCGACGCCGATCTCGGCCACGAGGGCGACGCCGTCAATTGACCCCACTCCGCGCGAGGTCAGGTCAGAGTTCGAGTCCCGGGTACAGCGGATTCGCAGTCAGCATGTCCGCCGACGCCGCCCGAGTCGACTCCGCGACGCCGGCGGCCAGCTCGTACTTCGCCTTGCCTGGCGCCCCCGCAGCGGTCGTCTTCGGTGTGGTGTTCTTCAGCACGTTGACCACCAGTTCCGCGACCTTGTCGAATTCATCCGCACCGAACCCTCGGGTGGTCAACGCCGGGGTGCCGAACCGGATCCCGGAGGTGTACCAGGCGCCGTTCGGATCCTGCGGTACGGAGTTTCGGTTGGTGACGATACCGGCGTCGAGCAGGGCGGTCTCGGCCTGCCTCCCGGTGAGCCCGTACGCGGAGACGTCGAGCAGCACGATGTGGTTGTCGGTGCCGCCGGTGACGAGCTTCGCGTCCCTGGACAGGAATCCGTCGGCCAGCGACTTGGCGTTGTCGGCCACCTTCTGGGCGTAGGTCTGGAACTCCGTCCGGCGGGCCTCAGCCAGGGCGATCGCCTTGGCGGCCATCATGTGCGAGAGGGGTCCGCCGAGCACCATCGGACAGCCCCGGTCGACCGAGTCGGCGTACTCCTCGGTGGCCAGCACCAGGCCACCGCGCGGGCCGCGCAGCGACTTGTGCGTGGTGGTGGTGACGACGTGTGCGTGCGGGATCGGGTCCTCGTCACCGGTGAAGACCTTGCCGGCGACCAGCCCGGCGAAGTGCGCCATGTCCACCATGAAGGTGGCGCCGACCTCGTCGGCGATCTCGCGCATGGTCGCGAAGTTCACCCGCCGCGGGTACGCCGAGTAGCCGGCGATCAAGATCAACGGCTTGAACTCCCGCGCCATGGCCCGGACCTTGTCGTAGTCGAGGAGTTGGGTCTCGGGGTCGGTGCCGTACGAGCGCTGGTGGAACATCTTGCCGGAGATGTTGGGGCGGAAGCCGTGCGTCAGGTGCCCGCCGGCGTCCAGCGACATCCCGAGCATCCGCTGCTCACCGAACTTCTTGCGCAGTGCCTCCCAGGCGTCCTCACCCAAGTCGTTGATGCCCTTCACGCCCGCATCGGCCACCGCCGGCTTCTCGATCCGGTGCGCGAGGATCGACCAGAAGCCGACCAGGTTCGCGTCGATACCCGAGTGCGGCTGGGCGTAGGCGTACTCCGCGCCGAACAGCTCCCGCGCGTGCTCGGCGGCGACCGACTCGATGGTGTCGACGTTCTGGCAGCCGGCGTAGAAGCGGTGCCCGACCGTTCCCTCGGCGTACTTGTCACTCAACCAGTTGCCCATCGCGGCCAACACCGGCAGGGAAGCGTAGTTCTCGGACGCGATCAACTTCAGTGACTCGCGCTGGTCGGTCAACTCCGACCGGGTGGCCGCGGCGATCCGGGGATCGACCTCCTCGACGGCCGAAAGAATGGTGCGGTACGCCTCACTGAGAGCGGCATTGGTGTCGGGCACGATTTCTCCTCCTCGGGTCCCGGCCCAATCTAGCGGAGTGCCCGGGGCGGCCTCACCCAGCGGTGGGACGTTGCCGGGAGATCTCGTACAGGGCGATGCCGGTGGCCACCCCGGCGTTCAGGGACTCGACTTCGGCGGTGATCGGGATGGAGGCCAGGGTGTCGCAGGCCTCACGGACGAGGCGGGAGAGTCCGGTGCCCTCGCTGCCCACGACGAGCAGCACCGGGCCCGAGGCATTTGGCAGGCCGGCGATGTCGGTGTCGGACTCCCCGTCGAGCCCGACCAGGAAGAAGCCGGCGTCGGCGTAGGCCCGCAGGGTGCGGTTCAGGTTCGTGGCCCGGGCCACCGGGATCCGCGCGGCTGCACCGGCGGAGGTCTTCCACGCCGCGGCGGTCATCTGCGCCGAGCGACGTTCCGGGATCAGCACCCCGTTCGCCCCGAAGGCGGCCGCGGACCGGATGATCGCGCCCAGGTTGCGCGGGTCCTGCACCTGGTCGAGGGCCACCACCAGCGGTACGCCGTCGGCGGCCAACGAGTCGGCCAACAGGTCATCGGGGTGGGCGTAGGAGTAGGCCGGCAGTTGGAGGGCCACGCCCTGGTGCACCGCGTCCTTGGTCATCCGGTCCAACTCGGCTCGGGTGATCTGCAGCAGGGGCAGCGACTTCTCGGCGGCCAGCTTGAAGATGTCGCGCAGCCGGTCGTCGCGGTCCGACCCCTCGGCCACGAACGCCTTCTTCACCGGGATCCCCGCCTCCAGTGCCTCCAGCACCGGGTTGCGGCCGATCACCCAGTCGGCCCCGACACCGGACTTCGGTGCCTGGGTCGGCCGCCCGCCCCCGGTCGGCGACTTGTCGCCGCCCTTGCGGTACGACTTGTGGTACGGGCGGTCCGTGGCCTTGGGGGTGGGGCCCTTGCCTTCGAGTCCGCGGCGGACCCGGCCTCCGGATCCGGCGGTGTTGCCCTTGCCCTTGCGACGGATCGCACCCTTGCGTTGGCTGTTTCCCGGCATCTGCTTGTCCTGTTCTCAGGTGGGGTTGATCACGGGTTCGTGATCATGGTCGGAGTGGGCGGGTTTGCGGATCATGACGACGGCCGGACGGTCCACCGGGGACCCGTGGGGGTGTCGGACACGTCGACCCCGAGGGCCGTGAGGGAGTCCCGGATCCCGTCCGCGGCGGCGAAGTCCTTGCGCTGGCGGGCTTCCTGGCGTTGGTCGAGCAGGGCGCGGACCAAGCCGTCCACCACCGGCTCCAGTCCCTGATCACTCGAGGTCTGCCCGGCCCAGACCGTGTCCCGGGGGTCGAGGCCGAGCACCCGGAGCATCGCGTACACCTCGGCCCGGCTCGCTGCCACCACGGCATCGTCGCCGGCGTCGATGGCCTGGTTGCCCTCCTTGACCGTACGGTGCAACTCCGCGACCGCGGCGGGGGTGCCGAGGTCGTCGTCCATCGCCGCCCGGAACTCCCGCGGGGACTCCTCGAGGAGGCTGCCCAACTCTGCCGGCGGGGCACCGAGGAGGTCGTTCGCCCGGTCCAGGAAGGAGTCGATCCGCCCCAGCGACGCGGTGGCCTCGGCCAACGAGGTGTCGGAGAACTCGATCGCGGAACGGTAGTGCGGCTGGACCAGGTAGTAACGGACCGCGCGGGCCGGGTACTGCTTGGTCACCTCCGAGACCAAGGCCCCGTTGCCGAGCGACTTGCTCATCTTCTCCCCGGCGGCGGTCACCCAGGCGTTGTGCATCCAGAACCGCGCGAACGTGTCGCCGGCGGCGGTGGACTGGGCCAACTCGTTCTCGTGGTGCGGGAAGCGCAGGTCGAGCCCGCCCCCGTGGATGTCGAACGCATCGCCGAGGTACTTGCCGGCCATCGCCGAGCACTCCAGGTGCCAGCCGGGGCGTCCCCGACCCCAGGGAGTCGGCCACGAGGCGGTGCGCGGTTCCCCCTTCTTGTGGCCCTTCCAGAGGGCGAAGTCCCGTGGGTCGCGCTTGCCGCGCGGGTCGGCGTCCTCGGCGGCTTCCATGTCGTCGATCCGCTGTCCGGACAGGGATCCGTAGGCGGGCCAGGAGCGGACGTCGAAGTAGACATCGCCGGAGTCGTCCGCGGCCGGGTAGGCGTGCCCGCGCTCGATCAGGGTCTTGATCAACTCGATCATCTCCGGGATGTGGCCGGTGGCCCGCGGCTCATAACTCGGCGGCTCGCAGCCCAGGGCGGCGTAGGCGTCGTGCAACTCCCGCTCGTAACGGTAGGCGTGCACGTACCAGGGCACCCCGGCCTCGGCGGACTTGGTGAGGATCTTGTCGTCGATGTCGGTGACGTTCGCGATCACCGTGACCGCGTACCCGTTGGCGCTCAGCCAGCGCCGGAGCACGTCGAAGACCACCTCCTTGCGGATGTGGCCCAGGTGCGGGGGTGCCTGGACGGTCAACCCGCAGTGGTAGATCGACACCTCACCGTCAACGAGCGGGACGAAGTCCCGCACGGTCCGGGTGGCTGTGTCGTGCAGTCGAAAAGTCACCGCCCCAGCCTATCGAGTCCACGACATCGGTGTCGGGGGAGCGGTGGTCGGCGTACGCTCAGCGTCGTACGGCGGCCACCACCAGCTGGGCCAGTTGCCGGTAGGACTCGGCGTCACCCATCCCGGTGGAACGCTGGATCTCCCCGGAGGTGATCCGGTGCATGGTCGCGGTCACCACCTCGGCCACGAAGTCGGCTCGGACCGCACGGAAGGCGCCGGCCTCGGTGCCCTCGGTGATCAGGTCCCGGACCCGCTGTGCTGCGGCGGCGGTGTTGGCTTCGTACACCTCCCGGGTGGGGGCGAAGTCGGCGACGTCGTCGAGGAAGGCACGGGACGCGGGGGCGAGGGCGGCTGCCACCGCCGCCAGATAGCGCTGGACCCGTTTGGCCGGAGCCCGGGTCCGGTTGATCGCCTGCTCGACCTGCTCGGTGGCCCGCCGGAAGAACAACTTGACCGCCTCGGTGGCCAACTGGTCGCGGCTGTCCGCCAGGGCGTACAGGGTCCGCTTGGAGCAGTTCAGCCGAGCCGCGACGTGGTCCATGGTCAAGTGGGCGAACCCTTCGGCCAGCACCAGGTCGATGAGCTCATCCTGCAATTGACGTTGGCGTCCGGTCAGGCGACGACGCAAGGAAATGGAAACCATGGTGGTACTAACGTACACTGCAGCGTACCGTTGGGGGACAAGTGACTGGAGTGTGGACATGGGTGTCGATCGCCTGCTGGACGGGGACGGTGGCGAACTGGTGGGTCTGGTGCGCGAGATCGCCCGCGCCGAACTGGCTCCCCGGGCATCCGAGACCGAGGAGAATGCCGTCTTCCCCCGCGAGGTGTTCCGCACCCTCGGGGATGCCGGAGTGCTCGGCCTGCCGTACGACGAGCAGTGGGGCGGCTCGGGACAGCCGTACGAGGTGTACCTGCAGGCGCTCGAGGAGATCGCGACCGCGTGGATGAGCGTCGGCGTCGGCGTCTCGGTGCACGT
>JBQDIN010000037.1:0-38511 GCA_052094425.1 Propionibacteriaceae bacterium
AGGGCAGATGACCATCACTCGTGCCTGCACTCCAGGTACTGCCGAGGACGGGACCGGCGACGGCGGGACCGGCGACGGCGGGACCAGCAGGGATGAACAGGGCAGGGGTGCCGGCGGGGTGTGGGGTCGGCGGTGGGAGTTCCGGATGCCCGACGGCACCGAGTCGCCCGACTGGTGGACTGCGGCCTCCCTCGCGACCCACCTCGCCCGCCACACCGAACAAGCCGAACAGGCTGAACGGCAGCAGGCCGACCTCACCGCGTGGATCGAAGGAGTGGACCACTGGGACCATCCCGACGCCGCCCGGATCCGTCCCGGCTGGGCCGGCGAACCCTTCGACCTGCACGCCTGCGTCGAAGCCCTCTTCAGCCTGCAACTCCCCGGACGGGAGACCCACCAACTCGCCGCCTGACAGGCTGCGCTACTGCTTGATCAGCGCAGCGTGCCTGCGGAGCGGAGGCGGAAGGTCCGGGAGCGGGCGTCGAACTCGGTGGACGGGGTCTCGAAGACGCGGGCGACGGAGCCGTCGGTGATGAGCTCCTCCGGGGTGCCGGTGATCAACTCGGATCCGTCGATCAGCCAGACGGTGTCGCTCATCCGCAGGGCCAGTTCGACTTCGTGGGTGGAGACCAGGATGGTGATGCCGCGCTCGTCCGCCGTCCGACGCAGCAGGGCCATCAGGTCGACCCGGGCGCCCACGTCGAGGAAGGCGGTCGGTTCGTCCAAGATCAACAACTCCGGTTGCTGGCACAGGGCGCGGGCCAACAGCACCCGTTGGCGTTGCCCGTCCGACATCTCGCTGAACCGCTGGTCGACGAGTTCCTCCGCGTGCAGGTGGGTGATCGCCTCCGTCGCGACCCGGTGGTCGGCAGCGTCGAGCCGGCTGAAGGGGCCCTGGTGCGGGTGCCGCCCGAGCTCGACCACCTCGCGTCCGGTCAGCAGGCCCGCGTCCACCCGGTCGGTCAGCACCACGGCTGCACGTCGGGCACGTTCGGCCAGACTGACCCGGCCCAGGTCCACCTCACCCAGGCTGATCGTCCCGCTCAGCAACGGCTGCAGCCCGATCAGCGACCGCAGCAGCGTGCTCTTCCCGGCACCGTTGGGACCCAGGACCGCGGTGAGTTCGCCCGGCTGGGCCACGGCGTCGATGGCGTCCACCACGACCATGTCGGGGTCGCGGAAGGGCCACCGCCGGCCGGAGCGGTAGCCGACTCGTACGGCGTCGAGGCGCACCGATCCCGCGTCCATCACACCGCCCCGGCCGAGAGTCGCCGGGACCGCAGCAGCACCACCACGACGACGGGGGCGCCGATCAGCGCGGTCACCACGTTCAACGGGAGCACCGCTTGGTTGCCGGGGGACTGGGCGATCACCGAGCAGGCGACCGACACCACGATCCCGGCCAGTGCGCAGGCCGGCAGCAGAACACGGTGGTCGGAGGTCTGGATGATCAAGCGAGCCAGGTGCGGGACGGCGATGCCGAGGAAGGCGATCGGGCCGCAGTAGGCGGTCACCGCGCCGGAGACCACGGCAGTGGCGATCACGGCCGCCACCCGGACCCGGGACACGTGCACGCCCATCGAGTGGGCGTAGCGCTCGCCGAGCAACAAGGCGTTCAGGGCCCGCGACAGTACCCCGGCGATCACCAGTCCCACCAGTACGGCGCCGGCGAAGACGGGCAGGTCGTGACGGGTCACTCCGGAGAAGGAGCCCATGCCCCACAGGATGTAGCGCTGCAGCCGGCTGGGATCGGCGAAGGCGAGCAGCAACGAGACACCGGCGCCGATCGCGGCGGACAGCATCACGCCCATGATCAACAGGGTGACGATGGAGCGGACGACCCGGCCCACCAGCAAGATCAACACCAGGACCGCGGCCGACCCGGCGGCGGCCGCCAGCACCGTGGCGACCCGCCCGCCCCCGGTGACGGCGACGAAGCTTCCGGACAGGGTGCCGGTGCCGAGGGTGACGATGGCGACCCCGAGGGAGGCGCCGGAGGAGACGCCCAGCACGTACGGGTCGGCCAGCGGGTTGCCGAACATGGTCTGCATCAACAGTCCGGCCACGGCCAGACCGAGGCCGGCCAGGGCCGCGGTCGCCACCCGCGGGAACCGGATCTCACCCAGCAGCACCGTCCAGTTCTGCTGGCCGGCGTCCCCGGTGAACAGGTACCCGAGCACCGCATCGGCAGGTACCCGCACCGACCCGATCGAGATCGCCACCACGATGGCCAGGCCGGCCAGCACGGCGAGGGCGGCCAGGACCAACCCCGACCGGAGTCGGCCCCCGCCGCGCCGGGAGGTGACCGGACCGACGGTTGCGGGGGTGCCGGTCACTGCGGCCGCCGTTCGATGATCATCGAGGAGACGGCTCATGGCCCATGCCGACCGTCACTGCAACTCGTTGTAGAAGGTGAACTCGTGGTCCGGCACCAGGTCCGGATGCAGGATGGCCACCTGGTCGGCGAGGATCAGGTCCGGCCGCAGCACGCCGAGTTCGTAGTAGTTGTTGCCCCCCGCCTCGTTCACCTGCTTGCTCGGGGCCCACACCGTGCCGGACTCGAAGGAGGCGAACTCCGTGAGCCGCGCTTCCTCGGCCAGAGCCTGGTCCCGGCTGGTCCAGTTCGAGGTGGTCAACCAGATCTCGGCCTTGCCGGACTTGTCGAACACGGTCTCCAGATCACTCGGGATGCTTCCGGTGGAGGTGTCCTCGGCCCAGGCGTACGTACCCTGCGCATCGGCGACCACCCGGGCCGCGAAGCTGGCCCCGCCGGGAACCGACCACTGGCCCTGGAAGGCGTCCCCGAGCATCACCTCGGTCTCCTCGGCGGCCGCGGCGATCGCGGCGGTCTCCTGGTAGTTGGCGACCACCTCGTCGAAGACCTCGTTCGCCTTCGCCTCGGTACCGGTCAGTGCGGCGAAGTACTTGATCCACTCCGCGCGACCCAGCGGGTCCGCCTCGAGGAATTCGGCGTCGGCCAGGACCGGCACCCCTGCCTCGCGGACGTTCGCGTAGTTCGGGTCCTCGAAGCCACCGGTCACCAAGACGTCCGGTTGGGCCGCGACGATCGCCTCGGTGTCAGCCTCCCCGGCGGCAGCGAACTCGACCACGGACTCGTCCGCGGCCCGCTCCACGGCGGCCTCGCTGGAGATGGTGGCCTTGGCCGCAACCCCGGTCAACGAGTCCAGCAGTCCGAGGGCCTCGATGCTCGGGAGGTGGGTCGTGGAGGCGGAGAAGATGCTGTCCACCGGCGTCTCCACGGCAACCGCACCCTCGAGGTCACCGGTCAGCTCCGGCGCCTCGGCGCCGCACTTCACCAGGACGTACGACTCCGGCTCACCGCCCGCGGTCGGTTGCTTGACCTTCAGCACCTGGTAGTGGTCGTGGTACTCGAGAGTGAAATTCTCCGCGTGGTCGAGGGTCAGTTTGTCCGGGTAGTAGTCGGTGCCCGCCTCGAAGTCCGTGATGCACCCGTCGGCGGAGGTGCTCGGCCCGGCGTCGGGCTCCGCGGCCGTGGTTCCGCAGGCGCTGACGACGAGCAGGCCGAGGGCCGCGAGCAGCGCCGCCCATCCTCGTCGCCGGCTCGCGGTGGAGGGGTGAGTGATCATGGTGTGGTCCGTGCTCCCTGGGCGCCAAGGGCCCTGTTGTTCCTTCACCTGGGAGCTGTGCGCGGCCGCTGCGAAACCGCCGGCGTCTTCCCTCGAGACCCCCAGGCACGCAGGTCGGCGACCTGCGACCGAGGGCAGGTTTTCGGACTCATGGGTGTCGTACGCGTTGCCTACCGGTGGTCGCTTCCCAGCCCGTTCTCGCACGGGCCAGTGCTGGTGACCACTTTCGTTCCCACTCACCGCTGCGGGGGCAGTTCCGGTCTCGCACCGGATTCCCTTCCCCTCGGCAACAGCCAGCCTAGGGCATGCCCTGACTGCTCGGAAACGGATCAGCCGTGCTGACCACCGCGCCGCTGCGCCGGGGATCGGCCCCGCATCCGTGGCGGCCGATGATCGAGACCCCGCCGAAGTAGGCGTCGCGGCCTTCGGCGACCCGTACGTCGTGGCCGGCCTCGATGAGGGCACGTACGACGGCGGCGGAGAAGCCGGGCTCCAACCGTACTGTGTCGGCGCCGGCGACCAGCCGGGGAGCGTCGATCGCGGCCCGCGGGTGGGCGCCGGCCAGGGTACGCAGCACCGCCTGCACCAGCGCGGGCCGGATCCGGCTCCCCCCGGCGGCCCCACCGGCCAGGACGAGGGCGCCCTCGTCGTCGGTGGCCACCAGCGGCGACATCATCGAGCCCATCCGCTGCCCGGGAGCCAGCTGCTCGCGGATGAGTTCACCCTCGCCGAGCATGGAGTTCAGGTGGACTCCGTACCCCGGCACCCAGACCCCCGCTCCGAGGCCGAGGCTGGTGGTGATCACGCAGGCATTGCCCTGTGCATCCACGGCCACCAGGTTGGTCGTCTCCGCGCGCCGGTCGGGGCACCGCAGTGCCTCGACCAGGGCGAGCGCGGAGGCCGGGTCGGTCAACGGGTCGGCGGACACTGTGCGGGCCGCGGTGGCCAGCGTGGCGAGCACGTCGTCCAGGTCGTCGCCCCGAGCCAGTACCGACGCCGACGGTCCCGGGCCGTCCAGCCGGACGTGGCGGGGCTCCGACTCCACCACCGTGTAGGCCCGCAGGTCCGTCTCGTCCAGGGCGCCGCCGTCGGCCACCGCCGCCACCAGGGTCTCGGCGTAGCGACCGGAGTAGAACGACCGCGGATCCGTGGCCAGGGTGTGGAAGGCGTGCTCGTGGTCCGGGTGGACCAGCCGGTCGCCGGTGCGGAGCAGGTTGCCGTCCGGGCGGCGGAACACGCGTGCGCCCTCGCCGACCACCATCGCCGGCGAGACGCTGGGCAACAGCCTGGCATGCGCCCGGGGCAGCGGAGTGCCGCGGGAGGCGACGATGGCCGGGGTGACCACATCGGCCCACGGCAGGCTGCCCCAGCGTTCCCACAGGTGCAGCGCTCCGGCCGGGATGCCGGGAACGGCCACGGTGGCGGCGCCGATGTCGTACGGCACCGGTTGACCGACGAAGGAGACGTCGATCGGCACCCCCGGGCCGGGCGTCCGACCGCCGAGGCCGGGGACCGCGACGAAGAAGTCGACCACGCGTACGGTGGCGGTGTCGGCCTCGAAGGTGGTGGCGAATCCGCCGCCACCCAGCCCGGTGAAGATGCTCTCGGCCGAGCAACTCACGAGCATCATGGCCACCCCGGCGTCCACCGCCGAGCCGCCCGCGCGGAGGATGTCGGCGCCGGTACGGGCCGTCACCGGGTGTGCGGCGGACACGCCCGGGGCGATGCCCGGTAAGTGGGTTGCGCTCACCGGACCAGACTAGTGCCGCCTCGGTGCCGACCGATGAGTCGAGCGCCCGGGTGAAGTCATGGACCATGGACGAATCGCCGATCAACCGGTCGGCGGACAGCCATCCGACAGGAGAACCCGATGACCTCATCCGCAGCACTCAGCCCCACCCTGATCGAGACCGACGCCGTCCCCGCCGTCGTCGTCCGGGGCAAGGTCCCGATGGCGGAGTTGCGGGACTTCTTCGACCGGTCCTTCGGCCAGATCGAGCGGGCCTGCGCCGAGCAGGGGATCATCCCGACCGGAGCCGCCTTCGCCCGCTACCACGGCGCCCCGACCGAGATCGTCGACCTCGAGGTCGGCCTCCCGACTGGTTCGCCGGTGCGGGCCGCAGGCGGCGTCGAGGCGGGGTTGCTGCCAGCCGGCCGGGTCGTCACTGCCACCCACATCGGCGGGTACGAGGGCCTCGGGGCCGCGTGGGGGCAGGTCGGCGACTGGCTGGGCCAGCAGGGCCTGACCCCGACCGAGACGTTGTGGGAGGTGTACGTGACCGAGCCGGCGCCCGACGTCGACCCGGACACGATGCGTACCGACGTGTTCTGGATGGTCGCGGACTGAGGAACGGGGCCGGGGCGTCGGCCAGTTTTCATGATGCACGGTCCGACCGGATAGAATTCCCGCAGAGCACAGGGGTTGTTGCGCGCACTAGTGGTGGGGCAGTGCGCCGATGTCCTGTTCGGAGCATTCTGATGCGTCAGCACCTCACGGCCCCCGCAGTCACCGCCCCGCCCCCGCGCTACCGCGACCTGTTGCACGATGTCGGCCCCACCTTCGTCCTGCTGGGATTCGCGGGTCGACTCCCCGGCGGCATGCTGCCGCTCGGATTCTTGTTGTACGCCGCCCACCACCTGGGATCCTTTGCGTTGGCCGGCCTGGTGGTCGGCGCACTCAGCGTCGGCGGTGGTCTCGGCGGCCCGGTGGTGGGCATCTTGTCGGACCGGATCGGTCAACGCCGCGTCGGACTGGGAGCAACCGCTCTCGGAGTGCTCGGCCTGCTCGGCTGGATGACGGCGGTGGCCAGCGGCGCACCCCTGGCCGTCGTCCTCGTCCTGGCCGCGGTGGTGGGTGCCAGCAACCCGCAGGCCGGCTCGATGGCCAGGAGTCGGTGGGAGGTGCGGGCCCGGGAGCGTGCCGATCGATCCCGGTACGCCGGCGCGGCCATGGCCCTCGAGGGTGCGGTCGACGAGACCTCCTTCGTGGTGGGGCCGGTGCTCGTGTCGGTCCTGGCCGGGGCCGTGCACCCGGCGGCCGGACTGCTGGCGGCCCTGGTGATCGGGGTGGTCGGCCAGACCGGATTCGCGCTGCACCCCAGTGCATTGGGAGCATCCGGTCCACGCGGTTCGGCCGGGGCGACTCATCGGATCCCGGTGGCGGCGCTGGCACCGTTGGTGCTTGCCGTGGTCGCGGTCGGGGTGGTGTTCGGATCCACCCAGACCGGGGTCGCCGCGCACTTCACTGAGGTCGGCCGGGATGCGCTGACCGGCGGCGTGTATGCCTTCCTCGGCTTGGGTAGTGCCCTGGCTGGACTGCTGACCACGCGGATCCCGGACCGGTTCCCGCTGCCATGGCGCATGATCATCTCCGCGGCCGCCCTGGCCCTGCTCTCCAGTTCCTTGATCATCGCCGGCGGTCCGGTCGCACTGGCCGCTGCCTGCTTCGTGACTGGTGTGGCGGTGGGGCCGGTGTTGATCACCGCCTACTCCATCGCCGGTGGCCTGGCTCCGCTCGGACGGGCCGCGACCGTGATGACCGCGTTGGCGACCTCGACCGTGGTGGGGGTTGCCCTCGGGGCGTCCGTGACCGGGCAACTGGTCGACCTGGCCGGAGTACCTGCCGCGCTGGCGGTGCCGGCCGGTGCCGGCGTCCTCGCCCTGCTGGCCGGGGGATGGAGCCTGGCGGTGGGGCGTCCTGCGGCGGGGGCACTCAGCTTAGGTGGCGGCCCTCGAGCTTCTCCCGGGTGGCCCACAGGCCCGCTGACGGGGTGGAGATGTAGAACACCTTCTCTCCGTCCGGCAGGGTGTTCCAGCCGTCGGTCATCGCGGCCGGGTCGTAGCGTCGCTGCGCCTCGGCCGGATCGAGGTAGTCGTACCCGACCGACTCGACCTCCTCGCGGGTCAGCGATCCAGGTGCGTAGGTGATCGTGAAGCGGCCCTCCGCGGAGCCGTGCACCAGGTGCGCGGTGCCGTGCGGGATGTCCTGCATGTCGGCCTCGTTCGCGTACAGCTCCAGCACCTCGGCCTGGCTCAGGTAGCCGTACTTGCGGATCAACGCGTCCACCTCGGGCTGCTCCCCGAAGCGCTCCACGCCGGGGGCGATCACCACCAGTTCGCCACCGTCGGCGATCGCCATCCGGGTCCGGTAGACCGCCTTGTTGGCCACCCAGGTGGCGCGGAACTCGTCCGCCTGCATCACCGCGACGATCTTGGGCACCGGCTCCTCGAAGACGGTGATGTTCTGCTCCCGGCTGGATCGTGCGGCCTCCAGGTAGGTCTCCAGGTCGTCGCCGACGTACACGCCGGTGTGCACCAGGTTGGCGGTGTCGTCGTAGTCCATCACCACCTGGAAGTACAGGTCGGGAAGTTCGCCGAGGAAGTGGTCCTCCGCGTAGTTGAAGCAGTGTCGGACCGGCGTGATCAAGTTGCCCAGGTTGTTCTCGATCCCGTAGACCGCCGAGGCCATGTGGGAGGAGCCCAAGGTGCGCTTGCCGCCCAGCCCGATGAAGTAGTTCTTGTTGTGGTTGGCGAATCCGAGGACCTCGTGCGGGACCACATGGCCGATGTTGATGATCAGGTCCCACTGCTCGGTGACCGTCATCGTGTTCAGGTCGATCGGCATCTCCCAGTCGACCAAACCACCGGTGTGTTCACGCACCACCTCGGCCGGCACGGTGCCGACGTGGGTGACGCCGTTCTTCCAGTCGTGGGCATGGATCCGCTCCTCGGGGATGGAGCCGAACATCCACTCGTTCTCCGCGCGGGTGTGTGGAACGTGCTGGCCGAGAGTGGGGATCACGTGCACCTCGGCCCCCTCGGCGTCGAGCAGCCGGTAGAAGTGCTCGGTGATCCATCCGACGCCGGCGTGCGCGCGGGTCAGGTCGGGCGGCAGCAGCAGCACCCGGCGGAACTCGGTCACGGCCAACCGCTCCCGGGCCTCGCTGACGGTGCGTTCGATCAGTTCCTCCATCGTCGCGCGCGAGATGGAACTGTCGGAATGCCGAAACCACGTCATGGGGCCAATCTAGGCCATGCCTGTCCGTGGCCCGGGTCCTCCGCTGCGGACGGGTCAGCGGGCGGAGGTCAGCAACTCACGCGGGAAGGCGGGTTGGCGGCGACCGTCGCGGCCGTCGGTGGGGGTGCTGTGCCACAGGGCACTCCAGACCGACTCCTCCACGCACTCGGCCACGGCGTCGAAGGCCGGCCCCAGACTCGAGCGGTCGGCGCGGCCGGCAACCTCGGCCGTACTCACCGCCAGCACCAGTTCACCGCTGCCGTCGGTGGTCCGACAGCCGGTCCGGGCCAGACCGTTCTGCACCCGGCGGGCGATCCGACCCAACTGGTCCGGGTCCACCGCGAGGTCGGTGGCGACGACGATGATCACCGAACCGTCGCCCTCGCGATCATCGGCCGGACGGGCCGCCGGCGGGACTGGTCGGCCGGCCAGCAACAGGTCGTCCGGTCCGCCGTAGTTGGACAGGGTCAGTACGCCGATCGTCGGACGCGAGCCGTCCGTGGTGGCCGGGAGCAGGCGGGAGGCACTCCCGATGCCGCCGGACCAGCCGAAGGTGCGCATCCCGGATCCCGCCCCGACCGGACCGAGGTCGAAGGCGATGTCGACGGCCGCGACGGCGCGCTCCAGTTCCTCGGCCCCGGCGACTCCGACCCGGGGATCGTTCAGATGGGTGTCGTTGCACTCCAGCACCACTGCATTGAACGATCGACCGCTGGCCGGATCGGCCAGGCCCGGATCGCTGCCGAGATGCCGCGTGACCAGCGCGTCCAACACTCGGCCGACCCCGTACACGCCGGTGAGGACGATCTCCGACTCCAGCTCACCCAGTTCGGCCACCTGCATCAGGCCGGCGGACTTGCCGTATCCGTTGATCACGTGCACTGCGGCCGGCAGCACGCCGCCGCGCCCGGCGAACGGCTCGATCACGGTGACGCCGGTGCGCAGACCCTGCGCGGGGTCGGCCAGGGTGGCGTGCCCGACGCGCACCCCCGGCACATCGGTGATCGCCTGTCGCGGCCCGGAGGGATGGCGCCAGTGCCCGCCGACGAGGGCGCGCCAATCCTGGCTGGGTCCGGGGCCCTCGGCGGAGGTGCGGTTCATGGCGTCAGCGTGCATGCCGCCGAGGGTAGTGTGCGGTGCGCGAAGGAGGAGTGATGGGACGTGTGGTGGTGGTCGGTTCGCTGAACCGGGACGTCGTCGTACGGGTGCAGCGGCACCCGGCGCCGGGAGAGACCGTGATCGGCGACTCCGTCGAGGCCAGCCACGGCGGCAAGGGCGCCAACCAGGCGGTCGCCGCCGCGGTCGCGGGCGGTGAGGTGCACTTCGTCGGGCGGGTGGGCGACGACCCGGTCGGTCGCGACTACCTGGCCCGCCTCGACGCGTTCGGCATCCGTACGGCCGGAATCGTGGTCGACGACGAGGCTCCGACCGGGACGGCCCTGATCCAGGTCGACGCAGCGGGGGAGAACAGCATCGTCGTGGTGGCTGGCGCGAACGGGCGCGTCGACGTCAACGACCTGGCACCGCTGTCCGACCTGACCGCAGCGGACGTGTTGCTACTCCAGTTGGAGGTGCCCACCGAGGTGGTCGTCGAGGCGGCCCGCCGTGGACACACCGCCGGGGCGCGGGTGATCATCAATCTCGCCCCGTACCTGGACCTGCCCGCGGAGGTGCTCGCCCGCTGCGACCCGGTGGTCGTCAACGAGCACGAGCGGGACCTGCTGCGTGCAGCCGGGGCGGAGCCGTCCTCGTTGCTGGTCACGCTGGGCACCGATGGGTCGACCTGGGGTCAGCTGCAGGCCCCGGCCCAGCAGGTCCAGGCCCGCGACACCACCGGGGCCGGGGACGCCTACTGCGGCACTCTCGCGGCCCGGCTGGCGGCGGGGGACGCGCCGGTGGCGGCGATGGCGGCCGCGACCCGAGCCGCGGCCGGGAATGTCGGACGGATCGGCGCCCAACCCGCACCGCCCACCTCCTGACCCGCCCGTGGCGGTACCCGCCCTCGCCCGTAGGGTGGGGACAACTGCTGGACCTCGCGCCGGGAATCCTTCAGTCAGCCCGGCGAATCTGCCCGGCAGACTGCATGAACACCACGCACGCGTGGTGACCCGACGAGGCCACGCAGGAGGTCGGCGGGGGCCGATTTGGCATGACCGGGGATGCGTGACAGAATCTACGGGTTGCTCCGCGGAGTCGCCGGGGTGTGCCGTGCCGTCAGGCCGGACACCGCACCGAGAGATTCCGGGATCGTCCGGCCTACAGGGTCGGACAACACCTTGCACGAAGGATTTGGTGCAGTCAGGTGCGTCCAGGAGTCGCGACACGCCCGACCGCGTGGGTCGGGGGAACGTCGTGCGAGAAGCAGGACACAAGGGCACGTCTCGGAAGCGGGACGGGCTGGAAGATGCCGGTACAAGCAGTACGAAGAGAAGGACTAACTGTGGCGGGACAAAAGATCCGCATCAGGCTCAAGGCCTACGACCACGAGGTCATCGACTCCTCGGCGCGCAAGATCGTCGACACGGTGACGCGTACGGGTGCGAAGGTTGCCGGCCCGGTGCCGCTGCCGACGGAGAAGAACGTGTTCTGCGTGATTCGTTCGCCGCACAAGTACAAGGACAGCCGCGAGCACTTCGAGATGCGTACGCACAAGCGGCTCATCGACATCATTGACCCCACCCCGAAGACGGTCGACTCGCTGATGCGCCTCGACCTGCCGGCCGGTGTCGACATCGAGATCAAGCTCTGAGGACATCAAGACAATGAGCACAGAACGCAACGTGAAGGGCCTGCTGGGCACCAAGCTCGGCATGACCCAACTCTGGGACGAGAACAACAAGGTCGTCCCCGTCACCGTGGTCCAAGCCGGACCGTGCGTGGTCACCCAGGTGCGCACCCCCGCCTCCGACGGCTATGCCGCGGTGCAGATGGGGTTCGGCGCGGTCAAGGCCAAGAAGGTCACCAAGCCGGCTGCCGGCACCTTCGAGAAGGCCGGAGTCACCCCGCGCAGGCACCTGGCGGAGATCCGCACCGCCGACGCTGTCGACTACACCCTGGGCCAGGAGCTCACCGCTGACGTCTTCGCGGCGGCCGACGTGGTCGACGTGACCGGCGTGAGCAAGGGCAAGGGCACCGCCGGTGTGATGAAGCGGCATGGCTTCCACGGTCTGCGCGCCTCCCACGGTGTGCACCGCAAGCACCGCTCCCCGGGCTCCATCGGCGGCTGCGCCACCCCCGGTCGGGTCTTCAAGGGCATCAAGATGGCCGGTCGGATGGGACTCGATCGGGTCACCACCCAGAACCTCACGGTCCACGCGGTCGACGCCGGGCGCGGCCTGGTCCTGATCAAGGGCGCCATTCCCGGCGTCAAGGGCGGCCTCGTCGTCCTGCGCAGCGCAGTCAAGAAGGGAGACGTGGCATGAGTGAGGTCACCGTCGACGTCCTCGATGCGAAGGGCCAGACCAGCGGCACCGCCGACCTGCCCGCCTCGATCTTCGACGTCCAGGTCAACATCCCGCTGATCCACCAGGTCGTGGTGGCTCAGCAGGCCGCCGCCCGCCAAGGCACCCACTCCACCAAGACCCGCGGCAACGTCCGCGGCGGTGGCGCGAAGCCGTGGCGGCAGAAGGGCACCGGTCGGGCCCGGCACGGTTCGCGCCGGTCCCCGATCTGGGTCGGCGGTGGCGTGGTCCACGGACCGACCCCGCACGGCTACAGCCAGCGGACCCCGAAGAAGATGATCGCCGCCGCACTCCGCGGTGCGCTCACCGACCGGGTCCGTACCGGCCG
This sequence comes from Propionibacteriaceae bacterium, assembly GCA_052094425.1. Taxonomy (GTDB): domain Bacteria; phylum Actinomycetota; class Actinomycetes; order Propionibacteriales; family Propionibacteriaceae; genus Microlunatus. Next base: position 12,415 of record JBQDIN010000037.1, read on the forward strand.
CTTGCACGTCGTCTCCGAGCTCGTCGCCGGCGACAACCCGTCCACCAAGGCCGCTCTGGCCACCCTGGCCACCGTCACCAGTTCCGCCAAGGTCCTGGTCGTCGTCGGTCGGGACGAGGATGTGGCCTGGCTGAGCCTGCGCAACGCCGCCCACGTGCACGCGCTGGCCAGTGATCAGCTGAATGCCTACGACGTGCTGGTCGCCGACGAGGTCGTCTTCACCGCCACCGCCCTCGAGGCGTTCCGCGCCGGACCCGCTTCCGGCAAGGGAGCCAAGGGTGCCGCCCGCGCCAGCGAGGTCGCTGACCTGGGGACCGGCTTCGCCGAGCCCAGCAATGCCGAGATCGCCGCTGCCGAGGAGGTCGCGGAAGAGGTCGCCGCCGAGCCGACCAACGAGGAACTGGCTGCTGCTGAGACCAAGGACTACGGCGAGGGTGCCTTCCGTGGTGACGAGCCGCCCGCCGGCTTCAACATCAAGGGCAACGAGGACTCGATGAAGTTCCACACGCCCGAGTCCCCCTGGTACGACCGGACGGTCGCCGAGGTGTGGTTCAACTCGGCCGAGGCCGCGGAGGGCGCTGGCTTCGTCAACGTCCAGGGCGGCGCGACCGACGAGGAGAAGGACAAGTGAGCAACGAACTCAAGATCCGCGACCACCGCGACGTGCTGCTGGCACCCGTGGTGAGCGAGAAGAGCTACAACCTGCTCGACGAGAACAAGTACACCTTCCTGGTCGCGCCGGACGCCAACAAGACCGAGATCAAGATCGCGGTGGAGGCCGTGTTCAAGGTCGACGTCACCCGGGTGAACACCATCAACCGTGCTGGCAAGAAGCGTCGTACGCGGGCCGGTGTGGGGAAGCGCTCGGACACCAAGCGCGCCATCGTGAGCGTCGCGGAGGGCCAGCGGATCGACATCTTCGGTGGCCCGGTCGGCTGACCGGCGGAAGACAGCTAGAGACAAGGAAACTGAGACCTCATGGGTATCCGTAAGCACAAGCCGATGACGCCTGGTCGTCGCGGCAGCAGCGTCGCCGACTTCGTCGAGCTCACCCGGTCGACCCCGGAGAAGTCCCTGCTGCGTCCGAGCCCGAAGACGGGCGGCCGCAACAACACCGGTCGGATCACGACCCGCCACATCGGCGGTGGACACAAGCAGTCCTACCGGTTGATCGACTTCAAGCGCTACGACAAGGACGGCGTGCCGGCCAAGGTCGCTCACATCGAGTACGACCCGAACCGCACCGCCCGAATCGCACTGCTGCACTACGCCGACGGCGACAAGCGCTACATCCTCGCCCCGCAGGGCCTGGAGCAGCACACGGTCGTCGAGGCCGGCGCCGAGTCGGACATCAAGTTCGGCAACAACCTGCCGCTGCGCAACATCCCGGTGGGCACGACGATCCACGCGGTGGAGCTGCGACCCGGTGGTGGCGCCAAGATCGCCCGCTCCGCTGGGGCCTCGGTGCAGCTGGTGGCTCGCGAGGGCAAGAACGCCACACTGCGGATGCCGTCCGGCGAGACGCGGATGGTCGACATCCGCTGCCGCGCCACGATCGGTGCGGTCGGCAACGCCGAACAGTCCAACATCAGTTGGGGCAAGGCCGGTCGCAACCGTTGGAAGGGCAAGCGCCCGACCGTCCGCGGTGTCGTGATGAACCCGGTCGACCACCCGCACGGTGGTGGAGAGGGCAAGACCTCCGGTGGACGCCACCCGGTGTCCCCGTGGGGCAAGTCCGAGGGTCGCACCCGCAACCCGAACAAGGCCAGCAATCGCATGATCGTCCGTCGTCGCAAGACCGGCAAGAAGCGCTGAGGTTGAGGAAAAGATGCCACGCAGTCTGAAAAAGGGTCCCTTCATCGACGACCACCTCACCAAGAAGGTCGAGGTGCAGAACGACAAGGGAACGAAGAACGTCATCAAGACCTGGTCGCGACGGTCGATGATCGTGCCCGACATGATCGGTCACACCATCGGGGTGCACGACGGCCGCAAGCACGTCCCGGTCTTCATCACCGACTCCATGGTCGGTCACAAGCTGGGGGAGTTCGCACCCACGCGCACCTTCCGCGGCCACGAGAAGGACGACCGGAAGGCGCGTCGTCGCTGACCCCCCGGGGCATCGACACGAGCCAGGATCTGACTAAGGAATCTGAATTCAATGAGCACCACTGACAAAGCGCGGCCGAGCCGCCGGGGAGCCCTGTTGGGCGACCGTCCGGGCTCCTACGCGATCGCGCGCCACGTCCGGATGTCGCCGACCAAGGTCCGCCGGGTCGTCGACCTGGTCCGTGGGATGGACGCCCAGGACGCCCTGACCACACTGCGGTTCGCCCCGCAGGCCGCGAGCGAGCCGGTCTACAAGGTGATCGCCAGCGCCATCGCGAACGCCGAGACCAGCGAGAACCTGAACGCCGAGGAACTGTTCGTCTCCCAGGCCTTCGTGGACGAGGGTGTGACCCTGCGTCGCATCCGCGCCCGGGCCAAGGGCAGCGCGAGCCGCATCCTGAAGCGTGGCAGCCACATCACCGTCGTAGTCGAACCCCGTACCGAGAAGGGAGCCTGAGCATGGGGCAAAAGATCAACCCGTACGGTTTCCGCCTCGGGATCACCACCGACCACAAGAGCCGTTGGTATGCCGACAAGCTCTACTCGTCCTATGTGGGCGAGGACGTCAAGATCCGCGCACTCCTGGTCAAGAACCTCGAGCGCGCCGGCATCTCCAGCGTCGAGATCGAGCGCACCCGGGACCGGGTCCGGGTGGACATCTACACCGCCCGTCCCGGCATCGTCATCGGTCGCAACGGCGCCGAGGCCGAGCGGGTCCGCAGCGAGCTGGAGAAGCTCACCGGCAAGCAGGTCCAGCTGAACGTGCTCGAGGTCAAGAACCCGGAGACCGACGCCCAGCTGGTCGCCCAGGGTGTCGCCGAGCAACTCAGCGCCCGGGTCGCCTTCCGGCGGGCCATGCGCAAGGCCCAGCAGACCGCCATGCGTTCCGGTGCCAAGGGCATCCGGATCCAGTGCTCCGGTCGTCTGGGCGGCGCCGAGATGAGCCGCTCGGAGTTCTACCGCGAGGGCCAGGTGCCGCTGCACACGCTGCGCGCCGACATCGACTACGGCTTCCACGAGGCCCGGACCACCTTCGGCCGGATCGGTGTGAAGGTGTGGATCTACAAGGGCGACGTGTCCGGTTCCCGCACCGAGCGGGCGGCCCAGAAGGCGGCCCGCAACGCCGCCGGTGGCAACCGTCGTCCCACCCGTGCTGGTGGGCGCCGGGGCGACCGCCCGGAGCGCGGTGGCCGTCGGCGTGCCGAGGGCGCACCGCAGACCCAGTCCGACCAGGGCGGCGAGGCCAGCAGCGCTGCGCCCGCCACCGAGACCGCAGGAACGGGGGCCTGATGCTCATCCCGCGCAGAGTCAAGTTCCGCAAGCAGCACCACCCCAAGCGGCGTGGTATGGCCAAGGGCGGCACCGAACTGGTCTTCGGTGACTACGGCATTCAGGCTCTCGAGCCCGCGTACGTCACCAACCGCCAGATCGAGGCCGCGCGGATCGCCATGACGCGGCACATGAAGCGTGGCGGGAAGGTGTGGATCAACATCTACCCCGACCGTCCGCTGACCAAGAAGCCGGCCGAGACCCGGATGGGTTCCGGCAAGGGGTCGCCCGAGTGGTGGGTGGCCAACGTGAAGCCGGGCCGCATGATGTTCGAACTGTCCGGTGTCGAGGATTCCGTGGCCCGCGAGGCCCTGCGGCTGGCCAACCACAAGTTGCCGATGAAGTGCCGCATCGTGATGCGTGAAGGGGGTGACATCTGATGGCGAAGACCGAAACCGCAGCCGAGCTGCGTGGCCTGGGTCGTGATGAGCTCAACAAGAAGGTCGTCGAGCTGAAGGAAGAGTTGTTCACCCTGCGCTTCCAGGCCGCCACCGGCCAGTTGGAGTCGCACGGTCGGCTGCGCGGCGTCCGCAAGGACATCGCGCGGATCTACACCGTGCTGCAGGAGCGCAACCTCGGCATCGTGGACGACCCCGATGTCGAGCTCGAGACCGCAAGTGAGAAGGCAGAAGCATGACTGACCCAGTGACCGAGACCGTTCCGCAGGCCGACCCGGCCGTCACCGACGAGCGCCACGCCCGCAAGGTTCGTGAGGGCCTGGTCGTCAGCGACAAGATGGACAAGACCATCGTCGTCGCCGTCGAGGATCGGGTGAAGCACAAGCTGTACGGCAAGGTGATGCGCAAGTCCGTGAAGCTGAAGGCTCACGACGAGGAGAACTCGGCCGGTGCCGGAGACCGCGTTGTGATCATGGAGACCCGGCCGACCTCAGCCACCAAGCGCTGGCGGCTGGTCGAGATCGTCGAGCGGGCCAAGTAACCCCTGCCCGACCCCGCACCACCCGCACGTCCACAACACAGAAGGCCCACCAGTTCCATCAGGCTCCACGAGGAGAACCGATGAGACAACCAGGAGACAAGAGATGATCCAGCAGGAGTCGCGGCTCAAGGTCGCCGACAACACGGGAGCCAAGGAAATCTTGTGCGTCCGTGTCCTCGGCGGCTCCGGCCGCCGCTACGCCGGCATCGGCGACACCATCGTTGCCACCGTCAAGGACGCGATCCCCGGTGGCAACATGAAAAAGGGTGAAATCGTCAAGGCCGTCATTGTCCGGACCGTCAAGGAGCGTCGTCGCCCCGATGGTTCGTACATCAAGTTCGACGAGAACGCGGCCGTCATCCTCAAGGATGCCGGCGAGCCCCGTGGAACCCGCATCTTCGGCCCGGTGGGTCGGGAGCTGCGGGAGAAGAAGTTCATGCGCATCGTGTCGTTGGCCCCGGAGGTGATCTGAGATGAGCACCAAGTCCCAGAGCAAGAAGGCACAGAACAAGTTGCACGTCATCAAGGGTGACAAGGTGAAGGTCATCGCCGGCAAGGACAAGGGTCTGGTCGGTGAGATCATCGCCGTTTATCCCGAGACCGCCAAGGTGACCGTCCAGGGCGTGAACGTCGTCAAGCGCCACGTCCGCGACAGCTCGGCCCAGCCACAGGGTCAGCAGACCCAGGGCGGGATCATCTCCTCGGAGGCCCCGATCCACGCGTCGAACGTCCAGCTCGTCGTGAAGGATGCGGACGGCAACGAGGTCGTGACCCGCGTGGCGTACGAGCGCGTCGAGGTGACCAAGCGTCGTCCCGACGGCAACGAGTACAAGGGCTTCCGGTCGATCCGGAAGGCCAGCAAGACCGGAGAGGAAATCTGATGACCGCCACCACCAGCGAGAAGGTGCTGCCGCGGCTGCAGGAGCGCTACCGCAGCGAGATCGTCGCGGCCCTGCAGGAGGAGTTCGCCTACGCCAATGTGATGCAGGTGCCGACCCTGGTCAAGGTCGTGGTGAACATGGGCGTGGGCGAGGCTGCTCGCGATTCCAAGCTCATCGACGGCGCGATCAAGGACCTGACCACCATCACCGGCCAGAAGCCGCAGGTCACCAAGGCCCGCAAGTCCATCGCCCAGTTCAAGCTCCGTGAGGGCATGCCCATCGGTACCCACGTCACCCTGCGGGGAGCACGGATGTGGGAGTTCGCCGATCGGCTGCTCAGCCTGGCGCTGCCGCGGATCCGTGACTTCCGTGGTCTGTCGGACCGCCAGTTCGACAGCCGAGGCAACTACACCTTCGGTCTCAACGAGCAGGTCATGTTCCACGAGATCGACCAGGACAAGATCGACCGCACCCGGGGCATGGACATCACCTTCGTGACCTCGGCCACGAACGACGACGAGGGGCGGGCGCTGTTGAAGCACCTCGGCTTCCCGTTCAAGCAGAACTGAAACCAAGGAATCTGAAATGGCAAAGACAGGCCTGAAGGTCAAGCAGTCCCGCAAGTCGAAGTTCGCTGTCCGCGGTTACACGCGGTGCCAGAAGTGCGGCCGTCCCAAGGCGGTCTTCCGCAAGTTCGGCCTCTGCCGGGTCTGCCTGCGCGGCATGGCGCACCGGGGCGAGCTGCCCGGTGTCACCAAGTCGTCCTGGTGACGCGATCCATCCATCCGAGAACTTGAGAAACGCCGTAGGTCCGGGCGCCGCCCGGAAACCCCAGCGAGAAAGAGGCTGACGAAGCCATGAGCATGACCGACCCGATCGCAGACATGCTGACGCGTCTGCGCAACGCCAATCAGGCGTACCACGAGGCGGCGAAGATGCCGCACAGCAAGATCAAGGTGGGTATCGCCGAGATCCTGGTGTCCGAGGGCTACATCTCCTCCTACGAGGTGAACGAGCCGACCGAGGACGAGGTGGGCAAGTCCCTGACCCTGACCCTCAAGTACGGCCAGAACCGAGAGCGCTCGCTGGCCGGTGTCCGCCGCATCTCCAAGCCGGGTCTGCGCGTCTACGCGAAGTCGACCGGGCTGCCCAAGGTCCTCGGTGGCCTCGGTGTGGCGATCATCTCGACCTCGCACGGACTGCTGACCGACCGCCAGGCACACTCCCAGAGCGTTGGCGGGGAAGTCCTCGCCTACGTCTGGTGACGGACGAGACGAGAGAGAGGAACTGAGATGTCGCGCATTGGCAAGCTTCCCATCGCCGTCCCGTCCGGTGTCGAGGTCAACCTCGACGGCCAGCAGGTGCAGGTGAAGGGTCCGAAGGGCCAGCTGCAGCACCGGGTCGCCGAGCCGATCACGATCGCCAAGTCGGAGAACGGTGAGATCGAGGTCAGCCGACCCGACGAGGAGCGGGAGAGCCGGTCCCTGCACGGGTTGACCCGGACCCTGGTGTCCAACATGGTCACCGGTGTCACCGAGGGCTACGAGAAGAAGCTCGAGATCGTGGGCGTGGGCTACCGCGTCCTGTCCAAGGGTCCGAACGAGTTGGAGTTCTCGCTCGGATACAGCCACCCAGTGAAGGTGTTGGCCCCCGAGGGGATCACCTTCACCGTCGAGACCCCGACCAAGTTGTCGGTCCAGGGCGTCGACAAGCAGCAGGTGGGAGAGGTCGCAGCGAACATTCGCAAGCTGCGCAAGCCCGAGCCGTACAAGGGCAAGGGCGTCAGATACGCGGGCGAACAGGTCCGCCGCAAGGTCGGAAAGGCTGGTAAGTGACGATGGCTGTTTCTTTGTCCGCCCGCAAGGGCATGGCGACAAAGACCGCCTCGCGGTTGCGTCGTCAGAAGCGTGTGCGCAAGAAGATCTTCGGTGCACCCGAGCGTCCCCGTCTGGTCGTCTCCAAGTCGGCCAAGCATCTCTTCGTCCAGGTGATCGACGACACCGCAGGGAACACCCTGGTGTCGGCCTCCACCATGGAGGCGGACGTGCGCGGCACGGACGGCGACAAGTCGGCCAAGGCCAAGCAGGTCGGCCAGATCGTGGCCGAGCGGGCGAAGGCCGCAGGAATCGAGAACGTGGTCTTTGACCGCGCCGGACACAAGTACCACGGACGGATCGCCGCGCTGGCTGACGGCGCGCGCGAGTCCGGTCTGGGCTTCTGACACGACGAGAGTGAGGTAATTGCGATGAATGGAACCCAGCGCCGCGGTGGCGGCGCAGGTGGTGAGCGTCGTGGCCGGGACGATCGTCGTGGCCAGGCGCAGGACAAGAACATGTACAGCGAGCGGGTCGTCTCGATCAATCGAGTGGCCAAGGTCGTCAAGGGTGGTCGACGTTTCAGCTTCACCGCTCTGGTCGTCGTCGGCGACGGGGACGGGACGGTCGGTGTCGGTTACGGCAAGGCCAAGGAGGTGCCGTCGGCGATCGCCAAGGGCGTCGAGGAGGCGAAGAAGAACTTCTTCCGCGTCCCGCGCGTCCAGGGCACCATCCCGCACCCGGTGCAGGGGGAGAAGGCCGCAGGCGTCGTCCTGCTGCGTCCCGCCTCGGCTGGTACCGGGGTGATCGCCGGTGGGTCGGTCCGCGCCGTGCTGGAGTGCGCCGGCATCCACGATGTGCTGTCGAAGTCCCTCGGGACCCCGAACGCCATCAACGTGGTGCACGCCGTCGTGGCCGCCTTGAAGTCCTTGGAGGAGCCGGAGGACGTGGCCAAGCGTCGGGGCAAGACGGTCGAGGAGGTCGCTCCGGCGGCACTGCTCCGGGCCCGCAAGGAGGTGGCTTCCTGATGGCGCGCCTGAAGGTCAGCCAGATGCGCTCCGTCATCGGCTGCAAGCAGAGTCAGCGGGACACCCTCCGCACCCTCGGGCTGAAGCGCATCGGCGACGAGGCGGCACACGAGGACCGTCCCGAAGTTCGCGGAATGATCAAGTCCATCCGGCACTTGGTCACCGTTGAGGAGGTCGAGTGAGATGGCAGACAACACTGAGCAGGCCGGCGCGCGCGTCGCGTCGCTGAAATTGCACCACCTGCGGCCGGCCCCGGGAGCCAAGACCGCCAAGACCCGCGTGGGTCGTGGCGAGGGCTCGAAGGGCAAGACCGCGGGTCGGGGCACCAAGGGCACCGGCGCACGGAAGAACACCCCGCAGAACTTCGAGGGTGGCCAGATGCCGATGCACATGCGGGTGCCGAAGCTCCGAGGCTTCAAGAACCCGTTCCGGGTCGAGTACCAGGTCGTGAACCTGGACAAGCTCCAGGGGTTGTACCCCGAGGGCGGTAGCGTCGAGGTGGCCGACCTGGTCGCCAAGGGCGCCGTCCGGGACGGGTCCCTGGTCAAGGTGCTCGGTGCCGGCGAGGTCTCGGTGGCGCTGCAGGTGAGTGCGAATGCATTCTCCGCCAGCGCCAAGGAGAAGATCGCGGCGGCCGGCGGCACCACGACCGAGGTGTAGTTCCGGATCGAGAACAGCTGGTCCCAGGACAGCGGTGGCAGGGGCGTGCTCGTGACGGGCTCGCCCCTGTGGCCTTGATAGGGTCACCGACGGAATTGAATTGCAACGGCCCCACCCGACCGTGGGAGGGGCCAAGGCAGGGAAAAGAGGAATTGGGTGCTCGCCGCCTTCGGAAACGCGTTCAGGTCGCCTGAGCTGCGGAAGAAGATCTTCTTCACCCTGGGGATCCTCGCGGTCTTCAGGCTGGGATCCGTCATTCCCGTGCCCGGGGTCAACGTCGCCCAGATCGACGTCTGTCGCAAGGCGGCCGAGACCGGGGAGCAGGCGGGCCTCTACTCCCTGGTCAACCTCTTCTCGGGGGGCGCACTGCTCCAGTTGGCGATCTTCGCCCTGGGGATCATGCCCTACATCACCGCGAGCATCATCCTGCAGTTGCTGGTGGTGGTCATCCCGCGGCTCGAGGCGCTGAAGAAGGAGGGCCAGTCCGGGCAGCAGAAGATCACCCAGTACACCCGGTACCTGACCTTGGTGCTGGCGGTGCTGAACGCCACCGCCTTCGTCACCCTGGCCCGTAACGACATGCTCTTCCAGGGCTGCACCGGCATCATCTACGACGACAGCATCTTCCCGACCATCGTGATGATCCTGACGATGACCGGCGGCGCCGGCGTGGTGATGTGGCTCGGTGAGCTCATCACCGAGCGCGGGGTCGGCAACGGCATGTCGGTGATGATCTTCACCCAGATCGCCGCCACCTTCCCGACTGCGCTGTGGAGCATCAAGACCGAGCGTCCCGGCTCGGAGGGCTGGATCGTGTTCCTCGGCGTGCTCGCCCTCGGCCTCGTGGTGATGCTGGCCATCATCTTCATCGAGCAGGCCCAGCGTCGGATCCCGGTGCAGTACTCCAAGCGGATGGTGGGCCGGCGGATGTTCGGCGGCAGCACCACCTACATCCCGCTGAAGGTGAACCAGGCCGGCGTCATCCCGGTCATCTTCGCCTCCTCGCTGATGTACCTGCCGGTGCTCTACGCGCAGTTCCGGCCGGAGTCGGAGATCTCCACCTGGATCCAGACGAACTTCGTCAACGGGGACCACCCGGTCTACATGATCTCGTTCTTCCTGCTCATCATCTTCTTCACCTACTTCTACGTCTCCATCACCTTCAACCCCGAGGAAGTGGCGGACAACATGAAGAAGTACGGCGGGTTCATCCCCGGGGTGCGGGCCGGCCGGGCCACCCAGGAGTACCTGGCCCACGTGCTCTCCCGACTGACCTTCCCCGGATCGCTGTATCTGGGCCTGATCTCGCTGATCCCGTCGATCGCGTTCATCCTCGTCGGCGCCAGCCAGAACTTCCCGTTCGGCGGCACGTCCATCCTGATCGTCGTGGGCGTCGGTCTGGACACGGTGAAGCGGATCGAGAGCCAACTCCAGCAACGCAACTACGAAGGGTTCCTGCGATGAGACTGCTGATCATGGGCCCCCCCGGGGCCGGGAAGGGAACCCAGGCCGCATCCATCGCCGAGCACTACTCGATTCCGGCGATCTCCACCGGGGACATCTTCCGTGCCAACGTCGCAGCGGGCACCCCGCTCGGCCTCGAGGCCAAGCGGATCATGGCCGAGGGCGGCTACATCTCCGACGAGATCACCAACCAGATCGTCGCGAACCGGCTGGCCGAGGACGACGCCCGCGAGGGCTTCCTGCTCGACGGTTACCCGCGTACGGTCGCCCAGGTCCAGGCCCTGGACGGCATCCTGGCCGAACAGGGCACCAGCCTGAACGCGGTGATCTCCCTCGAAGTCGACACCGAGGCCGTGGTCGAACGGCTGCGCAAACGGGCCGAGAAGGAGGGCCGGGTGGACGACGCCGAGGACGCCATCCGGGTCCGCCAGCAGGTGTACCGCGACGAGACCCAGCCGCTGCTCGACACCTTCGCCGAACGGGGTGTGCTGGTGCGGGTCGACGGCCTCGGCGAGATCGGCGACGTATCCGGCCGCATCTTCACCGCCCTCGACCAACTCTGAGCGACCCTTGGTGTTCGGGCGGGACCGGGTGGAACTGAAGACCCCCGAACAGATCCTGGTGATGCGTCGGGCCGGCTTGGTCGTGCACGCCGCGCTCCGCGCGGTGACCGACGCGGCCCGGCCAGGGATCAGCACCGCCGAGTTGGATGCGGTCGCCGCGGACGTCATCCGCAGTGCGGGTGCAGCCCCCTCCTTCCTCGGCTACCACGGCTTCCCCGGCGTCACCTGCATCTCCGTGAACGAGGAGGTCGTGCACGGGATCCCGGGGGAACGGGTGCTGGCCGAGGGCGACCTGGTCTCGGTCGACTGCGGCGCGATCGTTGCCGGCTGGCACGGTGACTCGGCCCGGACGATCTGCATCGGCGACACAGCGCCGGAGCGTCGGGAACTGTCCGCGGCCACCGAGCGAGCGATGTGGCAGGGCATCGCCGCCGCCCGCCTCGGCGGTCGGGTCACCGACCTCTCCGCCGCGGTCGAGGCATCCATCGCCGCCGAGTCGCACGCGTACGGGATCGTGGCCGAGTACGTCGGCCACGGGATCGGCTCGCAGATGCACCAGGCCCCGGACGTACCCAACGCCGGTCGAGGCGGCCGTGGGCCGCGGATCGTCGAGGGCCTCTGCCTGGCCGTCGAACCGATGATCACCCTCGGCGCCCCGGACAATCGCGAGCTGGCCGACGGCTGGACCGTCGTGACCAACGACTCGGCACCGGCCAGCCACTGGGAGCACACCATGACGGTGACCCGGCACGGCATCTGGGTGCTCACCGCCGAGGACGGCGGCGAGCAACGCCTCGGCGAACTCGGGATCCCCTTCGGGCCGCTCGGCGACTGACCTCCCGCTCCCGCTGGCGGTGATCTCCCCAAGCTCGATCAGCGTCGGCTCCGCTGGTTGGGTGAACAGCAGAAGATTCCGCCCCAGCCGGGAACAACCACACCGATCGTGCTGTTGAATCCTCCGTGACCATCCCCGCCCCCGCCCGCACCCGCATCGGTGTCGGTTTCGTCCTGCTGCTGTCGGCGTTGACCGCGGTTGGTCCACTGACCATCGACCTCTACCTGGCCGCCTTTCCGCAGATCGTGTCGGAGCTGTCCACCAGCCCGGCCCGGGTCCAATTGACCATGACCTCCACCCTCGCCGGCCTCGCCATCGGGCAGCTGCTGATCGGCTCGCTGTCAGACGCGTACGGCCGCCGCCGACCGCTGCTGATCGCCTTCGGCGTCTACATCGTCTCCTCCTTCGCCATCATCGGCGTCCAGTCCGTCGAATGGCTGACTGCCCTACGGGCGATCGAGGGCCTGAGCGGTGCTGCCGGGATGGTGCTCGCGATGGCCGTCGTCCGCGACCTGTTCTCCGGCATCGGCATCGGCAAGATCATCTCCCGGCTGATGCTCGTGGTGGGGGTCGCGCCCATCCTGGCGCCCACCCTCGGCGCGCAGATCCTGCACTTCGGCACCTGGCGCACCATGTTCGCCGTGCTTGGCGGCTTCGGGGTGCTGCTGTTCGTCGTGGCCGCGGTCTTCCTGCCCGAGTCGCTCCCGGCCGCGCATCGGCGTACGGGCGGCACCCGGGCCGCTCTCTCCTCGTACCGGTCCCTGCTGACCGACTGGTCCTTCATCGGGGTCGTGTTGATGGGCGCCTTCTACATGGGCGCGATGTTCGCCTATGTGTCCTCCTCCACCTTCGTCTTCCAGGAGGGGTACGGGCTGACCGCGAGCCAGTTCGGCTACGTGTTCGGCGCCGGTGCCCTGGGCGTGACCGCCGGTTCGCAGATCAACGGCGCACTGGTCGGGCGCTTCCGCCCGGAACGGATCGTGACCGTCGCCATCGCGGGCGGCTGGCTGCTCGCCGCCGCCCTGTTCGTCGTCGCCCTCACCATGACTGCAGACGGCGGCGGGTTCTGGCCGCTGGTGCTGCTGCTCGTCCCCACCCTGGCCACGGTCGGGTTCGTGCTGCCCTCGGTTCCGGCCATCGTGTTGGAACGCAACGGCCACCAAGCCGGGTCGGCAGCCGCGCTGAACGGTGCGCTCGGCTTCGTGATGGGAGCCCTGGTCGCGCCGGTCACCGGCTTCTTCGGCGGAACCGCCGCGGCCATGGCCGGCGTGATGTTCGGGGTCGCCACCATCTCGGGGCTGCTCCTGCTGCTGGTCCGCAGGACGTGGGCCCCGGTGGCTCTGGTGGAGCCGGAGGGCATCCGGCCGGAGCCGGTTCCGCTGCACGGACTCGTCGCCGAGGAAGATTCCCCGACCACCGTCGGGTGAACGCGGCGGGACCCGTCCGGCAGACAGTTGACTGGCCTGTCCCTCGGTCACAATGATCGGATGAGTGAGCGACGGATCCCCCTGCTGGTCACCGTGGCCGCCCGACCGGGGGGTATGAGGTACTCCTCCCGGACTGGGGACTGCTCGCGATGCTGCCCTCCCTCTTCCTGCTGGTGATCGCGGCCGCCCTCGTGCTGCGCCGACGATCCGCGGACCGATCCGGGCAGCCGCGGGGCACATCTGACACGATGGTGAAGTGACTTCCTTCGACTATCCCCAGACCCGCCGCGAGGACCACACCGAGGAGTTGCACGGGCACACCGTCGCCGACCCGTACCGCTGGTTGGAGGACCCGGATGCGCCCGAGACCGTCGACTGGGTGCGGCGGCAGAACGAGGTCACCGACGCCCACCTGACCGAACTCGCGGATCGGGACTGGTTCAGCGAGCAACTGGCGGCGATCATGCACCGGCCGCGCGCCGGGACGCCGTTCCGGAAGGGCGGCCACTACTTCGTCGCCCGCAATGACGGGCAACAGAACCAGGATGTCTGGTACGTCGCCGACAGCATCGAGGAGTTGGAATCGGCCGGCCGGGTGATCATCGACCCGAACACGCTGTCGGAGGATGGCACCACCGCCGTGAGTGGCTTCACCGTGAGCAAGGACGGGCACTACCTCTGCTACAACCGCGCCGACGCCGGCTCCGACTGGCAGGACCTGGTGCTGCTGGACCTGACCACCGGCGAGCCCGTCGACGAACCGCCGATCCGCACCAAGTTCTCCGCCGCCACCTGGTTGCCGGACCACACCTCGTACGCCTACACGTACTTCCCGCCGGCCGGTGACTCCGACGGCACCGAGACCGCCGCGCTCGGGGGTGGGCAGTTGCGGATCCACCGGGTCGGTCGGCCGGCCGAGGAGGACGAACTGCTGCTCGAGTTCCCGGGGCAGGACCGGCTCATGTTCCGGGGCCAGGTCTCGGACGACCAACGGTGGCTGGTGATCACCCTGGCCCAGGGCACCGAGAGCCGGAACCGGCTGTGGCTGCTCCCGTTGTCCGCCGAGGACGGCCGGACCCTGGTCGGGGCCCCGGTCAAGGTCGTCGACGTGCCCGACGCCCAGTACGACTTCATCCGCACCGACGAGTCCTCGGTCCTGGTGCTGACCGACCTCGACGCCCCGCGTGGCCGGGTGGTCAGCCTCGATCTGGAAGTGGCCCGGGTCGGCGGGGTGCAGAAGCCGGCCGAGGTGATCCCCGAAGGGGACGGCACCCTGGTCGAGGTGGCGGCGGCCGGGAGCAACCTGCTGGCGGTGTCCCTGCGGGACGCGCAGCCGGTGTTGGTCCGCCACGGACTCGACGGTACCCCGCTCGGCGAGGTGCAGGTCCCCGGCGGCGCCCTGGTCGGCCTCGATGCGCACGCCGACGAGTCGGAGGTGTTCGTCGGGATGTCCTCGGTCACCAGCCCGACCCGGTCGTTCCTGGTGAGCGCCGACGACGGGGCGGTCCGCGCCCTGGGCCTGGTCCGTGGCCAGACCACTTTCACCCCGCCCGAGATCCGGGTCGAGCGCCGCCGCGCCACCAGTGCTGACGGCACCGAGGTGCCGTACTTCCTGATCACCCCGGAGGGGTTCGACAGCAGCCGGCCGCAGCCCACCTGGCTGTACGGCTACGGCGGATTCCGGATCCCGGTGCTGGCCGACTACCGGCCCGGATGGGCGGCCTGGTTGGCGGCCGGCGGGGCGCTGGTGATCACCAACCTGCGCGGCGGCGGCGAGTACGGCGCCGAGTGGTACGACCAGGGCCGCAAGGCAGCCAAGCCGAACGTGTTCGACGACTTCATCGCGGTCGGTGACCACCTGGCCGAGACGGGAGTGACCACCCCGGAGCAGTTGGTCATCCACGGTCGCAGCAACGGCGGTCTGTTGGTCGGCGCCACGATGACCCAGCGGCCGGACCTGGCCGCGGTGGCGCTGCCCGGAGTCGGCGTGCTGGACGTGGTCCGCTTCCACCAGTTCACCATCGGGGCCGCGTGGATCTCCGACTTCGGTGACCCGGACGAGGCCGACGACCTGGCCGTCATCCTCGGCTACTCCCCGGTGCACAACGTCCGTCCGGGGACCTCCTACCCGGCCACGCTGGTGCACACCGGCGACCACGACGACCGGGTCGTCCCGCTGCACAGCCACAAGTTCATCGCCGCCCTGCAACACGCCCAGGCCGGCGACACCCCGGTACTCACCCGGATCGAGGTGAACACCGGCCACGGGATGGGCAAGCCGACGGCGATGGTGGCCGCCGAGTGGGCCGACATCCTCGCCTTCGCCGCCCAGCACACGGGTCTTCGGCCGACCCGCTGACTCCCGTACACCGCAGTTCGCGCGAAGTGGGCGGGCCGGTGCGGTCAGCCCACGATCCGGGTGCCCGGGTGTCGGGGGAACAGGTCCGGGTGCAGGATGCCGGCCAGGGCCTCGACCCCCTCGACGAGACGGGGGCCCGGGCGGACCATGAGTCCGTCGCCGTCGATCGCCCACACCTCGGCGTCCGGGAGTTCGGCCCGTACGGCTGCCGACTGCGTGAGCGCGCCGTCGAGGCCGAACCCGCAGGGGGAGACGACCACCACCTCGGGATCCGCAGCCCGGACCTCGGCCCAGGTGGTCTCCGTCGAGGGAGCGGCCGGGGAGCAGGCCACCGGTTCACCACCCGCGGCCTCGACCATCTCCGGCATCCAGTGCCCGGCCCCGAACGGCGGATCGACCCACTCGACCACCGCGACCCGACGCCGACGGGTCCCGGCAACCCGCTCCCGTACGACGGCCAAGCGCTCCTCCAGCTCCCGCCGGAGCGTGGCGCCGGCCGATCCTCGGCCAGTGGTCTCGGCCACCGCGGTGATCGTGTCCAGGACGTCGGTGAGCGAGTACGGGTCGAGGGTGAGCACCTCCGCGGCGCAACCCAGGTGGTCCACGGCCTCGCGGACCTTGCCCGTCGGCACCGCGCACACCCGGCAGAGGTCCTGGGTCAGGATCAGGTCCGGATCGAGGTCGGCCAGCGCGTCCTCGTGCAGGGTGTAGAGGTCTGCGCCGGCGGCGAACTGCTCGCGCACGTAGGCGTCGATGGCGCCCGGCTCCATCGTGCTCGTGTCACGCCCGCCGACGATGATCCGCTTGTCCGTCCGTGCCCGGGGCGGTTCGTTGCACTCGAAGGTGACGCCGACCAAGTCATCGTCCAGGCCCAGGGCGTAGACGATCTCGGTCGCCGAGGGGAGGAGCGAGACGATGCGCATCCGTCGAGCCTAACGAGCAGGTACCGTGGAGGAGTGAGCAACCTGCCGATCTCCTCGCCGTACCGGAGCACCCCGGACGTTCCGGTGAGTGACGAGGAGCGGGATCAACTGACCACCCGGTTGAACGACGCCTTCAGCGAGGGCAAGGTCAGCCAGGAGGACTACTCGGCCCGGCTGGACCGGCTCTACGCGGCCCACACACTCGGGGAGTTGGTACCCGTCGTGGACGGACTGCCACCACGGGAGACGCATCAGACCCCGGCGATCGTGGAGTCGTCGGGTGGCGAGGCCGGCGAACTCACCCGGGCCCGCAGCGGCACCAGCTTGGCCCTGGTCGGCGGCGGCGCCGTAGTAGTTGTGGTCGTGTTGATCGTGCTGCTGCTCGCGCTGCTGCTCTGAGACCCTGACCGGAGACGCTGACCACGCGTTGGCCCCCGCCGGTCTCTCTCGTAGGATGGGGCTGTGCCCCGGCAAGCCATCACCCGCCAGAAGATCGCTGACCACGTCAAGCGACTCGGTGACCTCTATCCGCCGATCGACCTCGGGTCGGTGGATCGAGCCATCCGTGACCCGGCGAAGGTGCAGCAGGAGTACGGCCACGTCATCGACTACCTGGCCCGGGTCGAGTTGGAGGTGGACCGCAACGTCCTCGAACTGCTGGTCCTGCTGCCGGACGTGGACGAGACGAACCGGATGTTCTACGCCGACGTGTGGCAGCCGCAGGAGATCCAGCACGGGTTGATCTTGGACCGGCTCCAACAGGACCTCGGGCGGAAGCCGGCTGAGCCGCACCTGGACGTGTCCTTCCAGATCAAGATGTTGGGCGCGATGGCCCACCTCCCCCCGATCCAGGAGATCGCCAAGCTGCTGTACTACCTGACCGGCGCCAGCACCGAACGGCAGGCGGTACTGGCCTACAACCAGATCAACTCCGGCATGGTCGAGATGGGGGAGAAGGCCATCTCCGAGACCATCATCACCCCGATCAAGCAGCAGGAGCCCGGACACTTCGCCTTCTACCAGATGTCGGCCACCGAACTTGTGCAGGGCAAGCGGTTGAAGCCGTGGCAGCTCTACCTGGCCCGGGTGCTGCGGGAGAAGTCCTACGGCCTCGTCGGCACCAACGGGATGAACCACTACAAGGCCGACATGGGCGGGGTGGTCATCGCGCTGGGCCTCGACGAGGACCTGGAGTCGTACGCCCGTGAGGTCGGCCGGGTCGAGGCCCGGTTGCTGTGGGCCCACGAGCAGGGGATGAAGTTTCCCCCGTACATCCTCAAGGCCCTACGCGAGAGTGTCGAGCTGTACCACGAACGCGGCCTGGAATGATCATGGACGATGTCTCGATCGAGACCGAGACGATCAAGCTCGGGCAGTTCCTCAAGTTGGCGAACCTGGTCGACCAGGGGTCCGATGCCCGCATCCTGCTCGCCGGGGGCGAGGTGTTGGTCAACGACGAACCGGAGACCCGACGGGGCCGCTCCCTGGTCCGCGGCGACGTGATCACCTGCCTGGGCACCTCGGTGCGGGTCGGCTGACCGGCGTGGACTACCTCTCCACCCGGGGTCACCACGACCCGGAGACCTCCTTCGCCGACATCCTGCTCGCCGGGCTCGCCCCGGACGGCGGGCTGTTCCTCCCCGCCCACTACCCGCAGGTGTCGACCGAGACCCTCGAGTCCTGGCGCGGGCTCTCCTACGCCGACCTCGCCACCGAGGTGCTGGGCCTGTTCGTCACCGACCTGCCTGCCGATGACCTGCGCGACCTCTGCCGGACGACCTACACCGCGGAGGTCTTCCGGTACGGCCGGCCGGCGGAGCGCGCGCGCGAGATCACCCCGATCCACTGGCTCGAGCAGGATCGACTCGGTCTGCTGCAGTTGTCCGGTGGCCCGACGCTCGCCTTCAAGGACATGGCGATGCAGTTGCTCGGCAACCTGTTCGAGTACGTCCTCGGCCGCGACGGTTCGACCCTGAACATCCTCGGCGCCACCTCGGGTGACACCGGCTCCTCGGCCGAGTACGCGCTGCGCGGCAAGGACAACGTGCAGGTGTTCATGTTGTCCCCGCACGAGCGGATGAGTTCGTTCCAACGGGCCCAGATGTTCTCCCTCACCGAGCCGAACATCCACAACATCGCCGTCCGCGGCATGTTCGACGACGCCCAGGCGATGGTGAAGGCGATCAGCAACGATGCCGACTTCAAGGCACGGCACCACATCGGCGCGGTGAACTCGATCAACTGGGCCCGGGTGGCCGCCCAGGTCGTCTACTACGTGCGGGCCTGGTTGGCCGCGACCACCGGGCCGGGGGAGCAGGTCGACCTCTGTGTCCCGACGGGCAACTTCGGCAACATCTGTGCCGGCCACGTGGCCCGCTCCCTCGGGGTGCCGATCCGGCGGCTGGTGCTGGCCACCAACGAGAACAACGTCCTGCACGAGTTCTTCACCACCGGGGTGTACCGACCGCGGCCCTCGGCCGAGACGCACGTGACCTCCAGCCCGTCGATGGACATCTCCCGCGCCTCCAACTTCGAGCGGTTCGTGTTCGACCTGGTCGGCCGGGACCCCGCCGTGGTCCGCGCACTGTGGGCCGAGGTCGACGCCGGTGGGTTCTTCGACCTGTCCGGCACCGACCACTTCGCCCGGGTGGCCGACTTCGGTTTCCACTCCGGCAGCAGCACCCACGCCGACCGGGTGGCCGCGATCCGGCAGGTGTACGCCGACCACCGGGTGGTGATCGACCCGCACACCGCCGACGGGATCGCCGTGGCCGGCCGGTTCCGCGACGACCCGGTGCCGACGGTCGTACTGGAGACGGCACTGCCGGTGAAGTTCGCCGACACCACCACCGAGGCCCTCGGCTTCACCCCCGAACGCCCCGATGACTTCGCCGGGCTCGAGGACCTGCCCCAGCACGTCGACGTGCTGGACGCCGACGTGGACATCCTGAAGCGGTACCTCGCCGACCGCACCTGACCCACGGCACCCGAGCCACGGCTCGGTGGCGGGTCAGTCGCCCGTGGGTCGTCCCTTGGACGCGGTCCCGGAACCGGCCAGGGTCCGGGCGGAGTTCACCAGCCCGACGTGGCTGTACGCCTGCGGGGTGTTGCCCAGTTGGCGGCCGGTCGTCACGTCGTACTCCTCGCTCAGCAGGCCGACGTCGTTGCGCAGGGCGAGCAGTCGTTCGTACAGGGTGCGCGCGTCTGCCACCCGGCCGACCCCGTGCAGCGCGTCGACCATCCAGAAGCTGCAGGCGACGAAGGTGGCCTCGTCTCCGGCGACGCCGTCCGCGCCCCCGTCGGCCGCCGGGTCGTAGCGCCGGATGAATCCGTCGTGGCTGAGTTCGCGCTCGATCGCGGAGAGGGTGCCGACGAAGCGTGGATCGGTGTAGGGCAGGAAGCCGATCTGGGGGAGCAGCAGCACGGCGCTGTCCAGCCCCTCGGAGCCGTAGAACTGGGTGAACGCACCCCGCTGCGGATCGAACCCGCGATCGCACACCTGATCATGGATGTCCTGGCGGAGTCGGCGCCAGTCCGCGACCGGTCCGTCCAGTCCGAAACGCTCCACAGCCTGTACGGCCCGGTCCACCCCGGCCCAGGCCATCCCCTTCGAGTACACGTGGTGCTGGCGCGCCCCCCGGCCCTCCCAGATTCCGTTGTCGGGTTCGTTCCAGTGGCCCTCCAGGTAGTCGAGCAACTCCTTCTGCAGGTCCCACAGGTGCTCGGCCCGCTCCAACCCGGCGCTCCGGCCGACGTGCAGGCTGACCAGCACCTCGCCCCACACGTCGAGTTGCCACTGGGTCGATGCGGCGTTGCCGATCCGGACCGGCGCGGAGTTCTCGTACCCGGGCAGCCAGGGCACCTCGTACTCGGTGAGTCGCCGGGTGCCGTCCAGGCCGTACATGATCTGCAGGTCGGCCGGGTCGCCGGCGACCGCGCGGAGCAGCCATTCCCGCCAGGCCCGCGCCTCGGCGGTGTAGCCGGTCTCGAGCAGGGACTCGAGGGTGAAGGCCGCGTCGCGCAACCAGCAGAAGCGGTAGTCCCAGTTGCGGACCCCGCCGATCTCCTCCGGCAGTGAGGTGGTCGCGGCGGCGGCGATGCCGCCGGTCGGTCGGTAGGTGAGGGACTTGAGCACCACCAACGAATCGCGGACCGCAGCGCGGTACGGTCCGCCGACATCGCCGGCCTGGGAGATCCAGTCGGCCCAGAACCGTTCGGTGCTGGCCAGCGCCACCTCCGCGTCGACCGGTCGCGGCGGGGGCTCGTGGGAGGGCTTGTGGCTGAGTACGAACGGGACCCGCTCGCCGGCGGCCACACTGAACCGGGCGGTGGTCGCCTCGTTGCTGCCCTGGACCGGCACCGGGGTGTGCAGCCACACCGCGTCCGGGCCGGCCACCGCGCGGACGCCGTCGCCCTCGGAATTCACCCACGGCACGATCCGGCCGTAGTCGAAGCGGAGCACCAGCGACATCTCCATCGACACCCGGCCGCTGACGCCCTCGACGATCCGGACCACGTCGGCCGCCTCGCCGCGCACCGGCATCAGGTCGATCACCCGGACGGTGCCCTCCGGGGTGGTCCAGTCGGTCTCCAGTACGACCGAGTGCCCTCGGTAGCGCCGACTGGTGCAGCGGCCGCCGGCGGCCGGGGCCACCTTCCAGTGCCCGGAGTCGGAGTCGCCCAGCAGCGCGGCGAAACAGGCCGGCGAGTCGAAGCGGGGCAGGCAGAGCCAGTCGATCGAACCGTCGACACCCACCAGGGCGGCGGTGTGCAGGTCGCCCAGCAGGGCGTAGTCCTCGATTCCCAGTGCCATCGGTCCTCCTTGTCGCGGGTACCGTTCCCGTTCTACCCGATTTCTGGTGGTTCCGCCTCGACCGGGCCAACTGACTCTCCGCGGCTGGGTGCCCTCAGTCGGGTGTGCCGCCCCGGAGGGCGATCTGCTGGCACTGCTGGACGATCGGCACGAGGTTCCGGCTGAAGATCTTGAGGTGGTCCGGCAGATCCTTGCGCTTGCCATGGCCGGCCGCCGGGTCCAGTTGCAGAACCGCCACGTCGCTGCCGCCCCTGAACCGGGTGACCGAGTACCCCCGGACCGCCGTCCAACCGATCACCGGGCCGCGGCCGACCTGCAGCCCTTCCATCGTGAGGGTCAGGTCGCGGCGTCGGATCATGCCGACCACCATGGCCACGGCGGCGATGAGGAGGAAGAACGGGATTCCGATCGCCATGACGACGGTCAGCACCAGGTCCGAGGTCGACTCCGTGATGCCGGCGAGGACCGCGCGGATCCGATCCTGGTTGGCCCAGACGATGAAGGTGGCGATGCCGAGGCCGAGGATGATGGCGAAGACTGACTTCAGGTACGAGGTGCCGATCTCCACTCGGCCGTCCCGCCGGAAGGCCGTCACCACCCAGTGCTCCTCGGTGTGCAACTCGCTCATCGGACCAGTTTCACACGCCGAGGTGTCGCTCCCGGGCGGGGGATCGACGATTTGGGCCGCTGGGGCTTCTGGCGTAAAGTAGCCAACCGGCCACCGATCCGGTGGGCGACTTGTCACGCGTACGCAGAAGATTGAGAGTTCATGGCGAAGAAAGAAGGCGCACTCGAGCTGGAGGGCACCATTGTCGAGGCACTCCCGAACGCGATGTTCCGGGTGGAGTTGAGCAATGGGCACAAGGTGCTGGCCACCATCTCCGGCAAGATGCGTCAACACTACATCCGCATCCTTCCTGCGGACCGTGTCGTCGTCGAACTCTCCGCCTATGACCTCACGCGTGGCCGGATCGTCTACCGGCACAAGTGACCGACGGACGGCCCGCCGTCCGGACCCGCGCCACCCATCCATCAACAGACCGATCTGCACGCCACGCTCGCGCGTGGGCTGGGTCGGGCACCGATTCAGAAAGAAGCTCGATGAAGGTTCAGCCGAGCGTCAAGAAGATCTGCGACAAGTGCAAGGTCATCCGCCGGAGCGGTCGCGTGATGGTGATCTGCGACAACCCGCGCCACAAGCAGCGCCAGGGCTGATCGCAGGCCGCCAGAACTCGTCGACGGACAAGAAGACAACTCAATCACGTGTGACGCTGGGCCGGATCTCCTGAGATCCGGTCACACCCCCGGACGAAGGCCGGGGCCCTGCGGGGTGGACCATTCCACCCCAGGCGGCAGGGACGCGTTACGCCCAGACACCTTCGCGGTCCCCAGGCCTCGGCCGGGATCGACAATTCGGAAAGGTAGTACCGCCTGATGGCACGCCTCATTGGAGTGGATCTCCCGCGCGAGAAGCGTCTCGAGATCGCACTCACCTACATCTTCGGCATGGGTCGTACCCGTGCTCTGGAGACCCTGGAAGCCACTGAGATCAGTGGCGACCTCCGTGTTCACCAGTTGACCGACGACCACCTGGTCGCCCTGCGTGACTGGATCGAAGCCAACTACCGGGTGGAGGGTGACCTTCGCCGCGAGGTGGCCGGTGACATCCGCCGCAAGGTCGAGATCGGTTCGTACCAGGGCCGGCGCCACCGCAGTGGCCTGCCGGTTCGCGGACAGCGGACCAAGACCAACGCCCGTACCCGCAAGGGACCCAAGCGGGCCGTGGCCGGCAAGAAGAAGACCCGCTGACCCGCACGGGTCACGGATCAACGACTGAGACACAGAGACTTCCAGGGAGAAACCAGAACTCATGGCTACTGCAGGACGCAGCACCGGCACCAAGAAGGTGCGTCGCAAGGAGAAGAAGAACGTGGTCGCTGGCCACGCTCACATCAAGAGCACGTTCAACAACACCGTGATCGCCATCACCGACCCGAGTGGTGCCGTGATCGCCTGGGCCTCCGCCGGCACCGTCGGCTTCAAGGGCTCGCGCAAGTCCACTCCGTACGCGGCACAGATGGCGGCTGAGGCCGCCGGTCGTCGCGCCATGGAGCACGGGATGAAGAGAATCGACGTGTTCGTCAAGGGACCGGGCTCCGGCCGGGAGACCGCCATCCGCTCGCTCGGTGCGATCGGACTCGAGGTGGGCGCCATCTCAGACGTCACCCCCGTCCCGCACAACGGATGTCGGCCGCCCAAGCGCCGTCGCGTCTGATCACCCACTCGATTCACGAATTACCGTAAGGACTGAGGAACAATGGCCCGCTACACCGGTCCCATGACCAAGAAGTCGCGTCGTCTGGGTGTTGACCTGGTCGGTGGCGACAAGGCGTTCGAACGCCGCCCCTACCCGCCCGGCGCCCATGGCCGCGGCCGGACGAAGGAATCCGAGTACGCCCTCCAGTTGCGCGAGAAGCAGAAGGCCCGCTTCGCCTACGGCGTGCTGGAGAAGCAGTTCCACAACTACTACGTGGAAGCCAACCGTGTACCCGGCAACACCGGTGCCACGCTGCTGCAGATCCTGGAGTCCCGTCTGGACAACGTGGTCTACCGCGCCGGCTTCGCCGACACCCGGCGGCAGGCCCGCCAGCTCGTCAACCACGGACACTTCCTGGTGAACGGCAAGAAGGTCGACATCCCGTCGTACCGGGTCTCCGAGCACGACATCGTCGATGTCAAGGAGAAGTCGCTCAACCTGCACCCGCTGGTGGTCGCCCGCGAGACCCACGGCGACCGCGAGGTGCCGGCCTGGATGGACGCCATCCCGGGTCGGATGCGGATCCTGATCCACCAGCTGCCGACGCGGGAGCAGATCACGATCGACGTCCAGGAACAACTGATCGTCGAGCTCTACTCCAAGTGACCACCGTTCCTGCCGACTCCTGCGGGGTCGGCAGGAACGTCACTTCTGATCAAGACCGTGGCCGGGACCCGATGTCTCGCCTCACGCACCGTTCGCGTCATCAAATAGCGGTTGACGCGGGAAGGAAAACCACCACATGCTCATCGCACAACGCCCCACCCTGTCCGAAGAGGTCGTCGACGAGAACCGGTCCCGGTTCATGATCGAGCCGCTCGAGCCGGGCTTCGGCTACACGCTCGGCAACTCGCTGCGTCGCACCCTGCTGTCGTCCATCCCGGGCGCGGCCGTGACCAGCATCAAGATCGACGGCAACCTGCACGAGTTCTCCACCCTGGAGGGTGTGACCGAGGACATCACCGAGGTCATCCTGAACCTCAAGGGCCTCGTCGTCTCCTCCGAGGAGGACGAGCCGGTGGTGATGTACCTGCGCAAGGCCGGTGCCGGTGCCGTCACTGCCGCCGACATCGCCCCGCCGACCGGCGTCGAGGTGCACAACCCCGAGCTGCACATCGCCACCCTGAACGACACCGGCCGACTCGAGATGGAACTCGTCGTCGAGCGCGGCCGTGGGTACGTCTCGGCCGTGCAGAACAAGAACGAGGGCGCGGAGATCGGCCGAGTCCCGGTCGACTCGATCTACTCGCCGGTGCTCAAGGTCACCTACAAGGTGGAGGCCACCCGGGTCGAGCAGCGCACCGACTTCGACAAGTTGATCATCGACGTCGAGACCAAGCCGGCCATCCGGCCCCGGGACGCGGTGGCCTCGGCCGGCCGTACCCTGGTCGAGCTGTTCGGTCTGGCCCGGGAGTTGAACGTCGAGGCCGAGGGCATCGAGATCGGCCCGTCGCCGATCGACGAGCAGCTGGCTGCTGACCTGGCCCTTCCGGTCGAGGACCTGAACCTGACCGTCCGGTCCTACAACTGCTTGAAGCGGGAGGGCATCCACACCGTGAGCGAGCTCGTCTCGCGCAGCGAGCAGGATCTGCTGGACATCCGCAACTTCGGCTCCAAGTCCATCGACGAGGTCAAGCTGAAGCTGCACGAGATGGGCCTGTCGCTCAAGGACAGCGCCCCCGGCTTCGACCCGATGAGCGCAATCGGTCGGTACGACGAGGAGAACGAGGACGGCGACGCCGACTTCGCCGAGACCGAGCAGTACTGACCCGCACCGACCGATGAGTCCGGAGGTCTTCCGGGCGCAAGACTGGAGAGATGAAAGATGCCCCAACCCACCAAGGGTGCTCGTCTCGGCGGTAGCTCCGCCCACGAGCGACTGATCCTGTCCAACCTGGCGACGCAGCTGTTCGAGAACGGTCGCATCGTCACTACCGAGACCAAGGCCAAGCGGCTGCGCCCGGTGGCCGAGCGGCTGATCACCAAGGCCAAGCGCGGTGACCTGCACGCCCGCCGCCAGGTGATGGCGACTGTGCGGGACAAGTCCGTCGTGCACGAGCTGTTCACCGAGATCGCCCCGGCCCTGGCCGATCGTGAGGGTGGCTACACCCGGATCACCAAGGTCGGACCGCGCAAGGGTGACAACGCACCGATGGCTGTGATCGAGATCGTCACCGAGTCGGTCGAGGAGGGCCGGAACAACCGGGCCAAGGGTTCGGCGGCGGCCAAGAAGGCTGCCAAGTCCGCGTCCGGCGCCAAGGCCAAGCCGGCCAAGGCCGAGGAGCCGAAGCAGGAGGCCCCCGTCGAGGAGGTCGCGACCGAGGAGACGTCGAGCGACGCCAAGGAGTACGGCGAGGGTTCATTCCGTGGCGCCGAGGCGCCCGAGGGCTTCGACATCAAGGGCAACGAGGACTCGATGAAGTTCCACACCTCGGAGTCCCCTTGGTACGCCCAGACCGTCGCCGAGGTCTGGTTCAACAGCACCGAGGCGGCCGAGGCAGCCGGCTTCGTCAACGCGGTCAGCAACGACTGACCAACTGACCCAGCGCACACCAGTGGCGGGGCCCCCCGACAGGTTGGCGGCCCCAGGGGGGATGTGGGGGGGGCCCCAGGCAGGCACCAACGCCGCAAACCTG
>JBQDIN010000037.1:38521-39487 GCA_052094425.1 Propionibacteriaceae bacterium
CCGCCCGGGGGGGCGCGCGCCGCGGTGCTCCCCCACCGGCTTCACAACCCCTGACCAACCTCCCCCCCCCCCCCCCCGGGGCCCCCCCCCTATCGGGGCCCCCGCCACTGGTGCGTTTCGGTGGGACGACCCTGGCAGTCACCTCGGCGTACACGCTGGCCCGGGCGCTCACCGAGGCCGGCGGCGACCACCGCGTTGCCTTCGGTGCCTACGAACAACAGATCCGCGGATACGTCGAGGCGTGCCGGAGCATCGGCCCGCGCGTGCTGCGCAGTGCGATTCCGGGCTCGCGGGCCCAGGTGGCGGCGTACGTGTGGGGGATGCGGTTGCTGCCGTACCTGCCGGCCGCGTTGCGTCGGCGGTTGGTGGCCGGTGGCGCCCCGGAGGAACTGTCCGGCTACGACCTGCCCGACTGAGCGACAGGCAAGCCGGGGCCGGTCACAGGAAGTAGGACACGATGAACAGGCCGAGCAACGCGACGATCAGGATCAACGCCGTGAGCTGGGCCCAGGTCCGATGACCGCCCTGGTTGGTCGGCTCGAGGCTTGCTCCGCGCAACTCGGGCGGAACCTCCGGCTCGGTCGGCACCTCCGGTGTCGGAACCTCCGGCTCGGTCGGGGGCGGGACGGACTTTGATGCGGGTGATGCGAACGGATCGGAACTCGCGGACGAGGGCAACCAGGCGAAGGGGTCTGACGACGCATAGGGGTTCGACGGGGGAGGCCGACCGCTGTCGGGGGTTCCAATGTGCGCCTCGCTTGCGATGGGGTGGCGCAGGGAGTCGAACCAAGCGTCCACCTCCTCCGGCTCGTACCCGTTGCGGCGGGCCATCGCGAAGCGCAGGGCATTGACCTCGGGCTCCTCCAAGGGGTCGTCCTTGCGGATCCGGTCCATCGCCCAGTCGACGGCACGGTCGACCGAATCGGGGTCGTAGCCGAACAGCTTGGTCGGGCTGAAGGCGGGGCG
>JBQDIN010000038.1:0-18440 GCA_052094425.1 Propionibacteriaceae bacterium
AGAAGAAGCACCGGATCGAGGACGCCGTCTCCGCGACGCGCGCCGCGATCGAGGAGGGCATCGTCGCCGGTGGCGGTTCCGCCCTCGTCCACGCCGGTGCCGTCCTCGCCGATGGGCTGGGACTCTCCGGCGACGAGAAGACCGGCGTCCGGATCGTCGCCAAGTCGGTCGTCGAGCCGCTGCGCTGGATCGCCGAGAACGGTGGCGAGCCGGGTTACGTCGTGACCTCCAAGGTTGCCGAGATGGAGCCGGGTCACGGCTACAACGCGGCCACTGAGGAGTACGTCGACCTGCTCGCGGCTGGTGTGCTGGATCCGGTCAAGGTCACGCGTTCCGCGCTGGCCAACGCCGCGTCCATCGCCGCCCTGCTGCTCACCACCGAGACCTTGGTGGTGGAGAAGCCGGAGGACAGCGAAGAGGACGGTCACGGGCACGCCTACTGATCGTCTGCTGTCTCGCAGAGATTGAACGGACCGAAGGGCCCGTCCCCACTGGGGGCGGGCCCTTCGTCGTGTCCGGGTCGTGTGGCTGTCACGATTCGGTCACGAGTCTGTGGACAACTTGATCCACCTGTTGCCCATCCACGGTCCGCAGGGGCTAATGTGCCGGAACCGGGGGCAGTGCTTGGACAGGAGGACTCGCATGTCGCAGGATGAGCGCCCGTCGGATGCCACGCCGTATTCGCCCCGGACTCCTGGCTCGGCTGTGCCCGGCGCGTCAGACGTCGCCCCAGGGGGCGGAATCGGTTCAACACCCCAGTCCAACGGGCCGAGTTTCGTGCCGCCGGGGGGTCCGACGCCTTCGGGATCCTTGCCTCCAGCCCCGAACGGCCCTCAGCAACAGCCTGTGACAGGACAGGATCCGCAGGGGCCCTCGCCACAGGCAGGACTTCCGGGCCAGTCCCCGACGATGCCAAAGGTGACCGTCACGTTGCCGGGAAATCTTCCCACTCCGGCCAAGGGTGATGTGCTGGCCAGCATCCTGCCCGTCGGTGCGGTGGTGCTGGGTACGTACTTGATCGGCTTCCTGCTCAGCCTGCTCAGTTCCAGTGGTTTGGATGAATTGACCATCGGCCAACGCGCCTGGGAACTCCCGCTCATGCTCGGAGCCATGTCTTGGCATGGGGCGATTCGGCTGGGCGGGGATCTCACCGAGTACGTGAATGCTTCCTTGCACATCGTCGTGCCGACGGTATTGGTCGTTCTGGTTGCAGCCGTCGCAACGGTTGCCCACCTGACTGAGCGATTCTGGCCCTCCGCCCGCTTGCGCACCCTGTTGGTCAGGGCAGGCGTGGCGGCCGTCCTTGGAGCATCTGTGCTGTTGATCATGGCGGCACTCGGCACGATGTCCTACTCCGAGGACCTCTACTTCTTCACTCTTACTTTCTCCCTGACCGCAGTGACGGCTCGGACCTTCTTCTCTGCCTTGCTCCTCGTGCTCTTCGGCACCTTGTTGGGTGCGCTGCTGGCGCGGCCCCGTGGACGACGGCTTGCCTCCCTCGGGGTGGCCCCGGGGCCTCGTGTCGCTTCGGTGTTCCGCGCACTGGACACCGTGGTGGTGCACTTCCTCGCTTGGTCCTTGGTAGGTTCCGTGGCGCTGATCATCGTGGGGGTGGTATTGGCCATCCGCGAGCAGACTCCCGCTCTGGTGGTCGTCGCCCTTGCCTATCTGGGCGGGTCCGGGGTTATCGCCGGAGGCTTGGGACACTGGGGAGGACTGACCACCCGGGTTGACGGCTCGAGCAATCTCGGGGACCTCACCGAGTTGTTCGGCGGCTTCGGTATTCCGATCCCTAGCGACGGTGGAATCGGCCGCACGTTCTCCCTCTTCTCGAACTTGCCTTGGTACTCCTGGGGACTGTTCCTGGTCACCCTGGTGGTGGTGGCGCTGGTCTCGGTTCGAGTCTTCCTGCGCCGAGCCCCCGGGGCTCCCCTCGACCTGTCGAAGGTGTGGCTCGGTCCCGTCCTCTTCGGGCTCTTCTGGCTGGTGGTGCCTCCGGTGCTGTTCTCGGCGGGGTTGAATGCCTCGGGTGAGATCGAGGGGTATGGCGTGGATATCGCCGCCGGAGCCCGAATGGGGTGGTGGTTGCCGCTGGTGATGGTGTTCTGGGGGGCCGTGATCGAGGCTTGCTCGTTCTACCTCGCACCGAGACTCATCCCGCTGGTGCCCCGGATTGCCGCGCGAATCGGCGGGCGGGGAATCGACCCTGGGTGGGGTGAGTACTTGGCTGGCCACGGAGTGCAATTGCCGTCGCCGCCGCCCGGCAGCACTGCCGCGGATCACGGTTCCGGCCTGACAGCTACGCCGTCAGCGAGCTCGGCGCCAGACGTCGGGACGCCCGGGGACACGAGTGCGCCAGTCGACGGCTCGCCGGCCGGAGTGGGGATGGCGACTGGAGTGGGGATGGCGACTGGGGCCGTCGGAGCGGCGACGGTGGCTGGGGCCGCCGGAGCGGACATGTCGACTGGGACTCAGCCCGTTCCGCCCGCACCCGACTTGGTCCTGAAGCCGCGCGAACCGATGGATCCGAGAAGGAAGCGTGCTGTGCTGAGTGGGGTGGTCGGGGCGGGCATCTTGATCGTCCTGGTGGTCGCGGGCGCCGTTGCTGTCGGAACTCTCAACTCCACCCGGTACAGCCCAGAACGTAAGGTCGAGGCCTACTTCGGTGCATTGAGCGAGGGGGATGTCGGCCGTGCGATAGAACTCGGGCGGATCAACGTCCCGAATGAGGGCCGTGCGCTCCTCGCAGCGGACGTCTATTCTCAGGCTGAGGGCCGGCCCACCGATGTGGAGATCCTCGACGTGACGATCGAGGAGGACATGGCCGTGGTCAGCACCCGATACGCCCAGGACGGGTCGCTGCCCGAGCAGGAGTTCACGCTCCGGCGGACGGGCAGATCGATGCTGGTCTTCGACACGTGGGAACTCGAGCCCGTGCCCTTGGGCACCACTTTGGTGAGGATCGCGTCCGCCTCGGGCAAAGTCGAGTTCAACGGTGTCGAGGTCGACGTTAGTTCACCCAAGGATCCATATGTCGTCGTTTCCGGCGAAGGAGATGGCATTAGGCCTCCCCCGCCGTACGTGAAATTTCCGGCATTCCCGGGTACCTACACGGTGACGGTGCCGAAGGCAGGGAAGTATTTCGACGAGGTGAGCATCGCGCACCAAGTGATCGGGCTGGAAAGCCTCGACGTCTCCGAGGATGTCGACTTCGATGCCTTCGACGAGGTGTTCCAGGCGGCAGGCGGTGACATCGTGAAGGACATCCAGAAGGGGATCAAGGGCCTTCTGGACCAGTGTGCTGAGAAGCATGACGCCGAGGCCTGTCCCTTCCCTGCCGCGGACCTCTACGACGATGCGATCGAGGACGTGAAGATCACGGTGTCGGAGTATCCGGAGATGGATGCTGCCTCCCTACCGCAACTTGCGAGCGCACACCCGCAGTTGATAGCCATGGTCTCCTACGGCTCCGTCACCTTGGAAGGCAAGGTGGCCGAGGACGCATTCTTTCAGGACAAGGGCGATCCGACCTACTCCACCGAGTACATTCCGGAATACGGTTGGAGAGTGCTCATCGCCCCGGACAAGGTGACGGTCAGCCACGACGACTATTGAGGAGCCCTCAACGGGACCTCATCACGAACGCAACGGAGAACCAGCCCCCGCGTCCCGGACCGGGTTGCACGGTGCCGGTTCGACCGCAGGAATCTTCGGTGACACGCGACGGTTAGCATAGGTACCTGACCAGACGTGAAAGGCAATCTCCCCGTGGCGCAACTGCCTGCTGACCTCGCCCCGTCCGGGGTTCCCCAACCGTTCGAGGCCCTCGGCCTCACCTTCGACGACGTCCTGCTGCTCCCCAACGAGACCGACGTCATCCCATCCGAGGCCGACACCTCATCCCGGGTGTCCAAACGGATCTCGGTGCACCTGCCACTGCTCTCCTCGGCGATGGACACCGTCACCGAGTCCCGGATGGCGGTCGCGATGGCCCGGGAGGGCGGCATCGGCATCCTGCACCGCAACCTGTCGCTGACCGACCAGGCCCACCAGGTCGACGTGGTGAAGCGGTCCGAGGCCGGCATGGTGGACGAGCCGATCACCATCACCGCGGACCAGACCATCGGTGACGCGGACGCCTTGTGTGCCCAGTTCCGCATCTCCGGGGTGCCGGTGGTCGACGACGACCTGCACCTGGTCGGGATCGTGACCAACCGCGACATGCGCTTCGAGTCCGATCCGAACAGGCTGGTCGGCCAGGTGATGACCCCGATGCCACTCGTCACCGGCCCGGTCGGGATCAGCAAGGACGACGCCTTCGCCCTGCTGGGCAAGCACAAGATCGAGAAGCTGCCACTGATCGACGAACAGGACCGGCTCAAGGGCCTGATCACCCTCAAGGACTTCACCAAGACCGACAAACACCCCTACGCGTCCAAGGATCCGCAGGGACGGTTGCGCGTCGGCGCCGCCGTCGGCTTCTTCGGCGACGCCTGGGAGCGCGCAATGAGCCTGGTCGAGGAGGGTGTCGACCTGCTCGTCGTGGACACAGCCAACGGGCACGCCGCCGGCGTCTTGGACATGATCCGCAGGCTCAAGACCGACCCGGCCGCAGCCGAGGTCGACGTGGTCGGGGGCAATGTGGCCACCTATGCCGGTGCCAAGGCGCTGGTCGGGGCCGGAGCCGACGGGGTCAAGGTCGGGGTGGGACCCGGCTCGATCTGCACCACCCGGGTGGTGTCCGGGGTCGGCGTGCCGCAGGTCACCGCGATCTGGAACGCCGCCCAGGCTTGTCGGCCCGCGGGTGTCCCGGTGATCGGGGACGGCGGGCTGCAGTACTCCGGCGACATCGCCAAGGCCCTGGTCGCCGGTGCCGACACCGTGATGCTCGGCTCCCTGCTGGCTGGATGTGACGAGAGCCCGGGCGAGTTGGTCTTCATCAACGGCAAGCAGTTCAAGTCGTACCGGGGGATGGGGTCGCTGGGCGCGATGGCCTCCCGGGGGCGCAAGGCGTCCTACTCCAGGGACCGCTACTTCCAGGCCGACGTCTCCTCCGACGACAAGTTGATCGCCGAGGGGATCGAGGGCCAGGTGCCCTATCGTGGACCGCTGGCCGCGGTGGCCTACCAACTCGTCGGCGGGTTGCGGCAGTCGATGTTCTACACCGGCGGCGCGACCATCGGTGAACTCAAGGAGCGCGGGAAGTTCGTCCGGATCACCGGCGCCGGCTTGCGCGAGTCCCACCCGCACGACATCCAGATGACCGTCGAGGCGCCCAACTACTCCGACTGACCCGTACGCCGCACCCCACCCGAGCCAGCCACGAAGGCCAACTCACGAAAGAAGTGTGACCATGATCGAGATCGGCCGCAGCAAGCGTGCTGAACAGGCGTACGCCTTGGACGACATCGCCATCGTTCCCTCGCGCCGTACCCGCGGCCTGGAACAGGTCAACCTGGAGTGGCGGATCGAC
This sequence comes from Propionibacteriaceae bacterium, assembly GCA_052094425.1. GTDB lineage: Bacteria > Actinomycetota > Actinomycetes > Propionibacteriales > Propionibacteriaceae > Microlunatus. Next base: position 5,474 of record JBQDIN010000038.1, read on the forward strand.
GCGATCACCCTGGACACGCCGCTGATCGCCGCTCCGATGGACTCGGTGATGTCCCCGCAGACCGCGATCGCGTTCGGTCAACTCGGCGGTCTCGGCGTCCTCAACCTGGAAGGCTTGTGGACCCGCTACGCCGACCCGCAGCCGCTGCTGGACGAGATCACCTCGATCGAGGACTCGACCGAGGCGACCCGACGGATGCAGGAGATCTACGCCGAGGAGATCAAGCCGGACCTGATCGGGGAGCGGATGGCCGAGATCCGGGCCGCCGGCGTCCCGGTGGCGGGGGCCCTCTCCCCGCACCACACCCAGCGGTACGCCAAGGCCGTAGTCGATGCCGCCCCGGACTTCTTCGTCATCCGCGGCACCACCGTGTCGGCCGAGCACGTCTCCACCGACGAGGAACCGCTGAACCTGAAGCAGTTCATCTACGAGTTGGACGTCCCGGTGATCGTCGGCGGATGCGCCACCCACCAGGCGGCCCTGCACCTGATGCGCACCGGTGCGGCCGGCGTGCTGGTCGGCTTCGGCGGCGGCGCGGCGCACACCACCCGCTCGGTACTCGGCATCGCCGTCCCGATGGCCTCGGCGATCGCGGACGTGGCCGAGGCCCGACGGGACTACCTGGACGAGTCCGGTGGTCGCTACGTGCACGTGATCGCCGACGGTTCGGTCGGCCGCTCCGGCGACATCGCCAAGGCGATCGCCTGCGGGGCGGATGCGGTGATGGTCGGGTCCCCACTGGCCAAGGCCGCGGAGGCTCCCGGACAGGGTTTCCACTGGGGAGCCGAGGCCTGGCACGACTCGCTGCCCCGGGGCGAGCGGGTTCGGTTCGGTTCGGTCGGTTCGCTGGCCGAGATCCTGCACGGTCCCTCGACCCGTTCCGACGGCACGATGAACCTGGTCGGGGCACTGCGCCGCGCGATGGCCACCACCGGCTACACCGAGACCAAGGAGTTCCAGCGAGTCGAGGTCGTGATCGGCTGACGCCGAATACCCGGGCCACTCGGGAATGATCACGGCCGGTCCCGGTCGTGAACCTGCAGAGGAGGGAACGGCGTGGAAGGACGACTGGATCCGCAGCAGCGGGCCACAGCCCTGGCCGCACTGGCCGAGTCCGAGCTGGACGTACTGGTGGTGGGCGGCGGCGTGGTCGGCGCCGGTGCCGCCCTGGATGCGGTCACCCGTGGTCTGGACGTGGGCCTGATCGAGATGCGGGACTGGGCGGCCGGGACCTCCAGCCGGTCCTCGAAGCTCGTCCACGGCGGCCTGCGCTACTTGGAGATGCTCGACTTCGGGCTGGTCAAGGAGGCCCTGCGCGAGCGCGGCCTGCTGTTGGATCGGATCGCCCCACACCTGGTCAAGCCGGTGCCCTTCCTCTACCCCCTGAAGCACCGGGTGTGGGAGCGGCTCTACGTGGGAGCCGGGCTCACCCTGTACGACACGATCGGGCTGTCCCCGTCGCACCCGCGCGGGGTGCCGATGCATCGGCACCTGACGAAACGCTCGGTGCGACGGATCGCGCCCGCCCTCGACCCGGACACCTACGTCGGTGCCCTGCAGTACTACGACGCGCAGGTCGACGATGCGCGCTACGTGACCACGATGGTCCGTACGGCGGCCGGTTATGGCGCCCACGTCGCCAACCGGGTCCAGGCGGTCAGGTTCCTCCGCGAGGGGGAGCGGGTCACCGGGGCAGTGGTCCGCGACACCGAGACCGGGAACGAGTACGACGTCCGGGCCAAGGTGGTGGTGAACGCCGCCGGGGTGTGGACCGACGACATCCAGGAGATGGTCGGCGGCCGCGGGGCGCTGAAGGTCAAGGCCAGCAAGGGAATCCACCTGGTGGTGCCCCGGGACCGGATCCGGTCCTCCAGCGGAGTGATCTTGCGGACCGACAAGTCGGTGCTGTTCATCATCCCGTGGGGCCGGCACTGGATCATCGGCACCACCGACACCGCCTGGGACCTCGACAAGTCGCACCCGGCTGCCGCTGCGCCGGACATCGACTATCTGTTGGACGAGGTCAACACCGCCCTCGGGAGCCCGCTCACCCGCGCGGATGTCCAGGGTGTGTACGCCGGACTCCGGCCGCTGCTGGTCGGCGAGGAGGCCGAGACCTCCAAGCTGTCCCGCGAGCACACCGTGATCTCGCCGGTCCCCGGCCTGGTGCTCGTTGCCGGCGGGAAGTACACCACCTACCGAGTGATGGCCGCGGACGCGATCAACGCCGCGGCGCACGGCCTCGACGCCGAGGTGTCGCCGTCGATCACGGCCAAGGTGCCCCTGCTCGGCGCCGACGGCTTCCGGGCCCGGTGGAACCAGCGGCACCTGCTCGCCCGCCAGTCCGGCCTGCACGTCGCCCGGGTGGAACACCTGCTCAACCGGTACGGATCCCAGGCTGATCAACTGCTGGCGATGGTGATCGACGATCCGGAGCTCGGCCAGGCCATCCCGGGTGCGGACGACTACCTGGCGGTGGAGATCACCTATGCCGCCACCCACGAAGGCGCCCTGCACCTGACCGACATCCTGACCCGTCGGACCCGGATCTCGATCGAGTCCTGGGACCGTGGCGTCGGGGCGGCCGCGCTGGCGGCCGACCTGGCCGGTGACGTGCTCGGCTGGGACGAGGCCACCAAGGAACGGCAGATCAGTGTGTACCTGCGCCGGGTGGAGGCCGAGCGGACCAGTCAACTCCAGGCCGATGACGAGTCGGCCAATGCGGCCCGGATCGCCGCCCGGACCCATGCCCGCCGTACCGGTGGGCCGGAGGAGTTCACGCCGTAGGGCCGGGTGGAGGAGGTCAGTCCTCGGCGTCGCGCTGACGGGCGATGGCCTGGTGGTGACGGACCACCTCGGCGACGATGAAGTTGAGGAACTTCTCCGCGAACTCCGGGTCGAGGTGGGCCTCGCGCGCGAGCCGGCGCAGCCGGTCGATCTGGCGGGCCTCGCGCGCCGGGTCGGCCGGTGGCATCCCGTGTTCGGCCTTCAGCACCCCGACGCGTTGGGTGATCCGGAACCGCTCCGCCAACAGGTGCACCAGGGCGGAGTCCATGTTGTCGATGCTGGCGCGCAGATCATCCAGCTCGGCCTGCGGATCGGAAGTCATGGGGGCCAGCCTAATGGGGTGACGGCGTGGGACCACCACTGTCCGGACGGTGGCGGCCCACGGTCAGGCCTCCCGGATGACGACCCGCTCCCGGACGTACCCGCGAGCCCGGTGGATCATCGCCTTGACAGTGCCGAGCGGCACCCCCAGATTGTCGGCGATCTCCTGGTAGGGCAAGGATCCGAGGTCGCGCATGATGAAGGGCTGGACCAGTTTCGGGTGGTCGTCGTCGAGCTGGTCGAGGGCTTCGAGCAGGTCCAGTCGGCTGCCCGCGATCACGCTCGTGGTGCGCGGATCGTACGACTCGGGCAGGTGCTCGGTGGCGCGTTCGCCCGCCCGGCGGCGCAGCGAGCGGTAGGTGGAACGGGCCGCATTGGTGGCGATCACCGCGACCCATCCGGGAAAGGATCCCTTCGTCTCATCGAAGGTGTCCAGCTTCCTCGCGATCGACAGCAACGCGTCCTGGACGGACTCCTCCGCATCGGGGGCGTGCGGCAGGACCCGGCCGCAGCGCGCAGCCACCAGCGGTCGCACCTCGGCCAGCAGGGCGTTCAGGGCGTCTGCCGACCCGGCCACCGCCTCGTGGCGCAGTTCGGCCGCCCGCTCGTTGTCGATCATCGGTCCCGTCATCGTGCCTCCTCCTGTCAGACCAGCCGACGGCCAGCGTAGACGGTCAGCTCGAAGACGTCGGTACTTCCCAGCGGGTCCAAGGGCGGCACACCGTCCTTGCCGAACGAGACCAGGCTGAGCAGCGCGATCCGATCGCCGGCCCGGGCCAGGCCGATCATCGCCAGCACCTGCCCGTCCCCACCCTCCGCAGACCAGACCAGTGCCTCGTCGACCTTGGGATCGGGATCGGTCGGGTCCAGCCGGGTCGAGGTCAGGTTCGACTCGCCCGGCGGGGCCGACTCGCAGGCGTTCACCTGCCGGACGAGTTCGGCCATCGCCGTCTCCGCGGTTGCTTCGTCGGGGAAGCGCATCACCACCTCGGCGGAGGAGATCGGTTGCTCACCCTCGGCGGTGCCGTCCATGGTGGCGGCGTAGGCGTCGACGACACCGTCCTCGGCGGAGAGCCGGGCACACTGGGTGATCTGGTCGGGCGGCAGGCCCTCCCAGTTGTTGATGATTCCCGCGGTGTCCCAGCCCCGCTCCAACAGGTGGTCGGGATTCAGCAGCGCCGCCTCGGTGAAGGCCGGGTCGGGATCGGACGAATCGGTCGGGCTGGGCTCCGTGGTCGACGGGGACGGGCTGGAGGGTGGCGGGCTCGAGGGGTCTGGCGAGGGGGAATCGCTCGGGGTGGCTGAAGGGCCGGCACCCGGCCCCGGGGTCTCCCCGCCGCCGGCCGACGGGAACGGGCCGAGCTGGGTGAACAGCACGACGCCCACGATGACCCCGACGACCACGGACAGGCCGAGGGCCACTCTCACCTCGGATCGACGCATGGGCCAACAATGGCACACTGAGGTGCGACGATCATGCGAGTGGAAAGGGGGAGTGGCACCACGTGAGCGACGACACGATCGGCCGGTACCGTCTCGACGCGCGCCTCGGCAGTGGCTCCTTCGCCACCGTGTGGCAGGGCTACGACCCCGAACTGCACGTGCCGGTGGCGATCAAGGTGCTCGCGGAACACTGGCGGGAGAACCTCGAGGTGCGGGAACGGTTCCTCACCGAGGCCCGACTGCTCCGCAAGGTCCGTGATCAACGGATCGTCCGCGTGCACGACATCGGTACCACCGGGAACGACCAGCCGTACTTCGTGATGGACCACGCCGACGCGGGGACCGTTGCCGACCTGATCAAGCAGGAGTCCCTGGCCGTGCCGGCCGCCCTGCACCTCGGGGCGGAGATCGCCCGCGCGGTCCAGGTGCTGCACGAGCACGGTGTCGCCCACCGCGACATCAAGCCGGCCAATCTGTTGCTCACCAGTCAGGTCGGCCGGGCCGGTCTGAGCGTCGTGGTGGCCGATCTGGGGATGGCGAAGACGCTGAGTGAGGCGTCCGGATTCACGCTCACGGCCGGCACTCCGGCCTACATGGCCCCGGAGCAGGCGCAGGGCCGCGGGTTCGACCACCGTGCCGACGTGTACGCGGTCGCCGCGGTCACGTACGCGATGCTGGCGGGGCACCCGCCGTTCACCGGTACGGGGCTGGCCGAGATCGCCGAGGCCGCGCTGAGTCAGACCGCACCGCCGCTGCACCTTGACGAGGACGGTGCCATCGACACCGAGTTGGCCCGAGCCCTGGCCGGCGATCCCGAGGGTCGGCCGGCCACGGCCGCTCACCTAGCCGAGCGCCTCGACGAACTGGCCGGGGTGGTGCCCACCCGGACCCAGATGATCACGCCGAGTTCGCCCGACTCCACCGCCACCGCCGTGCTGGACACCGCGGGGACCGTTGCCGATCGCCAGTCCGGTGAACCTCGGCGGCCGACGGCAGCAACCCAACCGGCGGAGCAGGCTGCACCCGAGGCTGCCGCCCCCGGAGCGCCGATCCCGGCCGAGTCCGAACAGGCAGCTTCCGAGGCGGCCGCGGAATCGATCACCCCGAAGGCGGCCCCACCGAAGGCGGCCCCACCGAAGGCGACTGGGCCGACGCCGGTCCTGGTGGTGCTCAGCGGCCTCGCCCTGGCCGGAGTGATCGCTCTGGTGACCTGGTTCCTGCTCTCCTTGGTGTTCGGCGGCTGAACCTCAGCGGAGGGTGGCGAAGAAGGTCCGGAGGTCCGCGGTGAGCAGGTCTGTGGCCTCCATCGACGCAAAGTGCCCACCGCGATCGAAGGCGGACCAGTGCACGACGTTGTTCTGCCGCTCGGCGATGGCCCGGAGGGTGCTCCCACCCGGGAAGGTGGCCACGCCGGTCGGCACACCGGAGCTCTCGAACTCCGCGCCCCAGACCCCAGATTCCTTGTAGAGCAGCATGGACGAGCCGATCGTCCCGGTGAACCACAGGATGCTGAGGTTGGTCAGGAGTTGGTCCGTGTCGATCGAGTCGTCGGGGCGCTCGTTGGTCGGGTCGGCGTAGGTGTTGATCACGTCGATCACCCACGAGAGCAGGCCGACGGGCGAGTCGTTGAAGCCGTGCGTCAAGGTTTGCGGCCGGGCATGGGTCCCGGCATACGCACTGGTGTCCTTGAAGTTCCACGCCTGCAGTTCGGCCCAGGTGGCCCGGTCCTCGGCGTCAAAGGAGGATCCGTCCTCGTCCCACCCGGGAAGGGTCAGCGGGTCGTTCAGGTGGATCCCGATCACGTGCTCGGTGTCGATCCGGCCGAGTCGGGGTGCGATGAACGATCCGGCATCGCCACCCTGGGCCCCGTACCGGTTGTAGCCGAGGAGCGCCATCAGTTGCATGATCAACTCCGTGGCACGTTCGATGCTGCCGTCCCCCGGCTGTCCGGTGGGTCCGGAGAACCCGAAGCCCGGCAGAGTGGGGATGATCAGGTGGAAGGCGTCCGCAGGATCGCCGCCGTGGGATTGCGGATCGGTGAGCGGGCCGATCAGTTCACCGAAGTCGGCGAACGGCCAGCCGTGGACGAGGACCAGCGGGAGCGCGTCCGGCTCGGCGGAGCGGACGTGGGTGAAGTGCACCTGTTGGGAGTCGATCTCGGCCAGGAATTGCGGGTGGGCGTTGAGCCGAGACTCCGCGGCCCTCCAGTCGAACTCGCTGTGCCAGTGGGCGACGAGTTCCCTCAGGTAGGTCGTCGGGGTGCCGTACGACCACCCCACATCGGGCAGTTCAGCGGGCCACCGGGTGCGTTCGAGCCGGGCGCGCAGATCGTCCAGATCGGCTTGGGGGATGTCGACGTGGAAGGGGCGGAGGCTCCCGGCGGCCGAGATGTCGTTGGCTGGCGTCATACGCCCCACGTTAGGCACGCTTCAGGACCGGTTCTGTCCTCAATTCGCCCATCCGCGCAGGACTGGCGCTCCAGCCCGTCCGCTCGGCACGCTTCTGCGCACGGTGCAGCCCGGCGCGGGGCGGCCAGGCGCACGTGTGAGCGCCAAGGCATCAGGAAATGGTCCCGGCTCGACCAGGACGGAGCTAGACCGAGGCTGCGGCTGCTCGCCCAGCTGCTCGTCCGGAGAACAGGCAGCCGCCCAGGAAGGAGCCCTCCAGGGCCCGGTAGCCGTGGACGCCGCCGCCGCCGAAGCCGGCCGCCTCACCCGCCGCGTACACCCCGGGGAGCGGATCGCCGGACTCGGTCAGTACCCGGCCGTCCAGGTCGGTCTCCAGGCCGCCGAGGGTCTTGCGGGTCAGCACGTGCAGCCGAATCGCCACCAGCGGGCCACCGCTGCCGGCTCGTCCTTCGCCGGGGTGTGCAGGGTCCAGGTAGGAGTGCGGGGTGGCCACCCGGATCAACCGGTCGCCCAAGAACTTCCGGGCTGCGTTCGTGGCCACCACCTGCGGATCCTTGCCCAGTCCGGAGCGGACCTGCAGGTCCCGGGTCTCGATGATCGTCCGCAGCGACTCGGCGTTGATCAACTTCTCGCCCGAGAGGGTGTTCATCCGGATCACCAGGTCGTCCACGGTGTCGGAGGTGAGGAAGTCGACGCCGGAGTCCAGGAAGGCCTGCACCTCGGGAGTCGGGCCCGGTCGGATCCGACCCAGCAGCAGCCGTAGGTCTTTTCCGGTCAGGTCGCCGTTCTGTTCCGATCCGGACAGTGCGATCTCGGAGCTGACCGTATCCAGGTCGAGCACGAACCACGAGTAGTCGTATCCGGTCCGGGTGATCTCGCGCAGGGTGCCGAGGGCGTCGAAGCCGGGGAAGCAGGGGGCGGGCAGCCGTTGACCGTGTGCGTCCAGCCAGAGCGAGGACGGCCCGGGCAGGATCCGGATCCCGTGGTTGGTCCAGATCGGGCTGTGGTTGATGATCCCCTCCGGGTAGTGCCACATCCGGTCCGGGTTGATCACCCGGCCGCCGGCGTCGCGGGTGGCCTGGATCATCCGACCGTCCACGTAGTCGGGGACCCCGGCGACCAGGTCGGCCGGCGCTGCACCCCACTCGGTGGGCCAGTTCTCCCGGACCAGGTCGAGGTTGGCGCCGATCCCGCCGCTGGCCACCACCACCGCACCCGCGGTGAAGGAGAACTCACCGACGGGCGTACGCGGTGTCGGCACCCCACGCGGGGCGTCGACGGGCGCCAACTGCTGCCCGTTGACGGTGACTCCCTGCGCGTCACTGGTCAGGCCGGTCACGAGGTGTCGGGTCAGTAGGTGGACGTGTGCGGAGCCGAGCACGTGGTCGGCGAATGGTGCGACCAAGCCCGGGCCGGTGCCCCAGACGATGTGGAAGCGGGGGACGGAGTTGCCGTGTCCGGGGGCGGTGTACCCGCCGCGTTCGGCCCACTGGACAACCGGGAACCACCGGACCCCGAGCCCGTGCAGCCAGGACCGCTTCTCGCCGGCCGCGAAGTGCACATACGCCTCGGCCCAGCGCCGGGGCCAGTGGTCCTCGCGCCGGTCGAAGCCGGCGCTGCCCAACCAGTCCGCGAGGGCGAGCTCCTCGGAGTCGGTGATCCGGAGCCGGCGCTGCTCGGGGGAGTCGACCAGGAAGAGGCCGCCGAAGGACCAGTGGGCCTGCCCGCCGACCGAGGAGAGCCCCTCGCCGTCCAGCAGCAGGACTGATCGCCCGGCCAGGGACAGTTCGCGGGCGGCGACCAGTCCCGACAGGCCTGCGCCCACCACGATGACATCAGCGTCCATGCCTGCATGCTGCCAGATAGACTCGCCCGCGGGTATCACCCGCATGACCGTCCCGAGGAGCCGCGCCACCCATGACCCACCCGGAACACGATCTGGTCGTCGTCGTCGACTTCGGCGCCCAGTACGCACAACTGATCGCCCGACGGGTCCGCGAGGCCAACGTCTACTCCGAGATCGTCCCGCACACCATGCCGGTGGAGCAGATCCTGGCGAAACAGCCGAAGGCCGTGATCCTCTCGGGTGGACCCTCCTCGGTCTACGCCGACGGTGCCCCCGGGCTCGATCCGTCCCTCTTCGACGCGCGCGTGCCGGTGTTCGGCATCTGCTACGGCTTCATGGCGATGGCCCAGGCCCTCGGCGGCTCGGTCGCCCACACCGGCCAGCGCGAGTATGGCCGTACGGCGGTACGGGTGAGCGAGCACGGGACCCTGCTGGCCGGGCTGCCGGACCAGCTCAACACCTGGATGTCCCACGGCGATGAGGTGGTCGCGGCGCCGGAGGGGTTCCTGGTGAACGCCAGCTCGCCGCGCGCCACGGTGGCCGCGTTCGAGGACACCGATCGGCAACTGGCCGGGGTCCAGTGGCACCCCGAGGTGCTGCACTCCGAGCACGGTCAGGACATCCTGAACCACTTCCTGCACGACATCGCCGGCTGCCGCCCGACCTGGACCATGGTCAACATCGTCGAGGAGCAGGTGGAGCGGATCCGGGCCCAGGTGGGCGACAAGCAGGTGTTGTGCGCGCTCTCCGGTGGCGTCGACTCCTCCGTCGCCGCGGCCCTGGTCCAGCGCGCGATCGGTGATCAACTCACCTGCGTCTTCGTCGACCACGGCCTGCTCCGCAAGGGCGAGGCCGAGCAGGTCGAGCGGGACTACGTCGAGGCCACCGAGGTGAACCTCAAGGTGGTCGACGCCCGGGACCAGTTCCTCGGCCAACTCGCCGGAGTCAGCGACCCGGAGCAGAAGCGCAAGATCATCGGCAGGGAGTTCATCCGGACCTTCGAGGCCGCCGCCCGCGAAGTGGTCGGCGACGCCGGCGGCGAGGTCGAGTTCCTGGTCCAGGGCACCCTCTACCCCGACGTGGTCGAGTCCGGTGTGGGCGACGGAGCCGCCAACATCAAGAGCCACCACAATGTCGGCGGCCTGCCCGATGACCTCCAGTTCAGTCTGATCGAGCCGTTGCGGAGCCTCTTCAAGGACGAGGTCCGTGCGGTCGGGGAACAACTCGGCTTGCCGCCGGCGATGGTCTGGCGGCACCCGTTCCCCGGACCCGGGCTGGCGATCCGGATCGTCGGAGAGGTCACCCACGAGCGGTTGGAGCTGCTCCGCGAGGCCGACGCGATCGCCCGTGAGGAACTCACCCTCGCCGGCTTGGACCGCGACATCTGGCAGTTCCCGGTGGTGCTGCTCGCGGACGTACGCTCGGTCGGCGTGCAGGGCGACGGCCGGACCTACGGACACCCGATCGTGCTGCGGCCGGTCACCAGCGAGGACGCGATGACCGCCGACTGGGGCCGGCTCCCGTACGAGGTGCTGGAACGGATCAGCACCCGGATCACCAACGAGGTGGCCGAGGTCAACCGAGTGGTGCTGGACATCACCAGCAAGCCGCCGGGGACCATCGAGTGGGAGTGAATCCGAAGGTGCCCTGAATGCGCGACCTGTGGACAACACGACGAGAGTGACCTAGGCAACCATGCAGTGTGCCGGGCAGATTTGCCGAGCACACTGCATGATTACCACGCATGCGTGGTGTTCCGACGGAGCGTCAGGACTTGTCGGGGTCCCGGGGCTCGGTGCCGGGCGCGGGGCCGGGTTGCGGCTGCTCCCAGGGGGCTCCGCCCGCACCCCAGACCTCGTCCTCGACGGGCTTGGAGGCGGTGGCGGGCTGGCCGGGGGACGGGGTCCAGGTGGGGTCCGGGGACGCCGCCGGTGGGTAGGTCTGGCCGCTGAAGTCCTGGGCCACCTGTCCGGGCGGGATGTCGCCGGGCAGCGGCTCCTCCGGCATCACGATCCACGCGATCACGTAGCCGAGGAGCCCGACGCCGGTGAACAGCGAGATCGCCACGACGCCGACCCGGACCAGGGTCGGGTCGAGACCCAGGTACTTGGCCAAGCCGCCACACACGCCGGAGAGGAACCGGTCGGTCCGGCTGCGCTCGAGGCGCTTGGGCTGATTCGGGGTGTACGGGCTGGACATCGCTCTCATCTCCTTGGAGGACGGATTCTCGTCCGGTCGGTGCCCGACCGGGGGCACGGTGCCGATCGGTCGGGGTCGGTCGGGATCACTCGCGGTTCCGGGACAGGGACAACCCGACGATACCGACAAGGACCAGGATCAGCGGGGTGGCGATCTTGACCAGGTCCCAGTCGACGGCGTTGTCGAAGGACCACCACAGAGCCAATCCGGCCAGGGCGGTGAGCAGCAGCCCGACGATCAGGGACACCACGTCCACGCGCCTCATTGCGTCACCTCCACGGATCCGGCGTCGGCGCGGATGTCGATCGTGAGTACGGGCTCATCCGGGTCGACGATGCGTTCGGTGGAGCCGCTCAGGTCGGCGCCGCTGTTGGTGGTGCCGAGGATGTCGTACGAGCCGACGTCCACCGTGTGCCGGATGATCACGTTCTCCCCTTCCGGCACGACCAGCCGTACGCTGCCCACGTCGACACCGACCTCGAAGGTCTGGTCGGCATTGACGTCCACCGCCGACAGGTCGACGTCCATCTGACCGAACTCACGGTTCTGTGATGCGGGCATCGACTCCAAGCTGGCGTAGCGCACGGAGTACGGCTCGATCGGTCCGGTCGGTCCGACGGCGAGTCCGGCCAACCCGGTACTGATCACCGAGACGGCGAGGACGATGGCCGCGACCATCGTTCCCCGCGGCCGGCCGACGAATGCGCCGGCGACGAGGGTCAGGGACACCACGAGCAGGGCGGCCCCGAGCCAAGCCAGCACCGGCACCGTGGGGCCGAGCCAGGAGATCACGCCGAGCCCGGCCATCGCCAAGCCGAGCACGATGATCGAGACCAGCCGGAGGCGTCGGGCACCGATCGAGTCGCGGCGTCGCGACACCGTGGCCTCGTTGGCCGCCACCGCGACCGGCGCCGGCTCGGTGTAGATCCCGACCGGGTCGGGCACGCTGAAGTAGGTCACCTCGGGCGGGGGTGGGGCGGTCGGCAGTCGGCTGGGCTGGGGTGCCGGTTCGGTCGGCTGCGGGGCGCTCCCGTCAGGGCGTACCGGCGGCACGGTCGAGGCGGCGGGCTGGTGCGGGTACGTCGGGAAATCCTGCGGGGCCGACCCGGTCCGTCCGACCTCTGCACCCTGCCCGGTGGACTGCGCCCGCTCATACGCCGCGATCCGAGCCTGCCAGGCCCGGGCGGCCTCAGTGAACGGGGTTGACGGTCCGGCGAAGGGGTTGCCGATGGTGTCCTGGTCGGCGGTCGTCTCGAGGGGTTGGGGAAGCGGCGCCGCGGCGGGCTCGGAGCTCTGCTCGGCGCGCTTGCGGTAGAAGCCGAAGTACCAGACGGCGACCAGCACCAGGGCCGGCCCGACGCCGAAGGGCATCAGGGCACCGAGGGCACCGAAGAAGACCATGCACAAGATGGCAACGATCACGATCCACGCCTCGCGGGGGATCTTGCGGGCCTGTTCGCCCAGGATGTCGTCGACCGGTGCCTTCGTCTGACCCTCGACCGGGATCAGCAGCCAGCCGGCGACGTAGAGCACCAAACCGATCCCGCCGCTCAGTGCGAGGATGATTGCACCAACTCGCACCAGCACCGGATCGACGTTCCAGTGCGCGGCCAGCCCACCGCACAGGCCACTGGCCTTGCTGTCAGTTGCACTGCGGCGCAGCGTCCAGATCGAACTCATGGCTCAATCATGCGTGCGAGGACAACCGAACACCATCAGGGGAGACCCCGAACTCCCCCTTCCGGACGAGGGGGGCCACCGCGGAGAACGGAGGATGTCCCGGGTCACCCCGGGTAGGCTGGGGGTCGTCTCGGGGTGCACCCTGCTGGTCCGCACGCCGGGACCATGTGAGGCTGGAGGGACGATGTCCGTGTCCGATGCGCAGACCCGACAGCCGGCCGACCCGCCGGTGGGTCGGTCGCGCCCGGAGGCCGCAACTGACCCGCCGCCTACCGATTCGCCG
>JBQDIN010000038.1:18540-38744 GCA_052094425.1 Propionibacteriaceae bacterium
GAACAATCCAGCACCGAGCAACCGTTCACCGACCAGGCGAGTGGCCCGGACGGCGACGACAAGCCGGCCCGGACCCGGGCCACCCGTGTCTCCGAGGGTGCCTGGCTCGGCGGCGTCACGACTGGTCTCGCCCGGCACCTCGGCCTGCCGGTGATGGCAATCCGGGTGGGCTTCGTCGCTCTCTTCGTCACCCAGTTCCTGGGCGCCATCGTCTACGGCGCGCTGTGGCTGGTGATGCCGCCGGAGCACAAGGCCGAGGCGCCCGGCCTGGAGTCGGCCAGCCGGACCGGGATGCGGGGCAAGGACAAGACCAGGCCCACCTCTCGCCGGGCCGACATCGGCGCCGTACTCGCGCTCGCCGCCCTCGGTGGCGGCGTGATCTGGATCGCCCAACTCAGCGGCTGGGGCATTTCGAGCCAACTCTTCTGGCCGATCGCCTTCGCCTGTGCCGGCGCCGCCCTGGTCTGGCGCCAGGCCGACACGGCCCGGCAGAAGCAGTGGCGCAGCGAGGCCGGTGGCAAGGTGTGGCTGGCCCCCTTCGTGGCCAGCGGTGGATGGCCGGCGATCTTGCGGATGGTTGTCGGCTTGGGCCTGATCGGCGCCGCGGTCAGCCTCGTGTTCGCCTTCCAGGGCAATCTGCAGCAACTGCCCGAGGTGTTGGTGATGACCCTGCTCGCGCTGGGCGGGATCGCGATCGTGGTCGCTCCGTGGGTCTACCGATCACGCGAGGCCCTCAACGAGGCCCGCAACCAGAAGGTGCGCTCCGATGCCCGGGCCGACATGGCCGCCCACCTGCACGACTCGGTCCTGCAGACCTTGGCGCTGATCCAACGGCAGTCCACCGATCCGAAGGCGGTCCAGACCCTGGCTCGTCGCCAGGAGCGGGAGTTGCGGACTTGGCTGTACGGGGACGAGATGGCCGCCAGCACCCTGAAGGCCGCACTCACCGAGGCAGCGGCCGAGGTGGAGGACGAGCACGGGGTGCCGATCGAGGTGGTGGTGGTCGGAGACTGCGATCTGGACTCGGACCTGAACGCTGTGGTCCGGGCTGCCCGGGAGGCGATGGTCAACGCGGCCAAACACTCGGGGGCTGACAAGATCGACGTGTTCGCTGAGGCCGCCGACGACGAGGTGTTCGCCTACGTCCGTGACCGTGGGAAGGGATTCTCCTTCGACGAGATCGGTGAGGACCGGATGGGTGTCCGGGGCAGCATCGTCGACCGGATGGAACGACACGGAGGAACGGCTCGGATCAAGTCCGATGCCGAGGACGGCACTGAGGTACGACTGGAGATGACACGATGACTGAAGCCCACCCGCCCACGACGACGCCCGGTGCGCCCGGCAGCCCTGCCCCCGAGCCGGCGCCAGCCGCCGGCCAGCAGGTCGGACCGGTGGGCCACACCGGCCCGCTCCGAGTGGTGATCGTCGACGACCACGCGATGTTCCGTACCGGGGTGAAGGCCGAGATCGGCACCCGGGTGAAGGTGGTCGGTGAGGGGCACGACGTCACCTCCGCGGTCGCCGCCATCGCCGAGACCTCGCCCGATGTCGTCCTGTTGGACGTCCACCTGCCCGGTGGCGGCGGGGTCGAGGTGCTCAAGCAGGTCCTGCAGCGTGACCCGGAGCGCCGCTTCCTCGCCCTCTCGGTCTCCGACGCCGCCGAGGACGTGATCGGCGTGATCCGCGCCGGGGCACGCGGGTACGTGACGAAGTCGATCAACGGCGCCGAGTTGATCGACGCGATCCGGCGGGTGGCGGAGGGGGACGCGGTGTTCTCCCCGCGGCTGGCCGGATTCGTCCTGGACGCCTTCTCCGGGGCGATCGACATCGCCAGCGTCGACGAGGACCTGGACCGGCTCTCCCAACGGGAGCGCGAGGTGCTCCGACTGATCGCCCGGGGGTACGCCTACAAGGAGGTCGCCAAGGAACTGTTCATCTCGATCAAGACGGTGGAGACCCACGTCAGCAGCGTGCTGCGCAAACTGCAGCTCTCCAACCGCCACCAGTTGACCCGCTGGGCGACTGACCGTCGCCTGGTCTGAGGTCATCGGCCAACGAATCCACAACGCTGCCGGCGACACGCCTGCAGCACGGTTCGACACCACGGCCGTATCGGTATGTTCGTGGTGAAACCACTGGGCAGCCACAACCGTGGCGTCCACGGAAGGAGCAGTCACTATGGGTGCCATCATCGGAACCATCATCTTCGGAGCAGTCATCGGTGTCCTCGCTCGTGTCGTTCTGCCCGGCAAGCAGGCTTACGGGTGGATCGTCACGATCGTCCTCGGCATCGGTGGAGCCCTGATCGGATACTGGCTGTCGGACCTGCTCGGTGTCCGGGACACGTCGGGCATCGACTGGATCCGCTGG
This sequence comes from Propionibacteriaceae bacterium, assembly GCA_052094425.1. GTDB lineage: Bacteria > Actinomycetota > Actinomycetes > Propionibacteriales > Propionibacteriaceae > Microlunatus. Next base: position 20,914 of record JBQDIN010000038.1, read on the forward strand.
ATCCTCAGCATCGCGGCGGCGGCAATCCTCGCCACCGTCTACACCGCGATCACCAAGAAGCCGAAGGCCTGACCCGAACTTCGCCCAGAGGTCTCGCATCCCGCCCGGGGGGTGCGAGACCTCTGTCGTTGTTGGGTAATTCGGCTGTCGTTCGTGGGGGAAGCGACTCGATTCCACGGAGCGGCCGAATGGGGTGGAGTGTGCGGGACGCTAGGCTTCGGCCATGGAGATCGTCCGTGACATCTTGTTCCTGTTGCACCTGATCGGGTTCGCCGCACTGTTCGGTGGGTGCTTCGTGCAGTTGAAGTCCGCCGAACCGCAGGTGAACGCCGCCATGCTGCACGGCGTGATCACGCAGTTGGTGACGGGCCTCCTGTTGACCGGTGTGGCCGAGATGGGCACCGATCCGGTGAACCACGCCAAGATCGGTGTCAAGCTGCTGGTCACCCTGGTGATCGCCGTACTGGTGATCAAGAACCGCAAGTACGATTCGATTCCGAAGGGGCTGTGGGGAATCCTGCTCGGCCTCAGCGTGCTCAACGCCGGCCTCGCCGTGTTCTGGTGAAGCGCGCATGAGGCTCTCCGCGCGGGTCGACTACGCCCTCCGGGCGATGGCGGAGCTGGCTGCCGCGGCAGCCCCGCGTACCGTCGACCAACTGGCGACGGCCCAGCAGATCCCCGGCAAGTACCTGGAGAGCATCCTCGGGGAGTTGCGGCGTGGGCATCTCCTGCGCAGCCAACGCGGCCCGGACGGCGGCTACCGGTTGGCCCGACCGGCCGACAAGATCAGCATCGCCGAGGTGATCCGCGCTCTGGACGGGGAACTCGCCAATGTCCGCGGCAGTCGTCCGGAGGATCTGTCCTACGAGGGTGCGGCCGTCCCGCTGCAACAGGTGTGGATCGCGTTGCGGGCCAGCGAACGGGTGATCCTGGAGGGGGTCACCCTCGCCCACGTGGCCAGCGGCAAGATGCCGAAGAACGTGGCCAACCTGATCAAGAACCCCGAAGCCTGGATCTGATCGGTGGCACGGGGCGAGCCGCCGTTCGCTCGTGGGTGCCCCAAGTCAGTGTGTCGTCGTCAGCCGGTGGCGGCGGCAATGAGGCCGGCGCCGGCGCCGATGACTCCGATCGAGAGTGCTGCACCGCCGACGCCGATGGCGTATCGCCATGCGTTGCGCTGCTGCGGGTCCTTTCCGATGACCGAGAGGAAGAAACCCGCCGGCATCAGGATGGCGGCCCAGAGAACACCGGTGCCGGTGCTGGCGGCCCAGGCAGGCACGCCGGGCTGGGCCGTGAGGAGTTGCACCACGAGCCCGAGGGTGACCAGAACGCCGGCGTGTGCATGGCCGGCTCGAAATGACGCCTGCTGCAGGGCGTTGGTCGGCACACTTCCGGCGCGGACCCGGAGCAGGAACGTACCCCCGTAGGCGATGGCGACGATCGTCAGGAGGACGATCCCGCAGGTCAGGAGCGTACTCGTGGTCATGGTCGGGCCTTTGGTCGTGTGCGGGCGTGGCGGATCGAGAGTCCCGTGCCGATCGCCGCGGTCACGGAGAGAGCGAGGTGGAGCACGGGGTGGAGGAACCAGGAGTTCTGAGGCAGTTGCAGCAGGCCGACCGATTGGGTGGGTGTGGCGCCGGTGACCCCGGGTGGGAATGTGGTCGGGTCGTGCATCCAGGCGGCGGCACGCGCGACCCAATCGCCAGCGGTGACGGGCACGTGGTGCCCCGTGCCGGAGAGGATCTCGACCCGTGCCTCCGGGGCGAGCTGACGCAGCCGCGTCGTCGCCTCGTCCAGCGGGATGCTGGCATCGTCGGCCCCGAAGGCGGCGAGCACGGGGATCGTGAGCGGGTCGATCTGCGTGCGCAGATCGAAGTCGAGGTAGTCGCACAGCCAACGTCCGCCGGACAGGGCCGTCGCGGGCAGTGCGCGGAGGGGCGTCGGCCATCCGGCGATCGCCTGGTCGACGGTGTAGCCGGCGTTCTCCAGCGGAGTCACGACGGGTGCCGAGACCAGGGCGACGAACGCGATGCCCTCGTGGCGGGCCGCGGCCAGCGGAGCGACCCAGCCGCCTTCGCTGAACCCCAGCAAGCCGACCCGCGTCGGGTCGACCCCGGGCCGGGTGGACAGCCAGTGCGCGGCGGCTGCCGCGTCGTCAGCAAGAGCGGCGTAGTCACGGGTGAGGGGCGTGTAGTCGTCCTCGTCCTTGTCGTAGGTGAGGGTGGCGATGCCGTGCTTCGCGAACTCGGCTGCCTCGGCTCGCATCGTGCCCTCGTCCGCCGCACCGGATCCCGCAATGAGGACCACGCCGGGAACGGCGCCGTCGGAGTCTGGGACGGACAGCACTCCGGACCGGGAGGCACCGCGGATCGGGAGACTGACCTCTCGGTGTTCGACCGTTCGCGGCGCCGTCTGGTCGACGGGGGGCACCGGGCTGACTGCCGTGGGCTGCGGCGCACCGCCCGGGGCGAACCCAGCGGAGAACGCGGCGGAGAGTCCGAGGCTGAGCACGGAGGTCAGCAGGAACACGGCGACCGAGCCGAGCAGAGTCATGGCTGGTCCCGGAACAGCATCGCACCGGCGCGCTCGGCGATCTGCAGGATGTCTTCGGCGCGGACATCATGACGGGCGACGTCGGCGCGCCGCAGCGCGCCACTGGTGTGCAAGGTGACCAAACCGTGCATGAGACTCCATGCGGCGATGGTGGCCGAGGCCGGGTCGCCCGCGGAGTCGGCCGAGTCGAGCCCATGGATCCCGGCTCGTAGCAACTCCCAGGTCCGGCCGCTTGATTCCCGGAACTCGTCCGTCTCATCGACAAGGTCCGCATCGAACATCACGGCGAAATGAGCGGGCCAGTCCAGGCCGAAGCGGACATAGGCCAGACCGAGTTGGAGAAGTCCCTCCGACTCCTGCTCCCGCAACCGACGCGCAAGCTCGACGAACCCCTCGGTCGCCAGTGCCGTGAGCAGGCCCTTGCGCGAACCGAAGACATGGCCGATCGCGGTGTGCGTCACGCCCAGCTCAGTGGCGATGCCGCGGATCGTGACCGACCCTGCCCCCTCGGCAAGGATGTGCTCCTGGACACAGCTCAACGCGGCTCGGCGCAGGTCGCCATGGTGGTACGCGGCCTTTCGATCGAGAGTAGCCATGTCCCATATCTTTCCATATGAAAGTTTCCACTGCAAACAAGTGGCCGATACCGGTTCCGGTCAACGGGTGGCGAACTCGGTCTCGGCGGATGCGGACTCCTCGGCGACCCTGCGGCGATCGGCCCGCCGGGCCAGCACCAGCGCCACAGCGGTGAGGATGAGTGTGGCGACATAGCCGACCATCCGTACCGGTCCGGCCACGTCGAAGGTGCCGAAGAGGGTACGGGCGTTGCTGGCCAGGATCATGCCGCCGACCAGGACACCGAGGATGTGGCCGGGCGCCAGGCGGACCAGCCATGCAGCCAGTGGGGCCGCAATCAGCCCGCCGATCAGCAGGGCGAGAGCAAGGGGCCAGTTGATCCCCGCGGCGCCGAGACCGAAGAGGAAGCCGAGGCTGGCGGCGGCGCTGACCGCGAACTCGCTGGTGTCGATCGAGCCGATCACCTTTCGCGGGGCCATCCGGCCGTCGGCGAGCAGCGCCGGGGTCGCCACCGGACCCCAGCCACCGCCGCCGGTGGCGTCCACGAAGCCGGCGACCAGACCGAGCGGGGCGAGGAGTTTCGTGGTGGGCCGCGTGCGGAGGGTGGGGCGGCGACCGATCACGAAGCGGATCAGCACGTACAGGCCGAGGGCGGCCAACAGCGCAGACATCACCGGTGTGGCCGCCTCGGTGGACAGCCTGGACAGCACCGTCGCGCCGAGGAAGGCGCCGATTGCGCCCGGGCCGGCGATCCGGGCCACCACCCGCCAGTCGACGTTGCGCAGCCGCCAGTGCGAGAGGCCGGAGGCGATGTTGGTGCCGAGTTCGGAGAAGTGCACCGAGGCCGAGGCGACCGCCGGGCTCAGTCCGATCACCAACAGCAACGAGGTGGAGGTCACCCCGTACCCCATCCCGAGGCTGCCGTCGACGAGTTGCGCGCCGAGCCCCACCAGGGCCACCACGATGAGTTTCCGCACCTCTGTCTCCTACCTGCTATTCCTAGTATGTCTGTCGGAATAGGACAGTACGCGACCGCTCGGTGAGCGCTTTCGGGTCTCACTCCTCGGATGGGGCAGGGCGCGCGGTCAGAGCAGGGGGCGCAGGGGAGTGAGGACGGTCTCGGAGAACTTCGCCATCACGTGGCGACTGCTCCACTCGTCCCAGGTGAGTTCGAGCGTGTTGCCGGAGTCGCTGTCGAAGATCTTCTCCATCTGCCGGGCGACGTCCCGGTCGAAGATCTCCAGGTTGATCTCATAGTTCCCGGTCAGGCTGAGTCGGTCCATGTTGGCGGTGCCGATGGTCGACCACTCGCCGTCGATGGTGGCCGTCTTGGCGTGCACCATCGCGCCCTGGAACAGGAACAGCCGGACGCCACCGCGGAGCAACTGTCCGTAGTAGCCGCGGGACAGCCAGTCCGCCACGATGTGGTTGCTCTCGGCCGGCACGATGATCCGCACGTCGACGTCACGCCGAGCCGCTCCGATCAGTGCGGTGATCATGTCGTCGTCGGGGATCAGGTAGGCGTGCGTCATCCAGATCCGGTGGGACGCGCGGTCGATCGCCTCCAGGTACATGCCACGGATCGGGTAGACGACGTGGCGTGGGATGTTGCGGTGCACCCGGATGTTCGGCAGCCAGTGCCGGCTGCCCCGGTCGTCGAGGGCTGGCTGGTTCTTGTTCGCGGACAGGTTCCAGTAGTCGATGAAGGCGTTCGCGAGGTCCCACACCGTCTCGCCGGTGATCCGGGCGTGGGTGTCGCGCCAGTCGGTGGCATACAGCGAACCGACGTTGTACCCGCCGACGAAGGCTGCCATCCGGTCGACCACGAGCAGCTTGCGGTGATTGCGGCCGCTGTAGCGCGGGTTCAGGAAGCGGATGCCGCCACTGGCGAGCGGATGCCGGCGGACGTGGATCCCGGGCGGGAAGTGGTAGAAGTGCCGCGGCACGACCAGGTTGGCGAACTCGTCGAAGACCACGTACACCTCGACGCCGCGCTCCGCCGCCTCGATCAGGGCCTTCTTGAAGGACTGGCCGATCGCGTCCGACTTCCAGATGTAGGTCTCGAAGAAGATCCGCTCCCTGGCCTGCCGGATCGCGCCGAGCATGTCGTAGTAGAGGTCCTCGCCGTAGGTGTAGACGGTGACCTCGGAGCCGCCGGCGGTGATGGAGCGCGGCGGCACCCGGGGAAAGGTCGCCGGGGCGCGGTTCTTCTTGCGCCGGTGGTCGATCACCAGCAGGGTGCCGATGGTGCCGGCCTGGACCAGGCCCACCGCCAGTGCCGTCCGCTGCACGATCTTCTTGACCGGAATCCGACGCCACCACATGCCTTCCAATGTATGTCACCGGTGGAAGGCCGCTCACCCCGTCCGTGGCTGGGGCTAGGCTGAGACACCTATGTTCAGCCTGTCCGACACCGAGTCCCTGTTCCCCGACCTCACTCCGTCCCCGAGCGCCCCCGGGCGCGACTCGTCGGCCGCGGATCGGTTGCTGGCCGGTCTCAATCCCCAACAACACCAGGCCGTCGTCCATGAGGGTGGGCCGGTACTGGTGGTGGCCGGCGCCGGGTCGGGGAAGACCCGGGTCCTCACCCGGCGGATCGCCTGGCTGGTGTCGCAGCGCAAGGTGCACCCCGGCTCGATCCTGGCCATCACCTTCACCAACAAGGCTGCCGCGGAGATGCGCGGCCGAGTGATCGACCAGGTCGGCAACCGAGCCAAATTGATGTGGGTGTCCACCTTCCACTCGGCCTGTGTACGGATCCTGCGGGCCGAGATCGGCAAGTTCGGGATGAAGCGCACCTTCTCCATCTACGACGGCGCCGACTCCAAGCGGCTGATGCAGATGGTCTGCAAGGACCTGGGGCTGGACGCCAAGCGGTTCCCGGTGCGCGGGGTGATGAACTGGGTGTCCAACTGCAAGAACGACCTGGTCGACCACGAGTCCGCGAGCAGCCGGGTGACCTCGGCCGCGGAGGAGCCGTACGTCGAGGCGTACGCGGAGTACCAGCGGCGGCTGACCGCTGCCAACGCCCTCGACTTCGACGACCTGATCATGATGACGGTCCACCTGTTGCAAGCCTTCCCGGACGTACGCGAGCACTATCGGCGACGTTTCCGGCACGTGCTGGTGGACGAGTACCAGGACACCAACCACGCGCAGTACGCGCTGATCCGGGAGTTGTGCGAGGCGGACGCGCCGACTGAGGGACCGGTGAGCGAGCCGCCGTCGCTGATGGTGGTCGGCGACTCGGACCAGTCCATCTACGCCTTCCGTGGTGCCACCATTCGCAACATCCTCGACTTCGAGAACGACTTCCCCGGGGCGACCACCATCTTGTTGGAGCAGAACTACCGCTCCACCCAGACCATCCTGAACGCGGCCAATGCGGTGATCCGGCAGAACGAGGGGCGTCCGGACAAGCGGCTCTGGTCGGAGTCCGGGGACGGGGAGCGGATCGTCGGCTACGTCGCCGACACCGAGCACGACGAGGCCCAGTTCGTGGCCGAGGAGATCGACCGGCTGGCCGACGAGCACGGCGTCCGGCACGGCGACGTGGCCGTCTTCTACCGGACCAACGCCCAGTCCCGCGCCTTCGAGGAGGTGTTCATCCGGGTCGGGCTGCCGTACAAGGTGGTCGGCGGGGTGCGCTTCTACGAGCGGCGGGAGATCCGGGACGCGATCGCCTACCTGCGCACCATCTCCAACCCGGCCGACGACGTCAGCCTGCGCCGGATCCTGAACACGCCGAAGCGGGGGATCGGGGATCGTGCGGTCGCCTGTGTCGAGGCGTTGGCGAGCCGGGAACGGATCGGTTTCCTGGACGCCCTGCGCCGGGCCGACGAGGCGCCGGGTCTGGCCGCCCGCTCGGCCAAGCAGATCGCCGGCTTCGTCACGTTGATCGAGCAGCACCAGGCGATGGACACCCGCGGAGACACCGCGGACGAGATCCTGTCCAGCATCCTGACCGACTCCGGCTACCTGGCCGAACTGCAGGGCTCCACCGACCCCCAGGACGAGACGCGGCTGGAGAACCTGGTCGAATTCGTCGCGGTGGCCCAAGAGTTCGTTGCGGCCGCCACGGCGGTGGACCTGGGCCCTGACGGACTACCCACGGAGCTCGCTGCTGCGGAACCGGTGGCCGGGGACGAGCAGGCGGGGGACGGGGTGCCGACGGGCCTGCCCGCGGAGGCCGCCGACGAGGCGATCGAGCTCGGCGACGCCCTCAACTCGGGCGCCCCGGAGCCGGACGGTTCGCTGGGCGCCTTCCTGGAACGGGTCGCGCTGGTGGCCGACGCCGACCAGATCCCGGCCGAGCCGTCCGCCGACGACGGCGGGGTGGTCACCCTGATGACCCTGCACACCGCGAAGGGGTTGGAGTTCGACTCTGTCTTCCTGACCGGATTCGAGGACGGCGTGTTCCCGCACCTGCGCGCCCTCGGCGACCGGGCCGAGTTGCAGGAGGAGCGGCGGCTCGCGTACGTCGGCATCACCCGGGCCCGGCAGCGGCTGCACCTGACCAGGGCGGGGGTCCGGGCGGCCTGGGGCGCCCCGCAGCACAACCCGCCCAGCCGATTCCTGGCCGAGATCCCGGAATCGCTGATGGACTGGCGTCGGACCGGCTCGGCATTGACCAGCTGGGCCCAGACCTCAGCCACCAGCCGGGACCAGGAGTGGCGCAACCGGGTCTCGTACGGGGCCAAGCCGAAGGCGCGGACCATCCCCTCCCTGACCGCCGGCGACCGGGTGCTGCACAGCACCTTCGGGATGGGCACCGTGGTGGCCACCTCAGGGTCGGACGACTCGGCCAAGGCCGATGTGGACTTCGGGTCGGCCGGGGTGAAGCGGCTCGCGCTGCGACACGCGCCCCTGGAGAAGCTCTAGCGCGCAGCGAGAGCGAGTGGCCGGCCGGAGGAGAGTCCGGTCGGATCAGATCCCGACGCCGCGGGCGCCGAACCAGCCGGCCGGATCGATCGCGGAGTACACATCACCGGGCGAGACCCCGGCCGGGTAGATCTCGAAGTGCAGGTGTGCCCCGAAGGTGCGGCCGGTCATCCCGACGTTGGCGACGACCTGTCCGGCCGTGACGCTCTGGCCGGTGCTGACCGTGCCGCCGCCGGTGTGGGCGTACAGGGACTGGGTGCCGTCGGCGTGCTGGATCGTCACGTAGTTCCCGGCCCAGCCGCCGGCCTCGCCGCCGAAACCGGAGTGGGTGACGACGCCGGCCGCAGCCGCGTGGATCGGGGTCCCGATCGGGGCGGAGAAGTCGATGCCGGTGTGGTAGCGGGACCAGGACCCCACCGCGCCGAACCTGGCGGCGATGGTGTAACTGCTGACCGGCTTGGCGCCGCCGGAGGTGTCGCCGGCGACGGCCTCGGCGGCTTCGGGATCGGCGCCCGCCTCGACGGCCGCCTCCTTCTTCCGCTTGCGCTCCCGTTCCTGCTCCGCCTCGATCGCCTTCGAGGCCTTCGCGTTCGCCTTGGCCTCGGCCTGCAGTTCCTTCTTCCGGGTCGCCAGCGCGGCGTTCTCGGCGGCCTCGGCGACCGAGTCACCGGTCTCCTGCAGGGATTCGGTGCGCTTCTTGACGCCCTCGCTCACGTCGGCCCGGGAGGCGTCCCGGCTGGTGCCGTCACCACGGCGGTCGAAGGCGGAGGGCTGGTTGACGCCGGGGCTGACCACGCGGGTGACCGCGTCCTCCTGGCCCTGTCCGGCATCCTCCTCGTTGCTGCTGGCCGAACTGGTGAGCACCACCGAGCCCGCGACGGCGAGGCCGAGCAGGGAGACGCCCAGGGCCGCGATGCCGTGCGAGAGCCAGCTTCGCTTCTCGGAGTCGTCGATGTCTTCCAAGAGCGCCCGACGCGCAACCGGGCGCGGGGAGAGACCGAACACCAAGAAAGAACTCCTCAAAAACAAGCAACTGCTGGCCTGGCCCCCGAGTTGAAGGTTCTCGTTCTTCCTTCGTGAGGCCCGCGTCGCCCTGTGTGCGACCCGGCAGACCCAGAGACAATAACGGACTGGTAACGGAAATCCAAACGCGGCGCAACCACCAGATGTAGTGGCCCACCCAGGGGGATCAACTGTCTATGGCTGCACCCCGAGAGAGCTGAGCCATGCGTACGGATCGCGTGAGTTGTACACGTCGCCGGGGGAGACGCCCGGTGGGTAGTACTCGAAGTGCAGGTGCGGGCCGAAGGAGCGCCCGGAGGAGCCGACGTGCCCGATCACCTGGCCGACGCTGACGCTCTGGCCGGCGGAGACGGAGGTCGACGACATGTGGGCGTACAGGGTGGAGGCACCGCCCGCGTGCTGGATCGCCACGTAGTTGCCGGCCCAGCCGCCCGCTGAACCCGGTACGACGACACCGGAAGCGGCGGCGCGGATCGGGGTGCCGTAGCTGGCCGAGAAGTCGACGCCGGTGTGGTACCGAGACCAGCTGCCGACCGCGCCCCAGCGGGCGACGAGGGTGTAGCTGCCACGGGCCACCGGCGTGGTCGCGCCCCGGGCGTCGCCCATGTCGAGGTTGTCGGGCAGGGGAGCGGGGGCCTGGCCGCCGTCCTGCTGGCCCAATTCCTTGGCCTTCTCGGCCCGCTCGGCGGCGAGGCGCTTGGCCTCCTCGGCGCGTCGCTTCTCCTCGCGCTTGCGCTCCTCGGTGTCGTGGATCTCGTCGCCGGTCTCGTCCAGATCGCTGCCGCGCTGTTGGGCGGCGGCGTTGCGGGACGCCTTGGCCACCTCGGACGAGGTGTCGGTGAGGGATTCGTTGCGTACCTTCGCCTGCTCCTCCGCGATGGCCTTGTCGACCGCCTCGCGGGTGGAATTCCTGCTGGTGGAGGGCTCATCCTCCCGGGTGCTGAGCAGCGTGCCCTGGCTCATGTCGTCGAGTTCGGCCTTGGACAGAGGCTGGCGGAGCGGGTCCTCGAGGGCGCCGTGGTCGGTCCCGGTGACGGGCTCGGCCAGGTTGACCACGCCCGGCGCGTCCGCGACCTCCTCGTTGGAGGCGTGGGTCGGTTCGGCGGTGCTGGTCAGGGACACGGCGCCCGCGACGGCGAGGCCGAGGATGGACACACCGAGGGCGGTCAACCCGTGCGCGAACCAGTGCTTCCCGGAGCGTTCCCGGGGGGTGTCGGGGTCGTCGTGCGGTCGATCGGAGTCAACCGTCGGGAGGTGTCGTACGTCGTGGAGTCCCGAGCGCGCATCAGCGCGGCGGAACGCTCGCCGTGACACGTGTCTGTCTCCTCGTCCCTCGACTACCTGGGTGCAGGGGCAACCTTGGCTGCAACCGTCACATCCAGGAGTGGGGAACCACCCAGATGCTGCCTGACTTCGGGTCCTGATCGGGCCGATCCGGCCCCAATGCCTCGCAAAACATAGCGAAGCCGTTGGTGCGTTTCAACCCTGAGAACACCGCGATGAGAAACTTAGCATCGCTCAGGTTCAGCTTCATCGGGGGTCCACAGGGATCCTTCCTCATCGCCGTCGAGATGGCTCAGTGCGGCGGCGATCCGGAAGGCGACGTCCCCCTTGCTCACCAAGGACAGGTGCCCGACCCCTTTGATCGCGATGTTGGTCGCGGCCAGATCAGGGTGGTCGAGGACGGCGTTGCGGCTGGGCACGATGAGTTGGTCCATGTCGCTGTGGAAGGCGATGAAGCGGGTCGCGCACTCGGGTGCCGGCTCGCTGAGCTCGGCCAGCAGGTCGGAGCCCGGGGCCAGTTGGCGGACCAGCGGCAACACCGCCCCCATCCGGGCGAGCAGGGTGCCCTGGTGCGGAGTGCCGAGGGTGACCAGCGTGTGCACCCGCTCCGCGCCACCGAGTCGCTGTACGTAGTAGCGGGAGATCAGCCCGCCGAGGCTGTGGCCGATCACGTGGATCTGCTCGTACCCGGTCTCGGCGCAGAGTTGCTCGATCGCCTCGGCCAGCCGGTCCGCGGTCTCGCGGATGTCGGAGGTGAGCAGCCCGTACTCGAAGGTGGTGAGGGAGTTGAAGCCGCGCCGGCGCAGGGCGCGCTCCAGCACCGCGAAGATCGAGTGGTTGTCGACGATGCCGTGCACCAGCAGGATCGGGGTGCCGGCGGCCAGCACGTCGTGGTGGACGAGACCGCGCTGGTTCGGGTTCAGCCCGGCCAGGTCGTGCCGCGTGTGCTCCTTACGGGAGAGCACCCCTCGCTCGGACAGCGCGCCGAGCGGGTACAGGACCAGGTGGGCGGTCATCCAGCCCGCCTCGAGCGCGATCCCGCTGACGACGCGGGGCATGGCTGCAGCCAGGCGGGGGAGCGTCGCCGCCCAGCGGGTGCCCCGGGGCTCGTCGTCGGGACCGGGGTCCGGTCGCTTCTGGTGCACGCTGGCAGGGTAGCCCGAGCCGGGGGCCGGCGTGGGTCGTCCGGGGTGCGTGGTGTCACCGCCGGAGCCGGGTTAGGCTGCCTCTCGTGGACAACGAGGCCGCCGACGGGCATGCAGCGCCGATCCGGGTCGTGGTCGCCAAGCCCGGACTGGACGGGCACGACCGCGGCGCGAAGGTGGTGGCGCGCGCCCTGCGGGACGCGGGCATGGAGGTCATCTACACCGGCCTGCACCAGTCGCCCGAGCAGATCGTCCGGACTGCCTTGGCCGAGGACGCCGACGTGGTCGGGCTGTCGGTCCTCTCCGGTGCCCACATGACCCTCTTCGTCAAGGTGATGGAACTCCTCGCCGAGGCCGACGCGACCGACATAGTGGTCTTCGGCGGCGGCATCATCCCCGAGGCCGACCGCGCACCCCTCGCCGAACTGGGCGTCCGTCAGGTCTTCACCCCCGGCGCGACCATGGCCGAGATCGTCGACTGGGTCCGCACCAACGCGCGCCGTACTTCCGACTTCTGACCGCCGCCGGGAACGGGCGTCAGGCGCTCCGGAGGTGGATGTTGCCGGAGTCCGTACGGGCCTCGACGGCGAACTCGGCGGAGTCGTCGGAGGAGAGGTCGTCCGTGACGTCCCCGCTGTCGGCTTCGGCGTTGACCCGGTAGGGACCCTTCGGGACGGTCACAGTGACGTCCCCTGACTTGGCCGTGGCCCGGAGGTTCGCCGGGAGGGCCAGGGACACGTCGATCGCGCCCGAGGATGAGGTCGCGAGGACGTCGCCGCTGATGCTGCTGGCGGTGATGTCACCCGAACTGGATTCGACCTCCAGGCCGGCGCCGACCCCCGCCACCTGCACCGCTCCCGAGTCCACGTGCACGGTCGTACCGCCGCCGATGCGCTCCAGGGTCACGTCGCCGGACCCGGTTCGGGCCTCGGCGGTGCTGGCCAGGTCGGCGAGGTGGGTGGCACCGGAGTCGGCCTCGGTGACGGCCGCGGCCACCCCGGTGATGGAGATCTCGCCCGAGCCGGTCGTCCCCTGCACCTTGGTGTCCGGCCCCACCACCACCGCGTAGTCGATCTCGCAGCCGGTCTGCTCACAGTGGTCCAGGGTGAGCACACCGTCGGTGACGGAGTGGGTCGCTCCGGGGAGCTCGCCGGCGTGCCGGATCGTCCGGGACACCTTCGTCTCCTCCCCGGTCGTGACCGTGACGCTGCTGGAATCGAGATCGAACTGGATGCTGTTCACCGTCTCGTCGAGGGTCGCCTCGTCGGTCGAGGTCGTGCGCAGGATGCCGCAGCTGGATGCCGTCACGGCCAGGGCCGCAGCAGACAGGATGGCGGCAAGACGGAGCCTCCGGGGGGTCATGGGGGTCCTCTCGGGTGCAGATCTCGGGCGCGAGATCTGTTCGGGCCGGTTCGGGCCGACGGCGGTCGGCTCGGGTACGCGTGGGGTGTGCACCGCTGAGCCTAGGGAGTGGCCGAGGTGGGACGCACGGGGATTTCCACCCATTCGGGGGTGGGGCCAGCCCTACCCCGACCCCGGGCCGTGCCGGTTCGCTGGGCGGGACCTGACCCAGACAAGGAGTCGTCGGCCCGTTAGGCTCACTTCGTCCGGTGTTCCGGACGCACCCGACACGGGGGTTCGCAGTGCGGGCCGTTGCGCGCCGGGGTTGTTTGTCTCTCACAGTGAGGATGGAGCCGTCGTGGATCTCTACGAATACCAGGCGCGCGACGTTTTTGAGTCGCACGGAGTACCGGTGCTGCGGGGTATCACCGCCACCACACCGCAGGAAGCGAGGTCGGCGGCCGAGCAACTGGGCACGCCCGTGGTCGTCGTCAAGGCCCAGGTGAAGACCGGTGGCCGTGGCAAGGCCGGCGGCGTCAAGGTGGCCAAGGGTGCCGAGGAGGCCGAGGCTCACGCCGAGGAGATCCTGGGCCTGGACATCAAGGGCCACGTCGTCCAGACCGTGATGATCGCCGAGGGGGCGGACATCGCGGAGGAGTACTACTTCTCCCTGCTGCTGGACCGGTCGAACCGCGAGTACCTGGCGATGTGCTCCGTCGAGGGCGGCGTGGACATCGAGACCCTGGCCGAGGAGCGTCCCGATGCCCTGGCCAAGATCTCCGTCGACCCGAATGTCGGCATCGACCAGGCCAAGGCGGACGAGATCGTCGCCGCCGCCGGCTTCGCCGAGGCCGATCGCGCCGCCATCGCGGACGTACTGCAGAAGCTGTGGACGGTCTATCGCGAGGAGGACGCCACCCTGGTGGAGGTCAACCCGCTGGTGAAGACCGGCGACGGGAAGATCCTCGCCCTCGACGGCAAGGTCACCCTCGACGACAACGCCGCCTTCCGGCACCCGGCCCACGCCGACCTGGTCGACGCCTCGGCGGACGATCCGTTGGAGGCGAAGGCCAAGGAGAAGGACCTCAACTACGTGAAGCTGGACGGCTCCGTCGGGATCATCGGCAACGGTGCGGGCCTGGTGATGAGCACCCTCGACGTGGTCGCGTACGCCGGTGTGGAGTTCGAGGGGCAGCCGAAGCCGGCCAACTTCCTCGACATCGGCGGCGGCGCCAGCGCCGAGGTGATGGCCAACGGGCTGGAGATCATCCTCGGCGACAAGCAGGTGAAGAGCGTGTTCGTGAACGTGTTCGGCGGCATCACCGCGTGTGACGCGGTCGCCAACGGCATCGTGCAGGCGTTCGGGCTGCTCAAGGAGCACGGCGCCGACATCAAGCCGTTGGTCGTACGGCTGGACGGCAACAACGCCGAGGAGGGCCGGGCGATCCTGGCCGAGGCGAAGTTGGACAAGTTGGAACAGGTCGACACCATGGACGGCGCCGCACGCCGCGTCGCCGAACTGGCCGCGAGCATCTGAGAGGCACGAGAGAGAAAATGGCAATCTTCCTGAATTCCGATTCCAAGGTCATCGTCCAGGGCATGACCGGCTCCGAGGGGATGAAGCACACCCAGCGGATGCTCACCTCGGGCACGACCGTCGTCGGTGGGGTGAACCCGAAGAAGGCCGGCCAGTCGGCCGACTTCGCCGACGGGGTCTCCGTACCTGTCTTCGGCACGGTGGCTGATGCGATCGCCGAGACGGGTGCCGACGTGTCGGTGATCTTCGTCCCGGCGAAGTTCACCAAGGCCGCCGTGGTCGAGGCCATCGAGGCCGAGATCAACCTCGCCGTGGTGATCACCGAGGGTGTCCCGGTCAAGGACAGCGCCGAGTTCTACGCGCTGTCGGTCGGCTCCAAGACCCGCCTGATCGGTCCGAACTGTCCGGGCCTGATCAGTCCCGGACAGTCCAACGCGGGCATCATCCCGGCCGACATCACCACCGCCGGCCGGGTCGGCCTGGTGTCGAAGTCGGGCACCCTGACCTACCAGATGATGTACGAGTTGCGTGACTTCGGCATCTCCACTGCGGTGGGCATCGGCGGTGACCCGGTGATCGGGACCACCCACATCGACTGCCTGCAGGCATTCCAGGACGACCCGGACACCGACGCGATCGTGATGATCGGTGAGATCGGCGGCGACGCCGAGGAGCGGGCGGCCGAGTACATCAAGTCGAACGTGACCAAGCCCGTGGTGGGCTACGTCGCCGGGTTCACCGCCCCGGAGGGCAAGACGATGGGCCACGCCGGTGCCATCGTGTCCGGCTCCTCCGGTACGGCGGTGGCGAAGCAGGAGGCCCTCGAGGCTGCGGGTGTGAAGGTCGGCAAGACGCCGAGCGAGACCGCCGACCTGATGCGCGAGATCATGAAGGGTCTCAGCTGACCCTCGCGCAACGTACGACCCTGCTCACGCACCCCGCAGCTGCTCACGCACACTGCATGCGGGGTGCGTGAGTCGTTCAGGGGTGCGGGAGCGGGTGGTGCGTCACTTCGTCTGGCTGGCGCGCATCCCGGCGCGGACGTTCAGGTCGGTCCACTGCTCGTCGGTGAAGTCGAAGTTCTTGTCGGTCGGGAGGAAGGTGTAGATGACCTTGTTCCCGACCGAGGAGATGCCGACCCGGTATGTCACGGTGCTCTTGTCGAGTTCGAAGGCGACGGTGTAGGCGTAGCCGCGCACCTTGGCGCTCTTCGCTCCGGTGCCCTCGACCGCCTGGCCCTTGCTGACCTTGGCGGTCAGTTGCTTCTTCTCGCAGCCCTTGATGTTGTCGCTGACCTTCTTGGCCAGGGCGCTGGCCGCCTTCTCGTCCTTCATGGTGAGGACGATCTCGTCGATGCCGAAGGTGGCCGCCACCGAGGGTTCGTCGCGCATCAGGTAGGTCACCTGGCCCTCGGACTGCAGGTTCTCGGCCGAGCTGAACTTGACGCCCTCGCACTGCGAACTGGTGGCGGGGTCGACCTTGTTGGTCGGCTCCGTGCCCTCCCAGGTGCCGGAGGCCTTCGCGATCACGGGGAAGTCGGTGGAGTTCAGGTATCCGGGCTGGTCACCACCCACCGGCGGCGGGGCAGGCTGCAACGTCGCACCGGTGGCACACACGCCGGCCACGCGGGAGCACTGCTGGTTGGTGACCGTGGCGAGGGCCTTGCCGGCCCGGTCGATCGAAGCCGGCTTCTTGCCGGTACGGGCCACGTCGAGGACGTTCACCACCCGGCCGGTCCGGCTGACGAGGACGGTGTGGTACTCGGCCTCGCCGGATCCGATCTGGACCACCACACCGCTGGCCTGGTTGCCGAGGCTCTTGCCGGTGACGGCACTGGTGATGTAGGCGTTGTCGACGGCACAGCCGCCGAGGGACCCGGCGATCAGGGTGTAGGCTTGGGCCGCCTCGTCCGGGGTCGGATAGGCGTCGGCCTGGTGCAGCGCGGCGACATTCTCCCCGCCGGAGGCCGTCAGGGTGCGGATCAACGTCGACTCGGGCGCCGGCTGGCCCTCAGTGGGGGCGCTGACGCAGAGCGGGAGGGCTGAGTCCTCGCTCCGGCCGTTGTCGGTCGAGGCGATCTGCCAGGAGCGTTTGCCGTCGAGGTCGGCGGCCGACTCCTCGCTCAGCATCGACTCCTCGGTGAGCACCCCGGCCGGCCCGGCCGACTGTGGGTTGCTTGCCGGATCGCTCGGGTTCCCGGCCGGGTCGGCCGCGGTGTCCCCGCGGACCTGGACCACGGTGAACACGACTCCGATGATGATCGCCAGGGCGGCCGCGACGACCATGATCAGCGGGAGCTTGGCCGGCTTGCGCTCGGCGTCGTCGGTCGAGCCCCAGCCGGAGTCGTCGTCTCGCGAGCGCCGGGGACGGTACGGTCCACTCGCGGCCGAACCGTCGGGTGCCGACGCCGCGGGGGTGTACGAGCGGAACACCGTCTCGTGGCTCGCCTCCTCCGCGGCGGGGCCGGGCTGCAGGCTCTGCGCGCCGGGGATCTCCAGGGGGGCCACCGGCGCGGGGACTGCGCCGCCGGAGCGGGCCACGTGGGTCTGGTCGTCGGGCTCACCGAAATGGTCGGAGGCCGAGTGGTCGACTGCGGGGTGGTCGACGGCGGAGGTTTCGGGAGCGGAGGTTTCGGGAGCGGAGGTTTCGGGAGCGGACCAGATGGTGCTGGATCGGGCCGGTCGGGTCTCGTCCTGCGGTGCGGACGGGTCCTCGTACGCGGCCGCGGGCTCCCGGTAGCCGACATTGCGGCCGTATTCGTCGTTCAGGCCGGCCGCGATGCCCGCGGCGCCCGGCTGCTGCTGGCCGTCCTGACCGTACGGGTCCTGGTACCCGGCCTGACCGTACGGGTCCGGCTGGAAGGTGTCCTGGACGGCCGGTTGCTCGAAGGTCGGAGGGCCCGATTGACCGGTCGGGTCCGAGGGGACCGGCTCGTCCGCCGGGATCGATCCAGCGGGCAGTTCGGGCTGGGTCGGGGGCGGTTCGGGGGCGGGGTCCGCGGCGAAGCGGGAGCGGCGCGGACGCCACGCCTCGTCGAGGTCGGCTGGGTCGAAGTCCTCCCGCCGACGGGTGACGTCGAGGTCCTCGTCGAGGAAGTCGTCTTCCGGTTCGGGAGGGAGGGCACGGCGGGGTCGATACTTGTCTGGCCCGTCAGTCATCCATCCCCCTCTCGGTGCGGTGGCCGCGTGCTGGACTCTCCAACGCCGCCCGGCCTTCAGTGACAACGAACAGGCCCGCACAGGGTTCCCGGGGCCCGGCAGAGCCGGGAGCGGGGGCAGGCCTCAGCAAACTTTACCCGGTTGGGCGTGTCTGGGCGATTCCGGTCGCGGCGGTGGGCCAGCATGGATGGATCATGGCTTCCCCCAAGTCCCCTCCCCGGTCCGGCCGCGTGACCATGGGAAAAGATAGCCCGGCAACAAAGGCCCGAACCCCGCTACCTGAGGGGAACGGATTCTCTCGCAGCTCTTCTCCATTCCAGATAAACGGTGGCC
>JBQDIN010000039.1:0-1347 GCA_052094425.1 Propionibacteriaceae bacterium
ATGCGAACGCATTGTAAACTTTGATCGGGGTGCGAGAGGCAGGCTGATGGGAGCACGGAAAGCGGTCGGGGCGCAGTACGATCAAGCCACTCGGTGGTCGCGTGTCCGGCGGACGATCATCCGTGGACTGGCTGTGGTGGGCGTCGTGTCGCTGGCGGCGGTGGGCTTCGTCGCGGCCAACTTCGCCCTGATCTGGAGCGACGATCCGGTCAGCCACTGGCGTTCGTCGAAGGCCCGGGCCGAGTACGACGAGCTCTACCGACAGGCCATGGAACTGCTGCCGCCGGAGCGGATCGCCCGGGATGTGCGCACCACGTACGGGATGGTGCGTGCCTATGTCTTCACGCGCACTGGCGCGCCGGACAATTACCACTCCAGGACACCGATGCTGCTCGTCCCCGGGGCCAACACCCCGGCGCCGCTGTGGTACCAGAGCGTGCCGCAGATGATGGAGCAGCGCCCGGTGATCGTCGTCGACGTCCTCGGCCAGCCCGGAATGTCGGTACAGGATCGCCCGATCGAGACGACGGAGGACCAGGCGACCTGGCTCGCCGAGACGCTGGCCGAACTCGACGTCGAACGAGTTCACCTGACGGGGTTCTCCCTCGGCGGCTGGCAGGCGATGAACTTTGCCCGGAGCCGCCCCGAGTTGGTGCAGACCGTCAGCCTGATCGACCCGGTCTATGTGTTCGCCCCGGTGCGTCCGGCCTTCGTCGTTGGGGGACTCCTCGCCTCGTTCCCGTTGCTGCCGGATGCCTACGACCGTTGGTACTCCCGGTGGATCGCCGGCGGCTCCGATGCTTCTGTGCGGTCGCCGGTCGCGTCGCTGGTGGACCATGGTCGGGCGAACTTCGCCGTGGTCACCCCGGTCCCCGAGCAGTTCGATGCCGCCGCACTGGCCGCCGTCGAGGCGCCGGTGTTCGCGGCTCTGGCGGGGCGCAGCGTGGCCCACGACATGCAGGATGCGATCACCGGAAGCCGTGCCGTGCGGGACCTCACCCTCACCGTTGCGCCGGAGGCTTCGCATGCCCTGCACATCGAGCAGGCCGAGACCCTCGACCGGCAGATCCTCGACTTCGTTGCCGAGCACGACGAGGACTGAAGGGATCCGGTCCGGATCCGCGCCGATCTAGAGTGGGGCCGGTGAAGAGGTTCGTCAGCGTGCTGATCCTGCTGGGCGTCGCCCTCGTGGCCGCCGCCTGCGGGGAATCGGCGGACGGCGATGCCAACCGTCCGGATGCGTCCACCCGTCCACCGAGTACGGCCAGGCCCTCGTCGACAGCGGTGGAGCCCAGCCCGCCCCCGACGCCCAGCCCGACGCCGCCCCCGACGCCCAGTCCGCCCCCG
>JBQDIN010000039.1:1447-8631 GCA_052094425.1 Propionibacteriaceae bacterium
GCCCAGTCCGCCCCCGGAGCCGGCGGAGGACTCACGCTGGCGCTTCTACACCGATGACACCACCGCGTACACCTCCCCCTGGTACGAGGACGCACACCGGATCATGATCGGCTTCGGCTGCACCGAGGCCCCCTACTACGACCCGGACTCCCGCTGCACCGAAGGCCAGGGTTTCCACCACGGCATCGATGTCGCGATCCCGTGCGGGGAGGAGTTGCTCTCCGCGGTGGACGCCACCGTCGCGGACCCGAGTGCGCCGGGCAGCCCCGGGCCGGCGTACGGCGACAAGGCCTTCCGATTGCGGACCGACACTGCGGACATCCTGATCGGCCACGCCGAGGAGGTGTTCGTCGAGCCGGGGGAGCGGGTCAGCGCGGGACAGCGGATCGCGCTGGTGGGTGACTTGGGCGCACCGGACGGCTGCCACCTGCACCTCGAAGTCCGGTCGCCGGGTGGTGGGGTCTCCTCGGCGACGGACCCGGAGGACCTCCTCGACCTCAGCAGTTGATGATCAGTTTGGTGCATCACTGGTCGACGGTTCCGAAGACGGTTGCCAGGTGGGCGTCGAACACGGAGAGCGCCTCCTGCGGACCGTAGTGCTCGCCGACGACGTGGACGCCCAGGCCTTCGACCAGGGCCAGCAGTATCGTCGCGGTAGTGAGTGGTTCGAGGTGGGCGGAGATGACGCCGTCCGCTTGGGCGACTCGGATCAACTCGGTGAGATGGGCTCGGAGTTGGGCGGCGTTGGCGCGGAGAGCCTGCGCGAGGGGCGGGTTGGTCGCTGCATAGGCCTGGAACGCGAGCGCCACCTGGCCTTCGATGCGGCGCTGATCGTCGAACGGCAGCAACTGGACCAGCAGTCTGCGCACCAGTGCGGCTGATTCTGAACTGGTGGGTTCGGCCTCGGCCGCCATCCGGGCCTCGACATTCTCGCTGACGATCTTGAGGGCGAACATCATCATCTCGTCCTTGGTCGAGAAATAGTGCTGGACCATTCCGGAGGTGACGCCGGCCTCGGCAGCAACGTGGCGCAGGCTCACGGCCCCGATCCCGCGCTCGGCCGCAACGCGGAGCAGTGCTGTGGCGATGAGTCGGCGTCGCTCGTCGTGGTCGACCAGTTTCGGCATGTCCGGATGGTTTCACATTGCACGTGTATTGACAACGGATTCTTCGGGCGGTTACATTGCAAGTGCAATGTAACGCCGAATGGAGGAGACCAGCCATGTACGACCAGTCCCGGACCTTGCCGTTCGACCGCCCCGATCCGCTCCACCCACCGCCGGCGTACGCCGAGTTGCGGGAGGCGGAGCCGGTCGCCGCCGTCACCACCTCCGACGGCCGGTCGGCCTGGCTGGTCACGTCGTACGACACTGTCTCGACCGTGCTCGGCGACCAGCGGTTCGTGGTCACTCCGCCGGGTGTCGTGGCGGAGGGCGCCACCTTGCTCCAGGACGGGGAGCCGCACCAACGCCTGCGCCGCTTGGTCGGCAAGGCATTCACGCCGCGCCGAGTGGAGCTGATGCGGCTCTCCGTCGAACGGCTGGCCGACGGGCAGGCGGATGCCGTCGTTGCTGATGGTGCGCCCACAGACCTCGTGGCTGCCTTTGCCGCACCGCTGTCGATCGCGGTGATCAGTGAGCTGCTCGGGGTGGCCATCGAGGACCGGGACCGCTTCCGCCAGCTCGCGGACGCCGCCAGCAAGGCCGACTTCCTGGCCGACGAGGCTGCGCCCGCCACCGAGATGGGGGTCGGAGCGGCAGCAGCGTGGGAGGCCTTTGGCGGTTTTGTTGCAGGATTGGTTCAGGCCAAGAGAGAAGCTCTCGCCGACGATCTGCTCAGTGACCTCATCCGTGCTCGCGACACCGACGACGGACGGCTGGACGACTATGAGCTGACGACGCTTGTCCTGACCATCTTGGCCTCGGGCTACATCACCGCCACCAACGCGATAGCGGTCGGTGCGACGATGCTCCTCACCGAAGGGCGTCTGGCCGCCTGCGGTATGGCGTCGAGTGCCGAGCTGGAGTCCACCGTGGAGGAGGTCGTGCGGCTCCAGATCGGCCTGATCGGCGAGGTCTTCCCTCGCTGGGCACGTGAGGACCTGGAGTTGGCCGGCGTACGGATCGCTGGTGGCGACCTGGTCCTCGCTCGGCTCGGCGCCGCCAACCGGGATCCGGCGCGGTTCACCGACCCCGACGCGCTCCGACCCGACCGCATCGATGGCGAGAGCCGGGCCGAGCAGCACCTAGCATTCGGCCGCGGCC
This sequence comes from Propionibacteriaceae bacterium, assembly GCA_052094425.1. Classification (GTDB taxonomy): domain Bacteria; phylum Actinomycetota; class Actinomycetes; order Propionibacteriales; family Propionibacteriaceae; genus Microlunatus. The sequence goes on from JBQDIN010000039.1 coordinate 3,712, forward strand.
CGCACCACTGTCTCGGTGCCGCACTGGCCCGGATCGAGGTGGCCGCTGCCCTACGCGCTCTCGCGTCCCGGCTGCCGAACCTGCGTCTGGACGGCAGCGTCCACGACATCGAGTGGATCCAGGCTCACGCCGACACCGGCCCGGTGGCCGTGCACCTGACGTGGTGACGTGCGGCCGGCCCCGGCCCCGGCCCCGGGCAGGGGGAGAGGTGAGCTGTCTACCTCGTCGGCTGCCGGCCTCGAAGTAGTCGATCAGCTTCGCCGCCAGCCCTTCGGTCGAAGGTCTGGCAGGGAACGGATCCCGAAGGTGTGTCGCAGCGCGGAGCGGGCCGCGTGGAATCCGGCCATCCCGTGCACCCCCGGCCCCGGTGCGGCGGAGGCGGAGGCGAGATAGCAGTGCGTCCCACGGATCCGCCATGGGTCCGGGAGCGGGACCGGCCGGGCCAGTACCTGCCAGGTGGAGAGGTCCCCGCCCAAGATGTCCCCACCGAGGTAGTTCGGATTGTGGCGCTCCATCTCGACCGGCGAGAGGGCATGACTGCCCAGGACAGTGTCCCGGAAGCCCGGTGCCACCCCTTCGATCGTGGCGGTGATCAACTCGGTGGGGTCGACGTCGGAGCCCGCGGGCAGGTGGGCGTAAGCCCAGAGGACGTGCCGGCCCGCGGGGGCGCGGCCGGGGTCGAACCGGGTGGGTTCGTTCGCGATCACCACGGGGTTCGCCGGGATCCGGCCACGGCGTACGGCCGCTTCGGCCACCGCCATCGCCGTCCGACTCCCACCGATGTGGACGGTGGCCGCAGCGCCGAGGCGGGCATCCGCCCACGGGACCGGTTCGGAGAGGACGAAGTCGACCTTGCCGACTCCGGCCCCCGGCCGGAACCGACTCACGGCGGCACGATAGCCAGCCGGAAGTTGAGGCCCGGCGAGGTCCAGCAGGGCCTTGGCCGAGGTCCCGAACAGGGTGGCATCGGCGCGGGGTAGCTCGGCCAGGTCGGTCACGGCCGAGTCGATGGTCACGGTTCCACCGTGCGCGACGAGGTCTGCGGCCAACGCGTCGACGATCGCCTGGGACCCGCCGACGGGAACCGGCCAGCCCACACTGTGTGCCTGGGTCGCCAGCGCCAACCCGACCAGGGGTGCGCTCAGCGCCGACAGCGGATGGTTCGCGTGTGCCTCGACACCGGCCAGCAGGTCCGCCGCCGGTCCTCGGAGGAGACGCAGGGGAACGGCCGGCTGCCACTGGCGCAAGGCGCGCAGTCCGAACGGGATCGCGGTCGGCAGGTGCCGGTAGGCCCGCAGGGGGCTGCCCATGCTGAGTTCGGCGAGCTCGGTGCCTCGGCGGACCAGCGGTCCGAACATGCGCTCCCAGCCGGGACCGGCCGCACCCAGCTCGGCCACGGTGCGGGCCAGGTCCCGCCAAGACAGCAGCGCCGGTTGGCCGGGGCGGGCCTGGCCGTAGGAGATCTCCGGGACCCGGAACTCCACCCGCTCGGCGAGACCGAAGGCGGTGAAGAAGGGCGAGCTCAGTGCCCCCGGATGTACGGCCGAGCACAGGTCGTGGCGCACCCCGGATTCCACCAACTCCGCGGTCCGGGCACCCCCGCCGAGGGTGCTCGCCGCCTCGTAGACCCGTACGGTCACCCCGGCCCGGGCCAACACCACGGCAGCCGCAAGGGCGTTGGGACCCGAACCGATGACGTTCGCTTCTCCGCGCATCGTCGTCAGGACCTTGCGCCGGCGGATTCGAGCGAACGTGGTTCCTCGACCGGCGCCGTCTTGTCGTCCGCCTCCGCAGGGGGGAGGTCCGGCGGCTCCGCGGGTGGGCCGCCCCGGGCCTGGCGCCACCACTGGCCGAGGCTGGTGGTGACGTAGCGCCAGGTCACGTCCCGGATGAAGATCGAGTCGATCGCGACCATGGCCAGGGAGAACCAGGGCAGCCCCATCAGCACGGCGATCCCGATGTGGAAGGAGAGGATGCCGAAGAGCGCGATCACCCGGGTGGGGCGCCGTAGCAACATCATCGGGAAGCACAATTGCAGGATGATCGAGCTCCACGAGACCGCCGTCACCATCGGCGCCCAAGCGGTGATCAACTCGTTCAGCTCCGGCCACGGGCCGAAGCGCTGGGTCATCAACGGGTTGTAGATCGCATAGCCCTGCTGCCACGGGGTGCCGCCCGCCTTGTAGAGCGCCCCGGAGGCGTACACGAAGCAGACGTGGCAGGCGACCGCGACCAGCACCAGGTTGTGGGCGAGGTTGGTGAGCCAGGTCGGCACGCACGGTTCGCCCCGCCAGACGCGCAGCAGCCACGGACCGGGCCGTCCGGCGTGCCGTGCCCGGCGGCGCGCGTCCAGGGACCAGCGGCCGGCGGTGTCGGCGAACAGCAGGCTGAACAGGACGATGCGGTACATGTTGTCGCCCTGGTCGCCCACCGAGTCGTTCATCTCGATGAAGCCCACCCAGCCGACGAAGTAGACCGGCAGCACCAGCTTGGTGTGCCAACCGAGGCCGACCAGCACGGCCAGGACGAGGAGGGCCAGGTAGGCGAGGGTGAACGCCACGTCGTCGAGGGCGATGCGGTGGAAGAGACTGAAGATCCAGATCTGGGGGAAGTCGCTGATCGGTTCCGCGGCCTCGCCATTCCAGGCCGAGCCGCTACCGAAGATGTACAAGCGGGTCCGGAAGTTGGCGAGCAGCAGGCCGATGCCGGTGAGCGCCAGCAGGATGCGGGTGACGGCCAGGCCGTACCGGGCATGCTTGGCGTCGAGCAGCCAGGATTCGATGAATCGGCCGGCGCGGACCGCGATCGAGACGACCAGGCGGACGACCGATCCGATCACCAGCGGGAGGAAGGTGATCACGGAGGCCGGCCAGCTCGGCGTCGTACGGGCGGGTGCAGGGGCGCGCTTCTCAGCCATGCTGCCCCGATTCCTGCAAGGCGCGACGGAAGGTCTTGGCGAAGTTCTCCCGCGACTGGCCATCCTCCTCGACGGTGCCACGCCATCCCGTCGGTGCGGTCTGGACGCCCGGGCGCTCGGCCTCCGGGTCGTGTCGTTCGGCGAACGGGATCACGTTCTGGCGACTGATGATGATCTGTACCTGCAGCACGTCATCGCCCCACACGGCGTGGGCCACTTGGCTGCCGTACGCGTTCACGAGATGCTCGATCGACAGGTAGGAGTCGACGGTGTCGGGGGAGCCGTACGACTTGAGCTTGTCCTCCAGCCGGTCCTCCCAGTCGGGACCCTCGTAGTAGCCGAGCTCGACGATCTTCTTGTGGTCAGCGGGCAGGTCCTCCCAGGCGCCCTTGAACCGTGACGCCAGTTCCGTCGACTGGATCGCCGCACGCGGCGGCGTCAGGTTGTGCTCCAGCATGGTCAACTCGGCGGCGGTCGCGTCCACCCAGCCCGTGGTGCGTTCTCCCTCGGGGCCTGCCACTACGGCGCGGACCTGGAGACGGTAGTCACCGTTGATCGGGGCGGGGGCGAAGACGCTCCAACTCTGCCCGTGCAACGGGATCATGTAGTCGCGCAGGATCGTGCCGGGGATCGCCTGGCGCAGCCCGGAGGCCGGGGCGATCCACAGGAACGTGGCGAAGATGTGCCAGGCGGTGAAGGCAACGGCGAGGATGAGCACGATGCGCTTCACGACCGTGCGTCTTGACGCAGAGACACGTTGGGTCATGGTGGTGATCTCTCGATGGTGAACGGGGGGAGGGGGTCCGGCCCCGCGCCGTGGCGCGGGACCGGACCCCCGGTTCAACGTGGGCTCGGTGAGCTCACGCCTCCTGACGACTCATGCGTCCGGCGATCAGGACCGCTCCACCGAACAGGCAGAGGAGTACTGCGCCGAGGGGCAGAGCCAGCCCCATGGGTGAACCGGTGGCGGCCAGTCCGTCACCGGAGCCGCCTGATCCACCGGATCCTGCTGCGTCGGCACTGGAGCCGGAGTCCGAACCGTTCGCGGCTGCTGCGGAGGCATTCTCCGCAATGACCGTGAAGTCGGTGTCGGAGTTCTCCTCCGGTACCGCCCCGGACGTCTCGCCGGTCAGGGCGACCATGTGGTCACCCAGGGCGAAATCGCCATCGATGGCGAACGTGAAGACCACGTCCCCGTTGTCGTCGGCACTCACCGCGGTGAGGTCGAAGGGATCGGAGTGGACCGTGGCGGCAACCTTCTCGCCCGCCTCGAACCCGTGTCCGTAGACCTCCTGGACCACACCGGTGTCACGAACGATCGTCCGGTGCTTCACCGTTGCCTTCAGCCCTTGGACACCGTCGGCATCCGAGGATGCATTGGCGGTGTCGTCACTGTCGGCGTCTTGGTTGCCGTCCGGGTCGGCGTCTTGGTTGCCGTCCGGGTCGGCGTCTTGGTTGCCTTCCGGGTCGGCGTCTTGGTTGCCTTCCGGGTCGGCGTCTTGGTTGCCGTCTGGATCTGCGTCCTGGTTGCCTTCCGGGTCGGCTGCTGCGTTCGCATCGGCTGATGCCTCCTGGGAGGCGTCCGCGGAGGAGGTTGCAGTCGATGCTGCGTCGGCGGCAGCGGCTGCTGCGGCGTTGGCGTCATCGTCGGCGGTGGCGTCCACAGCGGCGGATGCGGCTGCGTTGGCGTCATCGTCGGCATCGGCGTCGGCTGCTGCCTGGGCTGCGGCAGCGGCTGCTGCGTTGGCTTCGGAAGTGGCGTCGGTCGATGCATCGGAGGACGCGTCTTCGTTGGCGGCGGCTTGGGCTGCTGCGTTGGCGTCGGCGTCGGCGGCAGCAGAAGCTGTCGTGTTGGCGTCGGCGTCGGCTGCTGCTTGGGCTGCTGCTTCGGCGGCTGCGTTGCTGTCGTCGTCGGCGTTGGCCGAGGCGGCAGCGGCGGCTGCGGCGTTGGCGTTCACGTCGGAGTCTTGGTCAGCATTCTGATCCGCATCAGGATCTGCGTC
>JBQDIN010000039.1:8731-38731 GCA_052094425.1 Propionibacteriaceae bacterium
TGGCGTTCACGTCGGAGTCTTGGTCAGCATTCTGATCCGCATCAGGATCTGCGTCTTGGTTGCCGTCCGGGTCGGCGTCCTGGTTGCCTTCCGGATCAGCTGCTGCGTCCGCATCAGCTGATGCCTCCTGGGAGGCGTCCGCGGAGGAGTCGGCTTCCGCGGCTGCCTGGGAGGCAGCGGCGGCCGATGACGTGGCGTCGGCGTTGTCGTCCGCGGACTGGTCGGCCGAGGCCGCCGCGTTCGCAGTCGAGTCGGCGTCGGCCGTGGACTGAGCCGCGGCCGCTGCTGCGGCATTGGCATTGCCCTCCGCGTCCACATCGGCCGAGGCGTCAGTGGAAGCTCCCGCGTCCACATCGGCGGTGGCGGCAGCGGCTGCTGCGGCTTCGGCGGATGCGTCGGCGTCGGCCGAGGCCTCGGAGGTGGCGTCGGCATTGGCGGCGGCCTGGGCGGCAGCCTCTGCGGACGCGTTGCTGTCGTCGTCGGCATCGGCCGAAGCAGCGGCGGACGACGAGGCGTTCGCGTTGCTGTCATCGTCGTCAGCCAACTCGCCGCGAACCGTGGCCGAGGCCAGGCTCACGTCGATCAGGGACGAGTCACCACCGGGCAGGATGCTCAGCTTGATCGCCCGCTGGGTGAAGGAATCGGCATCCTCGCCGCGCTCGTCGACGAAGTCACCGTCCTGCTCCTGCACGTTCGCCGTGGCGGACAGCACGTTCTCACTGACCAGCCCGAGGATCGGATCCAGGGCCGTGGTGACAGTGCCCACCACCGGTGTGATGATCCCGGTCAGTGCCTCCTGGTTGGTGACCGCGTCCTGCAACGGAGAGACCAGGGCGGGCAGGATGGTGCTGGTCACCAGTTCGGCCACCGGTTGGAGCAGGTCGCCGACCGGGAGGCCGACGACGTCCGCTTCGATCACCGGAGCCGGTGTGTCGTAGCCGTCCAGACCGACGAACCCACCGAGTGCACCGTCGAGGGAAATGTTGATGTCCCCGATCGGGAGATTCAACGGTGGCAGCCCGACGATGGTCAGATCGATGTCGATCGTGACCTCGGTCGTGTTCAGCGCATGGCTGACGGCCGTGACCAGCAGGTCGGGGAGGTCCTCCAGCGCACTGGTGACCGCACCGTCGACGACGGCGTTCAGCAGGTCCGCGTCGAGGAGTTCGGTGTTCGGCGGCAGGTTGTTCAGGCTGCCGTCGTAGTCGCCGCCGTTGGAGTTGGCGATCGCCCGGGCGAGGTCGATTTCCACCTCGCCGGTGCTGAGGTCGATCTCGACGATGTTGTCCTCGTCGCTGAGCGGAGCCTCCAGTACGGAGGCCACCGCGGCGTCCAGATCAACGTCCGCCGTGGCGGTCACGCCGAGTTCGTCCACGGAGCCGAGCCCGAGCAGCAGACCGTTCACGGTGCTGCGGATCGTGGACAGGGTCGGATCCAGCGCGGTGTCGATCGCCCCGTCTTCGCCGGCCAGGTTGTTGATCGGTGTCTCGACCGCGTCCAGCGCCGTCGACAGGTTGCCGGACAGGCCCGCAACCGCGGGGCTGGTCAGCACCAGGTTGCCGTCGGCGAGCTGGTAGTCGCCGACCGGCTCGCCGTTCTCGTCGAGAGTGGCGGATGCCGAGACCGCACCGAGTTCCAGCCGCAACTGGGAGATCACGTCTCCCACGCCGGCCTGCCCGAGCAACTCGGTCAGGTCGACATACGCGTTCTGCGCCGGGTCATCCGGTGCGAAGGCGATCGAGCCGTCGGCGTTGATGGCGCCCGCAGAGGCGAACGGTATTCCGTCCGCCGGTGTGGTGGCGTACTGTCCAGCAGCTCCGACGGCCAAGATTCCCGAACCGTCGCTGCGGAGCAGTTGGATGCCATCACCCAGATCGAGGTTGAGTGCCTGCAGCACTTCCAGCGACAGCGGGTTGGCCACCTCTCCGGGAGCCGTGGGATCGGCGCTGTAGGCCCCACCGAGTTCGGCGACGGTGTTGAGATTGATCACTCCAGCGCCGGTCAGCAACCTCCCCTCTGACTCGGCGCGATCGTTGGCGGCTGCGAGTGCTGGACCTCCAGCAGTGGTGGCGATGACGGCGCCGATGGTGGCAGCGGTGATGACCGCCCCCCAACGACGTCGTCGACGTCCTTCTAAGGTCATGGTGCTCCCCTGGTATGACTCAGGGGCCATGTCAGGGCAGACCAACTAGAGGGCACAGCTCCGCCATGGCCCCCAAGCGATGTGAAAAATGAGCGCAGGGCGATGCGATGTCGCACCTCGGCGATGATCGATTCTGGTCGTAGCGATCAGTGACGCCTGCGCTCGAGCAAAGAGTATTGTGTGGCGCCCGAACGGACGAGTCCGATCCCACTCGGAGCAAGAACGTTATTTCTTTGTTAACAAGGGAATGTCGGGATCGGGACGGTAAGAAGGCAACTGATTGAAGCTGGCCCGCGAACGGTTGTTACGGGAGTCGGTGCAGGGCGAGGTCTGCCAGCCGGGGACTGCCCAGCGGGGGGATGTTGTACTCGGCCCGGAACCGACCGTCCCGGCCGTGCACCCGGAGCAGGTGTGGCTTGTTCACGAACACCACCTCGGCGAGGAGATCGCCCGCCCCGAAGGGGCCACCGCGGGTGGCGACGACGAGTTCCCGGTCGTCGAAGGAGAGCACCCCGCGACGCCATTCCTTCGGGTGCAGCTCGAGTACGTACTCCCGGCCGTCCACGACGAGGACGAGGTGGCGTGCGTCCGCCGGACCACGCACCTCGACCGACTGCAGCAGGGGGCCGGCCGGACCGAGTTGCAGTTCGGTGGCGGGCGCAGCCGGGGCGGGCTCGGCCGGCTCCCACCGGTACGTGTCCGTGGACCACGTGTCGCGGTCCACGTCCAGGGCGGGTCCGTCGGGACCGGGCAACTCGAGCGCAGAAAGTCGAGCGGCCAACCGGTCCTCGTCCTCGGCCTGCCCGGTCAGGACCTCCGCCCCACAGGCCGGGAGCAGGTGGCGCCACACCTGGTCCAGCACGTCCTGCATCCGCTCGGTCGCGGAGGTGATCGCGACCACCAGGTCCTGTTCGGGGAGGACGAGACAGAACTGACCGAACGCCCCGTCGCCCCGATAGCCGTGGCGCGCCATCCAGAACTGGTAGCCGTACCCCTGCCGCCAGTCGACGGTTGCGTCGTTGTCGTGGGTGGGCGTCTGCACCCGGGTGGCCCGGTCGACCCAATCCACCGGGACCAACTGCTCGCCCTGCCAGGCGCCGCGCTGGAGGTACAACTGGCCGAACCGGGCGATGGACTCGGTGCCCAGGTGCAGTCCGGAGAAGCCCAGGTTGTGGCCCTGTCCGTCCTCGGCCCAGTGCAGGTCGGTGATGCCCAGTGGGGCGAACAGCCGCGGGGTGAGGTAGTCGACCAGGGTCTGCCCGGTGACCCGCTGGACGATCCGCGCCAGCAGGTAGGTCGCGGTGTTGTTGTAGGCGAACAGCGACCCGGGCTCCTGCTCCGGGGGCAGCGCGAAGAAGCCCCGCACCAGGTCAACGGATGCGAAGTCCCGGGAGTCCGGGGACCCGAGGTGCGCGGCCACGATGGTGGGCAGGGTGTCGGCCAGGTGGCCGGTCGACATGGAGAGCAGGTGGTGCACCCGGAGCTCCGCCAACCGGGGGTGGACCTCGCCGGTCACCTCGGCGAAGTGCTCGAGCACCCGGTCGTCGGTGTCCAGCAGGCCATCGTGGACGGCGAGTCCGGCCGCGGTGGAGGCGAAGCTCTTGCTGAGTGAGTGGAGCAGCGCGATGTCCGTGGCCCGGTAGGGATTCCACCACCCTTCGGCGACGACGTGGCCGTGGCGCAGCACCACCAGGCTGTGCATCTCGATCCCGGCTCCTTCGAGGCCGTCGACCAGACCGAGGAGACCGGTGGGTTCGATGCCCTGGGTGGACGGGGTGCTGCGGGGGAGGGGTGTCGTGGCGGTCATGGGACGAAACTACCGAAACGTCGACAGGTTGCCTGCGGCGTGGGGCTGCCTGCGCACCCTGTCGGGAGGCGGTGGTAGAACGTGACGGTGGCCACCGACCAGGAGATCTCCGAACTCGTGGGACCGGAGGCGTTCGTCCGGGGGATGTCCTACGCGCGCGGTGGCAGGGTGCTCGAGTCGCGCTGGTACGGCCAGGGTGAGCACCTGTTCGGCCGGGTGGCGGGCAGCCGCCGCGAGCCGTACAGCGTGAACGTGGTGTTCGAGGGCCGGGTGCCGATGTCGGGGATGTGCAGTTGCCCGATGTATGCCGACTGCAAGCACGTGGCCGCCCTGCTGGTGGTGGCCCGCGAACAAGGAGCGGCCCGGACCTCCTGGCGGGACGAATTGGCAGAAGTCCTCGCCACGGAGCCGGCCCGGACCCGGGACACGGCCGACCTGGCCCTCTCGCTGGCTCTCGTGGCCGACGGCCACCACGTCGGCCACGCGCCGCGGCTGGGGCTCCGGCCGCTGGTCCGCAGCAGCACCGGCCGGTGGGTGGCCTCCGGTGCGAACTGGCGCGAGATCACCGGGTTCGCCGGCACCCTGGGGCGGCGCGCGCCGAAGGCGCAGTTGGACGCGTTGCTCGAGCTGAACAGCCTGTGCACGGCGCAGTCGGCGTGGCTGCGGAACGAGACCTGGGCCTACCCCGAGCACGTCGGCGGCATCTTCTGGACCGTGCTCGACCAACTGCGCGATTCCGGCGTCGTCCTGCTGACCGGTGGCCGGGACAAGCAGGAGGTCCAGGTGGCCACGCAACCGGTCGAGGCGCGCCTCGACCTGCGCCGCCGCGACGGCGACCTGCTGCTCGAGCCGTGGTGGGACACCGGGCCGGACGGGCCGAAGATCAACGCGCACTGCTTCGGTGGTCTCGGCAGCCCGGTCCACGGCCTCTACCACTGGGATCCGCCCGAGGAGCCCGGTCGACTCGGCTCGGGTCGACTTGGCTCGGGACGGAGCGGTGCCGGGCAGCTGAGTTTCAGCCGCGCCGGTCGGGAGTACGTCAGCAAGGACGCAGTGATCAACTTGGTCCGGCTCGTCGAACCCGTGGACCGATCCACGGTCGCCCTGCTGCAGGCCGGCCGGGCGATCGAGGTCCCACGGGAGGATGTGGGGGAGTTCGAGGCCAGCAGTCTGCCGCAGTTGCGGGAGCGGCTGCGCGTGGCCGGGGCCGACGGGGACGAGGTGCCACCGGAGCCGGACCCACCCACCCTGTGGTTGGTGGTCGACTTCGACGCCGACCTGCAGGCGCACCTGTGGTGGGGGTGGCGCTACGGACCCCGGGCGGACGAGCCGCCCCAGCCCGACGAGTTGTACCCCCTGTTCCCCGAGCCGGGCGACGCGCTGCAGCGCGACCCGGCAGCCGAGGAGCGGATCATCGGCACCGTCGCCGACTACTCCGCCCAGTTGGCCCGGCTCTGGTCCCGGCAGCGCCGGGAGGGGCTGCCGGCCGAGGAGATGATCTTGACCGGGATCCGGGCGATCGACTTCGTCGACACCGAGTTGCGACTGCTGCAGACGGCCGAGGAGGTGTCGGTGCACCTGCTGGCGCGGGTGCCCGAGTTCACCGAGGCGCCGGCCGACGAGGTCAGCATCGAGTTCGCGCCGACCGAGACCGACGACCCGGACTGGCTCGACCTGGCCATCGTCGTCCGGGTGCAGGGCGAGACGGTCCCGTTCCTCGACGTGTTCGAGGCACTGGTGGCCGGGAAAGACCGCCTGGTGCTGCCGAGCGGACGCTGGTTCTCCCTGTCCGGCGAGATGTTCGCCCGGATGCGGGACCTGATCGACGAGGCCCGCGAACTCCAGGATCGCCCCAGTGATCAAGTGCGGGTCAACCGGCACCAGATCGGCTGGTGGGAGGAGGTGTCCGAGCTCGGCGAGGTCCGCACCCAGACGGCCTGGCAGCGATCCGTCGCCGGCCTGAGTGGCGACGCCGAGGAGGGACGTCCGCTGGCCGACGGCTTCACCGCTGACCTGCGCCCGTACCAGCAGCAGGGCTACGACTGGCTGACCTACCTGTACGACGCCGGGCTGGGTGGGGTGCTGGCCGACGACATGGGGCTGGGCAAGACCGTCCAGGCCCTGGCGTTGATCACCGCCCGCTGTCCCACCGATCGTGGCGCCGGCCCGTTCCTGGTGGTGGCCCCGACGAGTGTGGTGGGCAACTGGGCGGCGGAGGCCGAGCGGTTCGCCCCCGGGCTGAAGGTGGTGGCGATCACCGAGACGGTGCGACGGCGCAAGGTGCCGCTGGCCGAACTCACCGCCGGGGCCGACCTGGTGATCACCTCGTACGCACTGTTCCGGCTGGAGTTCGCCGATCACGACGCACTCGAGTGGAGCGGCCTGCTGCTCGACGAGGCGCAGATGGTGAAGAACCACCAGTCGGTGGGGTACGCGTGTGCCCGCGACCTGGACGTCCCGTTCCGGCTGGCGATCACCGGCACCCCGATGGAGAACAACCTGACCGAGTTGTGGGCGATCTTCACCCTCGTCGCTCCCGGACTGTTCGGCGACCTCCGGCAGTTCACCGAGCAGTACCGCAGACCGATCGAGGCCGGGGACACCGAGACCCTGGACCGGCTCCGGCGCCGGATCCGCCCGTTGATGCTGCGCCGCCGGAAGGAGGACGTGGCCCTGGACCTGCCGCCGAAGCAGGAACAGGTCATCCGGGTCGAACTGAACAGCCGGCACCGGCGGGCCTACGACGTGTTGTTGCACCGGGAGCGGCAGAAGATCCTCGGCCTGCTGGAGGACCTGCAACAGAACCGGATCACGATCTTCTCCTCGCTGACCAAGCTCCGTCAGGCCAGCCTGGACGCCAGCCTGCTCGACGACTCCCTCACCGGGGTGGCCACCAAACTGGAGGTGTTGTTCGAACTCCTCGACGACGCCCTGGCCGAGGGGCACACCGTGGTGGTGTTCAGCCAGTTCACCTCCTTCCTGGCCCGCGTCCGCGAACGGCTGGACGCGCGCAGGGTTGAGCACTGCTACCTCGACGGGCGGACCCGCAACCGCGACAAGGTGATCAACCGGTTCCGCACCGGCGAGGTGCCGGTGTTCCTGATCAGCCTGAAGGCCGGCGGGGTGGGGCTGAACCTCACCGAGGCCGACTACTGCATCCTGCTCGACCCGTGGTGGAATCCCGCCGCCGAGGCGCAGGCCGTCGATCGCACCCACCGGATCGGCCAGCGCCGCAACGTGATGGTGTACCGCCTGGTCGCCGCCGACACCATCGAGGACAAGGTGATGAAGCTCAAGGAGGCCAAGTCCCGGCTGTTCGCGGACGTCATCGACGGCGGGGGAGCGGCCGGCGGCGCGGTGACGGCGGCGGACATCCGCGCCCTGCTGACCTGAGTAGGTCCTCCCGTCCGGAACGACGGCACGGCTCGCCTGACCTGCCAGACTGGGCGCGTGTCAGACATCTCCCGCCCATTGCGCGGCCCGCGCCAGCGTCTCACTGAAGCCGAACGACGGCAGCAGATCATGGCGGCGGCGATCCAGGAGGTCGTCGACCGCGGCTACCACGGTGCGTCACTGACTCGGATCGCTGCCCGCGCCGATGTCGCCAAGGGGCTCGTCTGGCACTACTTCGCCGGCAAGGACGACCTGATGGAGTCCACGGCGCAGAGGACGATGCAGGCCATGGGCGAACGAATCATCACCTCGCTCGACCTGGATCAGCCGGTCCCGGACATCATTCGGGCGGCATTGCGCCAGGCCGCCGCACAGGTCCGCACCCATCGGAACGAGTTGATCGCCTTGAACCGGATCGTGCACAACCTGCAGCGTCCGGACGGCAACGAACGGGTCACCGGCGGATTCTATGAGGAGCTCTACCGGGGGCAGGAGGAGCTCTTTCGTCGCGGGCAGGCCGAGGGCAGCCTGGGCGACTTCGACACCAGGGTCATGGCGGTCACCTACCAGGGCTCCATCGACGTCATGCTCGGCTACCTCGAAGACCATCCCGACGTCGATCCGCACGACTATGCGGCAGCCCTTGCGGAGATTCTGCTCGGCGGGATGCACGCAAGGCCCTGACCGGTTCACGAGGACCGGAGACCACGTTGTTGGTCCCGGCCCGACTGGACTATTGACTGACGAGTCAGTAATGTTGACTGCATGGTCAATAGTATTCCTGTCCAGAGGATGGGCGAATGACGGTGAATCAGCCCTGCGAGGTCGCGGAACCTGTGCCGATCGGCAGGGCTGTCAGTCCGCAGCGCGAGATCGTGCTGAGCCTGGTCGTCAACGCGGTGGTCCCGATCGTCGTGTTCTACGGATTGCGGGCCGTCGGGGTCGGCCAGTGGCTCGCCCTGATGCTGGGTCTGGTCGCGCCGGCCGTGAAGACGGTGCACTCGGTGGTCACCAAGCGTCGGGTCGACATGCTGGCCGGTCTGGTCATGTCGGCCTTGGTGCTGAGCGTCGGGTTGTCCTTCCTGACGGGCAGCCCGAGGACCCTGCTGGCGCGGGACGGCTGGATCACCGCAGTGGTGGGTGTCTGGATCCTGCTCACGCTCGCGCGAACCACCCCCTACTACCTGTTCGCCCTGCGAACGTTCACCACTGGCACGGTGCGCGAGCAGATCGAAGTGGCCTGGCGGGACACGCCGGCCTTCCGGCGGGTGGTGCGCGGGTGCACGATCGCCTGGGGTTCTGCCCTGTTGGTGGATGCGGTGAGCACGGTGGTGTTGGCCTACACGATGCCGATCGACAGCGTCCCGCTGATCGGTGCGCTCAAACTCGTTGCGCTGATCATCCTCGCCGAGGTGAGCAGTCAGGTGTACTTCCGGCGCAGGGGCGCGCCGTACATGAACGGCGGAACTACTGACGAGCAGGAACAGGCCGACGAGCAGGAACAGGCCGACGAGCAGGAACAGGTCGACGAACAGAAACAAGGGGAGGAACGATGATGGGGCGCAGGTACGTGGTCACCGGCTCAGCCTCGGGCATCGGGGCGTCCATGGCGTCGATCCTGCGGGGCCAGGGGGACGAGGTGCTCGGTTGCGACCTGAGGGATGCCGAGGTCATCGCCGACCTGTCGACCTCTCGTGGACGCGAATCGCTGGTCGACCAGGTGACCAAATGGGGCCACATCGATGCCGTGCTGGCCATCGCCGGTGGCGGCCAGACCCGGCTGCTCGAGACGAACTACTTCGGCGCCGTCGCCACACTCGAAGGGTTGCGTCCGCTGCTGGCCCGCAGTGCTGCCCCGCGGGCCGTCGCCGTGTCCTCGACCTCATCCTTGGCGCCGGCGGACGATCGCATCCTGCAGGCCTGCGTCGACGGCGACGAGGATGCCGCGACGGCGCTGGTGGATGCCGATCCCGCGCTGGGCGAGGCGGCCTACGGGATCGCCAAGCGTGCGTTGAACGGTTGGATCCGGCGGTCTGCCCCGACCCCGGAATGGGCCGGTGCCGGCATCCCGCTGAACGCGGTCGCCCCCGGTGTCGTCGACACCCCGGCGGCTGCCTGGATCCTCGCCGACGATGAGGTGCGGACCGCCGTCGAGGCTGCCGCACCGCAACCACTCGGGGGCTTCCCGGGCCGACCGGAGTGGGTCGCCCACCTGATCGGCTGGCTGGCCGGTCCGCAGAACCACTTCGTCACCGGGCAGGTGGTGTTCGCGGACGGTGGGGCCGAGGCGGCGCTCCTCGGGGATCGTCAGTGGCGGGCGTGACAACCGAGAACGACCTGCTCTGCTGACCTGCCAGACTGGGCGGGTGCGAGACGTCGTCATCCTCGGAAGTACCGGCTCCATCGGAACCCAGACCCTGGAGGTGATTGCCGAGCACCCCGACGACTTCCGGGTGGTCGCCCTCTCCGCCGGCGGCGGGAACATCCCCCTGCTGGCCCGACAGGTGCTCGACACCGGGGTCGCCCTGGTGGGGGTCTCGCGGGCCACCGCGGTGCAGGACCTGCAGTTGGCCCTCTACGCCGAGGCGAAGCAGCGCGGCTGGGCCACCGGCGACTTCTTCCTCCCGCGCATCGTCGCCGGACCGGACTCCTCGGTGGAGGTGGCGCGGCATCCGTGTGACACGGTGCTGAACGGGATCACCGGCTCGGCCGGTCTGGCCCCCACTCTGGCCGCCCTGGCCACGGGGCGGGTGCTGGCGCTGGCCAACAAGGAGTCCCTGGTGATCGGCGGGCGCCTGGTCGTCGACGCCGCCGCCGAGGGGCAACTCGTAGCCGTCGACTCCGAGCACTCGGCGATCGCCCAGTGCCTGCGCGGCGGGCGCGCCGAGGAGGTCGACCGGCTGGTGCTCACCGCCAGCGGCGGCCCCTTCCGTGGCCGGAGTCGCGCGGACCTGGTCGACGTCACTCCCGTCCAGGCGATGGCGCACCCGACCTGGGACATGGGCCGGGTGATCACCACCAACTCGGCCACCCTGGTGAACAAGGGCCTGGAGGTGTTGGAGGCCCACCTCCTCTACGGGGTGGACCTGGACCGGGTCGATGTCGTGGTGCACCCGCAGTCGATCGTGCACTCGATGGTGCAGTTCGTCGACGGTTCCACCCTGGCCCAGGTGTCCCCACCGGACATGAAGCTCCCGATCGCGCTCGCCCTCGGCTGGCCGGACCGGGTACCCGGTTCGGCTGCGGCCTGCGACTGGACCCAGCCCGGCCGCTGGGACTTCGAGCCGCTCGACTCCGACGCGTTCCCGGCCGTGGAACTGGCCAAGCGGTCCGGCCGGCTCGGTGGCACCGCCCCGGCGGTCTTCAACGCGGCCAACGAGGTCTGCGTGGACGCCTTCCACGACGGCCGGATCGGCTTCCTCGACATCGTCGACCTGGTCGAACGGGTCCTCGACGAGCACAGCGCCGACACCGCGGCGGACCGGGGCGCCGGTTGGACCGCCGACGTAGGATCAACGCTGGTCTCGACCGCCGACCTGACGGTCGAGATCGTCCTGGCGGCGGACCGCTGGGCGCGCGAACGGGCCGAGCAGATGACAGGGGGAGCAGGCAGCTGATGGACATCGTCATCTACATCGTGGGCGCAGTGGTCTTCTTCGCCCTGATCATGGCGTCCATCGCGCTGCACGAGATCGGCCACCTCATTCCCGGCAAGATCTTCGACGTCAAGACCACCCAGTACTTCGTCGGCTTCGGCAAGACCCTGTGGTCGCGACGGCGGGGCGAGACCGAGTACGGGGTGAAGGCGATCCCGCTCGGCGGCTACGTCCGCTTCGTCGGGATGTATCCGCCGTCGAAGCAGAACCCGAACCAGGTGCTGGCCGCCCGGACCGGCATCTTCCAGTCCCTGGCCGACCAGGCCCGCGCCGCCGAGTGGGAGGAGATCCGCCCCGAGGACGACGGCCGGCTGTTCTTCCAGAAGAAGTCCTGGCAGAAGCTCATCATCATGGCCAGCGGCCCGCTGATGAACATCGTGCTCGCCTTCCTCATCCTCCTCAGCGTGAGCATGGCGTACGGCAACTGGCGCAGCACGACCGAGGTGGCGGCGGTGTCGGAGTGCGTGATCGCCGCCGACCAGCAGGGCCGCGAGTGCACCGCCGACGATCCGGCCACCCCGGCCGCCGCGGCCGGCATCGAGGTCGGTGACACCATCGTCGCCTTCAACGGCACACCGATGGAGGACTGGGAGCAGGTGTCGGCCGTCATCCGCGCCAACCGCGACGGTGCGGCGCGGATCACCGTGGAGCGGGACGGCCAGCAGGTCGAGCTCACCCCGGTGCACACCATGATCAACGGGGTCCGGCACGAGTGGGACCCGTCGCGCACCGTCGAGGCCGGCTTCCTCGGCGTGACCCCCGTCACCGAACTGCAACGGGGCGGCCCGGTCGTCGTGCTGAACGACATGTGGGACATGACCCAGGCCACCGGGCACGCCCTGCTCCGGTTCCCGATGAAGGTGTACCAGGTTGCCGCCGACCTCGTCACCGGCGAACCGCGGGACAGGTACGGACCGATGAGCATCGTCGGTGCCAGCCGAGCCGCGGGCGAGATCGCCTCCACCGACCGGTTGGAGGCGGCCGACAAGGTCGCCACCGTGATGTCCCTGCTCGGGTCGGTCAACCTGTTCGTGGCGCTGTTCAACTTCGTTCCGCTGATGCCCCTCGACGGTGGCCACATTGCCGGTGCCCTGTACGAGGCGGTGCGGCGCGGGCTGGCCAGGCTGTTCGGGCGGGCTGATCCCGGCTACGCCGACACCGCCAAGATGTTGCCGGTGGCCTACCTGGTCGGTGGCACGATCGCCATCTTCGGGGTCGTGCTGATCCTGGCCGATTTCATCGATCCGATCCGCCTGTTGTGAGGCGTCCCACGCGCCCTCGCACCCCCGCGGCCGCCGCGACATACGATGGGAACTGACGCAGCACCGCACCGACAGAGAGAGACCATGGACATCGACCTGGGTATGCCCGCCCTCCCACCCGAGACGTTGGCGCCCCGACGCAAGACCCGCAAGATCAAGGTGGGGACCACCGAAGTCGGCGGCGACGCCCCGATCAGCGTGCAGTCGATGACCACCACGCTCACCTCCGACATCAACTCCACCCTGCAGCAGATCGCCGAACTGACCGCGACCGGCTGCGACATCGTCCGGGTCGCGGTGCCGAGCCAGGACGATGCGGCCGCGCTCCCGGCGATCGCGACCAAGAGCCAGATCCCGGTGATCGCCGACATCCACTTCCAGCCGAAGTACGTCTTCGCCGCGATCGATGCCGGCTGTGCCGCGGTCCGGGTGAATCCGGGCAACATCCGCAAGTTCGACGACCAGGTCAAGGAGATCGCCCGGGCCGCCTCCGATGCCGGGGTGTCGCTGCGGATCGGGGTGAACGCCGGTTCGCTGGACAAGCGGCTGATGGCCAAGTACGGAAAGGCGACCCCGGAGGCGCTGGTCGAGTCGGCGGTCTGGGAGGCGTCCCTGTTCGAGGAACACGGGTTCACCGACTTCAAGATCTCGGTGAAGCACAACGACCCCGTGGTGATGGTGCGGGCGTACGAACTGCTCAGTGAGCAGGGTGATTGGCCGCTGCACCTCGGCGTCACGGAGGCCGGCCCGGCCTTCCAGGGCACGATCAAGTCGGCCACCGCCTTCGGTGCCCTGCTGTCGCGGGGGATCGGGGACACCATCCGGGTGTCGCTGTCCGCCCCGCCGGTCGAGGAGGTCAAGGTCGGGATCAAGATCCTGGAGTCCCTGAACCTGCGGCCCCGCAAGCTGGAGATCGTCTCCTGCCCGTCCTGTGGTCGGGCCCAGGTGGACGTCTACAAGCTGGCCGACGAGGTGACCGCCGGGCTGGACGGACTCGAGGTCCCACTCCGGGTCGCGGTGATGGGGTGCGTGGTGAACGGGCCGGGGGAGGCCCGCGAGGCCGACCTCGGTGTCGCCTCCGGCAACGGCAAGGGCCAGATCTTCGTCAAGGGTGAGGTGATCAAGACGGTCAAGGAGTCCGAGATCGTCGAGACCCTGATCGAGGAGGCGATGCGGATCGCCGACGAGATGCCCGAAGGTGAGGGCGCACCCCAGGTCAGCGTCGGCTGATCCGGATCGGACTGGACGCGAGGGTGGAGGCAGTGTGACCGAGACGACTCGGACCGGAACCGTCCGGGTGCTCGACTCCGATGATCTCCCCGCCGTCCTGCGCCTGCTCGGCCGCGACCCGGTCCAGAACGTCTTCGTCCTGTCCCGGGTCCGCTCCGGCGGGGTGGAGGAGTTCACCCTCGGTTGCCCGCTGTGGGGCTACGAGGTGGACGGAGAACTCCGCTCGCTGTGCCATGCGGGCTCCAACCTGGTCCCGGTGAACGCCGACGAGGCCGCACTGGACGCCTTCACCGACGTGATCGGCGCCCGCCGGACGAGTTCGTCCATCGTCGGTCCTGCGCCGGAAGCCCTGTCCCTGTGGCAGAAGCTGTCCGAGCGGTGGGGGCCGCAGTGGTCGGAGGTCCGCGAGGTCCGGCGCCGCCAACCCGTGATGGTGATGGACGCCGATCCCACACTGCCGGGGGACCCGCGGGTGCAACGGATCGGCCTGCCGCTGTGGGAGCCCTACTTCGAGGCCGCGGTGCAGATGTACACCGAGGAGGTCGGGGTCTCCCCGATCCGGGGCAACTCGGCCGGCTACCGCTACTACGTCCGCCAGTTGATCACCTCCGGACGCGCCTTCGGCATCCACGCGGGAGGCGAGATCATCTTCAAGGCCGACCTCGGATCGGTGTCCGGCCCGGTCTGCCAGGTGCAGGGTGTCTGGCTCCACCCCGACCTCCGCCGCCAAGGACTGGCGGCCCCCGCGATGGCCACCATGGTGCGCCTGGCCCGCGAGACGTACCCGATCGTCTCCCTCTATGTGAACGACTTCAACGCATCCGCTCGCGCCACCTACGCCCGTACCGGCTTCCGCACCGTGGACGAGTTCGCCACCATCCTCTACTGACTCCACGTGGGCTGTCGGAATACCACGCGTGCGTGGTGTTCATGCAGTGTGCCGGGCAAATTTGCTTGGCGCACTGCATGGTTCCTTGGCGCAATCGTCCCTAGAATCCTAGGGTGCTAGCATTTCGGCATGGGTACGCAACCGGAACCGGCTCCGCGGAAGGTGCAATTCAACGTGTACCTGCCGCCGGACCTGGTGAAGCAGTTCAAGCACCGCGCGATCGACGAGGGGCGCAGCCTCTCCGCACTCGTCGAGATCGCCCTCACCAACTACCTGAAGGAGCCGAAGCCGTGACCCCGCGATTCGTCCTGTGTCCGTACCGGTTCTCCGCGGACGTGCCCGCGATGGGGCGCTTCCTCGAGACCCTCGGGCTGCACAAGGTCATCAGCACCGACGGGAACCGCTTCGGCATCTTCGCCGGTCGGTCCGGCCGGGTGGCCGTCCACGGACTGGATGAGACCGCCACCGAGGCGAGGTCTGGGGAGACCCAGTTGAGTTTCGAGGCTCCCGACGCGGGTACGGCCGAGGCGCACCTCAGTGCCGCCGGCCGGGACGCCGTCGTCTGGGACGAGTCGTACGGGCGGCACGCCGGCGTGCGGCACCCGGACGGCGGAGGGATCTGGATCAACGAGGACATGACTGACTTCCACGGCTACCGCACCCACCCGCGGCAAGCATCGACCGTCGACGTGGTCGCCGTCCGGTCGAGTGCCGACTTCGCGGCGGACTTGGGCTTCTTCGCTGCGTTCGGGTTCTCGCCGAGGAGCGAGGCGGCCGACGGTTGGCAGACCTTGGTCGCCGAGCGGCCGCGCGGGGTGATCGGCCTGCATGCCCCGTACGGCGAACCCACCCGCGGCGCCGACAGCCAAGACAGCCCGGTCGGCCCACCGGCGTTGGCCAACCTCGGGTTCGAGGTCGACGAGGACCTGGACGGCCTCGCCCAGCGACTGCACGAAGCGGGGTGTGTCGACGCCATGGTCGAGCGGGATCCCGACCGTGTCGTCGTCACCGATCCCGACGGACGGCGGATCGAGATCCACCGCGCGGATCGGCAGTGAGTCGACCGGAGGGCGATGCCGTCCGGGTCCGGGTGGCCGGGCCGAAGGACGTACCCGCCCTGTGCGGGTTCGGCGCCGCCCACCTCCCACCCCACTACACGCCACTCATCGGCGCGTCCGCCGCACAGGGACAGGTGCGGTCCTGGTGGACCCCGGAGGTGATCGGTGCCGCGGTCGAGGCCGGTCTGGTGGTCGTTGCCGTCGCGGACGGTCAGGTCATCGGCGTCGGGGAGCGCGGGCGGTTCGGCGACGATCACGTGATCTACAAGCTCTACGTCCATCCCGGCCACCGAGGTCGCCGCGTGGGCCCACAGTTGGTCGAGGCCCTGGTCCGGCAGCTGCCGCCGGGTACGGACCGGGTGTACATCGAGCACTTCGCCGCCAACGTGCGAGCCGGGGAGTTCTACCAGCGCGAGGGATTCACTGTGCGGCGGATCGAGGAGGCGCCTGGTGGCGACCGGGGCTTGGACGTGGTGTGGCGGGCCCGTGATCTCGCCGGCCAGCAGGAGGCCCGCGAACGGCAGGCGGCCCATGGACCGCCTGCCCGCGGATCTTCGGTCAGCCCATCGACTTCTTGCCGTCGATCGCCTCGCGGATGATGTCGCCGTGGCCGGAGTGCTGGGCCGTCTCGGCAATGATGTGCTGGAACACCCGCCGGTTCGACCAGGTCTTGCCCGGCTCGAACCACGGAGCCTCCGGCAGCGCGTGACTGGCGTCCAGGTCGACGGTCCGGACCAGTTCGTCGGTCCGGGCGGCGACCTCCTCGTAGCCGGACAGCAGGCCGGCCAGCGTCTCGCCCTCCTGCATCGCGAAGGAGATGTGGTGGTCACTCCACGCCTCCTGTTCGTCGTCGGGCTGCATTGCCGATGCGCCCTCCAGGATGAAGTCGACCCAGCCCTTCTCAGTGCCCGCCACGTGCTTGATCAGCCCGGCCAGGTTGAGTGCGGACACGGTGCTGGCGTGGTCGGCCTGCTGGTCGGTCAGCCCGTCGGTGGTCTGGCGGAGGAAGTAGCGGTGCTGGGCCAGTGCCTCCAGTAGGTCCTGTCGCTCCTGGCTCAGGGGCGCGGGGGTCCGGTCGGTGGTGGTGTCGGTGACGTTCGCCGTTGCGGTCATGGTGGTCTCCTCCTGTTGATGTGCTGGTGAGAACCACGCTAGGGAACATTCCGGACAGTTTCTGTCCTTTGAGTGCGCGAAGATGGATTCATGGCCAACACGAGTGCACGAACCCTCCGGTTGCTGTCCTTGTTGCAGACCCACCGCTACTGGCCGGGGCAGGAATTGGCCGGGCGGCTCGACGTGTCGGTGCGCACCCTGCGTCGAGACATCGACCGGCTGCGCGAGCTCGGCTATCCGGTCAACGCCAATCGGGGGCTCGAGGGTGGCTACCAGTTGGCGGCCGGGGCCGCGCTGCCGCCGTTGGTGGTGGACGACGACGAGGCGGTCGCGCTGGCAGTCGGCATGCAATCTGCGATCGGGGGTGCCGTCCCGGGGATGGAGGAGACGGCCGTACGTGCCCTGACCAAGGTGGTGCAGGTGATGCCGGCCCGGCTGCGCAAGCGGGTCGAGGCCCTGCAACAGGTGACGGTGCCGATGCAGTGGCGTTCCTCCGCCGACGACACCGCGCTCGATCACGCGTTGTTGATCACCGTCGCGCAGTCCTGCCGGGACTCCGAACGGCTCGAGTTCGACTACGTGGCCCGCGACGAGACCGCCACCCACCGCCGGGTGGAGCCGCACCGGCTGGTGTCGGTCGGCCGCCGGCTCTACCTGGTCGCCTTCGACCTGACCCGTCAGGACTGGCGGAGTTTCCGGGTGGACCGGATGGCCGAACCGCAGCAGGTGCGGATGCCGTTTCGGCCGCGGGAGATTCCCGGTGGAGATCCGGCCGAGTTCGTCCGCGCCGGACTCCGGCGCCCGTCCACCCAGGTGGTGGTGGAACTCGAGGTGCAGGCCGACGCGGAGTACGTCCGCAGCCGGATCGGTGCGTGGTCGGAGGTCGTGGAGATCGACGAGAACCGCAGCCGGGCTCGGATCGATGCAGAATCCTTCGCCTGGGTGGTGATGGGGTTGATCACCCTGGAGGCTGAGGCCACGGTCGTCGGGCCGCCGGAGTTCCGCGACTACCTGACCGCCCACGGGGAACGGCTCCTGCGTACGGCCAGGTCCGAGAAATGAGACGAATCGTCCTATGATTCGGACGTGATCTTGGTGCTGCCAAGATGGCGGCATGACCGTCTTCGAGTGGGATGCCCGCAGCTACGACGCCATGCCGTTGCCGCACGAACAGTGGGGGATGGGTGTCGTCCGACGCCTCGAGCCGCAGGCCGACGAGTTGCTCCTCGACCTCGGGTGCGGCACCGGGCGTGACGTCGAACACCTGCTGGCGATCCAGTCCGGGGTCGAGGTGGTGGGCGTGGATGCCTCGACGCAGATGCTGTCCGAGTTCGACCGTCGCTTCGACGGCCGCGGTGGCGTCCGCTCCGTGCACGCGGACCTGACCCAACCACTCAGCGCCGATCGGCTGGGCCTGCGGCGGTCGGTGGACGGCGTGTTCAGCGTCGCCTGCTTCCACTGGGTCCCCGACCACGGCTCGCTGTTCGCCCGCATCGCCGGGGTGCTCCGCCCGGGTGGTCGACTGGTGGCCGAGTGCGGCGGGGCCGGCAACGTCACCCGCGTCTCCGCGGCGATCGCGGCGGCCAAGGGCGTCGAACCGGACCACTGGGCCTTCGAGGGCGCAGACACGACCCGACAGCAGCTCGAGCAGGCCGGCTTCGTGGTCGACGACGTACGGCTGCGCCCCGACCCGCTGGTGCTGCCCGACCGGGTGCAATTGGAGGCATACCTGGCCACCGTCGTGCTCGGCAACGACTTGGCCGCCCTGCCGGTCGAGGAGCACGATCGGTACGCGTCCGCGGTGGCGGACGGCGTGCCCGACCACACCATCGACTACGTCCGGCTGGAGTTCGAGGCGCACCTCCCTGCCGGTCGGAACTGACTTTCCAATCAGGAACATCAATCATTTGCCGTCAAGGAAAGTGATTGTTAGGGTGGAGTCATGCCCACCTCGAAGACCTCCCGGTCCCAGCAGGATCCCATCGATCGCGACGAGGCCGCCCAGGCCTTGGCCGGCCTCGATGCCGACCGGTCGGCGGTTGCCGCCCGAGCCGCCACCCCCGGCTGGTTGCTGCCCCTGATCAGCCTGGTCGTCGCAGGCTTTGTGGCCGCCCCGGCACTTCCGGGCGGCGGGGCCCGCGGCGGCGGTTTCGCCTTCGCCGCGGTCGCCCTGGTGGTCCTGGTGTGGCTGTACCAGCGCCAGGCCGGAGTGAAGAGCTCCCGGCTCGGCCTCGCCGGCTGGCAGCTCTACCTGGCCGCCGTGGTCGTCGCGCTGCTGATGTTCAGCGTCTCTCTCGGCCTGGTCAGCTTCGGACTGAACGTCTGGGTGGTGCTGCCGGCACTCGTCGCCGGCGCCGCCACCTGGCTGTTCGGTCGGGGAGTCGAGATGTCGGTGCGGAGCGAGATCCGTGACGGCCGCTGAAGCCGAGTTCGACGAGGTCATCCACGCACCCGTGCGGTTGCGGACCTGCGGCATGTTGCAGGCCGCCGACTCGATCGACTTCGCCGTCCTCCGCGACACCCTCGAGGTGTCCGACGCCACGCTCTCCAAGCACCTGAAGACGTTGGTGGTCGCCGGGTACGTCCGTACCTCGAAGGTGGCCTCCAGCGCCCGCACGGATTCCCGGCGACTGACTTGGGTGAGCCTCACCCCCGAGGGGCGACTGGCCTTCGCCGCCCACGTCGCGGCCTTGCGAGCCATTGCGGGGGAGTAACGCAATCGCTTGAGCGGGCCACAGGTCGATAAGGTGATGCCGACGGTGCCAACGGCCGTCGTCCACCCTGTCGAAAGGTCCCAGTCACCGTGATCACCCGGATGTCGAAACTGTTCGTGCGAACCCTGCGCGATGATCCGGCGGATGCCGAGGTGCCGAGCCACCGCTGGCTGGTCCGGGCCGGCTACATCCGCCGGGCGGCCCCCGGCATCTACTCCTGGCTGCCCCTCGGCATCGCCGTGCTGCGCAACGTGGAGCGGATCGTGCACGAGGAGATGGCCGCGATCGGTGCGCAGGAGGTGCACTTCCCCGCGCTGCTGCCGAAGGAACCGTACGAGTTGAGCGGACGCTGGGCCGACTACGGCCCCAACCTGTTCCGCCTGGTCGACCGCAAGGGCGCCGACTACCTCCTCGGGCCGACCCACGAGGAGATGTTCACCCTGCTGGTGAAGGACCTCTACTCCTCCTACAAGGACCTTCCCCTCTCCCTGTACCAGATCCAGACCAAGTACCGCGACGAGGCACGGCCCCGGGCCGGCATCCTGCGCGGGCGCGAGTTCGTGATGAAGGACTCCTACTCCTTCGACGTCGACGACGAGGGGCTGCAGGCCTCCTACGCGGCGCACCGTGAGGCCTACATCAAGATCTTCGACCGGCTCGGCTTCGACTACGTGATGGTCAAGGCGACCTCGGGGGCGATGGGCGGTTCGGCCAGCGAGGAGTTCCTGGCCATCGCCGAGAACGGCGAGGACACCTTCGTCCGCTCGCCCGGCGGGTACGCGGCCAATGTCGAGGCGGTCGAAACCATCGCTCCCGAGCCCCTCGACCACACGGGAGTGCCCGCAGCCCACGTCGAGGACACGCCCGAGACCCCCACCATCGAGACCCTGGTTGCGGTCTCGGAGGAGCGCTTCCCCCGCAGCGACCGGCCCTGGCAGGCCTCGGACACGCTGAAGAACGTGGTGATCAAGTTGAAGCACCCGGACGGAACCTTCGAACCCCTGGTGATCGGGCTTCCCGGTGACCGCGAGGTCGACGCCAAGCGCCTCGAGGGCCAGCTCGAACCGATCGAGGTGCACCCCTTCACCGAGGAGGACTTCGCCGACCATCCCAGCCTGGTCAAGGGCTACCTCGGCCCGCAGGTGCTGGGGGAGGACTCCGAGAGCGGGATCCGTTACCTGGTTGATCCCCGGGTCGCCTCCGGCACCCGTTGGGTGACCGGCGCCAACGCGCCCGGACGGCACGTCTACGACCTGGTCTGCGGACGCGACTTCACCCCGGACGGCACCGTCGAGGCCGCCGAGGTGCGCCCCGGCGACCCCGCCCCGGACGGGTCCGGCCCGCTGGAGCTCGCCCGGGGCATCGAGATGGGCCACATCTTCCAGCTCGGGCGCAAGTACGCCGACGCCCTCGGCCTCAAGGTGCTCGACCGCAACGGCAAGCAGGTCACCGTCACGATGGGCTCCTACGGGGTCGGGGTGTCTCGCGCGGTCGCCGCCGTGGCCGAGGGGACCTGTGACGACAAGGGCCTGTGCTGGCCCCGGGAACTCGCCCCCTACGATGTGCAACTGCTCGCCACCGGCAAGGACGAGACGGTGAACAACGCGGCTGCTGAGTTGGCCGAGTCCCTGGACGCGGCCGGCGTCCGGGTCCTGCTCGACGATCGCAAGGCCAGTCCGGGCGTGAAGTTCGCCGACTCGGAGATCCTCGGCATGCCCACCATCGTCGTGGTCGGTCGCGGCCTCGCCGACGGACTGGTCGAGGTGCGAGACCGCCGCAGTGGCGAGCGGGTCGATGTCCCGGTCGGTGCTGCGGTGGAACACGTCGTGGGTGTGGTCCGAGCGGACGGTCGAGCCTGATTGGCCGGACTGGAGATCGGCCTGGCCACCGTCCTGGTACTGGTGGCCGTGGCCTTCCTCGCGGGCTGGGTCGATGCGGTCGTCGGCGGTGGCGGCCTGATCCAGCTGCCGGCCCTGTTGATCGGGTTGCCCGACGACGCCCCGCCGGCGGCGATCCTGTCGACCAACAAGGTGTCCTCGGTGTGGGGCACGCTGACCAGCGCGATCACGTACGCGATCAAGATCAAACCGGACTGGCGCACCATCGTGCCGTTGGTGATCAGTGCTTTCGTCGGGTCGGCCGCCGGTGCCTGGTTGGCCCGGTTCCTGCCGAAGGAGTTCTTCACCCCGATCGTGTTGGTCGCCGTGCTCGCGGTCGGGCTCTACACCTGGCTTCGCCCCGACCTCGGACAGGTCACCGCGCTGCGACACAGCGGCGGACGCCACTACGCGCTGACGGCCGGGATCGGTCTGTGTGTGGGGATGTACGACGGCATCCTCGGCCCCGGGACCGGCACCTTCTTCGTGATCTTGATGGTCGGCCTGCTCGGGTACGGCTTCCTGGAGGCGAGCGCCAAGGCCAAGATCGCCAACCTGACCACGAACATCGCCGCGATCGCCGTCTTCGGCGCCGGCGGCTCCCTGTTGTGGAAACTCGGCCTGCTGATGGGGGCGGCCAATCTGCTCGGCGCGTTGATCGGGGCCCGGACCGCGATCCGCCGGGGTAACGCCTTCATCCGCAAGGTGTTCCTGGTCGTGGTCAGCCTGCTGGCGATCAAGCTCGGCTACGACACCGTGGTCCAGTTCCTCGGCTGATTCCCGTCGGGGGTGGGGCTGGGTGGAGCCAGCGGGGCCGGCGGGTGATCAGTCCGGCCAGCCGGGCCAGCGGACGAGCGGGCCACCCCAGCGCAGGCTGGCCTCGGAGCTCGCCTCCAGTGCGGCCAGCGCGGTGCCCTTCTCGGCCGTGGTGGCGACGGCGGCGAGTACACCGCCGAGGAAGGGCTGGTAGGCCAGCTCCATGGTCATGATCAACTCTCCGGCGGTGGCGGCCGAGGTCACGTCGATCGGCAGGTCGTAGGTGCTCGTCGCCGCCGGCGGTACGACATTGCGCTCGCTCAGCCAGGCGGTCATCGCGTCCCGGGTACGTCGGTGCGCGGTCAGGGCCGCGTCGGCCCGCTCGCGTTCCCCGCTGTCGAAGCCGAACTCGGCGATGGCGACCTGGTAGCCGAACACGATCGCGTGCGCCTGGCTGATCGTCGAGCGCAAGGCGTCCACGTCGGTCTGCTCGTCCAAGGGGGAGCGGTCGGTGACCGGCGGTGTCCCGGGCGGGGTCGCCCGCAGCGAGAGGGCCAGTTTGGCCTGCCGCGCCGTCACGGCCAGGGAACCCCACAGCAGGGCTGTTCCACCCGAGGTGGCCGTGACCGCCTCGCGATAACTGCGGACGGCGGTGTCGGCCGCCCCCGTGACCACTGCCAGGGCCTCGGACAGGTCGAGCCCGGCCAACTCCTCCTCGGCCGCGGCCCGTGGATCGGGGCCCGAATCGGGAGCCGGGGAGTCCTCGGTCGGAGTGGGGGAGGAGGTCGGCCGTCTGGTCGGGTCCGCGGCCGCGAGCGTGGTCGCGTGGTCGGTGTGGAGGTCCACCAGGGTGGCGAGAACGTGCGTACGGACTCCGCCCGGCTTCCACTCGCCGTCCCTGATCACCGCAGCCACCGCGGCGAGGTGCTGCTCGGCCCGGCGGCCATCGGCCGCACCGGGGAAGGGCGGGACCGGGGTCGGGGTGGGGACCGGTGGCGGGGTCTCGGCGCCGCCCAGGACCCGTGGATCGTTGACCGAACAGCCGGCCACGGCGCCGATCCCGAGCAGCGCAGCGCCGCTCAGGAACCGACGTCGATCGAGGGGAGCCACCGGAGCAACCTACCTCAGCGTCACGGGTCTGTATGCTGCCACAAACTGTACGTACACAACCGGATGAGGACGGTTCGATGAACACCCCGCAGGTGCAACCATGAAGGACTCCGAGATCAGGACCCTGGTGGAACCCGTCCTCGCCGAGTTCGCCCTCGAGCTCGAGGCCGTGGATGTGGTGCCGGCCGGCAAGCGACGGGTGCTCCGGGTGGTCGTGGACGGCGACGGCCCGGACGGGACCGGCCCCTCCCTGGACGACATCGCCACCGGCACCCGCGCCGTCTCCACCGCCCTGGACGAGAGCGACGTGACCGGTGCCGCGCCGTACACCTTGGAAGTGTCCTCGCGCGGGGTCACTCGACCACTCACGCTGCCCCGACACTGGCGTCGCAATGCCACCCGGTTGGTCCGGGTGACCCTGGCCGACCAGGCGGTCGTGACGGGGCGGATCGTCGCCTGTGATGACGAGGGCGCCACCCTGGACGTGGACGGCACCGAGCAGACGTACCCGTACACCGACATCGCCAAGGCGATGATCGAGGTCGAGCTGAATCGCAAGACGAAGTCCGCGTCGGCTGCAGAGGCAGCCGAAGGCGGCGAGGGACCGGGCGACGGCGCGGCAGAGGACGGCGTGGACGCCGACGAGGAGGACTGAGATGGACATCGACATCAGTGTGCTGCGTCAGTTGGAGCGGGAGAAGGATCTCCCCTTCGACGTGCTCTGTCGGGCGATCGAGGAGGCCCTGCAGGCGGCCTACGAGAAGTCGGAGGCCCCGATCGCCGGAGCCCGGGTCGGGCTGGATCGCAAGAACGGTCACGTGTCCGTGATGGCCCCGGAACTGGACGACGAGGGCGCCAAGATCGGTGAGTACGACGACACCCCGGAGGGCTTCGGTCGGGTGGCCGCCTCCACCGCCCGGCAGGTGATCTTCCAACGCCTGCGCGATGCCGAGGACGAGCAGAAGTACGGACACTTCTCCGGCGTCGAGGGCGACATCGTCTCCGGCGTCGTCCAGCAGGGCCGCGACTCGCGGACCGTGCTGGTCGACCTCGGCAAGATCGAGGCGATCATGCCGCTGGCCGAGCAGGTGCCCGGCGAGACCTACGGCCACGGCCGGCGGATCCGGGTCTACGTCGTGTCGGTGCGCAAGGAATTGCGTGGTCCGCAGGTGGTCGTCTCGCGCACCCACCCCGGGCTGGTGGAGAAACTGTTCCGGATGGAGGTCCCCGAGATCGCCGACGGCACCGTGGAGATCAAGGCGGTCGCCCGGGAGGCCGGTCACCGGACCAAGATCGCGGTGATCAGCCACCACGACGACGTCTCCGCCAAGGGTGCCTGCATCGGCCCGATGGGGCAGCGGGTCCGTGCCGTGATGCACGAGCTCAACGAGGAGAAGATCGACATCATCGACTGGTCCGAGGATCCGGCGGAGTTCGTCGGCCAGGCACTCTCACCCTCGAAGGTCTCCTCGGTGACCGTCGTGGACGCCAACCTGCGCGCCGCCCGTGTGGTGGTCCCGGACTACCAGCTCTCGCTCGCGATCGGGCGCGAGGGGCAGAATGCCCGGCTGGCTGCTCGCCTGACCGGTTGGCGGATCGACATCCGCTCCGACACCGAGCCCGCGACTCCGGCGGCCACCGCGGTCGACCCGAGTGCCTGACCTGCCGAAGGACGTCCTCGGCCTCGCCGGGCTGTTCGCGTTCTCCGGTACGGTCCACCTGGTGCGCCCACAGGTCTTCGAGTCGATCGTGCCGAGGTCGCTCCCGGCCCGGCGAGAGCTGGTGTACGTCTCCGGCGTGGCCGAACTCCTGTGCGCCGCCGGCCTGCTGGTGCCGCGCACCCGTACGCTCGCCGGCTGGGCGAGTGCCGCCCTGCTGGTCGCGGTCTTCCCGGCGAACGTGACGATGGCCCGGCAGGTGCGGCGCCGGGGGAGTGCGGCCCGCACGGCCGTCGCGGTGCTCCGGTTGCCGCTCCAGGTGCCGATGATCCGCACCGCGGTGAAGGCTGCCCGGCTGCCACGGGACCCCGTCCGGAATAATTGAGAGTTCAACTACGTTGAACCGTCATGACCACGATGAGCTCTTCGAACACGGACACCCTGGCGGCCGGTACGTCGATGGGGCTGGTGACCCTGCGTGTCGCCGACCTGGACGCGATGACCTCCTTCTACCACCAGGGCATCGGACTGTCCGTGCTGGCACAGCACGGCGATTCCGCCCTGCTCGGGCGCCAGGGGGTGCCGGTGCTGTTCCTGCAGCACGAGCCGGACCTGCGGCACGCCCCGGCGGGTCACGCGGGCCTGTTCCACACCGCGATCGTCTACGACACCGCAGCCGATCTGGCCGCCTCGGTCTACTCGGTGGCCCGCCTGTATCCGCGCAGTTTCACCGGCAGCAGCGACCACCTGGTCAGTGAGGCCTTCTACTTCGACGACCCGGAGGGCAACGGCGTGGAGCTCTATGTGGACCGTCCTCGGAACGCCTGGACCTGGCACGACGGCACGGTGGCGATGGACACCCTGTGGCTCGACCCGAATGCGTACCTGCAGACCCACCTGGACGATCTGGACTCCCACAGCACCGCCGGCCTCGGCGTCGGCCACGTACACCTGAAGGTCGGGAACATCGCCCGGGCGCGGGACTTCTACGTCGACACCCTCGGCTTCGACGTGACCGCCGCATTCGGTGACCAGGCCCTGTTCGTCTCCGCCGGCGGCTACCACCACCACGTCGGGATGAACACCTGGCAGAGCCGCGGCGCCGGTCCGCGCACCCCCGCCCTCGGACTCGGCCAGGTCTCACTCACCCTGCCCACCACCGAGGAGGTCGCCCGGGTCACCGCCCGACTCCGCGACCGCGGCGTCGACGTCGCCGACGACGGGGCCACCTTCACCTTCGACGATCCCTGGCAGAACGAGGTACGCCTCACCGCCGGATGATCGGTGGAACGCTGCACCGCGGGCCTGTCGAACCTCCGAGGGAGGATCTCGACAGGCCCGTGCGGCGTGCGGGAGGTGGCTCGGTCGGAGCCCGGCAAGCGGGGGCGCCGGGGGCGGCGGTGACTGGTCGATCGACCGGGTAGACTGCTGCGGTGCATCGCCCGGAACGGACCTGTGTGGGTTGTCGTGGACGAGCAGAGAAATCCCAACTCCTCCGTCTCGTCCGGGATCTCGCGACCGAACAGGTCGTGGTGGACCGGACCGGGGCGAGGCCGGGCCGAGGGTGCTACCTGCACCACGATCCGGGATGTCACCAGCTGGCGCTGAAGCGTCGGGCGATCGGGCGGGCCCTGCGAGGGCCGGCCGTCGACTCCGACCAGGTCCAGCGGGTGTTGTCGGAAGTCCCCACCACGGACTTCACCGGCGCGGGCGCTTAGGTGGATCAGGCGTTCGGGGCATAGAGTGCACGATGTGTCTGTCCAACTCCGGGCAGACGGAACCAGAAGGTGGGCTGACGCTCATGACCACTCGATGAGTACATCTCAATGAGCATGAACGACAACTAGCTGGTCCGCGGCTCACAGGCCCGGACCCTTGAAGGAGAGCAGTGGCAAAGGTCCGTGTCTACGAGCTGGCAAAGAAGCTCGGAGTCGAAAGCAAAGTCGTCCTCAGCACGCTGAACGACATGGGAGAGTTCGTCCGGTCGGCATCGTCGACCATCGAGGCGCCCGTGGTGCGGCGGTTGAAGGAGAAGTTGGAGAGCGAGGCGCCGCCCAAGAAGGAGCCGGCACCCGCGAAGAAGGCGGCCTCGGCCAAGTCGGAGCCCGCCGCGCAGAAGGTCGCCGAGAAGGAGCCCGAGGCAAAGTCCGAGAGCCCGGCGGCTGCGGCACCTGAGGCACCCGAGGCGAAGTCCCCGGCGCCTGCTCCGGAGGCGGAGAAGTCCGCCCCAGCCGCAGCGGCCGCACCCACTCCCGCAGCGAAGCCGGGGCCCAAGCCGGGCCCGAAGCCGGTCGCTCCCGAGCAGCCGGCGGCCGACGAGTCCGCCCCGGGCCCCGACACCTCGGGTCCCGACACCGCAGACCCCGACACCGCAGGTCCGGACACACCGCGTCCGACCCCGCGACCCCGCCCCGGGTCGACCGGTGGACTGCCGAGCCGGACCCCCGGCCCGCCGCCGCGGCGTGGTGGCGGGGCTCCCCGCCCCGGCAACAATCCGTTCGCCTCCTCCCAGGGCATGGGCTCCCGTCCGAACCGGCCCTCCGACCCGTCCCGCCCGGGCGGGCCCCGGCCGCCGGCCGGCCGTCCCGGGCCCGGTGGGCCGAGCACCAGCCAGGGCGGCAGCCGTACGGGCATCCCGCGCCCGAACCCGGCGATGATGCCCAAGCAGAGCTCCGGACAACTCGGCAGTGGTCCCGGCGGCCCGGGCGGCCCTCGGGGTCGGGGTGGCCCCGGCGCCGGTCGCGGTCGTGCCGGCGGTCCCGGTCGGGGTGGACCCGGCGGGCCCGGTGGACGTGGTGGCCGCGGTGGTCGCGGCGGTACTCAGGGTGCCTTCGGGCGTCCGGGCGGCCCGGCGCGCCGTGGCCGGAAGTCGAAGAGGCAGCGTCGTCAAGAGTTCGACCAGATGCAGGCGCCGGAGATCGGTGGGGTACGCGTCAAGCAGGGCGACGGGCAGACCGTCCGGTTGCGCCGGGGTGCCTCGCTGACCGACCTGGCCGAGAAGATCGGCGTCGACGCGGCGTCGTTGGTGCAGGTGCTGTTCCACAATGGTGAGATGGTGACCGCCACCCAGTCGGTCTCCGACGAGACCCTGCAGGTGCTCGCTACCGAGCTCAACTACGACCTGGTCGTGGTCTCGCCCGAGGACGAGGACCGCGAGCTGCTCGAGAGCTTCCACCTCGAGTTCGGTGAGGACGAGGGTGGCGAGGATGAGCTGGCTCCCCGTCCGCCGGTCGTGACCGTGATGGGTCACGTCGACCACGGCAAGACTCGCCTGCTCGACACGCTCCGGAAGGCGAACGTGGCCGGTGGCGAGGCGGGTGGGATCACCCAGCACATCGGTGCCTACCAGGTGCAGACCGAGGTGGACGAGGCCGATCGGGCGATCACCTTCATCGACACCCCGGGCCACGAGGCGTTCACCGCGATGCGTGCCCGTGGCGCCAAGTCGACCGACATCGCCGTCTTGGTGGTGGCCGCCGACGACGGCGTGATGCCGCAGACGATCGAGGCACTCAACCACGCGACCGCGGCGGATGTCCCGATCGTGGTTGCGGTCAACAAGATCGACAAGGAGGGGGCCGATCCCACGAAGATCCGGGGTCAGCTGACCGAGTACGGCGTGGTGCCGGAGGAGTACGGCGGCGAGACCATGTTCGTCGACGTCTCCGCTGCCACCGGTGACGGGCTCGACAGCCTGCTGGAGGCGATCGTGCTGACCGCCGACGCAGCCCTCAACCTGACGGCCAACCCGGAGATGGATGCCCAGGGCGTCGCCATCGAGGCGCACCTCGACAAGGGGCGCGGCCCGGTGGCCACCGTCCTGGTCCAGCGCGGCACCCTGCGCGTCGGCGACTCGATCGTCGCCGGTCCGGCGTACGGCCGGGTACGGGCGCTGCTCGACGACAACGGCAATTCGGTCGACGAGGCCCCGCCGGCGATGCCGGTCCAGGTCCTCGGCCTGACCGCGGTGCCCGGTGCCGGCGACAGTTTCCTCGTCGTCAACGACGACCGGATGGCGCGCCAGATCGCCGAACGTCGCGAGGCGCGGCTCCGGATGGCTGCCCAGGCAGCAGGGGCTCGGCGCAAGACGCTGGACCAGCTGTTCGAGCAGTTGGAGAAGGGCGAGACCCAGGAACTGTTGCTCATCCTCAAGGGCGACGGGTCCGGTTCGGTCGAGGCCCTCGAGGACGCGCTGTCCAAGATCGACGTCGGCGAGGAGGCCTCGCTGCGGGTGATCGACCGCGGTGTCGGTGCCATCACCGAGACCAACGTCAGCCTGGCTGCTGCCTCTGGTGCGGTGATCATCGGCTTCAACGTCCGGCCGGAGCGCAAGGCGACGGAGATGGCGGACCGCGAGAACGTCGACATCCGCTACTACTCGGTGATCTACTCCGCGATCGAGGAGATCGAGGCGGCCGTGAAGGGCATGCTGAAGCCCATCTACGAGGAGGTCCAGCTCGGTACGGCGGAGATCCGCGACGTGTTCCGGTCCTCGCGGGCCGGCACCATCGCGGGTTGCATGGTCACCAGCGGCCTGATCCGGCGCAACGCGAAGGCGCGTCTGCTCCGCGACGGGGTGGTTGTGACCGAGTCCGACGTCAACTCGCTGCGCCGGATGAAGGACGACGTGACCGAGGTACGGGAGGGCTTCGAGTGTGGCCTGACCATCGGGAACTACTCCGACATCAAGGTCGGCGACACGATCGAGACCTTCGAGATGCGGGAGAAGGAACGGGTCTGAGGAGGTTGCGGGGCCCGGCGGGCGGCCGGGCCCCGCGCCGTCTCCTCCCGGAGGATCCGACGAGAGGAAGGTGGACGCGATGGCCTCGCCACGCGTATTGAAGTTGGCCGACCAGATCAAGGTGATCGTCGCCGAGATGCTGGAGCGTCGGGTGAAGGATCCCCGGCTCGGATTCATCACCGTCACCGATGTCCGGCTGACCGGGGACACCCGCGACGCCACCGTGTTCTACACCGTCCTGGGCAATGACGCGGACCTGGCCGGAACGGCCGCCGCACTGGAGTCGGCCAAGGGCCTGATCCGCGCCCAGGTGGGCAAGCAGTTGGGTTTGCGGTTCGCCCCCACGTTGGCCTTCGTGCCGGACTCGGTGCCCGAGTCGGCGCGCCAGATCGACGACCTGCTGGCTGCCGCTCGTTCCAGCGACGAGGAGGTCGCCCGCCGGGCGGCGGGGGCGAAGTACGCCGGTGAGGCGGACCCGTACCGCAAGCCGACCGAGGAAGCCGAGGAGTCCGCCACCGACGACGTCGGATCGGACGAGGCGGCTGACGACACCGGGGACGAGCGCTGAGCAAGGCGCAGTCGTCCGAGTCCGG
>JBQDIN010000040.1:0-14926 GCA_052094425.1 Propionibacteriaceae bacterium
GGCGACGACGCGCACCGGACCGATCGCCACCCGTGAAGGGCGAGATTGGGGTGGGTCGCGCCCGTCGGATAAGGTGGGGGAGCCACGAAGCAGCGTGGGAGAGACCACCGTACGGGTGGCGCCGAAGGGGCAACATCCCCGGAACCTCTCAGGCACCCAGACCGCGCTGCGAGCCGCGAGGCGGGCAACTCTGAAGGCGTCCGGACGGACTGCCGACTGAGGGGGAGGCCGTTGCAAGGGCGATGGTCGACCCCGGAACAGAGAGAGTTGTGATGGCGACCCAGGACCAGACCGCCCCCTTCGTCCACCGGCACATCGGCCCGCAGGCCGACGAGCGCGACGCGATGCTGAAGGCCCTCGGCCTGTCGGACCTCGAGGCACTCGCCGACGGGTCGATGCCGTCCAAGATCAGGATGGACGGCCCACTGCAGTTGCCCGGTGCGCTCACCGAGGCCGAGTCACTGGCCCGGCTGCGAGACCTGGCCGGCCAGAACAATGCCTGTGTGCCGATGATCGGGCTGGGCTACCACGGCACCGTCACCCCGGCCGTGATCCGCCGCAACGTGTTGGAGGACCCGGCCTGGTACACCGCCTACACGCCCTACCAGCCGGAGATCAGCCAGGGCCGACTGGAGGCGCTGCTGAACTTCCAGACCGTCGTCTCCGACCTGACCGGGCTGCCGATCTCCGGTGCCAGCCTGCTGGACGAGGCCACCGCGGTCGCGGAGGCGATGACGCTGGCCCGCCGGGTGACCAAGACCGGTACCTCGTTGCTGCTCGACGCCGACACCCTCCCGCAGACCATCGGGGTGGTGCGTACGCGTGCCGCCGCCCTCGGGATCGAGGTGGTGGTGGCCGACGGCGACCTGACCGAGGCGATCGCCGCCACCGACCCGTTCGCCGTCGTCGTCCAGACCCCGGGCGCCAGCGGTGCCGTGCTGGCCGAGGAGACCTTGCGGAGCATCGCCGAGGCGGCCCATGAGCGGGGCGCGATGGTGATCGCCGCCTGTGACCTGCTGGCCCTCACCCTCACTGCCGCACCGGCCACCTGGGGTGCCGACATCGCGGTGGGATCCAGTCAGCGCTTCGGCGTCCCGCTGTTCTACGGTGGTCCGCACGCCGGCTTCATCAGCGTCCGGGACAAGTTGGAGCGGTCCCTGCCCGGCCGCCTCGTCGGTGTCTCCAAGGATGCCGACGGGACGCAGGCCTACCGGCTCGCCCTGCAGACAAGGGAACAGCACATCCGCCGCGAGAAGGCGACCTCGAACATCTGCACCGCCCAGGTACTGCTCGCCGTGGTGGCCGGCATGTACGCGGTGTACCACGGTCCGCAGGGGCTGCGGGAGATCGCCGAACAGGTCCACACCGACGCCCGTCGGGTGGCCGCGAGCCTGCGCGCTGCCGGGACCTCGGTGGCGCACGACTCCTTCTTCGACACCCTGCTGGTGGAGGTTCCGGGCCGGGCCGAGCAGGTCGTCGCCGCGGCCCGCGAGTCCGGCATCCACCTCCGCCGGGTGGACGCCGACCGGGTCGGTGTGTCGGTCGGCGAGGAGGTCACCGAGGCCGAATTGGCGTCCGTGTGTGCCGCCTTCGGCGCCGAACTGGGTACCGACACCACCGGCGACCTGGCCGGGCACCAGCGGGCCGAGGACTACCTCACCCACCCGGTGTTCAACACGCACCACAGCGAGACCTCGATGCTGCGCTACCTCCGGGCCCTGTCCGATCGCGACTTCGCGCTGGACCGCGGCATGATCCCGCTCGGCTCCTGCACCATGAAGCTGAACGCCACGGCGGAGATGGAGCCCATCTCGTACCCCGGCTTCGCCAACCTGCACCCGTTCGCGCCCATCGAGGACGCCCAGGGCTACCTCACGCTGATCGGCGAACTGGAGGCGTGGTTGGCCGAGGTCACCGGGTACGCCCGGGTCTCCATCCAGCCCAATGCCGGCAGCCAGGGGGAGTTGGCCGGACTGATGGCGATCCGGTCCTACCACCGCTCCCGCGGGGAGGAGGCACGTACGGTCTGCCTGATCCCGTCCTCGGCCCACGGCACCAACGCCGCCTCCGCGGTGATGGCCGGGATGAAGGTCGTCGTGGTCAAGGCCACCGACGACGGATCGGTCGACCTCGACGACCTGACCGCCAAGATCGAGAAGCACCGCGACGAACTGTCCTCGATCATGATCACCTACCCGTCCACCCACGGGGTGTTCGAGGAGTCGATCACCGACATCTGCGACCTGGTGCACGAGGCCGGCGGACAGGTGTACGTCGACGGCGCGAACCTGAACGCCCTGCTCGGGCTCGCCCAGCCCGGCCGCTTCGGCGCCGACGTCAGCCACCTCAACCTGCACAAGACCTTCTGCATCCCGCACGGCGGCGGCGGTCCGGGCGTCGGACCGGTCGGCGTCGGTGCCCACCTGGTCGAGTTCCTCCCGAACCACCCGCTGCTGGCCGAGGCCGGTCCGGAGCAGGGCGTCGGCCCGATCTCCGCAGCCCCGTTCGGATCGGCGGGGATCCTGGCCATCTCGCACGCCTACATGGCGATGATGGGCGGGGAGGGACTGCGTCAGGCCACCCTGCACGCGTTGCTGAACGCCAACTACGTCGCGTACCGCCTGGGGGAGCACTTCCCGGTGCTGTACGCCGGGCGGAACGGCTTCGTGGCGCACGAGTGCATCCTCGACCTGCGCGGGCTGACCAAGTCCAGTGGCGTCACCGTCGACGATGTCGCCAAGCGACTGATCGACTACGGCTTCCATGCGCCGACGATGAGCTTCCCGGTGGCCGGCACCTTGATGGTGGAGCCCACCGAGTCGGAGAACAAGGAGGAGCTGGACCGCTTCTGCGACGCGATGATCGCCATCCGGGCCGAGATCGCCAAGGTCGAGGCGGGGGAGTGGCCGGCCGAGGACAACCCGCTCAACCAGGCTCCGCACACGCTGGCCCGGGTCACCGCGGACGAGTGGACGCACGCGTACACGCGCACCGAGGCGGCCTACCCGGCCGGCCAGCACCGGGGCCCGATCGCGGCCACCGGCAGCGACAAGTACTGGCCCGCGGTCGCGCGGATCGACGGTGTCTTCGGCGACCGCAACCTGGTCTGCTCCTGCCCGCCGCCCGAGGACTTCGAGTGAGCGGGAGGGCCTCACGTGGTTCCCGGCACCGCTAGGCTGTTTCCGTGAGCGCACCGATGTACATCCCGAAGTTCCAGGTCCAGCAGAAGATCACCATGATGGTGAACCGCTACGAGGTGACCGCCGCCAATCCGGACGTCACTCCGGGTCAGGTACTGGCCTTCGCCGAACAGAAGCGGATGGCGCTCAAGGAGCAGGTGACCTTCTTCCGCGACAGTTCCAAGACCGAGCCGGTGTTCGGGTTCCGGGCCCGGCAGGTGATGGACCTGAATGCCGGGTACGACGTCACCGATGCGGGTGGCCAACCGATCGGATCCTTCCGCAAGGACTTCGGCGCCAGCATGCTGCGCTCGACCTTCCACCTCGAGGGGCCGGGCTTCGCGGGGACCGGGCAGGAGCGCAACCAGGTGGTCGCGCTGATCCGACGCTTCACCGACGTCGCCTTCCTGCCCCTGCACTTCGACTTCGTCGACCCGCAGGGCCAACCGCTGATGAGCAGCGAACGCGAGATGTCGATGCGGGACAAGTACGTGGTCACCGTCCCCGACCAGCGGGTCGACTTCCGGCTCGCCGCGGCGATGGCCGTGGGCCTGGACGCCTTGATGGCGCGCTGACCGCCCGCGCGCTGTCCACCTCTGCCGTGTTCGCAGTGCGGGCCTGGCACCACTGATCGACACCCCCGACGGGCTGGGGGTGGTTGTGGTCCATGAGCCGCACCGGCAGAATCACAGGCGAGACGACGGAGGGTGAGTTTTCGTGGTGGAGTGGCTGAAGGGCCTCAAGGAGAAGCCGGGGATCGCGCACCTGATGCGCGCCGGACAGCGGTTCACAGGCCGACTGGGCAACCAGTTCGGGGCGGCGATCACGTACTTCTCGGTACTGGCTCTGGTGCCGATCGTCATGTTCGCGTTCGCGATCACCGGGTTCATCCTGGTGGTGCTCCGGCCCGAATTGATGCAGGAACTGCTGGCCATCATCAGTGGGGCCATGGGCGACCTCCCCGAGGATGCCAAGAACAGCCTGCTCGGCGTGGTGGAGAATGCGCTCACCAACTACGCCTCCATCGGCATCATCGGCCTGCTGTCCGCCGCGTACGCCGGCGCCGGCTGGGTGGGCAACCTGAAGAGTGCCGTCCGGGCCCAGTGGCGGCCCGACTTCGACATGACGGAGAACAAGAAGAACATCGTCGTCGAGACGTTGATCAACCTGGCCATCCTGCTCGGCTTGCTGCTCATGATCGCGATCACCTTCGCGCTGGCATCGCTGGCCACTTCGCTGACCGGCACGATCATCTCCTGGTTGCAGTTGGACGAGATCCCCGGAATCGGCTTCCTGTTGCGCCTCGTTCCGATCATCGTCTCGATCGGTGCCGGCTGGTTGCTGTTCATGTTCATCTACACCGTCTTCCCGGAGAAGGAGGTCGAGGCCTCGAAGCGGGCCATCCGACGAGGTGCCCTGATCGGTGCGGTCGGGTTGGCCATGCTGCAGTACCTGTTCTCCTTCCTGGTCGGGATCTTCGCTGGGAACCCGGCAGCCGCCCTGTTCGGTCCGGTGATCGCGCTGATGCTGTTCTTCAACCTCTTCGCCCGACTGATCCTGTTCGTGGCGGCGTGGATCGCGACGGCCACCCAGGCCGCCCTGTCCACCGTGGACGACCCGATGGTGGAGGCCGGGGACGACGAGGAGGCTGGCGAGTCCGACGCTTCCGAGACGGGCCCGGATCGTACGGACGAGCGCGATCGGGAGCCGGTCGGGGTGGGTGCAGCCGGGCGCAGTGCCCGTACCCGGCAAACGACGGAAGCGGACGCCGGGTCCCGAGCCTCCACGGCCGCCTGGACCCCGGAGAACCAGCACACCGAACCGGTCTCCCAGGCCGCCGCGCAGAAGGCCGTCAAGGTCGGTATGGGGGCGGGCTACGTCACCGGAGCGGCCACCGGAGTCGGACTCGGCGCCCTGGTGGCCGCGATCGCGAACCGGTTCAGCAGGAAGCGGCGCAGCTGACGGAGGTGGGTCGAGCCGGTCAGTGGGCCGCGACGGTCTCGGTCGCGGGCTGTCCGATGCCGGCCAGCAGGTCGCGGTACCAGCCCACGGTGACGTCGAAGGCCTTGCCGCCCTTGATCCGCTCGAACTCGATGGCCCGCAGGGTGTCGTCCTGCTCCTCGTCGTGACCGATCACCCCGGGCACCCCGGCCAGGGCGGAGTCCACCGCCAGGTCGGTCATCGACTTGATCAACTCGAGGTCCGCCTCATTCGCCGCCGCGGAACGGGAGAAGTAGCCGGACTTCTGCACCAGCATCTTCTCCGCCGACAAGCGCTCGGCGAACTGCTTGCCGAGCCAGGCGCCGGGGTTGATCTTGTCGATCCGGACGTGCCCGAAGGGGTCGCGAGCGACCTCCTCGCCGGACTTCTCCATCTCGGCCACGATGCTGTCCAGGCCGGCTCCCTCGGACAGGAAGATGTTCACGTTCCCGACCTCGTCCATCACGGTGCGCAACCGCGTGGCCTCGGCCTCGATGTCGAGCGCGGCCTCCGGCACGTACACGGCGTGCACGTCCCAAGCGGCTCGGTCGAGCCCGATCTCGGGCAGCCACTCGCGGGCGTCCAGCCACTCGCGATAGGCCTTGGCCGTGGCGGCGGTGAGCCAGCCGCAGTGCCGGCCCATCACCTCGTGGACGATCAGCATCCGAGAGCCCGAGTTGTGCTCGGCCAATACGTTCTGGGCGAAGCGGGACCCCTGGTCGGCGGCGGTCAAGGCACCGAGGGACTGCCGGATCGGCACCACGTCGTTGTCGATGGTCTTGGGGAGGCCGACGACGGTCAGGGCGTGGTCGTTCTCGGCCAGGAACGCGGCCAGGTCGGCGGCCGTGGTGTTGGTGTCGTCGCCGCCGATGGTGTGCAGCACGTCCACCCCGTCCGCGGTGAGCCGGTCGGCGGCGGCCTGCAGCGGATCAACCCCTTCGGCCACCAGGCCGCGCTGGGCCAGGTCGACCGCGTTGGTCAGCTTCACCCGGGAGTTGCCGATCGGTGAGCCGCCGTAGTTGTGCAGCAGGTGCGCCTTGGCACGGATCTCCGGGGTGATCGAGATCGAGTCACCGGCGAGCAGGCCCTGGTAGCCGTGCCGGTAGGCGATGATCTCCACCTCGGGGGCCAGTTCGGTGTAGCGCTGGATCAGCCCGCCGATCGCGGA
Organism: Propionibacteriaceae bacterium; assembly: GCA_052094425.1. Classification (GTDB taxonomy): domain Bacteria; phylum Actinomycetota; class Actinomycetes; order Propionibacteriales; family Propionibacteriaceae; genus Microlunatus. Next base: position 6,328 of record JBQDIN010000040.1, read on the forward strand.
GGAGAGGCAGGGGGCGAAGCCGCCAGCGGTGAGCAGCGCGACCTTGGAGACCATGCGTGGACCTTTCGAGATGACAGGAGGGTCGAGGTGGGGTTGCAGTGCCCAGCCTAGGGAATCGTGCCCGTCCCGTCCCATACCGGTGCATCAACTGGCCTTCTCGTCGACCTCCAGCAGCGGGGCCCCGGTGTGGGTCTCGCCGAGCACGTCGTCCGGGTTCTGCAGGGTGCAGGTCTTCAGGCTGAGACAGCCACAGCCGATGCAGCCGTCGAGCCGGTCCCGGAGTGCTTCGAGTTGGGCAATGCGCTGGTCGATCCGGGGACGCCACGTCCGCGACAAGGCGGCCCAGTCGGCCTTGGTCGGCGTCCGCCCACCGGGCAACGTGTCGAGTGCCGCGCTGATCTCCTCCAGGGAGAGGCCGACCCGTTGGGCGGTCCGGATGAAGGCGATCCGGCGCAGGGTGGAGCGGGCGTAGCGGCGCTGGTTGCCCGCCGTCCGCTCCGAGTCGATCAACCCGCGGTCCTCGTAGAAGCGCAGTGCGGACGGGTTGGCGCCGGAGCGGTGGGACAGCTCTCCGATCGTCAAGATGTGGTGGGTCGGCATGGTGTCGAGGGTAGCGGGGAGTTCAACGTTTGTTGAGGTATATGACCGCTGGCTAGGGTGTGCGGGTGAGATTCGATGAGCGAGTGGTCGTGGTGGCCGGTGCGGCCCACGGCATCGGAAAGGCCACGGTGGCGCGCTTCCTGTCCGAGGGGGCTCGGGTTGCCGGCCTGGACGTGGACGCGGCCGCCCTGCAGGCGACGATCGCGGAACTGGATCCAGCGGGGGAGCGTACGACCGCCGTGGAGTGCGACGTCACCAGCGTGGCCTCGGTGCAGACGGCGGTGGACCACGTGCGCTCCACGTACGGGCGCATCGACGTGCTGGCCTCGGTGGCCGGCGGTGACGTCGAGAGCGACGAGCCGGAGGGGGAGAACCACTGGCAGCGGATCGTCGAGCTCAACCTGAATGGACCGGCCCGCCTCGTCCGGCAGTACCGGCCGCTGTTGGCGCGCGGTTCCTCGATCGTGCTGGTCGGATCGGTGAACGGATTGGTGGCCGCCGGAGGTACCGGCTACTCCAGTGCCAAGGCGGGACTGGGTCTGATGGCGAAGAACCTTGCCGTGTCCCTGGGACCGGAGGGCGTGCGGATCAACGTGGTCGCCCCGGGCACGGTGCGGACCCGGGTCTGGTCGCACGAGGACGGGGGCGCCGATCGCATGCAGCCGTGGTATCCGCTCGGTCGAGTCGGGGAGCCTGCGGACATCGCCGCGGCGATCGCCTTCCTGGCCTCGGAGGATGCGGCCTGGATCACCGGAATCACGCTCCCCGTGGACGGCGGATTCACGGCCGGCCCGCTGGTCACGCTGGCCCAGTCACCCGGGGTGCCCCATGAGTGACACCAAGATCAACAAGAGCGGCGGCACAGAGATCAACACCGTCGTCTTCGACCTCGGCCAAGTCGTCCTCGGGTGGGACCCGGTGGACGCCTTCACCGACGTGCTGCCAGCGGCCGAGGTGCCGGGCTGGATGGAGCGGATCGGCTTCGCCGACTGGAACCGGAAACAGGATGCCGGCCGCACCTGGGCCAGTGCCGAGGAGGAGTTGATCAGGCAGTTTCCCACCGAGGCCGAGGCGATTCGGGCCTACCGCGACAACTTCGACCGGACCCTGACGGGATATGTGCCCGGCACCGGAGCCGTGGTGGCCGAGCTGGAGCAGGTGGGGGTGTCCTTGGTGGCCTTGACGAACTGGTCCGCCGAGACCTTCCCGATGGCTCGGGACCGGTTCGGACTCCTGGACCGATTCCGGGGGATCGTGGTCTCCGGTGAGGAGGGCCTCGTGAAGCCCGACCCGGCGATCTTCACCCTGCTGTGCGAGCGCTACCTGCTGGATCCCGCCCGGACCCTGTTCGTGGACGACTCGTCGACGAACTGCACCGGAGCCGAGTCAGTCGGTCTGAGCGCCCACCATTTCGGCGATGCCACCGGACTGCGCGCCGACCTGGTCACGCTCGGCTTGCTGCCGGCCCGCCGATTGGAGGTGGGGCCGGTCTGGCACCTGGCCGAGCGCACGGCGTGGCAGGAGGCCGAGCGCACCGGCAGGTACCCGTGGTCCAGTCGCTCGTTGAGCTACGAACGGCAGGGGTTCGTGCACCTGTGCTTCCGGGACCAGGTCGCCGAGGTGCGCCGCCGCCACCACCATGACCTGGCCGTCGAAGACCTGGTGCTCGTCGAGCTGAATGCGGATCGCGACGACCTCCCGGTGGTGGTGGAGGCGGTCCCGGAGGTGGGGGAGTATCCGCACCTCTTCGCGGAACTTTCCCCGGCGATGGCCGTCACGGTCGCCGCCCTCGGCTGATCCGGCTCTGCAGTCGGCTGATTCACTCCTCGTCGGAGAAGCGTTTCCACGCCGACTGCCGCTTCATGCCGAGGGACTCGCCGATCCGAGTCCAGGTGGCCCCCCGTTCCCTGGCCAGTTGGACCCACGACTTCAGGCTGCCCTCCACCTGGGTGGCGACGGCGGCGATCTCGGGGAGGTGGGCCAAGATCTCCTCGAGCGACATACCGTCCCACGGCCGGACCTGGGGTCGATCGTCCGTGTCGTCGGCGGTGGGGGCCACGGGAGTGGCCAGGATCGCGTTGCACGCGTCCACGCACCGGTTGCAGATGTAGATGCCGGGACCAGCGATGATCTGGTCGACGTCCTGTTCCGGCTTGCCGCAGAACGAGCAGCGCAGTGGGGTGGTGGTCGTGTCTGTAGCGCCCACGGGAGCACCTCCTTGTGTCAGTTGGTGACTGACGCACTGTCAGCCATTGGCTGACAGGTCAAGGAGGTGCGTCGGAGCGTGTCTCAGCGTTGCTTGGCGGAGAATCCGGCGGCGCCACCGCTGCGCCCGGTCCCCGCCGAGGCGCCTTGGCGTCCGGAGCGTCGGCGGCCACCACCGGTGGACCGACCGCCCGAGCGGGCGCCGGCGTTCTCGCCCGGCCGACCGTTGCGGTCCGGGCCGGTCTGGGAGCGTCCGCGTCCGCCACCCGATCGGCTGCGGCCACGACCGGAGCGGGAGCCGCCACCGCCGTTTCCGCGCGTCTGACCGCCTGGTCCGGAGCCGGCGGCCGGCGGGGCCGCCGGAGCCACGTACTCGGCGGCCGGGCCGGTCAACTCGGTGATCGCCGGGTGTCCCGGAACCACCTCGACCCGGGTCGGCTTGATCCCGGCCTTGCGCATCAGGTCGCGGACGTCATTGCGCTGCTCCGGCGTGCTGACGGTGACCACGACGCCCTCGGCGCCGGCCCGCGCCGTACGACCGGAACGGTGCAGGTAGGCCTTGTGCTCGGCCGGCGGGTCGACGTGGACCACCAGGGACACATCGTCGACGTGGATCCCACGCGCGGCGATGTCGGTGGCGATGAGCACCCGGACCGACCCGTCACCGAAGGCGGCGAGGTTGCGCTGCCGGGCGTTCTGGCTCAGGTTGCCGTGCATGTCCGCCGCGGGAATTCCGCTGGCGGTCAGTTGCTTGGCCAGCTTCTTGGCGCCGTGCTTGGTCCGGGTGAAGGCGAGGGTGCGGCCCTGCCCGGCGACGAGCTCGCGGACGACGGTCGCCTTCTCCGTGGCCGGCACCACGAAGGAGTGGTGCTGCATGTCCGGAACCGGTGAGGCGGCGGTGTCGACCGAGTGGGTGACGGGATTGTTCAGGTAGCGCTTCACCAGGACGTCGATGCCCTTGTCCAAGGTGGCGGAGAAGAGCAGCCGCTGGGTGCCGCGCGGGGTCTGGTCCAGCAGTCGCTTCACCGGCGGCAGGAAGCCGAGGTCGGCCATGTGGTCGGCCTCGTCGATGACGGTGACCTCGACGGCAGCCAGCGAGCAGTGTCGCTGGTCGATCAGGTCCTCGAGTCGCCCGGGGGTGGCGACGATGACATCCACGCCGGACTTGAGTCCGGAGACCTGGCGACCCTGGGGCACACCACCGAAGATCGTCATGGCCTTCAGGCCGATGGTCCGGGCGAGCGGGTCGATGGTCTCGAGCAGTTGGGTGGCCAACTCGCGGGTCGGGACCAGAACCAGGGCGCGGGGTCGACCCGGCTGGCGTCGGGTGCCGGAATTCTGCAGGACGCTCAGCAGCGGCAGGGCGAAGGCGACGGTCTTGCCGCTGCCGGTGCGTCCGCGGCCGAGCACGTCACGTCCGGCGAGGCTGTCCGGCAGGGTGGCTGCCTGGATCGGGAAGGGGGTGGTGATGCCACGTTCGGCCAGGCTGGTGGCCAGGACGGTCGGCACACCCAGTGCGGCGAAACCGTTCGCCTCGGTCGGGGACAGCGTATGGGCAGGGCTGGAGTCGTGCGGGGACAAGAAGAATTCCTCTGATCGATCGGATGGCCGTGGTTGCAGGCTCACTCACGACGGATCGGGAAGGAGGGGAAACCCCGTTGGACGGGGTGGTGCAGACGACCGCGGGCACAGGCTGTGCCCTGATGTCCTCTGAGTCTAGCCGCTGACCGGACGAGACCGGGCATCCGACGCGTGTGTGCCCGGACACACCCCGTCAACTGGGTCTGGTCGCAGACCCTGTCCCGAGGGCGTCCAGCGGGCTAGGCTCGCGTCATGGCGAAGTACTTCGATGTGCACCCCGACAATCCACAACCACGCGCCATCGGCCAGGCGGTGGAGATCATCCGATCCGGTGGTCTGATCGCCTATCCCACCGACTCCTGTTTCGCACTCGGCACCGAGATCGGGAATCGGGACGGGCTCGATCGGATCCGCAGGATCCGCCAACTCGACGCGAAGCACCATTTCACCCTTGTGTGCAGGGACTTCGCGCAATTGGGTCAGTTCGTGCACCTGGACAATTCCGTGTTCCGGTTGGTGAAGGCAACCACTCCCGGCAGCTACACCTTCATCCTGCCCGCCACCAAGGAGGTGCCGCGACGCCTGCTGCACCCGAAGAAGAAGACGGTCGGCGTACGCATCCCGGAGCACACCGTGGTGAAGGCGCTCCTCGCCGAGCTGGGGGAGCCGTTGTTGTCCAGCACCCTGTTGCTGCCGGGCGAGGAGGAGCCACCCACGCAGGGCTGGATGATCAAGGAGGAGCTCGACCACCAGGTCGACGCGGTGATCGATTCCGGGGAGTGCGGGGCCGAGCCCACGACAGTGGTCGACCTGTCCGACGGCATGGTCGACATCGTGCGTCGTGGCGCCGGAGATCCCGCACCGTTCGAGTAGTACCCCGGAACCGGCCGGTGGCCGGACCGAGACCGAGGAGCACCATGTCCGCCTCCGATGATCACGCCGCGACGATCCGTGAGATGACCTTGGCTGAGAAGGCATCCCTGTGCTCCGGGCTGGACTTCTGGCGCACCCAGCCGGTCGATCGGGTCGGCATCGGGTCGCGCTGGCTGTCCGACGGACCGCACGGGCTGCGCAACCAGGCGAAGGAGGCCGACCACCTGGCGATCGAGGCCTCGGAGCCGGCCACCTGCTTCCCACCGGCCGCCGCGTTGGCGTCGAGTTGGGACCGCGACCTCGCCCGCCGGGTCGGTGCCGCGATCGCCACCGAGGCACGGACCCAGGGGGTGTCGGTGGTGCTCGGCCCGGGTGTCAACATCAAGCGCTCACCCTTGTGCGGCCGCAACTTCGAGTACCTGTCGGAGGACCCGGTACTGGCGGGTGAGTTGGCGGTCGCCTACGTCCGCGGCGTCCAACAGCACGGGGTGGGCACCTCGCTCAAGCACTTCGCCGCCAACAACCAGAGACGGATCGGCTGCGGGTGTCGGCCGAGGTGGACGAGCGCACCCTGCGCGAGATCTACCTGTCCGCCTTCGAACGGGTGATCACCCGGGCTGCACCGTGGACCGTGATGTGCTCGTACAACAAGATCAACGGCACCTACGCCTCGGAGGACCCGTGGCTGCTGACCGAGGTGCTGCGCGAGGAGTGGGGCTTCGATGGCCTGGTCATGTCGGACTGGGGCGCGGTGAACGACCGGGTCGCCGGCGTGGCTGCCGGACTGGATCTCGAGATGCCCAGCAGCGGTGGTCTGCGCGATGCCGAGGTCGAGGCCGCAGTCCGGGCCGGAGTGCTGGCCGAGGCCGACCTGGACCGTACGGTGGCCCGGGTACTGCAGCTGCACGAGCGTACGGCAGCCGCCCTGGCCGAGGGCGGCGAGACGGATCAGGGGGCCCACCACGCACTGGCCCGCGAGGTGGCTGCGCGCTGCGCCGTCCTGCTGAAGAATGATGATCACCTGTTGCCGCTGTCCGTCGACGACGGGCCGCTGGCGGTGATCGGCGAGTTCGCCCGGACGCCGCGCTTCCAGGGCGGCGGGTCCTCGCGGGTGAATCCGACCCGGCTGGACCGAGCGGTCGAGGAGCTCTCCGCCCTCGGCGCGGAGGTCCGTTTCGCGGCCGGCTACCCACTCGACGACGCCGGTGATGCGTCCACGTTGATCAGCGAAGCGGTCGACATCGCGCGCGAGGCCACCACGACGGTGCTGTTCCTCGGCCTGCCGAACACGTACGAGTCGGAGGGGTTCGACCGGACCCACCTCGAGCTCCCCTCGGCCCAGATCGCACTGCTCGAGGCCGTCACCGAGGTCACCGATCGGGTGGTCGTGGTGCTGACGAACGGCTCCGTGGTGCGGGTTTCGGGCTGGCAGGATTCGGTGGGTGCGATCCTGGAGGGATGGCTGCTGGGCCAGGCCGGTGCCGGCGCGTTGGCCGATCTGTTGCTGGGGGTGCGATCACCGTCCGGTCGGCTGGCCGAGACGATCCCGGTGCGGCTCGGCGATTGTGCGGCGCAATTGAACTTTCCCGGTGAACGCGGCTCGGTGCGCTACGGGGAGGGCCTGTTCGTCGGCTACCGGCAGTACGACGCCCAGGAGCGGGCGGTGTCGTACCCCTTCGGGCACGGACTCGCCTACACCACCTTCGAGCAGAGCGACCTGCAGGTGCAGGTGGTACCGGGGTCGCACGACGCCGAGTCCGCCTCGGTGATCACCGGGCAGGTCCGGGTCACGAACACCGGTGATCGGGCCGGAGTCGAGGTGGTGCAGGTGTACGTGGCCGACCCGGAGGCGGCGGTGGTGCGACCGGTCCGGGAGCTGAAGGCGTTCGAGCCGGTTCCACTCGAAGCGGGGGAGTCCACCGTGATCGAGTTCACCCTGACCGGCCGGGACCTGTCCTACTGGCTGTCCGGGCACGGCTGGACACTCGAGCCGGGGGAGTTCGCGATCGGGGTCGGTTCCTCCTCGCAGGACCTGCCGTTGCACGCCTTGGTGACGGTGGCGGGGACCGAACTGGCGAAGGACCTGGACGAGAGTCCAGCATCGCCGAGTGGGCCGCACACCCGGTCGGCGGAACGTTGTTGCGGACTCGACTCGGCGCGGCCGCACCGGGCTTGCTGGACGGCAGCACCATCGGGGTGATCGGCAGCATGCCGCTGGCGCGATTCGTACGTTTCCCGGGGAGTCCGCTGGACCATGCGGGATATCTGGGGTTGTACGCCGACTGGGAGAACGCCCGCGCCGGTACGTGATCACGCCCTGTCCCGGGTGTACATCTAGGCTGGGCCGCATGGACCTGCGCATCTTCACCGAGCCCCAACAGGGCGCCCTGTACTCCGACCTGCTCCGGGTGGCGCTCACCGCCGAGTCCCTCGGCTACAGCGCCTTCTTCCGCTCCGACCACTATCTCGCGATGGGCTCCGAGGGCCTGCCGGGACCGACCGATGCGTGGCTGAGCCTCGCCGGACTGGCACGGGAGACCAAGGACATCCGGTTGGGCACACTGGTCACCTCGGCAACCTTCCGGCTGCCCGGCCCGCTGGCCATCCAGGTGGCCCAGGTCGACGAGATGAGCCGCGGCCGGGTGGAGTTCGGGCTCGGCGCCGGCTGGTTCGCCGAAGAGCATGCGGCGTACGGCATCGGTTTCCCGGACGTAGGGGAACGCTTCGACCGACTCGAGGAGTCGTTGGAGGTGATCACCGGGCTCTGGCGGACGCCGGCGGGGGGGCAGTTCAACCACGACGGCCCGCACTACCCGATCAGCGATTCCCCCGGCTTACCGAAGCCCGTCCAGCCCGGCGGCCCGCCGATCATCGTCGGCGGCAAGGGGAAGAAGCGCACTCCGGCACTGGCCGCTCGGTACGCCGCGGAGTTCAACCTGTCCTTCCCCGCGCTGGCTGACGCACCCGCGGGAATCGACCGGGTCCGGGCCGCCTGCCACGCGATCGATCGTGATCCGGCATCGCTGACCTACTCGGCCGCCCTGGTGCTGTGCTGCGGACGCGATGACGCCGAGGTGTCCCGCCGGGCCGCGGCGATCGGGCGGGATGCGGGCGAGCTGCGGGAGAACGGTCTGGCCGGGACCCCCGACCAGGTGGTGGAACGGATCGGGCAGTTCGCCGAGGCCGGAGTGGAACGGCTCTACCTGCAGGTCCTGGACCTCTCCGACCTCGATCACCTCGCCCTGGTCGCCCAGGAGGTCAAGCCCCAGGTCAGCTGAGGCCTCCGCTGATCATGGGCCACTCGATCTTGGGACAGGTGTCCCTCCCCACTGCGTGGCCG
>JBQDIN010000040.1:14936-38322 GCA_052094425.1 Propionibacteriaceae bacterium
CTGGCCCCGCGCGTGGTGCGGGGGCGCCTGCGCGCTTCTGGGCCCCGGTGGTGGGGGGCCCGGCCCCCCTCCCCGCGGCGCGCCCCCCCCCCCGGGCCCGGGTGGCGGCGGCCTCGTCGATCACGCCGAGTTGGAGCCAGACGGCCTTGATCCCGAGTCTGTCGCGCTGCTCGATCGCCTGGTCGACGACGTCACCGACCCGGGACGAGTTGACGAAGCAGTCCACCACGGACACGGTCCGGCCATCGGGGATGTCGGCCAGCGAGGGGTAGCCGGTCTGATCGAAGACGGTCTCGGCGCGTGGATGCACCGGGATGATCGTCATGGACAGGTCGGTGCGCAGGAAGTCTGCGATCGCGTACGCGGTTCTGCCGGTGTCGGAGGAGAGTCCCACCACGGCCCATGGGGCCCCAGTGGTGAGGAGTTCGCGGATCAGTTGTGGATCGTTGCCGTCTGCCATGCCCTCATTGTGCCTCGCGGTGCGGCCTGACCCGGAGCCGGGAGAGCGGATTCAGCACCATGTGGTGGAGTTCGGCCCCGAGCACCCGGGCCGAGGTGAGCCGATGGTGGAAGTCGGCATGGACGGACTGGGCGCCATGCACGTCGATCACCGACAGGTCGAGGCCGACTGCGTCGATCCAGTCCACCGTCACCGCCGCCACGGACTGCTCGGGCACCTCGGCCAAGCGACTGCCGAAGGTGATCAACTCACCCACGTGATCCTGGTTCAGGTGCTCGGCGATGGCCAGGCACTCGACCAGGAGGTCATCGGGGGCCGTGGCACGGTAGGCCTCCACGTCGACCGGTGCGAAGGCATCGCCATCCGGGGCGGTGATCCGGACCCGGTCGACGACGACACGGAGCAGATCGCGGTCGTCGGTGCCACAGATGGCATCGCAGTGGGCGTGTTCGGCGCGGTAGTGGGCGGCGGCCTCGGCGTACTCGTCGCCGGCCGGTACCACGTATCCGGAGAGCAGCACCTGGCCGAGAGCCGGCAGCAGGTCGAGTCGCGCGCGTACCCGACCGGCCACCAGCAGCGCACTGGTGTACTCGGGTTCGAGCAGCAGCACAGGGCAGCCGTCCAACTCGAAGAACGGCGCCACCACCACCTCGGTGTCGTCGATCTGCCACGGCGCCGGCCCGGCGGCGGCGAGGATCGTACGGGCGCGTTGTGCCGGGCTCATGGCGTTCACCAGGTCCGGCTGGGTGGGTCGATACACGAAACACTCCTCGAGAAGATAAGCCTTGCCTTACCTAAGGTAGCACTCGGTTCCACCGACCCGATCAGGGTGTCTCTCAGCGAACGGACCAGACCAGCACCCGGCGGGCGTTGTCGCCGAGGATCCCCGCGATCACCTCCGGTACGAGTCCGCGTTCGGCCAACAAGCCGGGAAGGGTGCGGGAGAGCCAGGCGAGTCCCGGCGTGCCGCCGAGGGAGGTCCACAGTGAGCGGCGGGCACCGTCGGTGCCCACCACGATGCGCTGCGCGTGCCCGGCCGCGACCAGGCCGACGAGGAGGTCCACCGCGTTCGACTGTGCCCTCTGCTCGTGCTGGCGCAGCGCTTGATCACATTCGACGGTCGCCCCGGTGTCCGCGATCGCCCGGAGTACGGCCGGGTCGCCGGTCTTGTCGACGTGCGAGGTGATCACCCGCTCCGGCCGGACCCCGTGGTGGGCGAGCAACTCGATCTGCGCCAGTGCACCCCGGCCGCCCTCGCAATGGGTCAGGACCGGGGCCCCGGTCCGGAGGTGGGCCAGGGCGGCGGCCTCCAGGTTGCGCCGATCCCGGTCATCGGGCACCTCGCCCGAGGTGGCGACCTTGATCAACCCGGCCCGGTGCGGGGTACGGCGGACGACGGGGGAGGTGTAGTCGAAGACGTCGATGCCCTCGACGAGGTCCGCCACGAACAACTCGGCGAGCTCCTCGGCGGCGAGGTGATTGCTCCAGTGCAGCGGACCGTAGTAGCGGTCGTGGTGCAGGCCGGTCGCCGCCACCACGTCCACTCCCGACTCCCGGGAGATCGCGGCGAGCCGGACCGCGTCGCGTCCCGAGGCACAGGGCATGCAATCGACCAGGACGGCCGCCCCCGCGGCACGGCAGGCCTGCACCTCGGACACCGCCGCGGGTACGTCCGCCAGATGGATGTGCGGGAACCGGTCCTCGACCAGCGGGGAGTCGATGATCAGGTGCTCGTGGGCGTACACGTGCCCGGCCGCGGGTACGCGATCTCCCAGAACCGTGCGCAGCAAGGGCACCTCAGGCCACCTCGAGGACCGCGCCGTGGCGTCGCAACTCGGCTCGGAGGTGGTCCGCGGCGACCGTACGCACGTCACCATCGCTCGCGAGGGCAGCAGCGGTGCCGACTGCCTGTCCCATCGCCATGCACTGGGCCATCGACCGGATGCTGGCGTGGGCGTCATGGGTGGCGGAGAAGCAACGGCCGGCGACCAGGACGTTCTGGGCATCACGTACGACCAGACTGCGGTACGGGATGCCCACGACTCCGCTGTCGGGGATGTAGTGCCAGCCGGTGCCGTCGCCGGAGTGGTGATCCTCGATGGGCGCCCCGCACAGCGCCACCTGGTCGTCGAACTGGCGGGCGCCGAGCACGTCCGCGCCCGTCACCCGGTAGTCGCCGTGGACCCGCCGGGTCTCGCGGACCCCGATCTGGGTGGAGAGGGCACCGAGGCTGGCGTGCTCGTACCCGGGGACCCGATCGACGAGGAAGCGGGCGTACTCGAGGGCCTGTTCGCGTCCACGGATCTCCTGACAGGTACGGAACCACGGATCGGTCGGCGTGATCAGCGCGCCGTCCGGCCCGGTGTCGAGTGAATCCAGCCGAGTCATCACGGTGGCGGTCATCCCGTCGACGGGAGTGATGTGGTCGCTCCCTTCACGACGCGGCAGATCGTAGCCGTCCTCGGCTGCGGCACGCATCAGGGCGTGCAGTTCGTCCTTGCCGATGCTGCGGCGTCGCGCGTGGACGACGTTGATCATCCGGAAGGTGGTCGTCAGCGTCTGGGCCGGGGACTCCACCCCGGCCTGCTCCGCACCGAAACCGGCCTGGTGGCAGACGGCGGCGTCGCCACTGGCGTCCACCACGACGCGCGGGACGACTTGGCGGAGGCCGGCCGTGGTGGCCACCAGCAGGGCCACCACACGTCCGTCCCGGACCGCCACGTCATGGAGATGGGCGTGCAGGAGGACGCGCGCGCCGGCCGCGAGGACGAGACGCTCCCAGACGACCTTGAGGTGTTCGGCGTGGTAGGTGACCCCGGTGCCGGCGCCGTAGGTGTTGGGCCGTTCGACCACCGGGCCGAGGTTCCGCAGTCCGGCCACCACCTCGTCGGGCACGCCGCCGACCACCTTGGCGGCACGTTCGCCCGGCGTCCAGAACCCGTAGAAGGTGTCGAGGACTGCGGTCGAGGTACCGCCCAAGAAAGGCAGTCGGTCCAGCAGCAGTACCTCCGCACCGCCTCGGGCCGCGCTGATCGCGGCCGTCGCCCCGGCCGCGCCGCTACCCACCACCACGACGTCCGGAGACGCCATCACCTCGACCTCGGACCACTGCACGTCGCCCACCCTGATCTCCCGTCCAGATTGCTGAACTCCAGTCTCGACTGACCGGCTCAAGTTGTCTAGACTTTTGCTCGACACGTCGGCTCGACGAGGAGTGCACATGACCAACCATCGGATCGCCATGCTGGGAACGGGCCTGATCGGTGACTTCTACACCGCCGCCCTGCACAAGGGACGGGGGCGGGACCGGGTCGTGTTGGCCTACTCCCGGTCGGAGGAACGTGGCCGGGCCTTCTCCGAACGGTGGGGGGTCGAGCGAACGACCACCGATCTCGCCGGTGCCTGCGCCGACCCGGACATCGACACCGTCGTGGTGGCGCTGCCGAACGAGTTGCACGAGGAGGCGATCCGGTACGCCGCCGAGGCCGGCAAGAACGTGCTGTGCACCAAACCGCTGGCCCGAACCGCGGAGGAGGCCCAGCGGATCCTCGCGATCATCGAGGAGAACCAAGTGTTCGGCGGCTACCTCGAGGACCTCGTCTACACGCCGAAGAGCCTGAAGGCACAGGAGTCGGTGGCCGCCGGAGCGCTCGGGGACGTGCTCTGGGTGCGGTCTCGGGAGACCCATCCGGGTCCGCACAGTGCGTGGTTCTGGGACGAGAAGAAGGCCGGCGGCGGCGCCATCGTCGATCTCGGCTGCCACACCGTCGAGATCGCCCGATCCTTCGTGGGCAAGGGCAATCGCCCGGTCGAGGTGTTCTGCTGGGCCGACACCCTGGTGCACCCGATCACGGCCGAGGACAGCGCGATCGGCCTGGTCCGTTACGAGTCGGGCGCGGTCGGCCAGTTCGAGGTCTCCTGGACCTTCCGCGGCGGGATGGACCTGCGCGACGAGGTCGCCGGGACCGAGGGGACCATCTGGCTGAACCACTTCCTGCGGACCGGATTCGAGATGTTCACCACCGGTGCCGCCGGTGGCTACGTCGCCGAGAAGTCCGAGAGCGACTCGGGCTGGTTGTTCCCGGTCGCCGATGAGGTCACCGACCTGGGTTATGTGGACATGTTCGACGACATGTTCGACAGCATCGATGCGGGCACCGAGCCCCGGGAGACCTTCTACGACGGCTACGTGGTCAACGCGATCATCGACACCTGCTTCCGGTCGGTGCAGTCCGGCCGGTGGGAGCCCGTGGAACTGGAGGATTGGCCGTACCCGCCGACCCCACGGGTGGCGAAGCAGTTCGACACCCACGCGGGCCACCCGGTGATCAAGCGTGAGCTGCTCCCGGACGGCCGGAGCAAGATCATCTACCAGCACTCGGACACCAAGGAGGTCATCGAGGAGGTCAGCTGACGCGCACGTTGATCGATCCGGCTCGTACGTTGGTCGAACGCCTCGAGATCCCGTGGATCAGATCCGGGGGATCAACGGCCGGATGGTGTCGCGGGCGATCAGGAAGCCCTTCTTGAGCAGTTCCTCGGTGCCCTCGAAGTCGCGGTCCTCGTGCTCGACACAGAGGACGCCGTCATAGCCGACCCGGTAGAGGGCAGCGACGAAGCGGCGCCAATCGACCTCACCGAGACCGGGGAGGCGTGGCACCTGCCATCCCATCCCGGCGGAGAGGATGCCGTGCTCGTACAGCCCGTCCCGATCGATCTCGAGATCCTTGACGTGGACGTGGACGAAGCGGCTGCCGAACTCACGGACCGTTCGTTCGATGTCGATCATCTGCCAGACCAGGTGGGAGGGGTCGAAGTTGAGTCCGACCGTGTCACCGAAGTCGTCGAACATCTGCCGCCAGATGGCGGGGGAGTAGGCGACGTTCTTCCCGGCCGGCCACTCGTCGGCGGAGAAGATCATCGGGCAGTTCTCCACCCCGAGCGTGATGCCGTGGTCCCTGGCCACGGCGACGAGCTCGCCGAACACCGTCCGTGCCTCGGCATAGTTCTCCACCAGGGATCGGCTGGGCACGGCACCGATGAAGGTGTTCACCACGTCGACCCCGAGCAGGGCGGCCGCCTTGATCACCGCGGCAGTGTGCTCGTTGGCCACGCGGCGCGTCTCGGGATCCGGATCCAGGTTGTTCGGGTAGTAGGCGAGTCCGGAGATGGAGATGCCGGCCTCGGCCAGTTCCCCGACGATCTCGCCGGCGCGTGCTTCGGTCAGGTCCTCGATGGGCAGGTGCGCGGTACCGGCGTAGCGTCGACTCTCGGCCCCGGCCGACGGCCAACTGGCCACCTCCAACTGTTCGTAGTCGACCGAGGCCGCCCACCGGGCCACCTCCATCAACGACTGGTCCTCGAAGGGAGCGGTCAACAGTCCGAGCTTCATCGTTCGATCCTTTCCACGTCGACCCAGCCACGGGTCCGGGCACTCTGCCTGATCGCGTCCTCGACGGCCATACCGATCAGGCCGTCGGTCAAGTCGGGGTAGGCGGTCCGGCCGTCCGCATCGCGACGAGGACTGCCGTGGCGGACGTCGGCGTACACGGTCTGCACGAACCCGCGGAAGGTGTCGGAGAAACCGTGCGGGTGGCCCCCCGGATACCAACTGATGTTCCGGGCTTCGGCAGCCGCGGTGGTCGGATCGCGCCACAACACCTGGTTGGGCTCGTCCCGATGGCCGAGCCACATCTCTTCGGGGCGCTCCGAGGTCCACGCCACTGAACCCTCGGTGCCGTCCACCTCGATCGTCAGCGCATTCTTGCGGCCGGCCGAGACCTGGGAGACGGCCAGCAGGCCGCGCGCCCCGTTCGCGTACTCGATCATGACCTGGGCGGCGTCGTCGGTGTGTACGGCCACCTCGATCCGTTCCGTGTCGGCACCCCCGCCGCTGAAGGTCTCCACCTCACCGACCGGGCGGCGCCGGATCGGGTGCACGGTCTGCAGGTGGGCACACACCGACACCACAGGGGAGTCGAGGATGAACGCGCTGGCGTCCAACCAGTGGCTGCCGATGTCGGAGATGGAGCGGGTCTCACCGCCGGCTGCGGTGTCGAGCCGCCAGTTCCAGTCGGTGTCGAAGAGCAGCCAGTCCTGTAGGTAGCTACCGGTGACCAGATGAGGAGCGCCGACGTCGCCGGCACGGACCCGCGCCCGGGCTTCGTGCACCTGGGGAAAGTACCGCTGGGTGAAGCACACTGCATGGACGAGCCCGCTCGTCATCGCCTGCCGATGGAGTTCTCGGGCAGCGGCCAGCTCGGTCGTCAACGGCTTCTCGCAGACCAGGTGCTTGCCGGCAGCCAGCACGGCCAGGGACTGCTCCGCGTGCAGGTGGTTCGGGGTCGCGACGTGCACGACATCCGCATCGCTGGCCAACACCTCGGCCAGATCGGTGAAGGCGGGCCGCCCCAATCGCTCGGCCGCGGCCGCCGTACGGGCCGGTGTGGAGCCGAGGAATCCGATCACCTCGGCGCCGTTGCGTTCGGCCGCCTCCGCATGGACGGCACCGATGAAGCCGGTGCCGAGGACGGCCACCTTCAGGGGTTCCATTCTCAATCCGATCGTTGTCCGGACAGTCGGACGTACACCCAGGCCAGGGCCAACACGATCAGCCCGTAGACGATCTGGCGAATCGACTCCAGGGTGTTCAGGTTGAGCAGCAGACGATTGAGGACGGTGAGGATGAGGGCGCCCACGATGGTGCCCGCGTACCCGCCGACGCCACCGAGGATGGAGGTCCCGCCGATCACGGCTGCGGCGATCGACGGGAGCAGGTAGCCGTTCGTCTGGTCCGGTCCGACCGAACCGGAGATCCCGGAGAAGAGCAGCCCGGCCAGGGCTGCCAGCAGACCGGCGATCGCATAGACCGCGATGTAGACCTGCCAGACCTTCATGCCGGCGAGACGGCAGGCCAGGGGGTTGTCACCCACGGCGTAGATGGATCGACCCAGCCCCGTTCGGGACAGGCCGAGGACCAGCAGCACGGAGGCGATGATCCAGATCACCGCATTGGTCGGGATCGGACCGAACAGGGTGCCCCGGCCCAGTTGGGTGACCAACGGGAGCAGCCGGGTCGACCCGGCCAGGAACCCGCTACCGACCAGTCCGACTGTGACGATGCCGACCAGGACCGAGGACATCCCCAAGGTCATGATCAATGCGTTCACCCGGAAGATGCCGACCCCGATCCCGTTCACTGCGCCGACGAGGAGCCCGGCGCCGAAGGCGAGGGCGAGGGCGGTCACGGGCCCGGCACCGCTCTGGTTGGCGGCCACGTACGCGGCGAAGTTCGCGATCATGGACGAGGAGAGGTCGATGCCTCCGGTCAGCATGCATAGGGTCTGCGCGGCGGCGAAGATCGCCAACGGGCAGGCCAGCAGGAGGATGGAGCGGATTCCCGCCACGGAGAGCAGGCTGTGGTCCTGGGTGGCCGTGATCAGGTAGAGCAGCACGAACACCGCGATCAGGGCGTAGATCGGCCGTTCGGCCAACCGCCGGGTCAGGGTGGTCCGTTGCCGCGGTTCGGTCGGGTCGGTGGTCGGTGCGGTCGTCGTTGAGGTCACGTCTGCCCCCGTCTCAGTTGGATCAGCCCGCCGGCCATGACGACGGCGATGATGATCGCCCCGCGGGCGACCTCGGCGTAGTTCGGGTCGAAGCCGAGCCCCAGCATGATCGGGGGAATCAAGGTCAGCACGAAGGCGGCCAGGACGGGTCCGAGGAGCCCGCCGCGCCCGCCGGCCAGGGCCACCCCGCCGAGGACGACAGCTGCCACGGAGTTCAGTAGGGCGGCGAGACCGATGGAGGCCCGTGGCTCACCGGAGGCGGTGAAGGCGGTGGTCACGACTCCGGCGAGGCCGGCGAAGACCCCGGACAGCGCGTACGCGATCATCCTGGTCCGGGCCACGTTCACCCCGGCCAGGAAGGAAGCCGGCCGATTCCCGCCGATGGCGTAGACAGCCAGTCCCCAACGACTGCGGGAGAACGGGATCCAGATCAGGACGAAGGCGACCACCAGCCACAGGATGGACGGCAGTGGATTGGCGAAGCCACCCACGATCGCGGAGGCGAAAGTGGGATCGGTCCCACCACCGGGACCGCGCAGGATCAGCAGTGCGGCACCGCCCAAGGTGAAGCTCAGCGCCAGGGTGATCACGATGTCCGGCACCCCGGACACCGTGATGATCCAGCCCATCAGGGTCGAGATGAGCATCGAGACCAGCACGGCGAACAGCGCGATCAGCACACACATGAAGGTCGACTGACCCTCCATCAGGCGGGCGGACAGGCAGTTCACGAAGACCATCAACGAGCCCACGGCAATGTTGATGCCACCCGAGATGACGACCACGGCCTGGGCCATCGCGAGCAACGCGAGGGACAACGAACCGGCAGTGATGGTCCGGATCTGGAAGCCGCCGTAGCGAGGCAGTTGGAAGGCCTGCCAGCAGAACATCAGGACCAGCAGCAGGGCGACGGCGCCGACCCAGCCGTAGCGGTTGCGGACCCGGTGGAACCTGCTGCTGGGTTCCGGGAGAGTGGTGAGGACCGTGTCGGTCATGAGGCCTCCTCCGCGTGGACGAAGCCGTGGGCGGCCGACAGCAGGACTTCCTCGTCAGTGTCGGGGGAGAATTCGCCCACGATGCGACCGCCATAGAGAACCAGCACCCGATCACAGACCAACTGGACCTCCCGCAGCTCACTGGTGTACATGACGACTGCCGCGCCGTCGTCGGCGACCTCACGGACCAGGTCATAGATCTGGTGTTTGGTCCCGATGTCGATGCCGCGGGTGGGATCGAAGAGCAACAGGGTGGAGAAGCCCTCGGCCAACCATCGCGCGATGGTCAGCTTCTGCTGGTTGCCACCCGAGAGCCGGCGGGCCTGGGCCGCGGCGCGGGTGTCGATGGACAGCCGTTCGATCGCCTTGTTGATCAGCCCGTTCTCCCGGCGCAGACGGATCGGACCCCAGGACGTGATCGAGCGACGCATCGGCAGGGCGATGTTCTCCCGGATGGTCCGTTGCGGCAGCAGTGCGGTGACCCGGTCCGCAGGAACCAGGACGACCCCGCGGGCGATGGCGTCGGCCGGGTGGCGGGCACGCAGCTCACGCCCTCGGGCCTCGACCCGCCCGCCGTCCGGCCTGCGGTTGCCCGACATCACCTCGAACAGTGCATCCTGGCCCTGCCCCTCGAGCGCGACCAGGCCGAGCACCTCGCCCGGCCGTGCGGACAGGGAGACGTCTTCGAGGTCCCGCCCAGTGCTGATGTCGGTGAGGACCAGGTTCGGTTCCTCGCTGGTGTGGGTGCCGCTGGACCGGCGACCCTGCACGCGGACGATGTCGGCGGTGTCCCCGAGCATCGACTGCACGATCCGTTGCTCGCCGCCATCGCTGGGGACGAAGGTGTCGACCGCCATTCCGTCGCGGAACACCGTACACATCGTGCAGTGCGTGATCACCTCTTCGAGCCGGTGGGAGATGAACAGCACCGAACGATCCTCAGCGACGAGTCGGGCCAACACCTCGAACACCTTGGCGGCGAGGTCGGTCGGTAGCGCTGCGGTGATCTCGTCCAGGATCAACAGGGTCGGATCGTGGGCCAGTGCGCGCGCCAGATCGAGCATCCGTAGGAACGGCAACGGGATGTCCTCGACCCGTTCGTCCAGGTCGAGTCCGTCGAGTTGCAGGGTGGTGAGTTCACTCTCGACCCGGTCGATCGGAGTGCCGGTCAGTCGCAGGTTCTGCCGTACGGTGAGGCCGCCGATCATGGCCGGATCCTGGAAGACGGAGGCGATTCCGAGCTCCAGCCCGTCGGCGGGGGAGCGCAACCGTTCGACCGGTTTCCCCGACACGTCGAGGGATCCCGAGTTCTGCTGGATGACGCCGGTGATGATCTTGACCAGGGTCGACTTCCCGGCGCCGTTGGCTCCCAACAGGGCATGGGCCTCGCCCGCATTCACGGTGAGGTCCACTGACCGGAGGGCGACCACCGGGCCGTACGACTTCGCGATCTCGCGCGCCGCCAACAGCTCGGTGGCCGACCTTCCCCCTGACCCCGGTTGGGTGCTACTCACCCGGTCCCTTGCAGGCGAACAGCTGCTCGTTGGTGTAGGTCGTGTAGCCCTCGACCTGCACAGCGGAGGAGTAGTTCTGGTCGCGATCCTCGAAGTAGTTCTCCTCGAGCTTCTCCTTGCCGGACTCGAGATCCCACAGTTCCGGCTGCAGCGTGGTGGTCTGCTCGGGTTCCTCACCGGCGAGAGCCTGCAGCGCCACCGCGGTGCCGACGCCACCGATCACGGCCGGGTTGGTCACGACCGCACCCGGGGTCCCGTCGATCAACATCTTGATGAAGGCGTTGGTGTCCTGGCCGGTCACCGGCACGAGCTCCTTGTTGGCCGCCTTGATGCCGTTCACCACGGTGTAGTCGGGGCCGCTGGTCCAGACCCCGTCGTAGTCGGAGGAAGTGAACTCCTGGACAGCGATCTCGCCCGCCTTCGTGTAGTCCCAGCCGGTCCAGACCTCCTTCACCTCGATGTCGGGGTTGGCCTCGAGCACCTCCTGCACACCCTCGTCGCGGTCGGTGTCGGCCTGCACGCCGTCGACGCCGCGCATGTAGAGCATCTTGCCCTTGCCGCCCATCTGCTCGGCGAGCCACTCGGCCCCCAGGCGTCCCCACTCGACCTGGTCGTTGGTCACCACGTACGCCGACTCCGTGGTCACGCCGCTGTCCACCGCGACCACGACGATGTCTTGGGCGACGGCCTCCTCGATGATGGCGTTCAACTTCTCCGGGTCGGAGGGGTTGACGATGAGGGCATCGACGCCCTGGGAGATGAGGTTCTGCAGGTCCTGGATCTGTTCGGTCGGACCACCGTTCTTGGAGATGGCGATCACCTCGGCCACGTTCTCGCTGGCCAGGGCCTGGGCCTTCACCGAGCAGATCATCTGCTCCCGCCAGCCATTGCCGGCCAAGGTGTTGCTGACACCGATCACATAATCGGTGCGTTCCTCGCCCCCGGCAGCGCCGGTGGTGTCATCACCCCCACTGCCGGATCCGCAGGCCGTGGCCAGCAGCGCGATGGCGCCACCGGCGGCAGCAAGTTTGATCTTCGAGGAGTACTTCATTGTCTGTCCCCATTCCAGAAGTGAAGGTACGGAACCGCAGCGTCCCGTCCTGTCTAGACAATCAGGACCCTACGGTGGATTTTCTGAACCGGTCAAGGTTGTTGCGAACTTGTGACGAAGTAGTGATCACCGTGCGGTGGGATCGCTCCCAGGCGAGGTCCGCAAGCTGCCGGCATAGCGCCGCGCGTGCTCGGAGTACGCCTCGTCGAAGAGCTCCTCCGAGCGACTGGCCCCGACCTGGGCCGCTCCGGTGAGCACGGGCAGTCGGATTCCCTGCTCAGCCAGCAGTCCGGCGGTCTGGACCTTGATCTCGTTCACCACCAGGACGTAGAGGAAGGAGGAGACCGGGCCCACCTTGTCCTCGAGCCCGTCGACCTCGACGAGGGCGTCGCCGTCGGCGATCGGCAACGCGATCACCAGGTCGGCGGCCGCGGCCATCGTGCCCGCGCCCCGTGCCGCCGTGACTGCGATGGTGCGGAGCCCCCGTTCACCGGCGCCACGCAACATCTCCACCGGGACGGCACTGCTGCCGCTCACGGAGAATCCCAGGTACACGTCGTGGGAAGTGAAGGAGAAGTTGTCCAGGATCACCTCGGCCAAGCCGGAGACGCGCTCGATGAACATCGCCTGCCGTTGGCCGTTGTTGCCGACGACCTGGGTGTGGAAGGTGGTGGACAACTCCACCAGCGGATTGAACCCCGGGTAGGAGCCGTACCGCGGGAACATCTCCTCGACCGGAATCCGGGAGTGCCCGGAGCCGAAGAGGTGCACCAGTCCGTCGGCCGCGATGGCCTCCGCGCACCACTGCGACGCCTGCTCGATGGCGCCCATCTGGGTGTCCAGGAGTTCGTCGACCAGCCCGAGGGCGAGGGTGGTCCAGCGTCGGGCATGGGTCATGGTGTCTCCTCAGGCGCAGGGTGCTCGTTCATCCTTGCAGACCGTCGACCCAGTTGTATAGGCAACTGGCGGTTGGTGCTTCGAGACTCCACAGGTGGGCCAGACATCCTGTGCGAGGATGTTGCGGTGACGACACGAAGTGCGGGACCAGCCCGCTATCGCGAGATCGAGCAGTGGCTGCACGAACGCTGCCAACAACTCGGCCCCGGCGCACTGCTGCCGTCCGAGGCCGAACTGGCCGAGCAGTTCTCCGTCAGTCGGATGACCGCCCGTCAAGCGGTGCAGAACCTGGCCCAGGCCGGGTTGGTGCTGCGCAAGCGGGGCGCCGGTACCTTCGTGGCCCCGCAGCCGCTGCACCGCGAGGAGGCGATCTTGTACTCCTTCACCGAGGACATGCGGCGGCGGGGGATGGCGCCCTCGTCCCGATTGCTCTCGGCCAACCTGGCCGCCTCACCTGATGATGCGGCCATGATGGGCCTCCCCACCGGCGAGTGGCTGGTGAAGATCGACCGGGTCCGGTACGCGAACGAGATTCCGCTGGCCCGCGAGAAGGTGGTGCTGCCGGGTGAGTTCGCCGGGGTCCTCGAGCACGATCTCGAGGCCGGCTCCCTGCACGCCGCGCTGGCCGCGATGGGACGGGTGATGGGGCGGGCGACCGGGTTCGTCACCGCGCGTCTGGCCGGGCAGGATGAGCGGGAACTGCTCGATCTCGCGGACCCGTCGCCACTCCTGGTGGAGTCGCGGACCATCTCCGACGTCGAGGGCAAGATCGTGGAGCGCACCGAGACGGCCTATGTCGCCGCGCGGTGGGTGATCGACACCGGTTCCTACGTGCCCCCGGACGCCAGCGCCGCCCCGATCGCACCGGCCCAGGGGCCGAGGGCGGCCGGCAGCACCTGAACCGAGTCCGATGGGACCAGCGGGGTTCGCTGCCGCAGGGTGGCCACGACGGGATCGAACAGGGTCGGTCCGGCGGCCGCGAGCCCCCCGCCGATCACCACGCACTCCGGCGTGAGCACGGTGACGAGGTTGCCCAATCCGATGCCGATCCACTCCGCGGCGGTCCGGATCGCGGCCGCCGCGCGGTGATCACCCGCCTGTGCTGCACGCACCGCATCGTCGACGGTACGCGTGCCGGCAGCCGCGGCCAGGACATCGGCGCGCACCAGTGCCTCCAAGCAGCCCCGGTTCCCGCAGCCACACTCCGGGCCGTCGGGTGCGAGCACCTGGTGGCCGATCTCGCCGGCCGTGCCGAGTCGTCCGAGATACAACCGTCCATCCAGGACGAGACAGCCGCCGACACCGGTGCCCAGCACGAGGCCGATCATCGTTCGGACGTCCCTGGCGGCACCGACCCGGGACTCGGCGAGGCCGAAGGCGCGGGCGTCGTTGATCAGCAGGACCTCGCCGCCGACTGCCGTGGCCACCGGAGCGCGGACCGGGGTGCCGGGCCAGTTCCCGGGAATGTTCGGGATCACGGTGGCTCGCCCCTGGTGATCGAAGTGGCCGGGCAGGGTCACCCCGATCGGTCCCTCGGCCACGGGGAAATCGGCAACCACGTCGGCGGCGAAGTCGACCAGTGCCGCGATGGTCCGGTCGGGACCGCGGCGATCTGTCGCTCGGGTTCGCCGGTCGAGGACCTCCCGACTGTCGGACTCGAGCACGGCGGCCTTCATGTTGGTGCCACCGAGGTCGAGACCGACCAGGAACCCCACGGCTCAGCCTCGTTCGTAGCGGGACCGGTACTCGTCCAGGATGGCGGCGGTTGCGGTCGCTCCGCTGCGGCTGGCACCAGCCTCTCGCATGTCCAGCAGGGCGTCGAGAGTTCGTACGCCACCGGCACACTTCACCTTCACCCGCTCCGACACCGTACGCCGCATCAGCCGGACATCGTCGAGCGTGGCCCCGCTCGGGGCGAACCCGGTGGAGGTCTTCACGTAGTGTGCGCCGGCGGCTTCGGCGACCCGGCAGGCCTGCACGATCTGCTCCTCAGTGAGGTAGGCGTTCTCCATGATCACCTTGACCAGGTGTCCCTCGGCTGCCCGGACCACGGCGGCGATTTCCGCACCCACCTCCTCCACCCGGCCACTGAGCAGCCAGCCGATGTTGATCACCATGTCGATCTCGGTGGCGCCCAGTGCCACCAGCGCACTCGTCTCGCTCACCTTGGTGTCGCTGAGGTTCGCGCCGTGCGGGAAGGCGACGACGGTCCCGATCGCCACGTCGGTCCCGCGGAGGTGCTCGACCGCCAGCGCCACGTCGGCGGGACGGACACAGACGGAGGCGACGTCATACTCGGCGGCGATTGCGCACCCGGCGGCGACATCGTCGAGGGTGAGCTCGGGGCGCAGCAGGGAGTGGTCGATCGTCTTGGCCGCGGTGTTGTAGTCCGGGGTGTGGTCAGGTGGTGTCTGGGTCACGGGTCCTCTTGGGGTGTCGATGAGTTGGAGGCTGGATGAGTCGGGGGAATGCGTCAGCCATGGACGGACCAGCCGCCGTCGACGGTGATCACCTGGCCGGTGACCCGACCGGCACCGAGCAGCCAGCAGGCGGCATCGGCGACGTCCTCGGGGTCCAGGAAACCGTCCTCGGTCAACGGCTGGCGTGCGGCCGCGTAGGCGCTGACGGCCGGATCCTGTTGGGCACGCTGGGACATCGGCGTCCGGGTGAGCCCCGGGGCGACGGCGTTGATCGTCACTCCCGCCGTTGCGTAGTGGGCGGCGGATGAGTACACCAGCCCCTCGATGGCCGCCTTCATCGCGGCATAGCCGTGGGTGACGAACAGCGGTGACGCGGGGTGCCGGGCCAACACGCTGCTGACCAGTACGGCGGCCCCGGGTGCCGCCGGATCGCGGTGGCGCAGGAACGCGGCAAGGGCCAAGGTGGCCGGAACCAGGTTGGCCGAGTACGCGGCGGACAAGGCATCGCGGGTGAGTTCGGCGACCGCGCCGTCCCCCTGCCGACGCGCGCTCCCGCCGGCGACGGCCACCAGTCCGTCGAGTCCGGACAGGGCCGCGGATGCCTCCGCGAAGGCCCGCTCGGTGGCGGCGTCGTCGGAGAGGTCGGCGACCGAGCTGGTGCCGTCGAGTACCGCAGCCAAGGTGGCCGCCTGGGCTGGGTCCCGGTCGATGACGTGCACCCGCCCACCGAGCCCGACGACCAGGGCGGCTGCCGCCGCCGCGATCCCGGTGGCGCCGGTGACCGCGACCCGACGGCCGAGCAATCTCGGCACCTCCGGCGGCTTGGCGGTCACCCCGCCACGGTACCGCCGCGGCTCCGCAGATGTCTAGACAACCGAAGAATGGTCAGCGTGAGCCCGACGAGGGCAAGGCCGAGGACCAGCACCATCAGCGCCGGATAGAGGCGGAACACATCGGCCGGGGTGAGGGAGTTCCCCTGCGCCGATGAGCCGACCACGAACAGCAGGAAGGCGATCGTCGGCATGATCAACTGGGGGAGGAGACGGAGCACGAAGCGCCACGGTGGCCAGTGCGCCCGGCGCCGGACCCAGCGGCCAACACGGCGGACGCCCAGCACGCCCAAGGCCAGCGTCAGCCCGGTGAGCACCGCCAGCCCGAGATCGATGATCGTCGGGGCGGGGGGCCCCACCTCCGGTTCGTCGCCCTCGGTGAGGGCGATGATGCCATCGCTGATCTCGTAGGCGTGTTCCCGGGTGGGGGTGAAACTGTTCAGCAACACCGCGACGCCATAGCCGCTCTGCGGCACCAGGTCCTGCTGGGCGTTGAAGGTGCTCAGCACGCCGCTCTTCGACACCCGCTCCGGGGCGATCCCCGGCGAACTGTGTTTCCAGCCGAGCCCTGCGCCACCTGCATTGGGCTGGGGGTCTGCGCTTCCCGGACCAAGTCGGGGGACAGGAGTGCCGTCCCGTCCTCGGTGACCCCGTCGCGTTGCCACATCGCCAACCAACGCGCCATGTCTGCCGCCGAGGAGGAGACGCCGCCCGCGCCAGCG
The DNA here is from genome assembly GCA_052094425.1 of Propionibacteriaceae bacterium. GTDB lineage: Bacteria > Actinomycetota > Actinomycetes > Propionibacteriales > Propionibacteriaceae > Microlunatus. Next base: position 31,391 of record JBQDIN010000040.1, read on the forward strand.
AACATCTGCTCTGCCTCGGGCGCGGCGAATGCCGTCCCGTAGGCGGTCACGTGCCCACGGGCGAGGCCATCGATCGGGGTGCCCGCCGTGGTGGTGGCGCGGGTGTCGTCCATGCCCAGCGGTTCGAACACGTTGCGTTCGAGGAAGTCCTCGAACGGCATCCCGGAGACCTCCTGCACCAACCAGGCGGCCACCCAGTAGTTCAGATTGCTGTAGCGATAACTCGTGCCGGGATCGGTCGACAGCGGCCATTGTCGGGTGCGTGCGGCTCCCTCGGGCACGGTCTCCGCAGCCGGGACGATCGTCGGATTCGGCACACCGGATGTGTGACTGAGCAACTGGCGGACGGTGATGTCGGCGGCCCGCGGGTCGTCGCCGGCGGTGAAGTCGGGCAGGTGGTCCACCACCGGCTCGTCGAGCTCGACCTCGCCTCGGTCGACGAGCTGCAAGACGGCGAAGGCGGTGAAGGCCTTCGACACCGAAGCGAGGCGCATCCGACTGTCGGGGGAGAGGGGCTCGTCCTCGGAATCCTCCCCGTACCCCTGCTCGTACACCGTTTCCCCGTCCTTCACCACGGCCACACTGGCCCCGGGGAGACCGTGCCGGTCCAGGTACGACTCGACGAACGCGTCCACGTCGGCGTCGAGGCCGTCCGGAGGGTCCGCGCGAGCACCCGAAGTCGACGCGAGCACCAGCAGGCTCAGCGAGAACAGCAGGACGAGGATCGGACGAAGGCGCATTTGCGGCGCAACGCTACACCGCCGGGCGACTGATCCGACACGAATTTTCGCCCGCCAGTCGTCGGCGCCTCCACTGCTCGAGCCACGATCTGCGTTGGTTGAGACAGCCGAGGACCCCTATGCTCGGCGGGTGCCCATCGAGCCGATCAGCCGCCGGCAGCGGGAGTTGCTGGAGCAGTGGCTACCCGGAGCCGAGGTCGTGCGTGATCACAGCTGGGGGCTGGTCGAGAGAGCCGTCTTCGAGATGGAGCACGACGGGGAGCAGTACGTGGTCAAGGCCGGCGGCCCGGACGACCACCACATGGGCCGGGAGATCCATGCCCATCTGAACTGGCTGGGTCCATGGACGTCGCGGAGGCGAGCGCCGTCGCTGGCCCACCACGACCGGGCGGCCAACCTCTTGGTGACGCACTGGTTGCCGGGAGAGTTGGTACTCGACACCGAGTCCGTCGACGACCCGGACAGCTTCGAGCAGGCCGGTTGGTTGTTGGCCCTGCTGCACGACCAGTCGATGGTGGCGGACACGGCGTACGAGGCGCGGGCCAACCTGAAGACGATCAACTGGCTGGACCAACCGCACCGCATTGCGGCCGACACCGAGTTGCTCCTGCGCCGCGCCGTGGAGGAGTGGCCCACCGAGCCCGTACCGGTGGTTCCCACGCACGGGGACTGGCAGCCGCGCAACTGGCTGACCCACCGCGGCGAGATCAGCGTGATCGACTTCGGTCGCGCCGAACTGCGACCGGCGATAACCGATTTCACCCGACTCGCGGCCCAGGATTTTCGCCGCGACCGGCGGCTGGAGTCCGCCTTCCTCCGCGGCTACGGCATGGATCCGCGCGAACCGGATGGGTGGTGGCGGCAACGGGTACGGGAGGCCGTCAGCACCGCGGTGTGGGCCCACCAGGTCGGCGACGAGGCCTTCGAGGCACAGGGCCACCAGATGATCGCCGATGCACTGTTGGACGGAGCGGCAGGGGAGGGGTAGCGGTGCAGGCAGCCCCACACCACCGCCGCACTCAGGCCGGCCGGGCGAGATGGAGGGTGAGGTCAGCCACTAACGTCACGTGATCAGGCAGCACCCGGAGAATCTGCTCGAAAGCCTGCGTGCGAACAGGATCGGACAACTCGAGATAGGCCGAGATGGTCGACAGTTGGCTCACGTACTCGTGGGCTGACATCGTCACCCGGCGTTCGATGACGGATTGAGCCACATCGATGAACAGCCCAGACCGGACCAGTTCCGTTCCCGGCCACTGCAGGGGACTGTCCGCGGACGTCCCGTCGGGTGACGGCACATCATCGTCTGCGAGGTAAGGGGACCTTGCGACACGGACGGCTTCCTCGACGGCCGGGTCACCCAGTCGCAACGGTCCGCCGAAGGAGGCGAATACACCGTCGGGGTTCAACAGCGCGGCAACCCGCGACCACCGACCAGCAGCCTCGGTCCAGTGCAGGGATGCCGCCGCGAAGACGAGGTCGAAGGTCCCCATCCCGTCCAAGCCTTCCAGTGCGCCGTGTCGAGTGGCAACGGTCGCGGGTCCGTGCTTGCGCAACTCCGTGAGCATGGCCAGGTCGGGCTCGGTGGCCGTCACCGTGATGCCGCGCCGAGCGAAGGCACGGGTGGCCTTGCCCGTTCCCGCGCCGATCTCCAGGGCAGAGTGGATCGGGTGGGTTGCGTGGGCCAACACCTGATCAACGAGTTCGTCGGGGTAGTCCGGTCGGAACCGTTCGTAGGCTGATGCCACCGAACCGAAACTCAACGCGCGAATGGTCACCGGCCCATGGTGTCACCGTGCCGCGGCCGGTGCGAGGACGTTTCCTGCTGCTCGTCCCGGGGAGCGCCTAGCCGGTCGGGGTGAGTCGGGACTGGGCCGCCTCCCAGGCGAAGCCGTCCGGGTCGGTGAAAGGCCCCGCGTCGCTGCCGATCGCGAGTCGGTGCGCCCCCGTCCCCTCGGGGGAAACGCCCACGACCTTGGCCAGGCCGCGACGCTTGTACAGGGCCAGTGTGGCCGGCCCCGATGGCATGGAGAATTGGACGTACTTGCGCCCGTAGCTCTTGGACACCTCGAGGCCTTGATCAACATAGAACTGCTTGCTCGCAGCCACGTCGGTGACGCCCAATTGGAGGACGACTTCGTTGATCTCCCGGGTGCGGGGACCGGTGTCCTTCTTGGACGACGACGCGACGGTCACGATCGTCCCGTCCTGGGCACGTACGGCACCGCCGTAACCCCACAGGGAGGCGGAGGCGGGCTTCAGGACCTCGGCACCGCAGTCCACGGCAGCATCGACGAGACCGTTGACGTCGGCGGGCTGGGACACCAGGAGCGACAGCGTGAATCCGCGGAATCCGTTCGTCGGTGCCTCCGATTGGCGCAGCCGGACGAACTCGTCCAACCCGAGGGCATCGGTGTAGGTGGGGCCGGCGGACCGAGGGTCGGCGACCTCGAGGATGAGGGTGTGAATGGAAGCCATGATCGACACGTTAGGGTGCCCGGCGAACCGGTGCTTCTCGATTCCTGATCGGATCCGGAGGACAGGCAGGAACTGAGACGTTCGGCGGCCAAGGTTGCCAAATGCTGCAACTTCCCTAGCCTGAAAGAGTTCCTGAACCCACGAAAGGTGACAATGGCGCCCTCCGGCGAGACCATTCTGCAGAAGACCGACTTCGGCGCGATCTACGACCAGCCTGATCCACGCGCCTACTACTCGATGCTGGGGGAGTACGACTACCAGATCCCCCAGTACGGTGCCGAGATGTTCGAGCGATTGTTGCGGGCCGAAGGCCGCATCGGGACCCAGGGGCCACCCACCGTGCTCGACCTGTGCTGCTCGTACGGGATCGTCACGTCTCTGCTCAACACCAATCTGACGATGGACGAGCTCACCGCCCACTACGGTGCCGACCGCACTGCCCAGATGTCCGACCATGAGTTGGTTGCGGCCGACCGTGAGCTCCTGCGTGCGCGGCGGCGTCCCGACCCGGTCCGTACGATCGGCATCGATATCGCGAAGAACGCGGTCGAGTACGCCGTGGACGTGGGGGCACTTGACACCGGCGCAGTCGAGAACCTCGAGGCCGATGACGCTTCGCCTCGGCTCGTCGCGCTGTTGGCCGACGTCGACCTGATCACCACCACCGGTGGGGTCGGCTACGTGACGGACAAGACATTCGAGCGACTGCTCCGCCACGCACCGCCCACGGTGACGGTAGCCGCGTTCTGTTTGCGTACGTTCGACTACGGCACTGTCCAGGCCGCACTCGACGCCCACGGGCTCGTCACCGAGCGGGCAGGGGAGACCGTACGACAGCGGCGCTTCACGAGCTCCGAAGAGCGCGACTGGGCCATCGCTTCAGTGCGTGAGCACGGATTCGACCCTGCCGGCTGCGAGGACGACGGCTACTACCACGCGGAGCTCTACGTCTCTCGGACCGCCGACCGGGTCGCGCGAACTCCCTTGCGCGACCTGATCCCACGTCTCGGGTGAGGACCAGTGCTTGTGGTCACGCCCGGTGTCGTCATTGCGCACCTCGACTAGGCACGCCCGGTACGCGGCCTCACCCGCGCCGCCGCAGGTGCCGGGTGCCATGCGGGGCGTCCATTCCGCACAATTGAACGACGTGCCCGGTGACGGATCCCTGTTCGGCCAGTCGATGTGCTCAGGTCGGCGGGGCAACTGCCGTCGCTCGTGCAGTCGGCCAGGCGACTGCGATCGCGCACATGGCGGGCCATAGCCGTGAAGTGGCTCGCTACACCGCGAAGGCGCTTTCGGGGGAGGGTCTGGCCGCGGAGCTGGCGTGGCAACGCGCGCACGTGCCGGTGGCCTACCTGAGTTACGTCTATCCGTAGGACTCGGCCCGGCGCCCGGGTGAAGATCCGTCCGGACAGTCGATGCGCTATCCACGGCTGTGCAGCAGGTTCTGGGCCTCGCGATGGCTGCGCTGCTCGCAGTCGTTCTCACCAGCCGCATCGTGATATCATCTGTGTGATATCGGAGGAGAACACCATGGAGCAGATTCTGATCCGCAACCTTCCGGCGGGTACCAAGGCTGCCTTGCGAGCACGCGCCGAGCGGCATCACCGCTCGGTCGAGGCAGAGGCACGCGATGTCCTGGCCCAGGCGCTCGATCGTGATCCCGTCACGATCGTTGACCTTCTGAGCACAGAGGAGGGTGCCGACATCGAGTTCGAGCCTGAGCGTCTAGGTCTGACCGCACGTAGTGCGGAGCTGTGAAGTATCTCTTGGACACCGACGTGGTGTCAGCACTCCGACTTCGAGGACGCAACCGAGCCGTCGAAGACTGGGCAGCGCCCATCCCATTGACCGACCAATTCGTGACAGCGACGACGGTCGCCGAGATTGAGCGAGGCGTCATCGCCAAGGAGCGATCTGACGCCAGGCAAGGAGCGATCCTGCGGCGGTGGTTCGACCGGCATGTCCTGCCCGCATTTGACGACCGGGTACTGCCGTTCGACCTGTCGGCCGCGCAGATCATCGCAACCTACCGAGTTCCCGAGCATGCACCCTTCGACGACGCCCTGATTGCCGCCGTCGCACAGTCCACAGATATGACGGTAGCGACTCGGAACACCAAACACTTCGAACCCCTCGGCGTTCCTTGCATCAACCCGTGGCGTGCGAGCCCGACGACCACGCGCTGACTCATGGCGGAAGACTCAGGTCCTGACAGGCGCCATCTTAAACGCCTTCTCGTTGCGCACGGACAGTTCGTCGGGGTAGTCCGGTCGGAACTGTTCGTAGGCCGATGCCACCGAACCGAAACTCAACGCGCGGGTCGTCACCGTCCCATGGTGTCCCCGTGGGCAGGGAGGGCGCGAAGGCAGGACGCGGGAGGATAGTTTCAGCCCTTGATCATTGCGTCCAATCTCCTCAGAGCAGATCCCCATCCGAATCCAGACGTGAGACCAGCACTGTGGCGCGCCCTGAAACTCAACCAGAACAGCATTCCACGATCCTCCTCACCGCTGGAGACCTCGTGGAACCACCGGTCTGGTGTGTCGGACGGGGCTTTGATCCAGAAGTAGTGACGGATGCGCGAAGGAGCCTCAGCCGTCACCCAGAGTCGCGACTCGAGATGGATCGGAGCCGGTTCGACGACGAGTCCCGTCTCCTCGGCGAGTTCCCGCAGCGCGGCCTCGGCGGGTTCCTCGCCCGGCTCCACGCCACCGCCGGGCACCTGGACCCCGGCATCTGCGTACTCGTCAGTGTGCTCGAGAACCAACAGTTCTTCTCGTCCTCGCGTCAGGTAGACCAGCGCCTTCTCCCGCCAGCCGTTCTCCTGCGCCAGTCGCCGGGCGACGGCGTACGCAACCACTCTGTCAGCAGGCGCGCGGGGAGTCCTGTCGGACGCGGGCGGAGGTTTCGTCGTCACGACGGGCCACCTTAGGCCATTCGCCCAGCCTGTGGACTGCTTTGTGTATCGGTCATTACACAATGTTGGATCGCGCGGCCTTCAGCAACAAGGAGCAACTCCTCACCGAGGCCGTTTCCCTGTACAAGGACACCGAGGGGGTCGACACCACCGGACCGCTCCGGGAGGAGACGACAGCCCGTGCGGCGGTCGAGCGGATGCTGCGCAACAACGCCGAGGCCTACACGCGGGCGGACTCGCCGAGCGGGTGCATGATCGTCCTGGCCCGCAGTCAACACGACACGGCCAACGACCACGTCCGGACCCTACTGGCCGGGGCCAGGGCGAACTCCCTCGCGGCGGTGGAGGCGCGGATCGAACGGGGGGATCCTCGGGGCGACGTTCCCACGGGAACGGATGTCGTGGCGTTGGCAGGCTGTTATGTCTCAGGACATCGGTGACGTTGGCAGGCCTCCATCGCGGCTGTCCTCCAGGGGTTGTCGATCCAGGCCCGCGACGGCGCCTCGGCCGAGCAACTGCACCGGATCGTCGACGCGACGATGACGAAATGGGACGTCCAACTCCACGGAATGAGGGCGGCCGGGTGAGGTCGCTCGACCAGGGAACCCTGCTGCACCTTCTGCGCGCTCGAGGCGATCTGAAGCTTCTGCGGGGCGGTGCGAGGTCGCGGGGGAGAGGTCGGGCAGCAACCCCCGCTGCGACGAGATTGGGAGAGACTCGCCTTCTGGGGCGCTGTGACTCAGCCCTCAGCTCCCTGCCGAGCGATCTCGGTGACGTAGGCAGCCAGCTTGCCC
>JBQDIN010000041.1:0-21602 GCA_052094425.1 Propionibacteriaceae bacterium
CCGTCATCTGGAGCCTCCTCCGCTGGCGAGGGCCGGGTGGCCCTCGGGCCGCCCCGGTGCGACCATCGGCCACGCTAGGCTAGATGTCAGACATCTGTCAACGGACTGCCCGCAGCCGTTCGCTCCAGTGGCACGAGACGCCCCCGACGGCGTGAAAGGATGGATCCCGTGGTGATTCAGCAGGCGGCGGCCGGCCAGTGGGCCGAGGGATCGCTCCCGGCGCGGAAGCCGGTCCCCGAGGCGATCGCCGAGGTGATCATGGGTGAACTGCGCGCCGGCACCCTGCGGCCCGGGGACAAGCTCCCGTCCGAACCCGAACTCGCCCGCCAGCTGAAGGTGGGTCGCACCTCCCTGCGGGAGGCCATCCGCACCCTCGACACCCTCGGCGTACTGGAGGTGGTCCGGGGTCGCGGCACCTTCGTCCGCCATCCCCCGTCGGTGGACGAGCTCTCCGACCAGTTCGTCCAGTTCAGCCTCACCGGCGGGCCGGCAGCCGCGGAACTCCTCGAGGTCCGGATCGGCCTGGAGGGTACGGCCGCGACCTTGGCCTGCCTGCGGGCGACGGCGGAGGACCTGGACCTGATGGCCCAGCGCTGCCGCGAGCACGAGGCGGCTCGCCGCCGAGGCGACCTCGACGAACTGGTTCGCACCGACGAGGCGGTGCACGAGAGCCTCGTGCTGGCCTCGCACAACGAACTGCTGGTGTCGATGTATCGCAGCCTGGTGCCGGGGATGGCGGAGTTCCGCCGGCACACCCTGGCCCTGGACGACGCCGCCGAGCGCTTCGACCCACAGCACCGCAGCATCCTGTCCCACGTCCGCAACCATGACGCCGCGGCCGCGCGGGCCGCGGTCGTCCGCCACGTCGGCGCCCTCTACGGCGAGGTACGGCTCGCCGCGGACGAGCACGACCCGGTCGGCAACATGCTGGACTTCGGCGCCATCCTGCGCGCCTTCAGTTGACCGACCCACTGCAGCAGTTGACCGACCCACTGCAGCAGTTGACCGACCCACTGCAGGCTGGCTCTCAATCGGCCCAGTTGAGTACCGCGAAAGCGAGCGCCACGACGACCAGGAAGCCCACCAGCGCGAAGAGGGCGGCCCGCAGCCTGCGCCCGGGCGGCCAGCAGAATCCGAAGACGAGGCAGAACACCGCACCGACCGGGACCATGAACAGCACGCTGAAGATCAACGTGTAGCCGTGCGGGTCGGGATTGGAACCGAATGCGCTGTTCAGTAGCAGGAACCACAGGGCCAGGAAGACCAACCCGATCCCGCCGCTCAGCACCATCGCAACGATCCGGACCGCCCACCACCAGCGCTCGGGATCAGGACGGTGGAGATCAGTCGCCGGGCCACCTGGCTCGGGCATGGTTTCTCCTGTCAGGCCGGGGCAGGAGTCCCCAAGGGCAGCAGACCCAGCGGGCGGACGCCCGGAGCCAGCGACAGCACCCCTGCCAGACGCTGGTCGATGATGCCGCCGATGAACACCGTACCCAACCCGAGGGCGGTGGCAGTGAGCTGCACGTTCTGAGCCGCATGCCCGGCCTCGAGGTGGGTGAACCGCTCGCCCCGGCGCTCGTCGCCGTCCTGCCCACGGAAGTGCTCGATCGGATCCGGATCAGCCGTGATGGCGATCACCGCCGCGGCGTCGGTCCATGCGGGTCGGTCCAGACAGCAGTCCAGCAGCGCCCCGGCGGTCGGCGCGGGGCCGACGGGTTCCACTGCCCCGGCCCGGATCCCGTACGCCCCCGGCTCGAGGTCGTCCACCCGGTGGGCGATGAGGATGAACCGCAGCGGGTCGAGGGCGTGCGCGGACGGGAGCGCACGCCCGGACGCCGGCGCCACCGCGTCGACCAGGACGTCGACGGACTCCCGGCAGATCGGGTCGGGGGTGAACCGCCGGACGCTGTGCCGCTCCGCGATCAGGGCGAGCAGGGACCCAGCGCGGTCGGCGGGCCGCGGGCCGGGACTCGCGGGCACGGGGGTCAGGCGCCCATCGCGTGCACGCCACCGTCGACGTGCACCACCTCACCGGTGGTCCGTGGGAACCAATCGCTGAGCAGCGCCACCACGGCCTTGGCCGCGGAGTCGTAGTCCTTGGTGTCCCACCCCAGCGGGGCCCGCTCGGCCCACACCTCGTTGAACGCCTCGGAGCCGGGAATGGCCTTCTTCGCCAGGGTGTCCAGCGGGCCGGCGGCGACCAGGTTGGACCGGATCCCCTCCGGCCCGAGGTAGCGGGCCAGGTAACGCGACACGCTCTGCAGCGTGGACTTGGCCACGCCCATCCAGCCGTAGACCGGCCAGGAGACGGAGTTGTCGAAGTCGAGACCGACCACCGAGGCGTTGTTCGAGAGCAGTGGCTTGCAGGCCATCGTCAGCGAGGCGAAGGAGTAGGCCGAGACCTGCAGTGCCTGGGCGACGTCCTCCCACCCGGTGGTGAGGAAGTCTTCGGCGAAGGATGTCTCGGGATTGGCGTACGCGATGGAGTGCACCACCCCGTCCAGGTGGTCGACGTGTTCGCGGAGCCGGTCCGGGAGGGAGGCCAGGTGTTCCTTGTCGGTGACGTCCAGTTCGACCAACGGCGGCACCGGGTCGAGCTTCTTTATCACCCGTCCGGTCAGGCTCATCGCCCGGCCGAAGTTCGACACCACCACCGTGGCGCCCTGTTCGCTGGCGATCCGTGCCACCGAGTAGGCGATCGAGGTGTTCATGGTCAGACCGGTGACCAGGATGTTCTTGCCTTCGAGGATTCCCATGTTCAGCTTCCTGCTTGTGGTGCGGAGGTTCAGTGACCCATGCCGAGGCCGCCGTCGACCGGGATCACGGCCCCGGTGATGTACCCACCGGAGCCGGAGGCGAGGAACTCGACGGTGCCGGTCACGTCGTCGACCGAGCCGAGCCGACCCAACGGGATCTGGGCGTTGTACTTGGCGACCAGGTCGTCGGACAACTCGGCGGTCATGTCGGTCTCGATGAAGCCGGGCGCGACCACGTTGGCAGTCACGCCGCGCGACCCCAGTTCACGGGCGAGGGACCGGGCCATCCCGATCAGGCCGGACTTGGAGGCGGCGTAGTTCACCTGGCCGGCGGAGCCGAGTTGTCCGACCACCGAGGAGATGAACACGATCCGGCCGTACCGGTTGCGGATCATCGGGCGGGCGGCCCGGCGGGCCACCCGGAAGGCGCCGGTCAGGTTGGTCTCGATCACCTGGTCCCAGTCCTCGTCGCTCATCCGCAACACCAGGGTGTCCTTGGTGATCCCGGCGTTGGCCACCAGGACCTCGACCGGCCCGAGGGCGGCCTCGACCTGACTGAAGGCGGCCTCGACCTGGGCGCCCTCGGTCACGTCGCACTGGACCCCGAGGACGCCGGTCGGGACCTCTCCAGTGCGGTACGTGGCGGCCACCCGGTGGCCGGCCTCGGCGAACCGCTGGGCGATCGCCCGTCCGATCCCCTTACTGCCGCCGGTGACCAGCACCGTACGGGCGTCAGGGACGGAATTGGCTGTCGGGTCGGCTTCGATCACGGCCCACACGCTATCGAGTCACCGTCCCCTTGGCGAGGAGGGCCACCCTAGGACCGAGCGGGAGCCGCTGGGGCCGGACGACGGTTCATGCCGGCGGCGTAGGCTGACGCCATGAAGGCCAAGTCGGATCGGGTGGTGATCACCGACGCGAAGACGGCCGGCAGTGTGGAGCAGGCCGGGCGCGAGCGTCGCTACCTGCTCGCGATGGGCTTCCGGGTGGCCTGCTTCATCGCGATGATCTGGGTACCGGGAGTGTTCCGCTGGATCCTCCTCGGGTGCGCGATCGTGATCCCCTACCTCGCGGTCATCCTGGCCAACGCGGCCAACCGGGAGCAGGAGGAACCGCAGAACTTCGGTCACCCCGAACCCGGCGCCGCCCCCGCGGTGAGCGACGGCGCAGAGACCATCGAATCAACGTCTGAGGAGGACGAGACCCCATGAGCCTGTTCGGCACCGAGGACGACGGTCCCGAGATCCCCACCTGTTCGGCCAAGGGCTGCCAACACGAGGCGGTCTACGATCTGCAGTGGAACAACCCGAAGATCCACACCCCGGAGCGCCGCAAGCACTGGCTCGCCTGCGGGGCGCACCGCGACTCCCTGTCCCAGTTCCTCTCCGCCCGCGGCTTCCTCAAGGACGTGGTGGAGCTCTCCGAGGCCGGCACCGACCCACACTGATCGATCAGCCGCCGATGGCCGACATCGGACGGTCGGGCTGCAGGAAGGTCGGGTCGTCGATGCCGTGGCCGGCGCGCTTGCCGACGACTGCGGCGACCCATTGCTCGGCCAGTTCCGCATCGGTCGCGCCGGAGCGCAGCGGATCGCGCAGGTCGGACTCGGTCCGGGCGAAGAGGCAGTTGCGGATCTGGCCGTCGGCGGTCAGCCGGACCCGATCACAGGCGCCACAGAAGGGCTTCGTCACAGCGGCGATGATGCCCACCGCGTGCTCGGTGCCGTCGATTCGGAACAATTCCGCAGGGGCACTCCCCCGGGCGGCGGCGTCCTCGGGATCCTCGACCAGCGTGTACTCCTTCGCCAACAGGGTGTGGATCTCGTCCGCGGTGATCATCTCGTCGCGCTGCCAGGCGTGCTGGGCGTCCAACGGCATCTGCTCGATGAAGCGCAACTGCACGCCGTTCTCCATCGCCCAGCGCACCAGCGCGACCGGTTCCTGATCGTTGACACCGCGCATCAGCACGGTGTTGATCTTCACCGGGTCCAGTCCCGCGGCCCGGGCGGCGACCACCCCGGCCAGCACGTCGTCGAGTCGCTTGCGTCGGGTGAGGGTCTTGAAGGTCTCGGCCGACAGGGTGTCGAGGGAGATGTTGATCCGGTCCAGCCCGGCCTCGGCCAGCCCCTGGGCCCGCCGAGCGAGCCCGATCCCGTTGCTGGTCAGGGCCACCGTCGGGCGCGGCTCGAGGGCGGTGACGGCGGCCACCAGCTCCTCCAGATTCTTCCGCAGCAGGGGCTCGCCGCCAGTCAGCCGGACGGTGCGGATGCCCAACCGGGTGACCCCGATCGAGATCAGCCGGATCATCTCCTCGTCGGTCAGCGCCTCGGAGTGCGGCATCCACTCCAGACCCTCGGCGGGCATGCAGTAGGTGCAGCGCAGGTTGCAACGATCCGTCAGTGAGACGCGCAGGTCGCTGGCGACCCGACCGTACGTGTCCAGCAGGAGATGTTGCTTCATCCCGTAAGTCTAGGTGGCTTGCTCGACTTCCGTGAGGGCCTGTCCACGCATCTCCGGCAAGTTGAAGGCGGCCACCATCGCGGCCAGGAAGGCGACGCCGAAAACGAGGAACGCCAACTCCCGGCCCCCAGCCGCAAGCATGGCCGGCATCAGCAGCGGCGCGATGATCGAGGCGATCCGTCCGAACCCGGCTGCCCAGCCGGTCCCGGTCCCGCGCAGGACCGTCGGGTAGATCTCCGGGGTCACCGCGTACAGGGCACCCCAGGCGCCGAGGTTGAAGAAGGACAACAGCATGCCCGCGACCAGGATCGAGCTCTCCCCGCCGGCGAAGGCGAACAGGCCGGCAGCGACCGCCGATCCGCCCAGGAAGGACGCCAAGGTGGGACGCCGGCCCCACACCTCGATCAGGAAGGCGGCCAGGGCGTAGCCCGGCAACTGGGCCAAGGTGATCAGCAAGGTGAATCCGAACGACTTCACCAGCGAGTAGCCGTCGGCGACCAGGATCGACGGCAACCAGATGAAGGCGCCGTAGTAGGCGAAGTTGATGAAGAACCACGCGAGCCAGATCGCGGCGGTCCGTCGGCGCATTCCCCGCCCCCACAGTGCCCCGGGTCCCGGGCTGGCGACCGGCTCGACCGTCGGGGATTCCACCGGCGCGATGCCGGAGGGTTGCTCGAAGGCCCGTACGGCGGTCTCCGCCTCCTCGGTCCGCCCCTTGCGTTCCAGGAAGCGCACGGACTCGGGCAGTCCGAGCCGGACCACGATCGCGTACACCGCGGGGACCGCCCCGATCGCCAGGGCCCAACGCCAGCCGTTGTCCGACAGCGGGACGACGAAGTAGCCGATCAGGGCGGCCAGCACCCAACCAACGGCCCAGAACGCCTCCAGGATCACGACCAAGCGGCCTCGGATCTTGGCCGGGGCGTACTCGCTGACCAGGGTGGAGGCGACGGGCAGTTCGGCCCCGAGGCCGAGGCCGACCAGGAACCGGAAGACCAGCAGGACCGCGACCGAGCCGGCCAGGGCGGAGGCGCCGGTGGCCAGACCGTAGATCAGCAAGGTGAGGGCGAAGACCTGGCGGCGACCGATCTTGTCCGCAAGCAGGCCGCCGAGGCTGGCGCCGATGGCCATCCCGACGAAGCCGATCGAGGCGATCCAACTCATCTCGCCGTTCGTCAGGTCCCACTGGACCTTGAGCGCGGCGAGCACGAAGGAGATCAGCCCGACGTCCATGGCGTCCAGGGCCCAGCCGATTCCCGAGCCCCCGATCAGCCTGCCGTGCCGACGGTTGAAGGGCAATCGGTCCAGTCGTTCGGTCCGGGTCAACCCGGTCGTGGTCACATTCACAATTAATATTGTGCCGCATCCACTCCGGGGAGTTCACGCAGGCGGTCGATCTCGGTGTAGACGTTCATCGTCTCGCCCCGGACGAACGCGGCCAGCAACAGTCCGCTCTCCTCGGCCAGGTCGATCGCGAGCGAAGTCGGTGCGGACACCGCGACCAACGCCCCGAGCCCGGCCAGCACGGCCTTCTGGACCAGTTCGAAGGAGGCACGGCTGGACATGACGAGAATTGACTCCGGGGCCGGCAACCACTGCTGCCGCAGGGCGTGCCCGATGACCTTGTCGGCAGCGTTGTGTCGTCCGACGTCCTCCCGCACCGCCATCAGGGTGCCGTCCGCGGCGAGCAGCCCGGCCGCGTGCACGCCGCCCGTCCGGTCGAAGGCCGGCTGGGCCGTACGGAGCAGTTCGGGGCCTCGCTGCAACAGGTCCGCGCTGATCGGGGTGGCGGCGGGTTCGAAGCGGCGATCGGCCACCACCCGATCGACGCTGGTGGTGCCACACAGCCCGCAGGCGCTGTTGGTCAGCACATTGCGGCGCAGTCCGGGTTCCAGCGGCGGCACACCGTCGGCGAGCTGCACGTCGATCACGTTGTAGGTGTTCAGCCCGTCCGGCCCGACACCGTCGCAGTACCGCGCCACCGCGATGTCAGCGGCCGCGGTGATCACGCCCTCGCTGAACAGTAGGCCGTGCACCAGGTCGATGTCGTCACCGGGAGTGCGCATGGTCACACTGAATGCCTCGCCGCCGATCCGCACCTCCAGCGGTTCCTCGACGACGACCCGGTCCTCCCGGCGCGCTGCGCGGTCGGCGCCCACCCGGAGCATCCGCACCCGCCGTGTCACCCGTGCCATGCCCCCATCTCACCACGCAGCGCAACCCATGCCGGCCGATCAGCCTCCGGTGGACGCCCCCGACAGGCGCGTTGGAGCAGCGACATAGGCTGCTCTGGTGCGCCGGTTGTGGGTCCGATGGACACTCCTGGTGGTCTTCGTGGCCGTCCTCGGAGTGGTCTTCGTCAACCTCGGCCAGTGGCAGTTGAATCGGCTGGACGAACGCCAGCACCGCAACGAGATCACCATCGCCAATGAGAAGAAGCCGATGCGGCCCTTCGAGGACATCTACGACCGCCCGATCCTGGACGCCGACCAGTGGCAGCAGGTCGAGGCGACCGGGGAGTTCGACGCCGAGCACCAGTTCGTGGTGCGGTTCCGCAACAACAACGACCAGCCCGGGTTCGAGGTGGTCACGCCGTTGCACACCGACCAAGGCGTGACCGTGCTGGTTGACCGCGGCTTCATCGCCGTACCCAAGGGCACCAAGATCCCGTCCGTCGGTCCTCCACCGCCGGACGGCACCGTCACCCTCACCGGCCACGTCCGCCGCAACGAGAACGGGCGATCCTCGGCCATCACCCCGGTGGAATCCCAGATTCGCTTGATCAACTCCGACGCGATCGGGGAGGTCCTGCCGTACGAGATCGTGAACGGCTACATCGGCCTGCTCACCGTGGATCCACCGCAGGGCGAGGAATTCGAGACCGTTGCGATGCCCGAACTCTCCGACGGGCCGCACTTCTGGTACGCGGTCCAGTGGTTCATGTTCACCGGCATCGGGCTACTCGGCATCATCGTCTTCATCCGCGGTGACATCCGCCAGCGCCGGGCCGAGAAGAAGGCCGCTGCCGAGTCATCAGAACGCGACGAAGCGGCGAAGGACGAGGCGGCGAAGGGCGATCCGGCGACGCACACCACACATGACGCCTAGTGCTGCGTGGCTGGTGGGCGCGAGGCGTCTGGTCTGTCCCTCGGCTCCGAGACGTTCCCGGTAACGTCCTCGAGCGGGCCACAACTCGTCGTTGAGCCGTGGCCCTTCCCCGATGGTCGCACACCAGACGGGCGGTGTCCGGAACGGCGACACCTTCGTGGCAGGATCGGACCATGGACCTGGGACTGAAGGATCGCGTGTTCATCGTCACCGCAGCGAGCAGTGGGCTGGGACGGGCCACGGCCACCCAACTCGTCACCGAAGGCGCCCGGGTCGTGCTGGTCGCCCGCCGGGCCGAGGTCTTGGAGGAGGCGGTCACCGAGTACGGCACCGAGAGCGCGGTGGCCCTGGTGGCCGACTTGGCCGATCCCGACACGGCCGAGAATGCCACTGCGTTGGCCCTGCAGTCCTTCGGTCGCCTCGACGGTGCCCTGATCAGCGTCGGCGGGCCGCCGGCCGGCCCGGTCCGCGGGTCCTCGGAGGAGGACTGGCGGGGTGCCTTCGAGTCCGTCTTCCTGCCGGCCATCCGGATCACCACGGAGGTACTGGACCAGGCGACCGCACCGGATCCGGCCATCGCCTGGGTGCTGTCCCAGTCCTACAAGCAGCCCATCGGCGGTCTGGCCATCTCCAACGGTCTCCGCCCCGGGCTGGCGATGCTGGTCAAGCAATTCGCCGATGAAGTGGGGCCCGACGGTGCCCGGGTCCTCGGTCTCGCTCCGGGACGGATCGAGACCGAACGGGTGCAGTACCTGGACTCCCTCGCCAGCGACCCAGGGGAGAATCGGGCGTCGCAGGAGGCGGTGATCCCGTTACGCCGGTACGGCAAGCCCGAGGAGTTCGCCCGGGTGGCCGCGTTCATCCTGTCCCCCGCCGCGTCGTACCTCACCGGATGCGTGGTCCCGGTCGAGGGCGGCGCACTGCGCAACCCCTGACGGTGGCCCTCGCGACGATCCTCGACCTGCTGCGGTGCCCGCACTGCCACGGTGACCTGTCGGTGCACTCCGAACGTACGGTCGGCTGTCCGGACGGCCACCGCTTCGACCCCGCCAGGCAGGGGTACCTGAACCTGCTCGGTCGGGCCCAGCCGACCAACGCCGACACCGCAGCCATGGTGCAGGCTCGGGAACGCTTCCTCGGTGCCGGCCACTACGCACCGATCCTGACCGCGTTGGGCACTGCCGCACAGGGCGCGGACGCGATCGTGGACGTCGGCGCCGGCCCCGCCGCGTACCTGGCCACAGCCCTGGACCGCGGTACGGCCACCCGCGGGGTGGCCCTCGACGTGTCGGTCCCGGCGTGCCGACGGGCTGCCCGATCCCATGATCGACTCGGTGCCGTGGTCGCCGACACCTGGCGGGGCCTGCCCCTGCGCGACCAGTCGGTGGACGTCGTCTGGTGCGTGTTCGCCCCCCGCAACTTCGCCGAGTTCTCCCGGGTGTTGCGCCCGGGTGGACGGGTCGTGGTCGTCACTCCCCTGCCGACCCACCTCATCGAGCTCACATCCACCCTCGGCCTGTTGGGAATGGCAGCGGACAAGGACATCCGGCTCCGCGATGCCGCCGCACCGCTGGTGCCCGCCGGACAGCAGGACGTGGCCTATGAGGTGTCCCTCGACGCCCCGGCACTCACCGACCTCGTCGGGATGGGACCGAACGCCTTCCACACCGACCCGGCCGAACTCGGCCGGAATCTCGCATCGATTTCACTCCCGACCGCGGTGACCGTCGCGGTCCGGGTCAGCGCCTTCGAGCACTGAACCGGGTCAGCACGCCGGCCCGGCCGTGCGGCGACGGCCGCCCACGGGACGGGCTCATCCCACGGGACGGGACGATTCGGTGGTGGGATCGGCGAACTGGGTGCGGTACAGGTCGGCGTAGTGGCCACCGTCGGCGAGGAGCTCGGTGTGGGTGCCGCGCTGGACGATCCGGCCGGCGGACATGACGAGGATCTCGTCGGCGTTGCGCACGGTGGAGAGGCGGTGCGCGATCACGATGCTGGTCCGGCCCTCCATCGCCACGTCGAGGGCCCGCTGGACGGCCACCTCGGACTCGGAGTCGAGGTGGGCGGTCGCCTCGTCCAGGACCACGATCGGCGGGGACTTGATCAACAGGCGGGCAATGGCCAACCGTTGCCGCTCGCCCCCGGACAGCCGGTACCCACGCTCACCGACGACCGTTTCGAGACCGTCCGGCAGTGCATCGACGAGGTCCCGGATCCGAGCAGCGGACAAGGCCTCCCACATCGCCTCCTCACCCACCTCGGAGCGGGCATAGGACAGGTTCGCCCGGATCGTGTCGTGGAACATGTGGGCGTCCTGGGTGACGTAACCGATGTGGTCCTGCAGGGAGGCGAGTTGGAGTTGGCGTACGTCCTCACCACCCACCCGTACGGTGCCTTCGGTTGTGTCGTACAGCCTGGAGACGAGGTGGGTGATGGTGGTCTTGCCAGCACCGGAGGTGCCGACGATCGCAACCGTACGGCCCGGGTCCACGTGGAACGAGAGGTCCGTCAGCACCGGTGCGGACGGACGGTGATCGGCGCTGGTCACCGCCTCCAGGCTGGCCAACGACATTGCCTCTGAACCGGGGTAGGTGAACGACACCTGATCGAACTCGACCGAGGCCGGACCCGATACCTCGCGGGCGTCAGCCACCTCGTCGATCATCGGTTCCAGGTCGAGTACCTCGAAGACCCGCTCGAAGGAGATCAGGGCCGACATCACGTCCACGCGCAGGTTGGTCAACTGGGTGAGCGGCCCGTACAGCCGGGTCAGCAGTCCGGCCAGAGCCGTCAGGGTCCCCACGGTGATCGCCGTGCCGCCGATGGCCAACACGCCACCGACGCCGTAGACGAGCGCGGTCGCGAGTGCGGCCACCAGGGTCAGCGTGGTCATGAAGATGCGGCCGTTCATGGCGATCTTGACCGACACGTCCCGGACCGACCCGGCCCGGTCCCCGAACTGCTCGTGCTCGACCGCCGGCCGCCCGAACAGTTTCACCAGCAGGGCCCCGCTGACGCTGAACCGTTCGGTCATCGTCGACGACAGGTCGGCGTTCATCTGCATCTGGCGCCGGGTCAGCGCGGCCAGTCGACGGCCGAAGATCCGGGCCGGAATCAGGAACACCGGCAACAGGGCGAGCGCGGCCAGGGTGAGCTGCCAACTGAGCACCAGCATCGCCGCCAGCACCAGGACCAACCCGATCACGTTCGACACCACGGTCGACAGGGTCGAGGTGAAGGCCTGTTGGGCACCGATCACGTCGGTGTTGAGTCGCGACACCAACTTGCCGGTCTGGGTGCGGGTGAAGAAGGCGATCGGCATCCGCAGGACGTGCTGGAAGACCTTCGTCCGCAGGTCGAAGATCAACCCCTCGCCGATGGTGGCCGAGCACCACCGCTGGACCAGGCCGAGGGCCGCCTCGAGGAGGGCCACCGCGGCGACGACGAGGGCCAACCGGATCACCAGCCCCGCGTTGCCCCCGAGGACGCCGCGGTCGATGATCTCCTTGAACAGCAGGGGTGGGGTGACGCCCAACGCTGCGGACACGACGACGAGCCCGATGAAGAGCGCGATCAATCGCCGGTACGGGGTGGCGAACGAGAGGATCCTTCGCAACAGGCCCGGAGCCAGACGTTGCTGCGCCAGGTCCGGATCGGTGTGGCTCATGCTGCGCAACAGCCGCCCGCTCGTGTGCATGCTCATCGACGACACTTCCTCCCGGTGCATCCAACCCCGGTGGAGGTCACGATATTCCGCTCACTGCGTCCGCTTGGCCACCCGACGCAGCATCCCTGTCTGGACCGTCGCCTCGGCAGCGAGTTGCTCCTCCGGGCTGCGGGTGAGGGCCTGGGCCAGCAGGAACTTCACGCCCACGACAGCCACGGGATCGAGCCCGGCGGTCGTCTCGACCAGCCCGGCAAGATGCTCCTCGACCGCATCGTCGGCCACGACCTGGTTCGCCAACCCCCACGCGAGGGCTTCCGCGGCCGGGACCGGCCGGGTGGTGGCGCAGATCTCCACCGCACGCGAGTAGCCGATCAACTCGACCAGGCGACGCGTCCCGCCGAGGTCAGGGACGAGCCCGAGCCGCGGCTCCGCCATGCACAGGCTCGCCTGCTCGGTGAGGATGCGTACGTCCGCGCCCAGCGCCAGTTGGAATCCGGCACCGATTGCTCGCCCGTGCACGACGGCAACCACCACCGGACGGAGCGAACGCCAGCAGGTGAAGGCGTGCTGGAAACCGCCGATCCGGTCCCGGATGCCCTGGTCGTCGAGGGCGATCAGGTCGGCCAGGTCGCCCTCCCCGGGTACGCCACCCGGCGCCATCATCCGCACGTCGAGTCCGGCGCTGAAGTCGACGCCAGCGCCACGCAGGAAGACCATCCGGCAGTTGTCGGAGATCAACTCCGACGCCTCGATGAGACCGTCCCAGGTGCTGAAGGTCTGGGCGTTGCGGACTTCCGGGCGTCCCAGCCACACGGTGGCCACGCCATCGGACTCGTGCAGCACCACCCCACCGGAAAGGGCCCGGCCGCCAGCGGCGTCCGGGCCCGACATCCGATCAGTCATCAGCGCTTTCGACTGGTCTTCTTGGCGGCAGTCTTCGCCGGTGCCTTCTTCGCGGCGCTCTTCTTCGCCGGCGCCTTCTTCGCAGCGGTCTTCTTGGCCGGCGCCTTCTTCGCAGCGGTCTTCTTGGCCGGCGCCTTGGTGGCAGTGGTCTTCTTCGCCGGTGCCTTCTTCGCAGCGCTCTTCGTTGCCGGCGCCTTCTTGGCAGCAGCCTTCTTCGCCGGCGCCTTGGTGGCAACAGTCCTCTTGGCTGCAGTCTTCTTCGCCGGCGCCTTGGTGGCAGCGGTCGTCTTCGCAGCGGCCTTTTTCGCCGGCGCCTTCTTCGCAACAGTCCTCTTGGCTGCAGTCTTCTTGGCCGGCGCCTTGGTGGCTGCAGTCTTCTTGGCCGGCGCCTTGGTGGCTGCAGTCTTCTTGGCTGCGGTCTTCTTGGCCGGCGCCTTCTTGGCAGCAGCCTTCTTCGCCGGCGCCTTGGTGGCCGTGGTCTTCTTCGCAGCAGTCTTCTTCGCGGCACCACGGGTCGCGCCGCCACGACTGCGCAGATCAACACCCGTCTCGGTCAACAACTTGTGCACCGACCCGTAGGAACGCCCGACGTCAGCGGCGATCTTGCGTACGCTCTCGCCGGACTTGTATCGACGGGCGAGTTGCGTTGCGAGCTTGTCCCGGGACGTACCCGTGATCCTCGATCCCTTCGCCAATGCCTTGGCCACAATTCCTCCTGATCTCGTGGCTCCACCGCCCGGTGGCACCTGTTGGTCCGGACCATGATCGGGTCCTGATGATCATTCTCCGACCCATTCTTACTGGCTTTGGGTCAATTCCGCGACCATTTCGATCAGATCGTTAGGTTTCGGTGCGCCAGTGAGATGATCAGCACCCCCGGCTCGAAGCTCCCAGAACAGCCACGGAGGGAACGATTTCCGCTCCGGACAAGGAAATCGGGCAGGTGATCAGGCCAACGAGATCAAGTCCGCGTACTCCGGGGTCCAGAGATCCTCCACCCCGTCCGGAAGCAGCAGAACACGATCGGGATCCAATGCATCCACCGCGCCCTCATCGTGCGTGACGAGTACGACCGCACCGGCATAGGTGCGGATGGCTTCGAGCACCTCGGCGCGCGAGGCGGGATCGAGGTTGTTGGTCGGCTCGTCCAGGAGCAACACATTGGCACTCGAGACCACCAGCATCGCCAGCGCCAGCCGGGTCTTCTCCCCGCCGGACAGCACCCGCGCCGGCTTCTCCACATCGTCCCCGCTGAACAGGAAGGAACCGAGCACCTTGCGGACATCGGTGTCGTTGAGGTGCGGCGCGGACGACGTCATGTTGGACAGCACGCTGCGCGTCACGTCGAGGGTCTCGTGCTCCTGGGCGTAGTAGCCCAGTCGCAACCCGTGGCCGGGCTGCACCCGGCCGGTGTCGGACTCCTCCAGCCCGGCAAGGATCCGCAACAGGGTGGTCTTGCCGGCGCCGTTGAGGCCGAGGATGACCACCTGGCTGCCCCGGTCGATGGCAAGATCAACGCCGGTGAACACCTCCAGGGAACCGTAGCTCTTGCTCAGTTCGGCCGCACGCAGCGGGGTCTTCCCGCAGGACGCCGGCTCCGGGAACCTGATCTTGGCCACCTTGTCCTGGGCCCGCTCCCCCTCGATGCCGGCCAACAGTCGTTCCGCACGCTTGGCCATGTTCTGGGCGGCCACGGCCTTGGTCGCCTTGGCCCGCATCTTGTCGGCCTGGGTCATCAACTGGTCGGCCTTGCGCTCGGCGTTCAGGCGTTCCCGTCGACGGCGCTTCTCGTCGGTCTCGCGCTGCTGCAGGTAGCGCTTCCAGTTCATCGCGTACACATCGAGTTCAGACCGGTTGGCATCGAGGTGGAAGACCTTGTTCACACACGCGTTCAGTAGTCCGGTGTCGTGGCTGATCACGATCAGTCCGCCCGCGTAGTTCTGCAGGAACCCCCGCAACCACACGATCGAGTCGGCGTCGAGGTGGTTGGTCGGCTCGTCCAACAGCAGGGTCTCGGCGTCGGAGTAGAGGATCCGAGCCAGTTCGACCCGGCGACGCTGGCCGCCGGAGAGGGTGCGCAGCGGTTGCCCGAGCACCCGCTCGGGCAACGACAGGTTGCCGGCGATCCGGGCTGCCTCCGATTCGGCGGCGTACCCACCGCGCGACATCAGTTCGGCCTCGGCCCGGGCATAGGCCGCCATCGCCCGGTCGCGGGCCTGCTCGTCGGCGTCCCCCATCGCGACCTCGGCCGCGCGCAACCGACGGATGACCTGGTCCAGCCCGCGCGCGGACAGGATGCGGTCTCGGGCGAGGACCTCCAGGTCGCCGGTGCGCGGATCCTGCGGCAGGTAGCCCACCGGGCCGCTGCGACTGATGCTGCCGGCGGCGGGCTGGGCGTCCCCGGACAGGATCCGGGTCAGGGTCGTCTTGCCGGCCCCGTTCCGACCGACCAGACCGATCTTGTCGCCACTGGCGATCTGGAAGGAGACATCCTCCAGGAGCAGCCGGGCACCGGCGCGTACCTCGAGGTCACGGGCGACCAGCATGGGACGAAATCTCTCTCGGAAAGGGGCGGGCAGGCAGGGGTACGGCCCGCGGAGTCACTCCGCGGGCCGAGGGCGGGACAGGGTCAGACGTTGAAGCCGAGGGCGCGCAACTGCTCGCGACCGTCGTCGGTGATCTTCTCCAAGCCCCACGGCGGCATCCATACCCAGTTGATGCTGACGGAGTTCACCAACCCCTCGAGGGCCGTATGGGTCTGGTCCTCGATCACGTCGGTCAACGGGCAGGCCGCCGAGGTCAGGGTCATGTCGATGGTGGCGGTGTTGTCGTCGTTGACGTGCACCCCGTAGACGAGGCCCAGATCCACGACGTTGATGTGGAGCTCGGGGTCCACTACGTCCTTCATCGCCTCGGTCAGGTCCTCGACCGACGGGGCGGCCGAGGGCGTCTCCGCGCTCGTGTCGGGCAGGTCGTCCTTGACCAGGTCCGACGGACGCTGGTCGGTCTGCTCGGTCATCGTCACTCCTTGTTGGATGTCGTCATCCATTGTCGCTCACTTGTGGACACAATCAACCACTTTGGTCTGCTCCGGGTCAGCCACGGGCGGTCGCATCCTTCAGGGCAGCCCACCCCAGCAGGGCACACTTCACCCGGGCCGGGAAACGTGCGACGCCGATGAAGGCGATCCCGTCCTCGAGCAGGTCCTCGTCGCCGGCCTCGTTGCCCCTCGACTGCATCATCGTGAGGAACTCCTCGTAGCGGGCCAGCGCGTCACTGACGGACCGGCCGATCACCAGGTCGGTCATCACCGAGGTGGACGCCTGCGAGATGGAGCAGCCGACCGCCTCCCAGGACACGTCGACCACGGTGCCGTCGGTGACCTGCGCCCGCAGGGTCACCTCATCGCCACAGGTCGGGTTCACATGGTGCACCTCTGCGGTGTACGGCTCGCGCAACCCGTAGTGGTGCTTGGCGCGGTAGTGGTCCAAGATCACGTCCTGGTACATCGCCTCGGCACTCATGCGGGCACCGCCGGGGCCGCGAAGAAGTCCCGCGTGCGGTCGAGCCCCTCGACCAGGGCGTCGATCTCGGCTTCGGTCGTGTACAGGTAGAACGAGGCCCGCGAGCTCGACTGCACCCCGAACCGATCGTGCAGCGGACGGGCACAGTGGTGGCCGCCGCGGACGGCGATGCCGCGGGCGTCGAGGAGTTGACTCACGTCGTGGGGGTGCACCCCGTCCAGGGTGAACGAGACCGCCCCACCGCGGTCCACAGCTTCTGTCGGTCCGAGGATCCGCACCCCGCGGACCTGCTGCAGGGCGCGCAGCGCGTACGCGGTGATGTGCTGTTCGTGCGCGGCGATCTCGGCCATGCCCAGCCCGGACAGGTAGTCGGCGGCGGCCGCCAGGCCGACGGCCTGGGTGATCGGCGGGGTCCCCGCCTCGAAGCGGTACGGGGGTGCCGCGAAGGTCGAGCCGGCCATCGTGACCACCTCGATCATCTCCCCGCCACCGAGGAAGGGCGGCAGTTCGGCCAGCAGGTCGTAGCGGCCCCAGAGCACCCCGATCCCCGTGGGGCCGAGCATCTTGTGCCCGGTGAAGGCGACCAGGTCCGCTCCCCAGTCCGCCACTGCGGTCGGCAACTGCGGCACCGACTGGGAGGCGTCAACGACCACCCTGGCACCCACCGAGTGGGCCTCGGCGGCGATGCGGGCCACCGGGTTCACGGTGCCGAGCACATTGGACACGGCCGTCACGGAGACGATCTTGGTCCGTGGATTGATCAGACCTTCGGCGCCGGCCGCCTCGAGATCGAGCCGGCCCTCCTCGGTGACATCGAACCAGCGGAGCACCGCGCCGGTCCGCTCGGCGAGCAGTTGCCAAGGCACGATGTTGGAGTGGTGCTCCATCACGCTGACCACGATCTCGTCCCCGGGCCGGAGCCCACGGCCGAGCGAGTACGCGGCCAGGTTGAGCGCCTCGGAGGCGTTCTTGGTGAACACCACCTCCTCCGACCGCGCCGCCCCGATGAAGTCGCCGATCCGCTGCCGAGCGCCCTCGAACGCCTCGGTCGCCTCCGCGCCGAGGGCGTGCATCGCCCGCGCCACGTTGGCATTGTGCGCCAAGTAGTGCTCCTCGATCGCCGCCACCACCTGGCGCGGTTTCTGCGAGGTGTTGGCGCTGTCGAGGTAGACCAGCGGGTGTCCGTCGACTTCCCGATCGAGGATCGGGAAGTCGGCTCGGACGTGCTCGACGTCGAGGACCATCAGGCCTGTCCAGCTCCTGCGGTTACGGCCTCACGGTCGGCCCGGATGTAGCGGTCGTAGCCCTCGGCCTCAAGTTGCTCGGCCAGCTCGGCGCCGCCCTGGGCAGCCACCTTGCCGTTGACGAACACGTGCACGAAGTCAGGCTTGATGTACTTCAGGATGCGCGTGTAGTGGGTGATCAACAACACGCCGCGGTCACCCTGCGCGCTGTAGCGGTTCACTCCCTCGGAGACCACCCGGAGCGCGTCGATGTCGAGACCCGAGTCGGTCTCGTCGAGGACGGCGAACTTCGGGTTGAGCAGTTCGAGCTGGAGGATCTCGTGACGCTTCTTCTCACCACCGGAGAAGCCCTCGTTGAGGCTTCGCTGGGCGAAGGCCGGATCCATGTTGACCCGCTCCATCGCCTGGTTCACGTCCTTGACCCAGGTGCGCAGCTTCGGCGCCTCGCCGTCAATGGCGGTCTTGGCCGTACGCAGGAAGTTGGTGACCGAGACGCCGGGCACCTCCACCGGGTACTGCATGGCCAGGAACATACCGGCACGGGCCCGCTCGTCCACGCTGAGCTCGAGCACGTCCTCCCCGTCCAGGCTGACCGAGCCGGAGGTGATCGTGTACTTGGGATGCCCGGCGATGGAGTACGCCAGGGTCGACTTGCCGGAGCCGTTCGGCCCCATGATCGCGTGTACCTCGCCACTGCGGACGGTGAGGTCGACCCCCTTGAGGATCTCCTTGTCGCCGTCCTCGGTGCTCACCGAGACGTGCAGGTCACGAATTTCGAGAGTGGACATGTAGTCAAGCTCCTGTGTGCTGTTGGGAAAACTGGTGGGTAGGTGGTTCAGACCGGGATCGGGTTGGCGACGTCGACCAGGACGTCCGTGCCGTCCAGGCGAACCGGGTAGACCGGGACGGCCTCGGTGGCCGGCAAGCCGGTCGGTTTGCCGGTGGTCAGGTCGAAGCGTGAGCCGTGCATCCAGCACTCGACCTCACGCTCGCCGACATCGCCCTCGGAGAGCGGGATCGTCGCATGCGAGCACTCGTCCCGGATGGCGAAGAACTGACCGTCCGAGTGGACGATGGCCACCTCCTCGTCCCCGACCTCGACCGAGATCGCACTCTCCGGGGCCACATCCGCGGCCGCGCAGGCGCGTACGAATCCGCTCATGCGGTCCCCTGCAGGCTCTCCGAACTGCCGGCGTGCACGGACAGTTCCTCCTCGACGGCCTCCAGCAGCCGCTTCTCGACCGCCGGCTCGCCGATGCGCCGGATGATGTCGGCGAAGAAGCCGTGCACCACGAGTCGTCGGGCTTCCTGCTCCTCGATGCCGCGGCTGCGCAGGTAGAACAACTGCTCGTCATCGAAGCGCCCGGTGGTCGACGCGTGACCAGCACCGGCGATCTCACCGGTCTCGATCTCCAGGTTCGGCACCGAATCGGCCCGGCACCCGTCGGTCAACACCAGGTTCTTGTTGGACTCGTACGTGTCGATCTGCTCGGCTGCCTTGCGGATCAGCACGTCGCCGATCCAGACCGCGTGTGCGCCCTTGCCCTGAAGTGCACCGCGGTAGTCCACGTTGCTCTTCGTGTGTGGTTCGTTGTGATCGACGAAGAGGCGATGCTCGAGGTGCTGACCGGCGTCGGCGAAGTACAGGCCGAGCATCTCGGCCTCGCCGCCCGGACCGTCGTAGTCCAACGAGGCACTCAACCGCACCACGTCACCGCCGAAGGAGACGGCGATGTGACGGTAGTCGGAATCGTGCCCGACCGATGCGTGCTGGTTGGACACGTGCACGGCGTCGGCGGCCCAGTCCTGAACCGTCACGACGGTCAGCTTGGCGCCCTCCCCCACGACGATCTCGACGTTGTCCGCGACGACGGCAGAGCCCTCGAAGCGCAACACCACGGTGGCGCGGCTGTGCGGCTCGGCCACGATCACGATGTGCCCGGCGGAGGCCTCCTCGCGGCCGGTGCCGGTGTGGGTGATCACCGTCGGGTCATCCACCTCGGCCTGGGCCGGCACGGTCACCAGCAGCGCCGACTCGGCGGCCTGCCACGCGCGGGCGCTGATCCGGTCCGTCGGGACGTAGCCACTCGAGCCCACCGCGGGGTGGTCGGTGCCGACCTCCTGCACGGTGACGGCGCCCCCTGCCTGGGCGTCGATGGTGCAGCCGCCCTTGGAGAACGACGCCTCCTTGTGCAACTGCCGCAGCCGGCGCAGCGGAGTGAACCGCCAGACTTCCTCGACGCCCCGGGGAACCGGGTGGTCCGCCACGGTGAAGGAACCCTCCGGGTGGAGGTGGCTGGCGACCTTGTCGCTGGTCTCGATGGCGCCGGCGACATTCGGCGCACCGGTTTCGGTGATGGTCAATTCGTGATCACTTTCTGCTCTGGGCGGGACTTCGGGCGCGGGACGGTCAGCCGACCGCACCCTCCATCTGCAACTCGATCAACCGGTTCAGCTCGATCGCGTACTCCATCGGGAGCTCGCGGGCGATCGGCTCGACGAAACCGCGCACGATCATCGCCATCGCCTCGTCCTCCTCCATACCCCGGCTCATCAGGTAGAACAGCTGCTCCTCGCTGACCTTCGACACCGTGGCCTCGTGCGCCATGGTGACGTCGTCCTCGCGGACGTCGACGTAGGGGTAGGTGTCGGAGCGGCTGATCTGGTCGACCAGCAGCGCGTCACACATCACGATCGAGCCGGAGTGGTGGGCCCCTTCCTGGACCTGCACCAGGCCTCGGTAGGAAGAGCGGCCGCCGCCGCGGGCCACCGACTTGGACACGATCGAGGAGGTCGTGTGCGGTGCGCAGTGCACCATCTTCGATCCCGCGTCCTGGTGTTGTCCCTCGCCGGCGAAAGCGACCGACAGGGTCTCACCGTGGGCGTGCTCGCCCATCAAGTAGACCGCCGGGTACTTCATGGTGACCTTGGAGCCGATGTTTCCATCGATCCACTCCATCGTCGCGCCCTCCTCACAGGTGGCGCGCTTGGTGACCAGGTTGTAGACGTTGTTCGACCAGTTCTGGATCGTCGTGTAGCGGCACTTGCCACCCTTCTTGACGATGATCTCCACCACGGCCGAGTGCAGCGAGTCCGACGAGTAGATCGGCGCCGTGCAGCCCTCGACGTAGTGCACCGAAGCACCCTCGTCGACGATGATCAAGGTGCGCTCGAACTGACCCATGTTCTCGGTGTTGATCCGGAAGTAGGCCTGCAGCGGGATCTCCACGTGCACACCCTTCGGCACGTAGACGAACGAGCCGCCCG
The DNA here is from genome assembly GCA_052094425.1 of Propionibacteriaceae bacterium. GTDB lineage: Bacteria > Actinomycetota > Actinomycetes > Propionibacteriales > Propionibacteriaceae > Microlunatus. The sequence continues at coordinate 20,935 of JBQDIN010000041.1, forward strand.
ACCAGACGGCCGAGTTCAGCGAGGCGAACTTGTTGTCGCCGACCGGGATCACCGTGCCGAAGTACTCCTCGAACATCTCCGGGTGTTCCTTCAACGCGGTATCGGTGTCGAGGAAGAGGACGCCCTGCTCCTCGAGCTCCTCGTTGATCATGTGGTACACGACCTCGGACTCGTACTGGGCCGCGACACCGGCCACCAGACGAGCCTTCTCGGCCTCGGGGATGCCGAGCCTGTCGTAGGTGTTCTTGATGTCCTCGGGCAGGTCCTCCCACGACTGGGCCTGCTTCTCGGTGGAGCGGACGAAGTACTTGATGTTGTCGAAGTCGATGCCCCCCAGGTCGGCCCCCCACGTGGGCAGCGGCTTGCGCTCGAAGAGCTTGAGGCCCTTCAGCCGCGTTTCCCGCATCCAGTCCGGCTCGGACTTGAGGTCCGCGATGTTGTTGACAACGTCCGGGTTCAGGCCGCGCCTGGCCTTGGATCCCGCCTCGTCGGAGTCGGACCAACCGAAGCGGTACGTGCCCAGTGCGTCGAGGTGCTGGTCCTGGGTCTCGCCGGTGCCAGCCGGACGGGTGGGGAGGACCTGCGGGTCCTGGATGTCGGTCATGGATGCGACCTTCCTGTGTCAGTGCGGTTCGAAGCCGCTACGGCTTCGCTGTCATCCTGGTCTG
>JBQDIN010000041.1:21702-37769 GCA_052094425.1 Propionibacteriaceae bacterium
GGTGGTGCTGGTCTGGGTGGTGCTGGTCTGGGTGGTGCTGGTCTGGGTGGTGCTGGTCTGGGTGGTGCTGCTCGTCGGGTTGCTGTACGTCGGGAACGTGCGTGGTGCAGACCCCATCGCCGTGGGCGATGGTGGCCAGCCGTTGGACGTGGACACCGAGGAGCCTCGAGAAGGCCTCGGTCTCCACCTCGCACAACTGGGGGAACTGCTCGGCCACGTGGGCGACCGGGCAGTGGTGCTGGCAGAGCTGTTCGCCGACCGCGGCGGGTCGGGTGGAGGCCACGTAACCGTCCACGCTCAGGGCTTCGGCCAGCGCCGCCGCTGGAGTGAGGTCGTCGTCGGCCTTCTCCAAGGAGTCACGATAGCGTGCCTCGACCGAGCGGATCCGCTCCTGGGCGAATGCGGTCACCGCGTCGGGGCCGCCGGCGGCGGACAGGTACTCCAGCGCCTGGATGGCCAACTGGTCGTAGGCGGCGTAGAAGTCGGATCGGCCGGCATCGGTCAACCCGAACACCTTGGCCGGACGCCCCCGGCCCCGGTGGCCGTAGATCCGCTGTTCCCGGGCCTCCAGCAATCCAGCCTCCAGCAGCACGTCGAGGTGGCGACGTACGGCGGCCGCGGTCAGACCGAGCCGTTCGGCCAGCTCCGCAGCGGTCGAGGGGCCGTGTTCGAGGATGGAACTACCGACGCGTTGCCGGGTGGACGCGTCCGCGTCCGGATTCCCGGAAACGCCGTGCGCGGCGCTCCGTTGGTATTTCACAACGCCAGTGTGCTCTTATTCCGACAACCGTTCAAATAAGGTGATGCTTAGTGTCTTCACGGGAATCCGGCGATTCAGCTGAGCATCCAATTCACCAGCCCCCGACCCAGGTCGGAGTACTGGAAGATCAGGGTGCCCACGGACAGCAACACCGCGACCAGATAGCAGCCGACGGCCGTCCGCCACCGCCGCGCCAGCACCAGGCCGACCAGGGACAGCCCCGCCAGCACCGGTAGGACGATCCAGCTGAGAATCGCGGTGAGGAAGCCGACGACGTACAGCGCCCGCCCGGCCGGTCCGACCGTGTTCGGCCACAGCCCTTCAGGGTCGTGGTCACCCCGCGTGACCTCGATCAGCGAGTACGCGTCGAGGTCGTTGACGTAGTAGGGCACCAGCACCCCGAACACATAACCGACGACGAACAGCACCGTCACCACGAGCGCCAGCACGCTGAAGTCGCGGACTGTGCCCTCGAGCCGCTCCCGCTCCTGCATGGGTTCCCTCCGGCCGACGCGCGGGTGTGGGACCCAGTGTGCCCGAACGGGCCCGATCGTGGCCACGGCACACGCTTTCACCCCGGCGTCGTCCGGCTACGACAGAACGTAGAATCATTCGGTGCCCACCTCCCAACCCCCGGCGCTGCTCGTCGAGCAGGTGACCCTCAGCCACGGCGACCGCCGCGCGCTGGACGGGCTCTCCCTCACGGCCACGCGGGGCCGGGTCACGGCGGTACTGGGACCGAACGGAGCCGGCAAGACCACCCTGGTCCGCTGCTGCACCGGCCTGCTCACCCCGGCCTCGGGCAGCATCCGGGTGCTCGGCGAGACGGCCGGGTCGGCGGCCAACCGGTCCCGGGTGGGGCTGATGCCGCAGAGCACCGGGGCCTGGTCGGGTATCCGGCCGGACGAGTTGCTGCGCTACTTGGCCTCTCTCTATGCCCATCCCCTCGACGTCACCGCGCTGCTGGTGCGTTTCGGTATCGACGAGTTCGCCCGCACTCCGTACCGGCGGCTGTCCGGCGGCCAACAGCAGGCAGTCAACCTGGCCGGTGCCCTGGTCGGACGGCCCGAGTTGGTCTTCCTGGACGAGCCGACCTCCGGCATGGACCCGCATGCCCGCCGAGCCACCTGGGAGTTGATCACCCAACTGCGCGACCACGGGGTGAGCGTGGTGCTGACCACGCACGCGATGGACGAGGCCGCGGCCCTCGCCGACCAGGTGCACATCGTCGACCGCGGTCGGCTGGCGGTCTCCGGGACCGTGACCGAGCTGACCCGCGACGGCTCCTCACTGGAGGACGTCTTCCTCGCCCACACCACCGCGCGGATGGCGCGCAAGTGACCGCCCTCGACCTCTCCCCGGCCCCGGCCCCGGCCGCAGCGCCCGCCCGCCGCCGGGTGGTCAGCCACGGACTGGTGGAGGCCCGGCTGCTGGTGCGCAACGGGGAACAGTTGCTGCTGGCCCTGGTCATCCCGGTGGCCCTGCTGTTGGTCGGCCGGTTCCTCGGCGGCCGCTTCGGCGACCTGTCCACGTTGGCCCCGTCCGTCCTGGCCCTGGCCGTGTGGTCCACCGCCTTCACGTCGGTGGCGATCGCGACCGGCTTCGAACGCCGGTACGGGGTACTGGAACGACTCGCCGCCACCCCACTCGGCCGGTCCGGGCTGGTGCTGGGCAAGGCCTTCGCCACCACCCTCGTCATCATCGGGCAGCTGGTGGTGCTCACCGTGGCCGCGGTGGCCCTCGGCTGGCGTCCCGACCTGGGGCTCGCTTCGGTTCTGGTTGCCGTCGCCTCGCTGGTGCTGGGCGTGGCGTGCTTCTCCTCGCTGGCGCTGGCGATGGCCGGACGGCTCCGGGCCGAGATCACCCTGGCGCTGGCCAACCTGGTCTACCTGGTGTTCCTGCTGGTCGGCGCCCTGATCATCCCACTGGATCGGTATCCGGCCGCGCTGCAACCGGTGGTCGCCTGGCTGCCGACGGCCGCCGTCGGGGAGGCACTGCGCAACCTGTCGACCGCGAGTGCGGACTGGTTCGGCCTCGTGGTCCTGCTGGTGTGGACGATCGCTGCGGTCTGGATCGCGAGAAAGGCGTTCCGATGGAGTTCCTGAGTCGGCTGGGTCGGTGGCTGGCCCCCTATGTCACCGGAACGACCGCACTGCGGCGCTGGTCGGTGGCGGCGCTGGTGAGCAACATCGGCATCGTCGTCACCGGGGCGCTGGTGCGGCTGACCAAATCAGGACTCGGGTGCCCCACCTGGCCGCAGTGCGTGGAATCCAGCTACGTCCCGCACGGAGAACTCGGCCTGCACGGGGTGATCGAGTTCGGCAACCGGCTGCTCACCTTCGTCCTGATCGCCATCGTCGTGGGCACCTGGTTCACCGCCTGGCGGCTACGGGACGCCCAAGGTGCCCCGCTGGTCCGACTCCGTGTCCTGACGACGACCATCGCCCTCGGCATCCCGTTCCAGGGCGTGATCGGCGGGATCACCGTACTGACCGACCTGAACCCGTTCGTGGTCGCCTTCCACCTGCTCTGCTCGTTGGCGCTGATCGTGCTGTGCGTGAAGCTCGTCCACCTCAGTCATGACCGGCGCCCGGTACCGACCACCGCACTGGGTCGAGGTGTCGTGCTGGCCACCTTCGTGGCCATGTCGGTGGCCGTCTGGCTGGGCACGATAGTCACCGGCAGTGGCCCGCACGCGGGCGACGAGAAGGCCGTCCGCACCGGCTTCGATCCGGTGGTGATCAGCCACGTGCACGCGATCGGCGTGTACGTGACCGTGGCCCTCACCCTGGCCTGCATCCTCCTCCTGCGCAGCCGGGCCGCCGTGCTGCTACTGGTGGTCGAGCTGGCCCAGGGCGTCATCGGCTTCACCCAGTACTACAACGGCCTGCCGATCCCGCTCGTACTCGCCCACCTGCTCGGTGCCGCCCTGGCGATGGCCACGGTGGCCCACCTGCTGTTCAGTCACGTGCGAGCAGCCGGTGCGCCACCCCGGCTACGGCGCGGGGGCGTCGAGGAGACCCAGCCAGTCGGGTAGCGCCAACGACAGCTGCGGCACGTACGCCACCATGAACAGGGTCAGCATCAGCGCGATGAAGAAGGGCACCAACGCCTTGATCACCGGCTCGATCCGCAGGTTGGCGATCTTCGCACCGACGAACAGCACGTTCCCGACCGGTGGGGTGATGGTTCCCACGCAGAGGTTGAAGGTGACCATGATGCCGAAGTGGATCGGATCCACCCCGAACGCGGTCACGATCGGCAGGAAGATCGGCACGAAGATGAGAATCGCCGGGGTCGGGTCCATGAAGGTGCCGACGAGCAACAGCACCACCATGATCAGCGCCAGGATGATGGTCGGGTTGTCGGTCAGCCCGAGCAACCCGTCGCGGATCGCCTCCGGGATCCCGGAGAAGGCCATCACCCAACTCATGATCGTGGAGACCCCGACCAACAGCATGATGATGCCGGTGGTGCGGGTCGCGTCCAGCAGGATCTTGGGCAGGTCCTTGACCGCGATCGCCTTGTAGACGAAGCCGAGGATGAGGCAGTAGACGACGGCAATGGCGGCGGACTCGGTCGGGGTGAAGAGCCCGATCAGGATGCCCCCGATGACGATGATGACCATCAATACCGACGGCACCGCCCGCCAGAGGGTGCGGAGGGCGATCTTGACCGTGACCCGTTCGGACTTCCCCACTCCGGGATGCCTGCGGACGTAGAGGAACACGACGGCCATGCAGGCCAGCGCCCAGAGGATGCCCGGTACGTATCCGGCCACGAACAGGGTGGCGATCGACGTGGACGACACCAGGGAGTAGACGATCAGCGTGTTGCTCGGCGGGATCAGCATGCCGGCCGGGGCCGAGGCCACGTTCACTGCGGCGGAGAAGTTCCGGTCGTAGCCCTCCTCGCGCTGCCGGGGACCGATCACCGAACCGACCGCCGCGGCCGAGGCCACCGCCGCCCCGGACACGGACCCGAAGAGCGCGTTCGCCACCACGTTGGTGTGCGCCAGGGAGCCCGGCATCCGGCCGACCAGCACCTTGGCGGCGTCGATCAGCCGGCCGGCGATGCCGCCGTTGTTCATCAACACCCCGGCCAGGATGAAGAACGGGATCGCCAGCAGGGTGAAGGAGTTGATGCCGGTGAAGAGTCGCTGTGCGGCGACGAAGGCAGCCTTCTCAGCGCCGATCACGGCGGCCACCGCGACGAAGGCGGAGAAGCCGACGGCGACGGCAATGGGCACCCGCGCGAACAGCAGGACGGCGATGCCGATGATCAGGATGAGTCCTGCGACCAGTGCTGCATCCACGGCTACACCGCTTCCTTCGGCTCATCAGCGGCCTGGCTGGGCAGACCGCGTCCGCGCAGTGCCTCGGCGCAGTGGTGGAGGGCGAAGAAGACGGTCAGGACGCCGGACACCGGGAGGGCGAGGTACATCATCCCCACGGTCACGGGGAGCCCGGAGACCTTCTGGCCCCAGGTCAGGCCGACCCCACGGATCCCACCCCAGAGCAGCACCAGGGCGGCGAACAGCCCGATCACGACGTTGACCGCGACCTCCGTCGCCCGGGAGTCGTCCAGTTTCAGCGAGCGGGTGAGGAAGTCGACGGCGATGTGGTCCTTGGTGGAGAAAACCCAGGCGGAACCGAAGAGGGCCACCCAGACGAAGGTGTACTGGGCCACCGAGGTGGTCCAGGTGGCGGGTGAGTTCAGGACCTGACGGCTGAACACCTGCCAGACGACGATGAGCACCAGCAACCCGAAGAGGCCGATGCACAGGCCGCCCACCAGGGTCCGGAGCCGGTTGGCGATTGCGGTCATCGGTCGGCAACCTCCTTGATCTTGTCGTACAACTCCCGGTCCTCGGGTGAGGTGAGGGCATTCTCGACGACCGGCGCAAGGGCCTCGGTGAAGGCCTCCTCGGCGACGTCGTTGAAGGTGGTCCCCGAGGCCTCCGCGGCCGCGACGGCCTTCTCGGTCTCCTCCTTCCACAGTTGGGTGTGGTCCTTGACCGTGGTCTCCCACTCCTCGATGAAGATGGCTCGGTCGGCCTCGGTCATCCCCTCGAGCAGGTCGCTGTTGATCAGCATGTAGTCCAGACCGACCAGGTGCCGAGTGCGGGCGACGTAGGGGGCGACCTCGTTGTGCTTCTGGGTCAGGTAGGAGATCTCGTTGTTCTCCGCCCCGTCCAGCACGCCGGACTGCAGCGCCGTGTAGACCTCGCCGTACGACATCGGGGTCGCGGCGCCACCCATGGCGTTGACCATCTGGATGTGGATGTCGGACTCCTGGACTCGGATCTTCATCCCGTTCAGGTCCGCGGGCTCCTCGATCGGGCCGGTCTGGGTGTAGAGGTTGCGGTCGCCCTGGGTGAGTCCGCCCAGCACGGTGAGGTGGTTCTCGTCCTCGAGGGAGGAGAACAGGTCGCCAACGATCGAATCGTCGTGCAGCACCGTCATCTGGTGGTCGATGCTGGTGAACACGGTGGGCAGGTTGAGCACCCCGAAGTCCGGGTTCAGGTTCTCCAGCTGGGTGCCCGAGGCGACCGCCATGTCGACGGACCCGTCACCGACGAGTTGGATCACCTCCTGCTGGGCACCGAGGGTCTCGTTCGGGTAGACCCGGATGTCCCACCGGTCATCGGTGGCTTCGGAGAGTCGTTCGCCGAAGTCGGTCAGCGCGATGTAGGAGGGGTGCGTTTCGGACTGGTTCAACGAGAGGAAGAGGGTCTTGCCCTCCTCCGCCGTACCGGCCACCCCGGACGAGCAGGCGGTGAGGCCGAACAATCCCGTGAGCACCGCTCCGACGGTGAAGCGAAGTCTGCGTCCCATGAGCGCATCCTGTCCTGCCCGGGCCGGGAACGCTCATCAGTTGCCACTTGTTGCCCCGCGCAGGTCCGCCGGCTGCCGCCGGGCCGTCCGGCTCGAGCGGGTCAGTGGTCGATGAAGACGGTGGTCTGACTACCGACCTGGCGGTAGCCGAGCCGGTCGGCGACCCGGCGGGAGGCGTCGTTGTCGAACCGGGCCCGCCACTGCGGGATGAGGCCGGAGTCCAGAGCCTCGTTCGTGGCCAGGGCGGCGACGAGGGTGCCGTTGCCGCGACGTCGGAGGGGGTGCGCGGTGAGCACGCCGAGGTGCGCCAGGATCTGGGTCCACACCGCGTAGCCGGCACCGGCCAATGGGGTGTCCGCCTCGTCCAGCAGCACCCACCGCTGCGCCATCTCGGCCAGGTCCACCTCGGACACGTCGTCCGGCGGACAGGCTGCCTCGAGATCGGTCACCGCCGCGACATCGTCGGTCACCACGGCAGCGTCCAGGTCGGGGTGCTGGACGTACGCGTCGGCGTACGCGAGGGTCGCCTCCCCCAGCAGTCGGCTGCCGTGGTCGGCGGTGAGTTGCAGCAGGGAGCGGTGCGAGGCCAACTCGTCGGCGGACAGGTCCGCCGCCCGACCAACGGCCCACTGCGGACCGGTCAGGACGCCGTGCTCGAAGACGCGTACGAACGAGACCGTTTCGGCGTCGGGATCGACTCGCACCGTACGCGCCGGGACCGCGTCCCCCCGGTCCATCAGGGCCGCATCCTCGAGGTGCAGCAGTCGCGCCCAGGCCAGCCGGATGATCGCCTCGGTGTTCTCGTCCACCCGCAGAACCCTACGTGCTGGTGATCACGAACTGCAGCAGTCGTCCCCGCTTCCCCATCCGCTGGACTCGGCGTCCGGCCCGTGTTGGGTGAGCCGGGCTGCGCCGCTGGCGCAGCAGGCGTCCCCCCGCCAGGCCTTGATCCCCTCCCGAACGGCGAAGGTCGCGATCACCAGGGCGGCCACCGGATCGGCCCAGCTCCACCCCAGCGCACTGTTCAGCACCAGGCCGACCAGCAACACCGCCGAGAGCCACGCACACAACAAGGTCTGCTTCGAGTCGGCGACGGCCGAAGCAGATCCGAGTTCGTGCCCGGTGCGCCGTTCGAAGGCCGAGAACAATGGCATGATCAACAGGCTGACCGCCGCCAGCACGATGCCGACTGTCGAGTGTTCCGGCGCGGCCCCGTCGAGCAGGCTCCGCACCGCGTCGACCCCGACGAACAGGGCCAGGCCGAAGAACGAGATCGCGATCAGCCGGAGCGCAGTCCGTTCCCGCTGGTGCGGGTCCCGCGCGCTGAACTGCCAGGCCACGGCAGCCGCGGACAACACCTCGACGACCGAGTCCAGGCCGAACCCGACGAGGGCGGACGAGGAGGCGACCCTCCCAGCGGCGATCGCGACCACGGCCTCGATCACGTTGTACGTGATGGTGGCCGCGACGACCCAGCGGATGCGTCGTTCGAGTACGGCAGCGCGCGCCGGGGACGGCCGGCTGGACGTCAACGGGGAGGTACTCAGGCGACGCAACTGCATCCCTCCGGGGCGCAGCAGGTCGGGTCCACGGCCAGGACGAGTTCGAGGAGATCACCCAGCGCGGGGCCGAGTCGCGGCTCCGCCAACCGATACCGGACCCGACGGCCGTCCGGGACCGCGGTCACCAGGCCACAGCCGCGCAGGCAGGCGAGTTGGTTGGACATCACCTGCCGAGACACCCCGAGGGAGGCCGCCAACTCAGAGGGGTGCTGGTCGGGCTCCCGCAGCGCGAGCAGGATCCGGGTCCGGGTGTCGTCGGAGAGTGCGTATCCCAGTCGCGCGAGGGCTGCGGTGTGGGTCACGGTGAGGGTGTCTGCCATGGAGCAGATGATACAGCGCTTCCTGAATTCAGGACAGCGTGAACCAGACCGGGGGCCGGACCTGTGGTTCGGCCGACCGCGATAGTAGCCTCGGCAACATGAGTCTCGAACGTCCTGTGAGCCCGAACCCCTACGAGTTGCTGCCGGCGGTGCCGTCGTTCTCGGTCAGCAGCACCGATGTCACGAACGGCCAGTCGTTGAAGGACGACCAGGCGGCGGCGCACGGCAACACGTCGCCGCAGTTGGCCTGGTCCGACGCACCGGAAGGCACCCAGTCCTTCGTGGTGACCTGCTTCGACCCGGACGCGCCGACCCCCTCCGGCTTCTGGCACTGGGTGCTGGTGGACCTCCCCGCCGATGTCACCTCCCTCGACACCGGAGCGGCCGCCGCCGACCTGCCCGGTCACGCCTTCCACGTTCGCAACGACGGCGGCGAGCACGGCTTCATGGGTGCGGCCCCGCCCGAGGGTGACCAGGTGCACCGCTACTTCTTCGTGGTGCACGCCGTCGGCGAGGAGTCCCTCGGCGTGGACGCGGACGCCTCCCCCGCCGTGGTCTCGTTCAACCTGGCCTTCAAGACCTTGGGCCGCGCGATCATCGCCGGCACGTACCAGCACTGAACCTGTCGGGCCCACTTCCCCCGGGGAAGTAGAGGGGTCAGAAGATCAGCGGGTCGGCGGCAGCGGCCACGAAGACCAGGGCGAGGTACGAGTTCGACCAGTGGAAGAGCCGCATCGGCTTCAGCTGGGCGTCGACCAGGCCGCGCCGGGCCCGCTGCAACAGCTGGACGGATTCCCACAGCAGGGCGGCGCCGGTCACCGCCGCGACCAACGGGTAGAGCCAGCCGGTGCCTGCCGCCGGCCACAGGGCCAGTGAGACCAGTACGGTCACCGCCGAGTAGATCAAGATCCGTGCGGCCACGGCCACCGGGGACTTCACCACCGGCAGCATCGGCACCCCGGCCGCGGCGTAGTCCTCGCGGTAGCGCATCGCCAACGCCCAGGTGTGCGGCGGCGTCCAGAAGAAGACGATCGCGAACAGGATGAACGGGGCCAGCGCAACCGAACCGGTCACCGCGGTCCAGCCGATCAGCGGCGGGAAGCAACCGGCGATCCCACCCCAGACGATGTTCTGCGAGGTACGCCGCTTGAGCCACATCGTGTAGACGAACACGTAGAAGGCGTTCGCCCCCAGCGCGAGCAGGGCCGACAACCAGTTGACCAGGAAGCCCAGCCACAGGGTCGCCGCGATCCCCAGGACCGCGGCGAAGACAGTCGCCTGCGCGGTGCCGACCGAGTGCCGGGGCAACGGTCGTCGGCGGGTACGGCGCATCACCTCGTCGATGTCGCGGTCCAGGATGCAGTTGAAGACGTTCGCGCTGGCGGCGGCCAGCATGCCACCGACCAGGGTGGCCAGCACCAACGTCAGCGGCGGGACTCCCCCGGCCGCCAGGAACATCGCGGGTGCGGTGGTGACCAGGAGCAACTCGATGATCCGCGGCTTGGTCAGGGCGATGTAGGCGCTGACCACGTCCCGCACCCGGGCACCCTCGGAGACCTGCTCGCCCGACGTCGTCGATGGAGCAGACGTGTCGATACTGGTCACAGATCCTCAGACATTCTTGGTTCCGGCGCCGCCGGAATTGCGGTGCCACCCGCAGTCTATGACGCAGCGTCGTTGAAGGCACATCCAGCCCGTCCGGGCGTCCGTGTCGAGGCCGGGCGGTCTGTTCCCAGCCCGGAGCCGCCGGTAGGGTCGCAGGTGACGCCTCTGCAACTGTCGGCAACAACTCTCGGTGGCCGACGAACCCGTAACAGACTGGTCCCGAGACGTTTCGTCAGCAGCACCGGCCGCGGCTCCAGCGCCGCGCCGGCCGTACCGGAAGGACTTGCCTTGACCTCGACCCAGATCCGACTCACTCCCGAAGGCTGGAGCGACCTCGACAGCCGCGCTGTCGACACCGCCCGGCTGCTCGCCGCGGATGCGGTGCAGCAGGTCGGTAACGGGCACCCGGGGACGGCGATGAGCCTCGCACCGGTGGCCTACTCCCTCTTCCAGCGCGTGATGCGCCACAACCCGACCAACACCACGTGGCCGGGCCGGGATCGGTTCGTGCTCAGTTGCGGTCACTCCAGCCTGACGCTCTACGTGCAGCTCTACCTCGGTGGCTTCGGCCTCGAGCTGGACGACCTGAAGTCGCTGCGTACCTGGGGATCGCGCACCCCGGGCCACCCGGAGCACGGGCACACCGACGGGGTCGAGACCACCACCGGGCCGCTCGGCCAGGGCATCGGCAACGCGGTCGGGATGGCCATGGCCGCTCGCCGCGAACGCGGCCTGTTCGATCCGGACGCCGCCCCCGGTGAGTCGCTGTTCGATCACCAGATCTACTGCATCGCCTCCGACGGCGACATCCAGGAGGGCATCTCCTCCGAGGCCTCCTCGCTGGCCGGAACCCAACGGCTGGGCAACCTCACCCTGATCTACGACGCCAACGAGATCTCCATCGAGGACGACACCAGCATCGCCCTGTCGGAGGACACGAGTGCTCGCTACGAGGCCTACGGCTGGCACGTGCAGACCGTCGACTGGACGCACGGTGGCACCGAGTACGGCGAGAACCTGATCGCCCTCGAGAACGCCTTGGCCGAGGCACGCAAGGTCACCGACCGGCCGAGCTTCATCAAACTGCGCACCATCATCGGCTGGCCGGCCCCCACTCTGCAGAACACCGGCGCGGCCCACGGAGCCGCACTGGGCGACGAGGAGGTGGCCGCGACCAAGAAGGTGTTGGGCTTCGACCCCGAGCAGTCCTTCGAGGTCACCGACGAGGTGATCAACCACACCCGCAGCCTGAAGGAGCGTGGCGCCGCCGCCGAGGCGGAGTGGCAGCAGCGCTTCGACGCCTGGGCCGCCGCGAACCCGGAGAACGCGGCCCTGTTCGAGCGGATGTCCACCCGGACCCTGCCCGAGGGCTGGGCCGAGGCGCTGCCCACCTTCGACGCGGACGAGAAGGGGGTCGCCACCCGCAAGGCCTCCGGCGCCGTCCTGGACGCCGTCGTCGGCGGATTGCCGGAACTCTGGGGCGGTTCGGCCGACCTCGCCGGGTCCAACAACACCACCCCGAAGGACGAGCCCTCCTTCCTCCCTGAGGACCGGCAGAGCAAGCAGGTGCGGGGCAACATCTACGGCCGGGTGCTGCATTTCGGCATCCGCGAGCACGCGATGGGCTCGATCATGAACGGGATCGTGCTGCACGGTGGCACCCGCCCGTACGGCGGCACTTTCCTGATCTTCAGCGACTACATGCGCCCGGCGGTCCGGCTGGCGGCCCTGATGCACCTGCCCGTCACTTATGTGTGGACCCACGACTCGATCGGCCTTGGTGAGGACGGACCGACGCACCAGCCGATCGAACACCTCGCCGCGCTGCGGGCCATCCCCGGTCTCGACGTCGTCCGGCCGGCCGACGCCAACGAGACAGCGGCTGCCTGGCAGACCGTGCTGGAGCACACCGATCGCCCGGCGGGCCTGGCGCTCACCCGGCAGAACGTGCCGACCTTCCCCCGCGGCGCCGACGGGTACGCCGAAGTCTCCGGGGTGGCGAAGGGTGCGTACGTGTTGAAGGACGCCGAGGGCGGTGAGCCGCAGGTGATCTTGATCGGCACCGGCTCCGAGGTGCAGTACGCAGTCGCTGCCCAGGCCGAGTTGGCTGCCGAGGGCATCCGGGCCCGGGTCGTGTCGATGCCGTGCCGGGAGTGGTTCGACGCCCAGGACGACACCTACCGCGACTCGGTACTGCCGCCGGCAGTACGGGCCCGGGTCAGCGTCGAGGCCGGGGTCGCCCAAGGCTGGCGCGACCTGGTCGGCGATGCCGGCCGGATCGTCAGCATCGACCACTACGGCGCGAGTGCCGACCAGGCCAAGTTGTTCAGTGAGTTCGGCTTCAGCGGCGAGGCCGTCGCCGCAGCGGCCCGGGACAGCTTGGCTGCGACCGGCGACCCGGCGGCGCCGACCCCGCGCCAGACCAGCGGACCTGCGCCCGTCGGCGATGACGGCGACAACCAGGCCCCTGCCGTCAACGACCACAGCTGAAACATCGAGCACGGAGGAGAACGAGATCATGAGCGAACGACTCAAGGCACTCGCCGCGGCGGGCGTCTCCATCTGGTTGGACGACCTGTCCCGCGACCGGATCACCAGCGGCAACCTGCAGGAGTTGATCGACAACTCCTCCGTCGTCGGGGTGACCACGAACCCGACCATCTTCGCCGGCGCCCTGTCCAAGGGAACTGCCTATGACGCGCAGATCGCGGAGTTGAAGGAGCAGGGCGCGTCCGTCGCGGAGGCGATCACCACGATCACCACCGACGATGTACGCGACGCCTGTGACCTCTTCGCGGCCACCGCCGAGGCGACCGGAGGGGTCGACGGGCGGGTGTCGATCGAGGTGGACCCGGGGCTCGCGAGCGACACCGCCGCGACCTCCGCGCAGGCCAAGCAACTCGCCGCCCTGGTGGACCGACCCAACGCCTACATCAAGATCCCGGCCACCCTGGAAGGGCTGCCGTCGATCACCGCGACCATCGCAGAGGGGATCAGCGTGAACGTGACGCTGATCTTCAGCTTGGACCGCTACCGCGCGGTGATCGAGGCCTACATCGCCGGCTTGGAGCAGGCCGCCGAGGCCGGCAAGGACCTCGGCACGATCCAGTCGGTGGCCTCCTTCTTCGTGTCCCGGGTGGACGCCGAGGTGGACCAGCGGCTGGACGCCATCGGCAGCGACGAGGCCACCGCCCTCAAGGGCAAGGCGGCGATCGCGAACGCCCGGCTGGCCTGGGCCCTGTTCGACTCCGTCACCTCCGACGAGGACGAGTTGGCCGCGCGCTGGGCCGCCGTCGCCGCCAAGGGTGCGAACCCGCAGCGTCCACTGTGGGCCTCCACCGGCGTCAAGGACCCGTCGTACCCGGACACCCTGTACGTGAGCGAACTGGTCGTCGCAGACACGGTGAACACGATGCCGGAGAAGACGATGGAAGCCTTCGCCGACCACGGTGAGGTGACCGGGGACACCGTCTCCGGCGCCGCCGAGGACGCCCGCCGGACCATGGCCGCGCTCGCCGAGGTCGGCATCGACTTCGACGACGTCGTGGCCGTGCTGGAGGACGAGGGTGTCGACAAGTTCGTGAAGTCGTGGGACGAACTGGTCGCCACCGTCGACGAGGCACTCAAGGGCTGACCGCACGGCTCGGCCCCCATTTCCCGGAGTCAGGAGAAGTCTGTTGCTCGACACCAGCCGCCCGAATCCGCTGCGTGACGACCAAGATCGACGCCTGCCCCGGATCGCCGGGCCGTGCGTGCTGGTGATCTTCGGTGTCACCGGCGACCTGTCCACCAAGAAGTTGATGCCGGCGGTCTACGACCTGGCCAACCGGGGGCTGCTGCCACCCGGCTTCGGCCTGGTCGGGTTCGCCCGGCGTGACTGGGCGGACCAGGACTTCGCCAAGATCGTGCACGACTCCGTGAAGAAGCATGCCCGCACCCCGTTCCGCGAGGAGGTGTGGAAGCAGCTCTCGGAGGGGATCCGGTTCGTCTCCGGGGAGATCGGCGACGACGAGTCCTTCGGCAAACTCAAGAGCACCATCGCCGACCTGGACGAGGCGCGTGGCACCGGCGGCAACCACGCGTTCTACCTGTCCATCCCGCCCGGCCTCTTCGACACAGTGGTGGGCCAGTTGAAGGAGCACGGGCTCGCCGAGCAACATGCCGGCCGGTGGAGCCGGGTAGTGATCGAGAAGCCCTTCGGCCACGACCTGGAGAGTGCCAGGCACCTCAACCAGACGGTGTCCTCGGTGTTCCCGTCCTCGTCGGTGTTCCGGATCGACCACTACCTGGGCAAGGAGACCGTCCAGAACATGATGGCGCTCCGGTTCGCGAACCAGCTCTTCGACCCGGTGTGGAACAACAACTACGTCGACCACGTGCAGATCACCATGGCCGAGGACATCGGCATCGGCGGCCGGGCCGGCTACTACGACGGCATCGGCGCCGCCCGCGACGTGATCCAGAACCACCTGCTGCAGCTGCTCGCGCTGACCGCGATGGAGGAACCCACCTCCTTCGGGGCCAACCAACTGCGGGCCGAGAAGCGAAAGGTGCTGGACGCAGCTCGCCCCCCGGAGCGGATCGACGAGCACACCGCCCGCGGCCGGTACGCCGGCGGCTGGGCCGGCGGCGAGAAGGTCCTCGGCTACTGCGACGAGACGGGCATCTCGTCCGACTCCACCACCGAGACCTACGCCGCGATCCGGGTCGACATCGACAACCGGCGTTGGGCCGGGGTGCCGTTCTACCTGCGCACCGGCAAGCGGCTGGCCCGGCGGGTGACCGAGGTGGCGCTGAACTTCAAGCGGGCTCCACACCTGCCGTTCACCAAGACAGACACCGAGGAGCTGGGATCGAACGCCCTGGTGATGCGGATCCAGCCCGACGAGGGCATCACCCTGCGCTTCGGGGCCAAAGTGCCCGGCACCCAGATGGAGATCCGTGAGGTGAGCATGGACTTCGCCTACGGCGGCTCCTTCACCGAGTCCAGCCCCGAGGCGTACGAACGCCTGATCCTGGATGTCCTGCTGGGCGACCCGCCGCTGTTCCCGCAGCACGAGGAGGTGGAGCTCAGTTGGCAGATCCTCGATCCGGTGCTCGAGCACTGGGCCGACCGCGGAGACCAGCCGGAGGAGTACCACCCCGGCACCTGGGGACCGGCCAGTGCGGACGAGATGCTCGCCCGCGACGGATTCAGCTGGCGCCGGCCGTGAGCGAGGGATGAGGACACCATGATCATCACACTGAGCGACACGAACTCGGCCGAGATCTCCGCCGCCCTGCTGCAGGCCCGACGCAGCGCTGGCAGCCCGGCGATGGGCATGGTGCTGACGCTGATCATCCAGTGCACGGAGGAGACTCGTACGGTCGCCCTGCGGGCCAGTGAGCACGCCAGCCGCGAACACCCGTCCCGGGTGCTGCTGGTGGTCACCGGTGGTGGCCGCGCGGCCAACCTGGATGCGCGGGTCAGCATCGGCGAGGGCAATCCGGGCGAGGTGGTGGAGATCCGGATGACCGGCGCCGTCGCCCGACATCCCGCCTCGGTGATCCGACCGCTGCTGCTGCCGGACTCCCCCGTCGTCGTGTGGTGGCCCGGCAAGGCTCCTGCGGACACGACCGAAGACGGGCTGGGGGCGATGGCCAACCGTCGGATCACCGATGCGATGGGGGCACCGCGTCCGATGTCGGCGCTGAACGAGCGGGCTGACCACTACCACCCCGGCGACACCGACCTGACCTGGACCCGACTCACCCCGTGGCGCGCCCTGCTGGCCGCCGCGCTGGACCAGTATCCGGCCAAGATCAAGAAGGCCCAGGTGGAGGCCGAGCGCAACAACGCCTCCGCCCGCCTGCTGGCCGCGTGGTTGCAGTCGCGGCTCAAGGTCGAGGTCGCCGAGACGGTCTCGGACGGGCCCGGGATCACCGCGGTACGGCTGACCACCGCGGCCGGCGACATCGCCCTCACCCGCCCCGATGGCCTGCT
>JBQDIN010000042.1:0-37146 GCA_052094425.1 Propionibacteriaceae bacterium
GATGGCCGCGACCGCCCCCCAGGGGAGGGCCGAGGCCGACCTGCCCGGCCACTGACGGCTACGGCACCCTCAACCCGCTGGATGGTTCGACCCGCGGAGGACCAGTCACTCCTCGCCCACTGCGCCGTCGATCAGTTCGCGGGCGATGTCCAGGTGGCCGACGTGGCGCGCGTACTCCTGCAGGACGTGCAGCAGGATCCACTGCAGTTGCGGGGCTTCCGCAGCGGTGGCGAATCGCCCGCCCACGCCCGCTCTCGCTGCGAGGTCGTGAGTGGCGACGACCTGTCGTGTGCGGACGCCGACGTCGTGCAGGCGAGCGACCAGGGTGCTCACGTCCGCGGTGGTGTGGACCCAACTGTCGTCGTCCTCACGGTCACCCCACGGATCGCCCACGTCCTCGGCGAGGAAACCCCACTGGACCCAGCGGCGTTCCATCTGGATGAGGTGATTCACCAAATCAGCGGGAGCCCACGCCGACGGCACGACGGACCGGTGGAGGGCGGTGTCGCCGAGTCCGGAGAGCTTGGCCGCAGCGACGCCGCGGTGGAAGTCGAGGAAGGCCAGGACCTGCTCGCCGAGGTCGATGCTGGCCACTGGGTCCGGGAAGGCTGTCATGGTGTCCACGTTAGTGCGGTCGGACTCACTCTGCGGCGGCTCGGGTCAGCCCCCGGCGGCGGACTCGACGGTGTGGCGGAGCTCCGCGGCGCGTGGATCATCGGCGCGGACGAAGGCGGCCGGAGTGCCGAGGGGGGTGTCGACGGTGGTGGTCCGGTCGCCCGCGTACTCCGCGCCGGTGATCAAGTGGATCCAGGTGCCGGGCGGGAAGGTGACCTCGACGTCGTCGGCGCCGGGCGCCAGTACCGGGGCCATCAGGATCGATGCGCCGAGGAAGAACTGGGTGTCCACTTCGGCGGCTCGCGTCCCCGGATGGACGAGCCAGCCGTGCCGGATCGCCGGTACGCCGGTGTCGCGTGCCTCGGCCACGACGCTCCGTCGGTAGTCGCCCAGGGCGGCGAAGACCCGCGTCATCCGGCCGAACGCGTCTTCGCTCGCAGGGGTGTCGTAGACCTGGGCGTTCGCCGCCGGTCGGTTGCCCTCGTGGGTGCGCATCACCACCCCGAAGGCGGCGTACTCGGCCCAGCGCTGCAGCAGGTCGTCCGGCCGGGTGTAATCGCGTACGACCGCATCGATGGAGGTGTAGCCGCCGATGTCGGAGTGCGTCAGCGGCCAGCCGGACACCCCGGCGGAGAAGGTGCCGAGCAGGGCGGAGGCGAGTCCGTCGTCGGCGCCGAAGTCGACCAGTTGATCACCGTTCCAGAACAGCGCAGCCTGCTCGGACATCCCGAGTGAGCCGGCACGGAACCAGGTCACACAGTCCGGCTGCTCGGCCAGCTCGCACGCCTCGCGGACGGTCTCGGCCCACAACAGCGGCCACTGGTTGTGGGCGTGCGCGGCCTCGCCCTCGGCGACCACGGCGTCGTAGGGCAGCCCCTCGCCGAAGTCGGCCATGAAACCGGTGACGCCGTCGGTGAGGACCTCGTCGGCGATCACCTGTGCGTACCAGTCCCGGGCCGCCGGATCGGTGAGGTCGACCAGGGAGGCGTCGAACCCGCCTTGATCAAGTTGGTAGGGCCCACCGGCGGCGTCCTCGACCAGGTGGCCGGCGTCGCGGGCCTCCGCCCACAGGTTGCGGGTCCCGGAATCACCCTTGGGGGCGGCGTCGACGAGGAACGTGTTCACGTACGTGGTGGTGGCGATGTCCTGCTCGGCCAGGTCGGAGACGAGATCGGACCATCCCGGATAACGCTTCGTATCGAGTTGCCAGGTCCACCACAGCCGATCACCGAAGGAGGTGGTGCGCTGTCCGGACCAGTCCTGCAACCACACCCCGGAGATCTCGGTCCCGGCCTCCGTCAGCTCGGCCACCTCGCGGCGGACCTTCTCGGTGCCGCCCTGCAGCCCGATGATCGCGCCGTCCTGGGTCCACTCGGCCAGCTCCGGTCGCTCCTCGGGATGCAGTCGGGTCAGCAGGTCGGTCGGCGAGTCACCGGCGACCAACTCGGCGCGCAGCCGCGAGGACCACACCTGGAGGCCCACCCGTCCCGGGTCGCGGGTGTCGGCCACGGCGAAGGCGTGCGAGTCGGCCAGGTCGGGATCCAGTCGGAGACCGCGCAGGTCGTCGGTCACGAAGGTCGACCAGGCGGCGTACGTCTGGTCCTCGCCGCCGCCGGCACCGCGGTTGGTGACGTCGGCCAGGAAGGTGAGCGGTTGGGTGCCACGCCCCACGCCCTGCTCCCGGATCACGATCGGGACCAGCCGTCCGTCCAGGTCGAAGTCGGTGAACTGTTCGCCGAACCCGTGCACGCCCGCCGCCGGGGTGCGTCCGGAGACGAGTGCGACCGCATCCAGCTCCGGGGCGACCACCTCGGTCACCACCCCGGAACCCTCCCGGGCGGTCAAGATCATCTCGTAGTCCCCGGCCTCCGGCCCGCTGCCCACCGTGCCGCTGATGATGATCTTGTCCGCGGACGCCGTGGCGGAGTCCACTCGCTGCTCGGCGAGCTTGGTGTCGATGGCGACCCGCGGCCAGAAGTAGCCGCGGTGTTCGGACCAGTCCACCCGGCCGCGGGTGCCGGTGACGAAGGCCGAGCCGGAGTCGGCGGCCCACACCGTACGGCCGTCCTGCTCGACCATCAGCCCGTCCGCTCCCAGCCGGACGGCGAGGCTGCCGAGCTCCCACTCACCCTCGGCGTCCTCGGCCACGATGAGCGATCCGGGCTTGACGGTGTCGAGTGCGTCCGTGGGCACGGTGCGACCAAGGACCGCGATCGCGGTCGTGCTGACCAAGGCCACGGCGAGGACACCGAGCAGGAGGCGGCGAAGCCACCGACCGGGCCGGCGAGTCCGCACGTGGCGGTCGGGTTCCGTCGGTGGAGTCAAGGTCAGGAGGAGATGTCCTCGACGTACCACTTCTCGCCGAGGAAGAGCAGATCGAGGGAGATGCTCGGGTCCAGGACGCCGGTGACGGCCTCGGGCTCCATCTCGGCCTCGTTCCCTTCGACCGCGACGTTCTCCACCTTGGCTTCCTCGTAACCGGCGATGGCCTCGGCGAAGTCCTCGCTGGTGAAGAAGGAGTTGACGCCACTGAGGCATTCGTTGAGGGAGGTGTCGTTCTGCGTCGCTGGCACGTTCTCGATGACCATCAGGTCGCAGGCTGCCTCGGCATCCTGGTCCGCGAGTGCGTGCAGGAAGTCCTCCGCCACCTTGGCGGGATACTCCTGGGAGTTGCCGCTACAGGCGGTCAGGCAGAGGAGGCTTGCGCCCGCAGCAATGGTGATCACTCGCAGGGGTTTGGGGGCAGGCATGGTGGGTCCTTTTCATCGCAGTTCGATGGAAGGGAGATTAGCGGACGGCGGAGCCATTCCCGGACTCGGGAGGACCTCGCCGAGCGAAGATCTCACCTGGTCGCCCCCGCCGAGCCGTACCGTTGGCCCATGAGTGACCACCGTGAGCAACTCGTCGACCTCGCCACCCCGACCGCCGACGCCGCGGCGCGCGCAGCACAGGTGCGGGCCTGGCTCCGCACTTCGGGTTGGGCGATCGGGGCCACTGACCTCGAGGACTGACTCTTCCGCGGCACCCCCGTTGACGTCGCGGGGCCGGCGGCCTTCGGAGCCCTCACGGCGCTGACCGCCATGACGATTGCCGTGACCGAGGAGCCGCAGTTCTTCGGCGGCGGCGGCGACCCGTGCTGTCCCGAATGCGGCACGCTGGTCGAAGGAGACCCCGAGTTCTACGATGCCCTGGAGCGTTGGACCGCGCCGGCGACCGAGCCCGAGCTCTACTGTGGCAGGTGCGGGCACCGGGAGCTGATCGGCAACTGGGACGTCGGGAACTCCGGCGCCCAAGGGTCGGTCGGGGTGGTTCTCGACCCCCATGGCGAACTCGTTCCGATCGACCGCCACCGCCCCGGGGATCCGGGCCGGATCAATCCCGAGGCGGCGGCCAACGCCCTGCTCGGTGTCCTGCGCGAGAACCTCGGGGGTCGATGGACGTGGGTGCACCTGCACGTCTGACTCACGGCCGATGAACCAGCCCGCCTACGAACCGGCCCGCGTATGTACCGGCCTCACTCGGTGGCCCGTGCCGCCTCGACGATCGGACCCGTCATCACCCGTCGGGCCGGGACGAGACTCGCCAGCACCGCCATCACCAGGCAGCCCAGCCCCGCCAGGCCCACGGCCGGCCAGTCGAAGACCAGCCGGGCAGGCACGTCGAGGTCGGCGGCCAACCAGCGAGAGATCCCGGCCACTGCCGGGACCGCACACAGGGTCCCGAGCACGACTCCGATGACGGCGACCACAGCCGCCTCGGCCGCCACCAGTCGGAGGATCTGGGACCGGAGTGCGCCGACTTGGCGGAGGACGGCGAAGTCGGTGCGCCGGTCGGCCGTCGCCATCACCAGGGTGTTCGCGATGGCCAGCCCGGTGTAGCCGATCGCCAGGGCCAGCAGGAACCAGGTGAAGAGCCGGAAGAGCTCTTCCTCCGTCTGGTCCCCGGCGGCCTCGTAATCGGCCTTGGACACCACCTCCACCCCCATTGCGGCGAGCTCGGGATTGATCGTGGCCGGGTCGAGTCCGTCGACGTAGACCACCGGCGCAAGTGCCGTCACGTCGTGGGCGCGGACCCGATCCCGGGGGAGCAGCGCGGCTGATGCATCACCTGCCAGGACCGCGACGACCTCGAGCCGGCCCACTGACCCGTCCGGCCAGCTGACCGGGACGCTGTCGCCCAGGTCGATGCCGTACTCGGACACCGTGGGAGTACTGATCGCGACGGTGTCCGGTTCGTCGAGCCGGGCCGTGTTGCCCTCGCGTACGGCGCCAGCCAACTGGGCGGTCATGGTGGCGTCGAGGCCGTTGAGGCCGAGGCGGCGCCCCTCGGCTGCCTCCGGCCCCACCATCAGCCACGAGGTGAGCAGCGACATCGTCAGCTCGGGTTCGGCGGAGTTGATCATGGTGAGTGCGGGGTCGGTGACACCGGGGGAGCCGGGCCGTGGTGCGGCCGCGTGCGAGGTGAGGATCCCGCCCTGGTTGGCCCGGGAGAGGGTGTCGGACATGGTGGCCACCATGCCGGTGACGAAGCCCACCAGGCCCATCGTCAGCAGGACCGGAGTCAGGGTGGACGCCACCCGGCGTACGGCGGTGGTCGAGCCCTCCCGGAGCAGGTGCAGGACCGGTCCGCCGGATCGCAGCGACCAGACGGTCAGCCCCCGGATCACCCGTGGCAGGTACGTCGGTGCCAACAGGGCGGCACCGAGCAGGGCAGCGCAGGCCGCACCGGTGGTGGCGGCCCCGACGTACTCGAACTCCAGCCGGCGACTCAGGACGCCGACGGCCACCGCGGCCAGGACACACGTGAGCCCCAACACCAGCCGCCCCCGGCCGAGCGGTCGGTCGTCGACCGCCGCTTCCCGCAGCGCCTCCATCGGACGGATCCGGGCGGCCCGGCGCGAGGCCGACCAGGCCCCCAGCACCGCGATCAGCAGCCCCAATCCGAGGGCAGCCACCGCCGGGACCAAGACCACGTGTGGAGTCCACCCCTGCGGCTGCATCCCGGAGTCGACCATCCAGCGGCCGACCGGGCCGGCCAGCAGCGCACCCAGTGAGGCCCCGACGACGCCGGCCGGTACGGCGACGACGACGGATTCCACCAGGGTCATCCGGCGAACCTGTCCGGGGGTGGCCCCGAGACAACGCAGCAGGCCCAACTCGCGCCGGCGTTGGGCCACCACGAAGGCGAAGGTGGTGGCGATCACGAAGATCGACACGAAGCCGGTGATCACGCCCAGCATGACCAGGAACTGGGCGCCGACGTAGCGGTCGGAGGAGTCCGCCTCGGTCTCGAGTTGATCACGGTCGGCGCCGGTCAGCACGGTGCCGGTGTCGCCGATCTGCCGGCGGACCCGTTGCCCGACCTCGTCCGGATCCGCTCCGGGGTCGAGCACCAGACCGAGGGCGCGGGGACCGGCGGCGGCGCGGGCCGCGGACGCGTCGTCCAGCAGCACTCCGGGCGCATCGAGGACGCCACTGACCCGCACCGTACGGGACTCGGTCGCCAGCAGCAGTTGGGCCCGGTCCCCGACGGCGAGGCCGAGGTCGCTGCCGACGACCACCTCGTCCGGCTCGGACGGGGCCGCACCGACGACCAGACTGCTCCCGCCGAGGGCAGCCGAGGACCAGTTGTGGCCCTGCCGGCCCCGGGTGTCGGTGTGCGTGACGAGTGCGCCGTCGACGACGAGTTGGGCATGGAAGGTGTGGTCCACCACGGCCCCCTGCACCCCGGGGAGGTCGGTGATGTCGGCTGCCAGTGCGTCGGCCTGCGCCGCGGTCCACGGACGCTGCCAGCCGGCGCGTTCCGGTTCACTGCCCGGCGGCTGGGAGGAGACCAACACCGGGGCGGCCGCGTAGCGCAGCGGAACCTGCGGGCTGGACGAGACGAAGATGATCAAGGTCGTGGCGAGGAGCAGCACACCGACGGCCAGGGCCAGGAAGGTCCCGATCAGGCTGCGCCAGTGGTGCCGAGCCAAGGTGACCGCGATCATCGCGGTCCCGCCGGGGTGGCGGCGGGCTCCAGGTGCGCCATCCGGACCGCCAGTTCCTCGGCCGTCCACCCGACCGACCCGTCACGATCCACGTCGTCGACGATCCGGCCGTCGGCCAGGAAGACCAACCGGTCCGCAGCCGCGGCCACCAGCGGGTCGTGGGTCACGGTGACCACGGTGAGCCCGTGCTCGTCCACCAGGGAGCGCAGCAATCCCAGCACCTCCCGGGAGGCCACCGCGTCCAGCGATCCGGTCGGCTCGTCGGCGAACAACACCTCGGGTCGGGTGACCAGGGCGCGGGCCAGGGCAACCCGCTGTTGTTGCCCACCGGACAGCTGTGAAGGGCGGTGGTCGGCCCGATCGGCCAGCCCCACCGCAGCCAGGCCCTGGTGCACCTCGCTCTCGGGGACCCGATGTCCAGCCAGCCGCAGGGGGAGCGCGACGTTCTGGGCCGCCGTGAGGGCGGCCACCAGGTTGAAGGACTGGAAGACGAAGCCGATCCGGTCCCGCCGAAGCAGAGTGAGTCGACGCTCGGACAGCGAAGCAAGATCAACACCGGCCGTGATCACAGCGCCATCGTCCGGCCGCTCGAGGCCCGCGCAGCAGTGCATCAGGGTGGACTTGCCGGACCCGGAGGGTCCCATCACGGCGGTGAAGGTGCCGGCCCGGAAGCCGACCGTCACGTCGTCCAGGGCGGTCACCGGCTGGTTCCCGGTGGCGAAGCGCTTCGTCACCGACCAGAGTTGGACCACCTCCGCGGCGGCGGTGCCGCCCGGGGTGACCTCGACCAGTTCAGGTGATGGGGACGAGTCCTGGGCAGGGGTGCGGGGCATGCCACCAGTGAATCCGTCCGGCGGCCGCGACACAGTGGCCCCGACTGGAGACTTCGAGGTAGAGCCTGCTCCACCACTGGCGAGGCCGCTGCGGGCTGGACGAGATGAAGGCGATCAGGATCCGCGCGACTCTTCGAGTTACGCAGGGCTCGGTGGATGCCGGTGCTCGACCGAAGCCCAGGGGTTGTTCGACGGGACTACTGATCGTCCGCGAAGCCGGTAAGGGAACCGAGTGCCGGTGCAACGTCCTCGTCCTTGGAGGGAAGGAAAGGCGACTCGTCCCGGTGTTCGTTGGAAGGCGGAGGCGAATCCGGCATGTCGTCGGTGTCTCCGATGAGCATCGGTTCGATCTCGGTCGCGATGGCTCTGTCCGTGGGGGGAACAAAGGGTGAATCAGCCGCTCGCTGTTGCTCTTCGTCGGCAGCCTGCTCGGCCCTGGCGGCCGCCACCTCTGCTTGCTCCGCAGCCGCCACATCCGATTGCATGGTGGCCATGAACTCGGAAATGCGAGCGTCAGCCTCCTCCGGACTGGGCAAGGTTCCTTCCTTCTCTCGCCGTTCGTAGTCCTTGATGGCCTCGTCGAACTCTGCGGCGTGCGCCTTCTGGTACTCCGGCGAGCTCATCACGTCGAGCCAAGTGATTTCGCCGGCCAACGCGCTGTCAAGTTTCCTGATCAAGTCCCTGTCAGTGGCGCGCTGTCGCTCCCACTTGAGCCGCAACTCCGTCGATTCCTTAGCCCCGGCCCGCAGCTTCTCGGTCTCCGTACGCATCTCCTCGAGCAGGTCGGACAGCTCGGAATCGTCCATCTCAATCTCCGTTCGCGGATTCACGTCGGTCCCCTCCGTGACGGGTCAGCTGACCATCGGGTTGTCATAGCCGGTGGTCAGTTTGATCTTGGGGAGGGCCGACAGGCTGGTCCCATGTCCTTGGATCTGCTTGATCAATGTGTTGATGTATCTGAGGCTGTCGGAGATGAAGCCGATGACCTTGGCCAGGGCCCTGATGGCGCTGGCAACGGCGGAGACCAACGCAGGCGGAAAAATGACTGATGCCAGCCCAGCGACAATGGACTCGACCAGGGCGGCGACTGCTGCGGCGACGAGGTATACGTGCGAGGCGAGCCGTTGGGTGGCTCTGCCGCACGCACGAATCTGCTCCGGAGCAGGGCTGAGTTTCTTGTTCACCTGGGCGAACTGCTCTTTGGCCGCATTGGCAGCCTGACCAGTCCATTCGCCGCTGGAACTCCACGAGAGGCCAGTTGCGTTGTCGGCCATCGTCTGGATCCAGGTGCCCAGCTGGTTGAGGCAATCGCCGGCCGTGCTCAACGCTCGCCAATCGCCGTCGAACTGATCGACGACCCAGGCAGCTGGGGTCTTGCCGAAGACCTTCTGGCAGGCCCAGTCGAGCGCACCCGATACGGAGGTGTACTTGCCGAGCTCATCGCTGACCGTGGCCGGGATGTCCAGTGCCGCGCTCGGGGACGGCGAGTGCCAATTGTCGACGGGGTTCTGAAGCGTGCTCATGGGCGGTCCTCCTCCTGAACTGGGTTCTTCATGTACTTCTGGTACATCGCATCGCTGTCGGCCGCCGCCCGCCGATCCGTGGACTGGTAGCGCTTGACGGTCTGTTGGATCTCGATGCTGGAGTTGAACCAGAACCGGTCCAGATCCTCGAAGAGTTGGGTCAGGATCCCCCCGGTGCTGCGGACCGCCTTGGCACCCTCACCGAAGAGCGGGCTTCCCGCCGATGCCGGTACCGCCTCGATGAACTCGCTGGACCTCTGCGCGCCGGCCCTTCCATAGCCACCTTCGTCCTGCATGCGACTGGCCACGCGGCCAAGACCGGCCGCATTGTATGAAAAGTCTGGCATGGTTCGTCTCCTCCACTCCGGGTTTGGGCTACTTCTCGTCAGGGGTCAGTTCGGGTTCCGGTGAGAGCAGATCATCATCGGATCCCTTCCGCGTCCGAGTCGTACGGCTGCGGCTTCTTGCTCTGTTCGTGGATGTTGACACGGTTCTCGGGTCAGCCGAAGGGACAAGTGGAGATCTGCCGACTTGTTTTTCTGGCGCTCTCCGGACTGAACATTTCCGATGCTCGGCACCCGGACCGGTGGGGTTGTATACCCGATGATCAACTCCGCGAGGAGCCACGAGGGCGACCCGACCACCCCCGCCGCATTCTTTTGGTCTGGGCCCTTGTCGTAAACAAATGCGTGATCACTCCGTCCGGCCGGGGCAGTGGACCCCCGCGTACATAGCGTCTGTGACATCGGCAGGTCGCCCGACCCGCTTTTGCGAAAGGCACTGAGCACCATGATGAGTCGTCGCCTCTTCCTCGGGGCGCTGGGAACGAGTACGGCGGGGGTGGCGCTGGTCGCTGTCGGTGCGCCACCGGCCGCTGCCGCGCCGAGTCTGTCGGGGTATCCGACGTTGAAGTACGGATCAATCGGTGGTTCGGTGAGGGTGTTGCAGAGGTTGCTGGTCGCTGCTGCGGCCCCGGCCTCGGTGGACGGCGAGTTCGGACCGGCCACGAGGTCTGCGGTGACGAGATTCCAGGAGGCGGTGGAGTTGTCGACGGACGGAGTGGTCGGCCCGCAGACGTGGGGCGCACTGGTTCCGGTGCTGCAGTTCGGCGCGAAGGGTGCGGCGGTCAAGGCCCTGCAGGGTGCACTCAATGATCATGGGTTCACGGTGGCTGTGGATGCGGAGTTCGGCCCGGCCACGCGGGCCGCGGTGCTGGCCGCGCAGAAGAAGGGTGGCCTGGAGCCGGATGGTTCGGCTGGTCCGGTCACGTGGCGCTACCTCGTCACCGGCACCGGGGGGACCGAACCGGGCCGAGGTGCCGCGGTCATGGTCACTCAGATCACCGGAGCGACGGAGGACTTCGGCAACTGCGGCCCGGCCAGTGTGGTCGCCCTCCAGTTGGCGCTCGGTCACAAGCCGCACGGCTGGACGCACTCCCTCGAGGGCTCCGTCGCCGCGGTCAAGGACCGTGCCGCCGTCACCCACGTGCGCGAACACGTCCTGCGCCTGCCGATGAAGTCCAGCCAGGGCACGGCGGAGGTGAGCACGAGTGCCGTCGCCAGTCGGATCAACGCGGGAACCGCGATCACCGGCGCCCGGCCCGGTCACTTGGCCGAGGCGCTGGCGGCGGTGGGCCGAGGAGGCGTGGCGATGCTCAGCGGCGGGCTGAAGCAGGCGGCACTCTGGAACGACCGGCCGACCGGCCAGACCTCCCACTGGGTCGCCCTGCTCGAGCACCGGGCGGGCCAGTACCTGGTCTGCGAGCCGAGCAGTCAGCACAATCGGCTGGTGTGGATCAGCAAAGCCCAGGTGGCCGAGTTCGCCCGGGCCCGGGATTCCACGGAGGCGCTCGGCAACACGTCCGTGTCCATCGGCTGACGGCCGGGGCGTCCGGAGGTCGCGGTTTCGAGGCGGGTGAGTGCGGATGGCGCGCCGGACTGCAACACTGTGCCTCGTGAGTGCTGTCCCCAGCCAGCGTCGCGGGCGCAGGGCCGATCCCCCGGAGGACCACACGTCGCTGACCAGTCAGTCGGTCGACGTGGCCGCCCGGACCGGGTTCTTGTTGCGCCACAACCGGCAGTTCGGCCCGAACCGGGACGTTGCGACCGGTAAGGCGATGGTGGCGGCACTGGCCGAGCTGGACGTCCCGGCGAGTCCGGCCCACATCTCGAACTGGGAGCGCGGGACCGTGCAGGCGCCGAGTTCGGTGATCGAGGCGTACGAGGTCGTCACCCGGGCGGAGCCCGGGTCGCTGCGCGGCATCGTCGACACGATGCGCCGCTGCTACGACACCGGCGAGGGCCCGTCGCGCCGGAGCGATCGACAACTGGGACTCGACGAGGTCACCGAACGCTGCGAGCAGGTCATGAACGGTCGGCCGCGCGGCATCGACTGGCTCCGGTTCGCCGACCTGCTCACCGCTGACACCGTCGTCCTCCCGACCTTCCTCGTCCGAGAACCGGTGCAGCGCTTGGTGAGCGAGACGGCTCGATCGACCGGGGCGGCCTACCTCACCCGGTACGAGGCGCTGGCCAGCATCCTGGACAGCCCGTACAGCGAGGTCACGGTGGAAGCCCTGCACACCGCGATCTTCGACGAGCACGCCCAGGTGGTGCTCGACCTCGTCACCGTGCTCAGTGAGACTCCCGACGCCGACCGGGTGCGCTGGCTGGCCACCCTGCTCGGGCATGAGCGAGCGCTGATCGTACGCGGTGCCGCCTTTGCGGTGCACAACGCGCTCGAGACGGGACGGCTGGACGAGGAGACCCTGGATGTGGTCTCGGAGTACGTGCTCGTGGCCCACCGCGAGGTGCGCGAACCACGTGCTCGCCGGGCCGTCGCCGAGATCATCTGGTCGCTGCCCGAGGATCGGCGCGCACTGCTGCTGCGGCGCGTCGGGGACACGGGCGGGGCCGACCTCCCACAGCCCGCACCACCACTGGCCGTGCAGGAACGCAGGCAGGGAGTGGCCATCGCGCACGAGGTGGAGCGGGCGGTGGCTCGAGCCTTGGGACAGAAGGGTCGTCAGCCCCTGCTGACTCGGTTGATCTACGAACTGATGTGCGAGGAACGTTCCACCCGCCGGTTCCATGCCAAGTCACTGCTCACCACGGTGCCCTACCGGGAGGCGATCTCCACCGAGATCGCCCGGATGGCCCGAACCCACTCCGACGAGTCCGTCCGCGAGCAGACGGCTCGCGCTGCCAACCTGCTGGGCTGGAACCACCCTGCCGAGGCACCGGCAGCCCTGCTCGGCTCCGAGGATCCCGAGGTCCGGCGGGGCGCCTTGATCACCAGTGCGCACAGCCAGATCCCACTGGACGAGGAACTGCTGCTGCCCCTCTGCCGCGATGATCATCCGCACCTTCGACTCGCGTTGTATGCGGCGGGCATGAACGGTTTGCCGCTGATTGATCGCCTGGCCGAGGATCCCGAGTGCGGCCCGGGGGCCCGGGGCGGCGCCCGGTGGTGGCGTCGGGAGGGTCCCGCCGTGCTGCACTGAGCAGCCCGGTCAGGGTAGAGCCTGCTCCACTGTGCTGGAATGCCGCGCGCACTAGGATCCGGAGGGTGCGACCGGACTCAGCGTGGCAAGCCATGACCCTGCCGCCACGCCGGTTCCTGCTCTCCCGCTGGCCGTGGCGTTCCCTGCTCTACCTGCTCTCCGGTGTCGGGCTGGGAGTGCTCACCTTCGTCGTGCTCTACCTGCTCTTCCTCGGCGTGGTGCTGACCTTCGTCTTCCTGGTCGGGGTGGTGCTGCTGGGTGGCTTCGTCCTGTCCGGGATCCTGGTCGCCCGGATCGAGCGACGGCGGCTCCGGCTGATCGACGACCATCCGGTGACCGACCCACACCGGCCCCCGCCGTACCCGGGGGTTCGTTCGTGGGTGGTCACTCGGGCCAAGGAACCCGTGACCTGGCGGGAATTCGCCTACACCCTGGTCTCGATCGCGTTGTGGTTCTTGGACGCCGTGGTGCTCGCCCTGGCCCTGTTCCCGGTGGCCCTGGCCATGACCTGGCCGTTCCCCTCCGTCTCCGAGCTCTGGGTGCGGTTGGCGTGGTCCCTGCTCGGGGTGCTGCTGATCCCGGTGATGGCCTACCCCGTGACCGCCTGGGCGGCGGCCCGGGCCGAGATCACCCGGGCCGTACTGGCGCCCAAGGAGACCGAACTGGGTCGGCGACTCGTCGCCGTCACCAACTCCCGGGCAAGGCTGGTGGACGCCTTCGAGGCGGAGCGACGACGGATCGAGCGCGACCTGCACGACGGGACCCAGCAACGCCTGGTGGCACTGGGCGTGGAGTTGGGGATGGCCCGGATGGACCTGGCCGCGCTCGACCTGCCCGAGGGAGGCGAGGAGGTCCGGGACCGCATCGACGCCGCCCGGGAGCAGGCCCGGCTCGCCCTGACGGAGGTCCGCGAACTCGTCCGCGGGGTGTACCCGCAACTCCTGGTCGAACGAGGACTCGATGCGGCCGTCACCGACCTGGCCGGTCGCAGTCCGATCCCGACCGAGGTGGACGCGGTGCTCCCACGCCGGTTGTCGGCCACGGTGGAGGCCACGGCCTGGTTCGCCATCAGCGAGGCCCTGACCAACGTGGCCAAGCATGCCGAGGCGGCGGGGGCGAAGGTGTGGATCCGGCTGGACACCTCGCTCCTGGTGGTGGAGATCACCGATGACGGCCGCGGGGGAGCGGAGGCGCCCCCGGGCGGCGGGCTGCACGGGTTGGTGGACCGGCTGGCCGTCTCGAACGGCCGGCTGTTCCTGTCCAGCCCCGTGGGCGGACCGACGGTGGTACGAATCGAGATTCCGTGCGGCACGGAGAGTCGGGCTGCGTTCGAGTCGAGTGCAGGGGAGGCAGCATGACCGCCGGAGCGCCACTGCGCGTCGTCCTCGCCGAGGACTCGGCTCTGCTCCGGGCCGGGCTCGAGGGCATCCTCGCCCGCTTCGGGTACGAGGTCGCAGCCTCGGTGGGGGACGGCGAAGCGCTCGTGGCCGCCGTCCGGGTGGACCGCCCCGATGTCGTGATCACTGACGTACGGATGCCCCCCGACTTCACCGATGAAGGGCTCCGCGCCGTACTCGAACTCCGCCGGGCCGATCCCGGGCTGCCGGTCATCGTGCTGAGCCAGTTCGTGCAGCAGACCTACGCCGCCGAGCTGCTGCAGGATGCCACCGGCGCGGTCGGCTACCTGCTCAAGGACCGGATCACCGAGGTG
Organism: Propionibacteriaceae bacterium; assembly: GCA_052094425.1. GTDB lineage: Bacteria > Actinomycetota > Actinomycetes > Propionibacteriales > Propionibacteriaceae > Microlunatus. Next base: position 14,174 of record JBQDIN010000042.1, read on the forward strand.
GAGGACTTCGCCGACTCGATCCGTCGGGTCGCCGGCGGGGCCACGGTGGTCGATCCCGAGGTGGTACGCCAACTGATCGCCGTCCGACGGGACCCGCTGTCCAGCCTGACGCCACGCGAGCTCGAAGTACTCGCGCTGATGGCCGAGGGGCGGTCCAACACCGCCATCGCGCAGACGTTCGTGGTCAGTGACGCGGCGGTGGCCAAGCACATCGGCAACCTGCTGATGAAACTAGACCTGCCGCCGGAGTTCGACGGCCACCGCCGGGTGCTGGCCGTGCTCGCGTACCTGCAGCAATGATCCCGTCGGGCGACCCGCCGGATCATCCAGCGGACGCGGGGTGGTCGACAGCAGCGGACCACTAGAGTTGTCCCCCGGGCGAGCCCGGCCGTGGATCGTACGGGCCGGCCCACCCGGGGAACAATCAACACCTCAGACGGTGAGGAGCATTCGTGGGACGCGTGGTTCAGAAGTACGGCGGGTCGTCGGTGGCCGACGCCGAGAGCATCAAGCGCGTCGCGAAGCGGGTCGTCACCACCAAGCAGGCCGGCCACGACGTGGTCGTCGTCATCTCCGCCATGGGGGACACGACGGACGAGTTGATGGACCTCGCCCTGCAGGTCTCGCCGCAACCGCCGCCCCGTGAACTCGACATGCTGCTCACCGCCGGGGAGCGGATGAGTGCGGCCCTGTTGGCGATGGCGATCGCCGACCAGGGGGCGACGGCCCGGTCCTTCACCGGGTCCCAGGCCGGCGTGATCACCACCGGGACCCACGGCAACGCCCGGATCATCGACATCACCCCGGGCCGGATCGAGTCGGCCCTGGACCAAGGGGACATCGTCATCGTCGCCGGCTTCCAGGGGGTCTCCCAGACGACGAAGGACATCACCACCCTGGGCCGGGGAGCCTCGGACACGACCGCCGTCGCGCTGGCTGGTTCGCTGGGTGCGGACTACTGCGAGATCTACAGCGACGTCGACGGCGTCTTCACCGCCGACCCCCGGATCGTCCCGAGTGCCCGACGGATCCCGCAGATCAGTTTCGAAGAGATGATGGAGATGGCGGCCTGTGGGGCCAAGATCCTTCACCTGCGGTGCGTGGAGTACGCGCGTCGCGAGAATGTGCCGATCCACGTCCGTTCCTCCTTCTCCACCAAGGACGGGACCTGGGTCACCGAACTCGAGGAAGGGACAGCAATGGAACAAGCGATCATCTCGGGTGTGGCCCATGACCGCAGTGAGGCCAAGATCACCATCGTCGGGGTGCCCGACAAGGCCGGTGAGGCAGCCCGGATCTTCGAGGCGGTGGCCGCCACCGAGAGCAACATCGACATGATCGTGCAGAACGTTTCGGAGGTCGCCACCTCGCGGACCGACATCTCCTTCACCCTGCCCAAGGCCGATGGCAAGTTGGCCATCGATGCGCTGGAGGCGATCAAGGCCGAGGTCGGCTTCGAGGACCTCCGCTATGACGATCAGATCGGCAAGGTGTCCGTGGTGGGCGTCGGGATGCGTTCCCACCCGGGCGTCACCGCACGGTTCTTCTCCGCGCTGGCTGAGGTGGACGTCAACATCGAGATGATCTCCACCTCGGAGATCCGGATCTCGGTCGTGGTGGACGAGGGTGACGTCGACCAGGCGGTCCAGGCGGCGCACAGCGCCTTCGGGTTGGACGCCGACGGCGAGGCGGTCGTCTACGCCGGCACCGGCCGCTGACTTCTGCGGGGTGCCGGTCGGAGGCACAATAATCTCGCGTCGCCGATCCGGGTGCGTGCACACTGGCGCGATGGACGTCACGTGGTTTACGAACTTACTCAGCCTGGTGGGGCAGGTGCTCTACCCCGTCTCGCTCGTCGGTGCCATCATCCTGGTCGCCGTTCGGGCGAAGGGTACGGCCAAGAAGCTGGGCTTGGCCGGATTCATCGTGTTTGCGATGAACTGGCTGGGCCAACGGGTGCTCTACTCGTTCGTCTCCGAGGTCTTCTCGGGCAGGGGCGCCTCGTTGTCGACGTTCTACGCGGTGACTGGCTTCGGCAGTACGCTGCTCAGCCTCTTGGGTGTCGGGCTGCTTGCGCTGGCCGTCTGCGCCCACCCCCGCCCCGGCCCGTCGCCGGCAGCAACAACCATGCGCTGACCGATCCACACCCACGCTGGACGAGCTTGTCGTGACCATCTGCCCGCACAGGAGAGAATGGGGCCATGAACACGACACTGGCCGCTGTCCCCGGGCTGATCGGCGCCCTTCTCTACGTGTTGGTCCTGGTCACCGGTCTGGTCCTGGTGGTGCTCAGGGTCCGGGGCCGAACGAAGCAGTTGGGGGTCGCCGGACTGGCCATCCTGCTGGCAGTCGCGGTGCTGCGTCCGGCGACCAATTTCGCCATCCCGGCTGTCGCGCACAGCAGCGCGATGAGTGTGGTGCTGGTGATCCAGCTGGTCAACCTGTTCATCACGCTGGTCGACCTGGTCGGGATAGCGCTCTTGGTCGGCGCCCTCATCGCCGGGTCCACCGGCAAGGCCGCGACGTCCGACGTCAGTGCAGGGTGGGGCCCGTCTTCTCCCGGACCTCGGCTTCGGTGACGTCGGGGGCCAACTCGACCAGCACCAACCCGTCCCCAGTCACGTCGATGACGGCGAGGTCGGTGATGATGCGGTGCACCACGCGGAGTCCGGTGATCGGCAGGGTGCAGTCGGGGACGATCTTGTGACTGCCGTCCTTGGCGACGTGGTCCATCAAGATGATCACGCGCTTGGCGCCTTGGACGAGGTCCATGGCGCCGCCCATGCCCTTGATCATCTTGCCGGGGATGGTCCAGTTCGCGAGGTCGCCGGTCTCGGAGACCTGCATGGCGCCGAGGACGGCGGCGTCGATCTTGCCGCCGCGGATCATGCCGAAGCTGGTGGCGGAGTCGAAGATGGAGGCGCCGTTGCGGAGGGTGACGGTCTCCTTGCCGGCGTTGATCAGGTCGGGGTCCTCCTCGCCGTCGTAGGGGTAGGCGCCGATGCCGAGGAGTCCGTTCTCTGACTGGAGGACGAGTTCGACGTCGTCGGGGACGTGGTTGGGCACGAGGGTGGGCATCCCGATGCCGAGGTTGACGTAGGAGCCGTCGGTGAGTTCCCGGGCGGCGCGGGCGGCCATCTGGTCACGGGTCCAGGGCATCAGGCACGCTCCTCTGCGCTGGTCTGACTGGTACTGGTGGGGCGGGGTCGGGTGGTGACGCGTTCGACCCGCTTGTCCGCGGCCTGCTCGGGGGTGAGTTCGACGACGCGGTGGACGAAGACACCGGGAGTGTGGACGTGGTTGGGATCGAGTTCGCCGGGTTCGACGAGTTCTTCGACCTCGGCGATGGTGGTCCGGCCGGCCATGGCGGCGAGTGGATTGAAGTTCTGGGCGGAGTCGCGGTAGACGAGGTTGCCGTGCCGGTCGCCCTTCCAGGCGCGGACGAGGCCGTAGTCGGCGACGATGGCCTGTTCGAGAACGAAGTCGTGCTCGCCCTCGGCGGTGGGGAAGGTGCGGGTCTCCTTCTTCGGGGAGGAGATCTCGACCGTGCCGTCGGCGGCGTACTTCCAGGGCAGGCCGCCGTCGGCGACCTGGGAGCCGACGCCGGTGGCGGTGTAGAAGGCGGGGATGCCGGAGCCGCCGGCGCGGAGGCGTTCGGCGAGGGTGCCCTGGGGGGTGAGTTCGACTTCGAGTTCGCCCTGGAGGTATTGCCGGGCGAACTCCTTGTTCTCGCCGACGTAGGAGGCGACCATGCGACGGATTCGCTGGGCCGACAGGAGGCGGCCGAGGCCCCAGTCGTCGACGCCGCAGTTGTTCGAGAAGCATTCGAGGTCGTGGGCGCCCTGGTCGAGCAGGGCGGCGATCAGTACGGAGGGGACGCCGCAGAGGCCGAATCCGCCCACGGCCAGCGAGGCCCCGTTCTTGATGTCCGCCACCGCGTCGGCGGCGGAGGGAACCACCTTGTCCATCAGTTCACTCCCTCGTGTCCGTCGGTGCCGCGGTCGCCCGCAGCCTCGCCCACGGACTCTACCGGGGCCTTCGGAGGGGATCGGCGTCGGTCCGTGACTGATCAAGATCTGGTCAAGGACAGCACGCATACTGTATTCATGAGGGAAGCAACAGGCGGTGGGAATCGTGCCGCCACCCGACGAAGGGACGTGGTGAGCTGATGGCATCGGTGGCGGGCCAGGAGGTGTTCGTACGACCGCAGACGGCCCAACAGGCTGTCGTCGTGGCCCTGCGGGAGGCCATCACCAGTGGCCGCCTCGCGCCCGGGACGCCAGTGGTGCAGAGCGCGATCGCGAGTGAGTTCGGGATCAGCCGGATCCCGGTCCGGGAGGCGTTGAAGGTGCTCGACGCGGAGGAACTCGTCAGCTACCAGCCGCACACCGGCTACACCGTGACGAAGTTGGCGCTGCCCCAACTGCTCGAGGTCTTCCGGCTGCGCCGGGTGATCGAGGCGGACCTGTTGCGGGCGGCGATCGACCACATCACCGATGATCTGGTGACCCAGGCGCGGAACACGATGAAGGACGTCGTACGGGCTGCGAAGAAGCGCGACCTGGTCGCGCTGGGCAAGGCGAATCGGCGCTTCCACATGCTGCCCCTGACGGCCAGCGGGATGCAGCGCGGAATCAACATCCTGGACCACCTGTGGGACACCACCGACCCGTATCGCGCCCTCTACCCGGACAGTTACAGCCTCGACCCGAACATGGTCAACACGGAGCACGAGCAGATCATCGCCGCAATCGAAGCCCGCGACGCCGAGGGCGCCATCGAACTGCTCGACCAGCACCAGCGGCACTCGATCCAGCACGTCACCCAGGCCCTGGGGGAGGAGTGACCCGGCCGATCGAACGGCTGGCTGCGCGCGGCATCGAAGTGCCCGAGCCCGTACGCCCGAAGGGCTCCTATGTCGCGGTGCGCGAGTTCGCGGGTACGGCGTGGGTCTCCGGCTGCACCGGCCGCAGCACCACCACCGGTCCGCTGGTGGGCGTGGTCGGGGAATCGCTGACGCTGCGGCAGGCCCGGGAGGAGGCCGAGCGCGCCGCGATCAACCTCGTCGTGGCACTGGAGTCCGCGGTCGGGCTGGACCGGGTGGCGGCCGTGCTGCACCTGCGCGGATTCATCCGGGCAACCACCGACTTCGGTGATCATCCGCAGGTGCTGGACGCCGCGTCGGCCCTGCTGGCCGACACCTTCGGTCCGGAGATCGGTGTGCACGCCCGGACCGCGATCGGGGTCAGTTCCCTGCCGGGGCAGGCGTCGGTGGAGTTGGAGGCAGTGTTCGCCCTGTCGGACGAGCCCGGTCGGACTGGCTCTCCCGGCTCAGTGCGCTCCGGCCGCCGAGCGTAGAGCCCGGCCGAGGGCCCAGCCGAAGAGCGCACCGGCGAGGGCCACCACCGCAGCGGCCGGGAGCAGGGCGGCGACGGGGCGGTCGATCGCTCGGTCCGGTGCCGCCCGGCCCGGCGACGGCGCGGTGATCCCATCGGGAGTCTCGATCAGGGCTTCCAGTCGGCGGACGAACTGCTTGACGATCCGATCGCTGACCTGACTGATCATGCCGGCGCCGAACTGGGCGATCCGACCGCCGAGGTCCACGTCGGTGACCACCCGGACGTCAGTCCGGCCCCCGGCCTCGACCGCGCTGACCGAGATCCGCGCCGCGGCGCTGCCCTGCCCGTGGCGGTCGCGGGCCTCGCCCTGGACCACCATCCGTCGATCCGCGTCGTCGCGATCGAGAATGCGTGCCGTACCGGCCAGCCCGAGGCTGATCGGCCCCACCTTCACCAGGACCCGGCCGCGGTACTCGTCGCCGTCGACCTCGTCGATACTGGCCCCCGGCAGGCACTGGGCGACCTGCTCCAGGTCGCCGACGGTCGCCCAGACCCGGTCCGCCGGGGCGTCGACCGAGAATTCGTTGACCAGTTCCACCGTGAACCTCCGGATCCGGACCCCCGGGTGGCTTCCCGCAGGATGGACGACATTGATACCGTGCGCTGGATAGTGTATCCAATATACGACCGAAGTGAACCAGGGACGACGAAGGAGCCGCCATGCTGAGCAAGGGAATCGGGTTGTTCCCGACGGAGCCGATCGAGCAGCTGCGATCCTACGTACACCTGTGCGAGGAGTTGGGCTACGACAACGTCTGGTTCGGCGACTCCCAGAACATCTGGCGCGAGTCGGCCGTGGTGATGGGTGCGGCGGCGGTCGGTACCGAGCGCATCGTCTTCGGCACCGGTGTCACCAACGCCCAGACCCGGCATCCCTCCGCACTGGCTTCGTTCTGGGCCACCCTGAACGAGTTCACCGGCGGACGGGCGGCGCTGGGCATCGGCACCGGGGACTCCTCGCTGCGCACGATGGGGCTGAAACCGCAGAAGCTGGCCGAGTTGGAGGGGTCGATCGACACCCTCCGGACCCTCTTCCGCGGCGAGGAGGCCAAGGAGGAGTCCACCGGGGCCGGCTACCGGCTGAGCTGGATGCCGCAGCCCCAGGAGATCCCGGTCTACATCGCCGCCTCGGCGCCGAAGATCCTGAAGATGTCCGGGCGGATCGCCGACGGCGTGATCGTGCTCGTCGGCACCGCCCCCGAGTTCATCGAGGGCGCTCTGCGCACGATCGAGGCGGGGGCGAAGGAGAGTGGCAAGTCGCTCGAGGACCTGCACATCGTGTTGTGGACGCCGACCGCGATCGCCGAGGACCGGACCGAGGCCCGCGACCTGGTGCGCGCGCACGTCTCCCGGGTCGCGATCCGGCCGTTGCCCGCCGCGATCGACCCCTCCCTGCAGGCGGCGGTCGACCGGATCAAGGAGAACTACAACTACTACGAGCACATGGACACCGAGGCGGCCCACGCCGACCTGGTGCCGGACGAACTGGTCGACCTCTTCGCCCTCGCCGGGACGCCGGAGGAGTGTGCCGAACGGCTGGGGCAGATCCACTCCCTGGGCATTGACCAGGTCTCCATCGTTCCGTTCGTCCGGCCCGGGCAGAGCAAGGTGTCGACCATCCGCACCTTCGCCGAGATCGTCGCGGGGCTCTAGCCGCCATGGCCGCCATCGTGGAGCCGGCCACCGGCGCCGGGGGATTCCCGGCACCGGGGAGCGCGGTGCCCGGAGCGCCGCCGGCCCTGCGTCGACCGCTGACTGCCGCCGATGGCGTACCACTGACCGGGGAAACGGCGCCGGCCCGCCCGGCGGCGTCGGGTGCCCCGACGGGGGAACCGGTGGCAGCGGGTGGCGCCGACGGGACGTGGCGACAGGCCGTACTGGTCGGCGCCGGGCTGGTCGGTACGGCCGCCGGGTTGACCCTCCAGCAGTGGTGGGCGGCGCGGAGGTCGAGGAGCCGCAGCAGTTGAATCCTTGTTTCCCATCTGGAACGAACGGCCGCAGGGGTTGCCCTTCGAGCGAGAAACCCGCATATTGTATCCATTATTCATCCAACGGAGGAGGGGACGATGGGACGCAGAGTTCGGAGCGCCATCGCAGGGATCGCCGCTGTCGCGCTGAGCGTGTCACTGGCCGCATGTGGGCTGGACGCGGAGGAGGCCCCGGTCGAGCAGACGAAGGATCTCAGCATCTCCGCCACCGGTGTGGACAGCCTGCCGTTCATGGCCATGTTGCAGGCGGGCATCGACAAGGGCTGGTTCGAGGAGGAGGGCATCAACGTCTCCCTCTATTCCGGCGCCGGCGGCGGCAGCACCCTGCGGGTGGTCACCAGTGGTGACGCGGATGTAGCCATCGCGGGCAACTCCTCGGTGGTGCTGGCTGCTGCCCAGGAGAACTCCAACTTGACGGTCATCGCGCCCTGGTTCCAGGTGAACGACTTCTCCTGGATCGGGCCGAAGGACGCCGATCCGAAGGGGGCCACGTACGGCTTCAGTTCGGCCGGCTCCTCCACCGAGTTGGTGGTGAAGAGCCTGGAGAAGGAACTCGGGGTCAAGCCCCAGGCCGTCGGCGGGATGGGCGACAACTGGACCGCCGCCCGCGCCGGCCAGATCACCGCCGGGTGGTCGATGCAGCCGTTCACGGCCAGCAAGGTGGCCGAGGGGGCCAAGGTGCTGACCGTCGCCCGCGACGTGGTGGGGGACATGCCCGCCGACCTGGTCGCGGTGAACGACGACTACGCCGAGGCCAACCCGGACAACCTGAAGGCGTTCTTCACCGTCACGGCGAAGATCAACGAGTGGATCATCAACGAGCCGGAGGATGCAGCGGAGACGCTGGCGCCGCTGGTCGGAGTGACTCCCGAGATCATGACCCAGGCGTTCGAGCAGACCCCCGAGCTGGAGACGGCCTACTCGCTGAAGGTCGACCCGGAGACCCTCAACAACCTGTCCGACCTGATGGTCGGCGCCGGGCAGTTGGAGGAGCCGATCGACTGGGCCAGTGTCCTCGACCAGCAGTACCTGCCTGAGGAAGACCAGACCGAGTTCAACTGACGGGACGGACCCCGGGTGCACACCCGGGGTCCGCTCGTGCACACCACCAATCGGAATCGGAGTTCAGATGAGCGGAACCGGAATCGAGATCGTCGACGTCGGGGTGACGTTCCCGACGCCCAGTGGCGGCGTGATCGCGGTGCAGGACGTCACGCAGACCGTCCCCGACCGGAGCTTCGTCTCCATCGTCGGGCCCAGTGGTTGCGGGAAGTCCACGCTCCTGTCGGTGATCGCCGGTCTGCAGAAGGCCAGCCGGGGCGAGGTGACCGTGAACGGTCGCGCGGTGACCGGTCCGAGCCCGGACATCGGCTTCGTCTTCCAGGAGGACTCGACCCTGCCCTGGCGCACCGTCGAGGAGAACGTCAAGTTCGCGATGCAGATGACCGGGGTCAGCAAGGGCGAGCAGCGCCAGCGCACCCAGGACGCCATCGACCTGGTCGGCCTGACCGGATTCGAGAAGTCCTACCCGTCGATGCTGTCCGGTGGTATGCGGCAGCGGGTGGCGCTCGCCCGCACCCTGGCCCTGGAGCCCAACGTGGTGTTGATGGACGAACCGTTCGCCGCGTTGGACCAGCAGACCCGGATCTTCCTCGGTGCGGAGGTGCGCCAGATCTGGGCGCGCACCCACCAGACGATCGTGTTCGTCACCCACGACATCTCCGAGGCCATCCTGCTGTCGGAGCAGGTCTGGGTGATGTCCTACCGGCCCGGCACGATCATCGACGTCATCGACGTCGACCTCGAGGGGGAACGCGACCCCTCGATCGTGTCCACCCACGAGTTCAACGAACTGCACAACCGGGTGTGGTCCTCCCTGCAGGCCGAATCCATGCGCGGATTCCAGCAGGAGGAGAAGAGCGCGTGAGCGCTTCGACGACGATGGTGACCAGTACCCCGAGCCAGCCGGACCCGACGGGTCCCGCGGCAGGTGCACGGCCCCGCCGGTTGCGCCCGGAGAGCACGGGGGTGTCGGTCGTCGCGACGGCCGTCCTGCTGCTGCTGATCGGGACCTTCCTCGAGATCGGCTCCACGGCCCAGTGGTGGAGTCCCTCGATCCTCCCGGCCCCGTCCACCATGGGTGCCGGGATGCTGGAGTTGATCGGCCAGCAACAGTTCTGGAACGACGCGGCACGGACCGGGATCGAGGTGGCCGTCTCGATCGTGGTCGGCTCCGTCGCCGGCCTGGGGATCGGACTGCTGTTCTGGAAGCTCCCGACAGTCGGTCGCGTGTTCGAGCCCTACATGGTCTCCTTCTACGCGGTGCCGATGGTGCTGTTCTATCCGGTGATGATCGTCCTGGTCGGCATCAACGCCACCAGCGTGATCATCCTCGCCACGATCATGGCCATGATCCCGATGGCGTTGAACACCACCGTCGGGCTGGCCGGGATGCCGGCGGTCTACATCAAGTTGGCGCACTCACTGAAGGTGTCCCCGCGCCAGCTGCTCTTCTCCATCGCGCTGCCGGCGGCGGGACCGTTCATCGTCGCCGGTCTCCGGCTCGCGGTGGTGTACGCACTGATCGGCTGCATCGCGATGGAGTTCGTCACCGCACAGGCCGGCCTCGGCTACCGGATTCGCTACCTGTACGAGATCTTCGACGACAACGCCATGTACTCCTACATCCTGGTGGTGCTGGTGATCTCGGTCCTCCTCACCGCGCTGTTGGCCTTGATGGAGCGACTCATCCTGCGTGGACGGAGGGCCTGATGACCACCACCCTGACCGAACGCCCGACAGGCCGCCTGTCGATCCGCAACAATGCCGTACTGGGCTCGGTCCTGGTCGCGTTGATCGCGTTGGTGATCTGGCAGGTCGCCTCCGGGCTCACCTTCGTCATCCCGTCGCCGGCGGCCACTCTGGTCAACCTGTTCGACAACCTGACCGACAGCACCTTCCTGGTCGACCTGCGCGTGACCGCCCTGTCGATCCTCTACGCCTTCGTCATCGGCGCCCTGGTCGGTGGATTGCTCGGGCTCGGCCTGGGGCTGTCCCGGTGGGCCACGACCATCTTCGAGCCGCTGCTGATCGCGCTCAACGGCATCCCCAAGATCGTTCTCTACCCGGTGCTGCTGCCGATCTTCAGCCTGAGCGGTTCCAAGGTGGTGATGGGGATCCTGTTCGCCCTGTTCCCGGTGTTGATCAACGTCGCCACCGGCATCCGGGAGCTGCCGCGGGTCTACTGGAAGCTGGCCCGCTCCGTCCAAGCGTCCCCGTGGCAGGTCTTCGTGCACGTGATCCTGCCCGGCATCCGCAAGCCGCTGCTCACCGGCATCCGGCTGGCCATCAGTCTGGCCGTGGTCGGTGTGGTGCTCTCGGAGTTCTTCGCCACCAAGCGTGGCCTCGGACGGGTGGTGCTGCAGGCCTACAGCCACGCCGAGTACCCGGCGATGGTGTCCACCATCTTGTTGTTGATCACCGTCTCCTTCGGGATCTCCATCCTCCTGTGGCGCTGGGAGAGGCGAGTCCGGTGACCGAGCCGCTGTCCGGGGGGCTGGCCGGAGGGCTGGTCGGCACCTCGGTCCGGCGGCGAGAGGACGAACGGCTGCTGGCCGGGCGGGGGTCCTTCCTGGCCGACGCGGCCGCCGGTCACCTGCAGGTCGCCTTCGTCCGGTCCAGCGAGGCGGCCGCCACGATCGAGGCGATCGACGTCTCCGCGGCGGTGGCCATGCCCGGCGTGCTCGGGGTGTTCGGCCCCGGGGACCTCGAACTGGCCAGCAACGAGATCGCCACGCTGCACAACCCACACCCCGGGTTCGCCGCGGCGACCGAGTTCGCGATGGCCGACCCGCACATGGCGGTACTGGCCGACGAACGGGTCACCTACGTCGGCCAACCCGTGGTGGCCGTGGTGGCCCGGGACCGCTACCTGGCCGAGGACGCCGTCGAGGCGGTCGTCGTCACGTACGGCGCGCTGCCCGCCGTGGTCGACGCCGAACGGGCCCTGACCCGGGACGCGCCGATCGTGCACCCCGAACTCACCGGCAACGAAGCAGCCCGGATCCGGGTGGAGTTCGGCGCCGGCGCGGATTCCGTGGACGCCGCGGTACGCGTCCGTGGGACCTATCGGATGGGCCGCCACGGCGCGATCCCGTTGGAGGGACGCGGGGTGCGCGCATCCCTGGACCGGCACCGCAACCGGATCGAGATGTGGACCTCCACGCAGATCCCGCACCGGGTGCGGGCGAGTGTCGCCGACTGCCTGGGCGTCGAGGAGCAGAGCATCCGGGTCGCCGTTCCCGATGTCGGCGGCGGCTTCGGTACCAAGGCGAACGTGTACGCCGAGGAGGTGGTGCTGGCCGCCCTGGCCCGGGTCACCGGACAGGACGTGATCTGGGTCGAGGACCGGCAGGAGAACCTGCTGTCCGCCGCCCAGGGCCGCGACCAGGTGCACCACACCGAACTGGCCGTCGACAGCCACGGTCGAATCCTGCACTGGGCCGACGACTTCGTGGTCGATGTCGGGTCCGGCAGCCTCTGGATCGGCGGCATCATCGCCAACACCGCCATCCACCTGCTCGGCCCCTACCGGATCCCGAACGTGCGCATCCACGGGCGGGCGGCGTTCACGAACAAGTGCATCGTGGCCCAGTACCGCGGGGCCGGGCGGCCGGAGGCAAGTTTCGCCCTGGAGCGGGCCCTCGACGACGCCGCGACCCGACTCGGTCTCTCCGGCGAGGAGATCCGCCGCCGGAACCTGCTCACCGCCGCGGACCTGCCGTACGAGCGGCCCATCCCGTACCGCGACGGGGTTCCGATCAGTTACGACGGCGGCGACTACCTCGCCTGCCTCGATGCAGCAGTGGAACTGCTGCCCCGCTCAGCCGTGGCCGAGTACGCCGAACGGCATCCCGACCTGGCCATCGGGTACGGCATCGGCACCTACCTCGAGGCCACCGGGCGCGGCCCGTGGGAGGCTGGCCGGATCACCTTGCTCACCGGTGGGGAGTTCCACGCCGCGGCCGGTGCCGCCTCCGCCGGTCAGGCCCACGAGACCTCCTTCGCCCAAGTCGCCGCCGAGGCGCTCGACGTGCCGATGGACCGGGTCCGCTACTCCCGAGCCGACACCGATCACGTGGTCCACGGCGTCGGCACCTTCGCCAGCCGGTCCGCCGTGCTCGCCGGCTCGGCGCTGCACCGCGCCGGCAAGGAACTCGTCCGCCGCGGTCGGGAGCGGGCGGCCGAGTTGCTGGGGGCCGCGGTCGAGGACGTCGACTACGTGGCCGGCAGTTTCAAGAGCGGGAACGGGGCGCTCGACTGGTCCGAGATCGCGGCCGCCACGGCCCCCGGTGGCCGGTTGGAGGGGGCGCCCGAACTGGACGTGACCGACATCTTCCGGCCCCGTACGGTCACCTGGACGATGGGGGTGCATGCCGCCGTCGTCGGGGTGCAGCGAGCCAGTGGGATGGTGCGGGTGCTGGACTATGCCGTCGCCCACGAAGGGGGTCTGGAGATCAACCCGCAGGTGGTGGCCGGACAGATCGCCGGCGGGGTGGCCCAGGGCATCGGCGGCGCGCTGCTGGAGGAGTTCGCCTACGCCGAGGGCGGACAGCCGCTGTCGACGACCTTCCTGTCCTACCTGGTCCCGGGGGCCGGTGAGGTGCCGCCGGTGCGGATCGCCCACCTGCCCGTGGCCACCCTCGACAACCCCATCGGAGTCCGGGGAGCGGGGGAGAGCGGCACGATCGCCGCGTACGCGACCATCGCCGCCGCCATCGACGACGCGGTCGGCCCCGGGCTGCACCTCGACCGCACGCCGATCAGCTCGGCCACCGTCCGACGGGCCCTGCTGGCCGCGACCGATCCAGCCACGATCGGGGTCGAGCAGTGAAGCCGGCACCCTTCCGCTACCACCGGGCCGAGTCCGTGGCGGACGCCCTGGCCGTGTTGGCGGGCGACGAGGACGTGAAGCCGCTGGCCGGCGGCCAGAGCCTGCTCACCCTGATGAACCTGCGGCTGGCGCGACCCGACGTCCTGGTGGACCTCGGCCGCCTCGACGAGCTGCGCCGGGTGTTCGACGACACCGACCGGCTGCTGGTCGGCGCCCTGCTCACCCACCGCGACCTCGAAACCCATCCGGTGATCGCCAGCCACCACCCGCTGATTCCTGCGATGGCACGCCACATCGGTCACGTCGGCATCCGGCACCGGGGCACCCTGGGGGGGACCTTGGCCCACGCCGATCCCGCTGCGGAACTCCCGGCCGCGATGGTCCTGCTCGGTGCCCGCCTGCAGGTGGAGTCCGCCGCCCGGGGAGCGCGGACGATCGAGGCGGCAGACTTCTTCGTCTCCCACTTCGTGTCCGTCCTGGAGCCGGACGAGATGATCACGTGGGTGGAGATCGCGGACGTGGCGCCCCGGACCGGCTGGGGTTTCGTGGAGTACGCCCCCCGGCACGGCGACTACGCCACCGCCGGTGCGGCCGCCCTGGTCCGCACCGACGAGACCGGCCGGCCGAGCAGCATCCGTACGGCCCTGCTCAGCGTCGCCGGACACCCCGTCCTGCTGACCGGCACCGCCGATCTGCCGACCGGAGATGATCATGGGGAGTGGGCCGCCTGGGCGGCCCCCGCGGTGGCCGAACTGTCGCCCGCCGCCGACGACCCGGAGTACGTGAAGGACCTCACCGTCCAGGCGGTGGCCACGGCTGCGGTGGCGGCCGTACGCCGCGCGGAGGAGAGGGAGGGCGAGCATGGCTGAACCGACCGGCCACGAGGTCGACGTGGCCCTGACGGTCAACGGGACCGAGCACCACCTGGCCGTACCGGCCCGACTGAGTGCGGCCGACCTGCTGCGTGATCAACTCGGACTCACCGGCACCCATCTCGGCTGCGAGCAGGGTGTCTGTGGGGCGTGCACCATCCTCGTCGACGGGCGCAGCATGCGCTCCTGCCTGATGTTGGCCGCCCAACTGGATGCCAGCGAAGTGATCACGGTGGAAGGGCTGGACCGGGTGCCGGAGGCCGAACGGCTGCGCCGGACGATGTCGGAGCAGCACGGACTCCAGTGCGGCTTCTGCACCGCCGGCTTCATGGTGTCCGGCACCGAACTGTTGTGTGCACACGCACAGACGGCCGAGTCCGGAACCGGACTGGACGAGGAGACCGTCCGGGAGGCCATCTCGGGAAACCTGTGTCGCTGTACGGGATACAGCCCGATCGTGGCCGCGCTGGTCCAGGCCTCCCAGCAGACCGGCACACCAGCCGAGGATGCCCAGGCGGAAACCTCCCAGCCGGACGACCCCGCGGCAGGCGGCGACGGGGATCCCGTGGCGCCTTGACGCCGCGCGCTGTGCCTCCTCCCGGACGTCGACGGTGGTGCTCGCCCGTGGACTGGCATCCGTTGGTTCGCCCGACCGGTGGGTCCAGCTGGGTACCCGGACTGCTGCTGGGCGGCGCCCTGGCGGGCGTCCTGGTCACAGGTGTCCAGACCGGCCTGGTCGACCTGGCCGCTCGGTCCGGGCTCGGCGTCATCCTGGTCGCCCTGCCCTCGTTGCCGGCCACCGCGGGTGAGGTCTGGCGGACACTGGGGGCTCGCACCCTGGCCGTGCTCGTCGGCGCGGCGTTCGTCGTCCCGGCGGGCGGGCGTCCGGGCCTGGTCGTGGTGGGTGTGTTGCTGGCGGCCGCCGTCGGCGCCTTCCTGCCGCGGGTACGCGTCTGCGCCGCCCTGGCCGTCCTGCTCTGCGGAGTGCGGGCCCAGGCCGACGCGCCCGACGCGCTGCCGTTGGTCGGGGAGGGAGCCGGTGCGCTGGCCGTCTGCCTGGTCGGGTTCCTCGGCGCCCTCTTGGCCCGCCCCAACGGTCCTCCGCCACGCGGCCCGACCCCGGCGCCCTCGCCGCCGCGCAGTCGACTGGCCGAGGACGCGGAGCACGGACTGCGGATGGTGCTCGGGCTGGTCACGGCCTTCGCCGTCGTCGCCGTCTCCGGCCTCGGACTGGCCGGCGGTCACTGGCTGGTGACCGCGGTCCTGCTGTCCCTACAACGCACCGGGACCGCCACCCGGCTCCGGGTGGCCCAACGGCTCGTCGGCAACACCGCGGGCGCGCTGCTGGTCGCGTTGATCATGGCCACGGGGGCGTCCGGGACGGTGCTGGGGCTGGTCGCCGCCGGGGGATTCTGTGTCGCCTTCGCGCTCCGTCCGATCAACTACCTGTGGTGGGCCGTCGCCGCCCCGCCGGTGTTGTTGATCATCGGCGACTTCCCCCAGGCCCACAGCTGGTACGAGGGGGCCGTCCGGGTCGGGCTCGGTGTCGTCGGTGCGCTGATCGTCTGGATCGTCTTCCGCCTCACGCGCCGGCGGTGGGTGCGCCGCGCCTGATCTCCGGCAGGCCGAGGGCTGTAGCCGCCTCGTCGAGGGAGGCCTGCCGCTGGGCCGCGTACAGGTCGGCCGGATCGGTGACCGGTCGGCCGAGCACCTCGCCCAACCACCGGGCGTCGCGGACCGAGCCCTGCTCGGCGGCGTCCTTGGAACCCTCGGAGGTGAGGTTGGACTGGAAGATGCCGGCGGCCGAGCGGGGCAGGAAGTCCTCGTACACGATGGGTTCAGGGACCAGCCAGCCGCCGTCGACCAGGGCCGCCAGGTCTGCGGGCGGGGCGGTGCCGTCGGCCGGTCGGTCGGCGACGCGGTAGGAGAAGAAGGCCAGGTCCGCGGCCGCCATGCCGCGTTCGGTGTCGGGGAAGTTCGCGGCCCAGATCCGCCGTGCCTCCTCGACCCCGCCAGTTGCGTCCACTGCTCCGCCGGCTGCCGCGCTGGCTGCGTCCACCTCGGCCACGGTGCGGTCGTACACGTCGCGACCGGCCGGGGTGAGGGCGATACCGCGTGCCTCGACCTCGCCGAAGCGCACCCGCAGCGCGTCCTGGCTGATCGATCCGTCCGGGTTCCGGAAGGTGCGGGGCTCGGCCAGGGCGCGGAAGGAGGTCTGGCGGAGCAGGACGTCCGGTCCGGCCCAGCGGGGCGGTCCCTGGATCGCGTCGATCATGGTGATCCCGCGCTCCTCCATCCGGCGGTACAACTCGTCGATGTCCAGCACCCGGGGGGTCAGGTGGTTGATGTGGGTGGAGGCGACCCCGCCGATGTCCGCGGCGACCGAGGAGATGGCCTCCAGGGTCTGGTACCAGGCTCGGTCCACCGGCTCGGGGGACAACTCGAAGGCGGCGGTGGCCAGTTCGAGGAAGCGCTCGGCCGCCGCGCCGGGCAGTCCGCCCTCGGCCTCGGCGCGCTCGGCCAGGGCCAACAACTCGTCCCCGAAGAGGGTGCGGCCCGACAGGAACTCCTCCAACCGTTGTTGGACCTCGGCGGAGAAGTAGCGCCGGTCGTCGGAGACCAGGACGGAGGTGAATACCCGAAACGGGTTGCGGGCCAACTCGTCCGCGGCCACCGGGCGGAAGGCGGTGGAGACCACCGGCACCGAGCTCGCGGAGGCGTCGCGGAGGTCGTAGAAGCCGACCGGCTGCATCCCCAGGGCGGCGAAGATCGTCGCCACCTGGCGCATCTCGGCGCCGGTGCCGACCCGGATGGCGCCGTGTCGCTCGGCGGTGACCCGGTCGATGCTGCCGAGTCGCTCCGCGTCACTGCCCGCACGCTCGAGGACGTCGCGATTCACCTCGGTGGAGACCTCGACCAGGGTGTTGTACGCGGGCACCTCCCGGCCGTACATCTGCGACAGCGATGCTGCGAACGCCGCCCGCAACTCCCACGTGGCCACCATGCTCACCGGTCATCTCCTCTGGATCGCGATGTCGCCGGCAGCCCGTGTCCCGACGACCCTTCCACTCTGACGCCGTACAGTGTATACAGAATCCAATCATGGTTCGAAGGGAGCCCGACGAGTGAAACTGTTCATCGACGAGATCGGCGAGTTGGCCACCGGACGGCTCGGTACGCCGCCGGTGCGCGACACCACCCTGTTGATCGAGGACGGAGTGATCACCGGTGTCGGGGTGGAGCCCGGCGCCGCGGACCGGGTGCTGTCGGCCGGCGGCATGACGGTCATGCCGGGCTTGGTCGACGGTCACGTGCACCCGACCTTCGGAGAGTTCACCCCGGCCCAGAACGCGATCGGCTGGTTCCACAACTACCTGCACGGCGGCACGACGACGATGGTCTCGGCCGGGGAACTGCACGTACCCGGCCTGGCCTTCGACCAACTGACCCCGGAGATCGTGGTGAGCCTGGCCATCACCTCCCGGCACTCCACCGGCCGGGTCCGCCCGTCCGGGGTGAAGGCCGTCGTCGGCACGGTGCTGCTGGTGCCCGGGATGACCGAGGAGCACTTCGACCGGATGCAGGAGCAGGGCATCACCCAACTCAAGTTCATCTTCTACGACTGGAACCTGCTGCCCTCCGGCGAGGCGGGCCGCTACGTCGAGTGGGCCCACGCGCGGGGGATGACGGTGAAGATGCATTCCGGCGGGGTGTCCCGGTCCGGCTCCAGTCGGGTCGCCGCCTTCGACGTCGTGTCCGCCGTGCTCCCGGACCTGGTCGGTCACATCTCCGGTGGCCCGATCCCGATGCCGGATGCCGACATCATCCGGGTCGTCGACGAGTTGGACATGCACCTCGAGGTCTGCAGTTCGATGAACTACCGGTCCACGACGGTGGTGGTGGACCGACTGCGTGAGCGCGACGAACTGCACCGGCTCACTCTCGGCACCGACACCCCGGGCGGCACCGGGGTGATCCCGCGCGGCATGATGCGCAACCTGTGCTTCCTGGCCTCGATCTGTGGAGTGGACCCGGCCGACGCGGTGGCCGCCGGGACCGGCAGCACCGCCGCCGCCCACGGACTGGACACCGGCATCCTGGAGCCGGGACGACCAGCGGACCTGCTGGTGCTGGGCCCGATCACCGGGTCGACGGGCCAGACCGCGCTGGAGTGCCTCGCGCTCGGGGACCTGCCCGGCATCGCTGCCGTTCTGGTCGACGGCGAGCCCCTGGTGGACGGTCGTAGCGAGCAGACCCCACCGCCGAGCAGCAAGATCAGCTGGCGCTGAGGCAGCTGGCCTGAGTCGGCCGATGCCCCGGACCCGGTGATGCTGCGCCGTCGGCTCAGCCGAGGGTGAGGACGCCGCTGCTGAGACCGATGTTGATCACCAGCAGCACCCCGACCGCGACGAAGCCGGCCACCGGGATTCTCGGCAGGGCGAGGGGTTCGTGCGGTACGTCGGCGACCTGGCGATGGAAGATGTTGGCCATCGGGGCGAACACCAGGATCGCGGTGTTTGCGGTGAGGATGGCGATCTGCTCGCCCGGGGACAGCTCCATCGGGGTGATGGCCAGGTAGCCGATGGTGAGGGCGGTCAAGATCAACATTCCGTACAGCCAGGTGAAGAGGGAGAAGGCGTTCCGGTCGCCGTGGTCCGGGCCGGCGTGCCGGGCCAGGTGGGTGGCGAACATCCGGGCCGTGACGAACATGCCGCCCACCCCGAGCAGGCAGGCGGCCACCTTCACCCAGACCGGGAGGCCCAGCGCGGTGGCGGCCGCTCCGGTGTCGCCGACGCCGAACGGGGTCAGGCAGAGGTAGGCGATGCCCTCCTGCATGGAGGCGAAGGCGAACAGCAGCCACGCCAGGTGGGCGAAGCCGCCTCGTCGCCGTAGCGGCAACCACAACGCCAGCACCAATCCGGACACCAGGCTGAAGGCGGGGGCCGACAGCCCCATCGCCGCGTCGTGGCCGGCGGTCGGGTCGCCGGTATGGATGACCCCGAAGGCGTACATCGTCGATGGGTAGCCGAGTGCCGCGCCCGTCAGCAGGTGCACGGCCTCGTGCACCATGATCATCGCGGTGACGGCGGCCACCGCCGCGACGACGCAGTTGAGCAGCAGTCGTCGGCGCGGCGGCTGCGTGGCGATGGCGTCCTGTTCGGCCGTCCCGACATCGGTCCCAGTCATGGCCCTCACGGTTTCACAGCCCGGCGCCGAGAGGATGTCCCGCCGGTGAACGTGATCAAACCGTTGGAGAGGCAGCCGGCCCCGCGGCTGGCCGAAACGAGGGAGGCCCCGGACCACTTGTGGTCCGGGGCCTCCTCGTCGGTGACCGTACGGTCACCGGTGTGACGATCAGTGACCGTCCCAGCTCCAGTGCCAGGGCTCACTCGGCAGGTTCGACATGTGGTACTTGGATCCGTTGGCAGCCAACCACTTGAACACCGCGGTGCTGTGGCTCGAGCTGTTCGAGAAGTCGATGGCCAGACCACGCTCGTGCCGACTGGTGCCGGGGATGGCGGTCGGCGGGCTGCACTGGCTGGCCGGCATCTCGTAGATGGCGTAGTGGCTGGTGCCACAGTTCTGCTTGCGCAGTGCGATCTGCGTGGCCGGGTCCCGCCACGAACTGTTCGACCCCAGCGTGATGCCGTCCGCGGCAGCGTCCTTGACCATCTTGTCGATGGTCGGGCCGAAGCACTTGTGCACTCGCATGTTGTTGCCGACGACCACTGTGTCGCCCTTCGCGGCGCCCGAGGTGACCGCGTCGCAGTCGCCGCCGCCACCACCGCCACCGACCTTTGCGCCGAACAGGTAGGTCCAGGTGACCGGGCCGACGACACCGTCCTTGGAGATGCCGGCCTTGCCCTGCAGGCTCGACACGGCGCTCTTGGTGGCCGGGCCGAACTTCCCGTCCACCTCAATGCCATGACCGTTCTTCACCAGCAGGGTCTGGACCGCCTTGACGGCATTGGAGTTGCTGGAGTCCACCTTGACCTTCGGGCCGAGCTTGCCCATCGTGTCGGGGCCGACCTTGCCGTCGGCATCGAGCTTCTTGGACTTCTGGAAGGCGACGACCGCATCGCCGGTCTTCGACCCGTACTTGCCGTCCACGTCGAGCTTGGCACCGTTGGCGTTGAGCAGGTACTGCAGGCCCTTGATGTCGGACGCGCTGGAGCTCGCAGTCACCGAGACGCTCCGGCCGGCGGTGGGTGCCACGGCGGCGCCGCCGAGCGAGGCCTCTCCGCTGCTGGAGCCCAAGGGGGCCGCGTCGGCAGCCGGTGCGGTCAGCATCAGCGGCGCGCCCACGGCCAGGGCGGCAGCCGCCGCTGCCCTGACGAACCATCGATTTCTCTTCATTGGCATTCTCTCCCTCGACTGTCTCGCGGTGCGGCGAAACGAAGTTCCGGTCTCGCCTTCGATCGCGAAACTAGGAGGGCGGCGGGTCGCTTCGACGGCTGAACTCGGAGCCCTGCCGGTTCCGGAAGTTGATTCCGCCCCACGTCCCGTTCACGGCCGGTGGATCGGAACCGTCCTCAGTGGTGGATCTGGGAGATGTAGCCCATCGAGGGCGAGACGGAGCCGCCTCCGGAGCCCGGGGCGTTCCTGAACATCTCGGCACCGAGGAAGACGACGGCGAGGAGTGCCGGGACGAGGGAGAGTAGCTCGATCAGCTCCGCCACCTCGACCAGAGCCAGGAGGAAGAGGACCTGCGCAGTCACGAACCCGAGTCCGAAGAGCACCAAGAACACGATGCCGGTACGGCCGAGGTAGGTCATTCTCCGCAGGGCGACCACCTCCTTGCGAACCAGAAGACCGCTGGCAATCAGAGTTGTGACTCCAGTGGCTCGTCACGAACTGGAAACAGGCCCTTGGGCCAACTCGCCATCGCCTACCCCGACCAGATCAACCCCTACCTCTGACCACTCCCGAAGGCAACCCGCTTCCGGTCCGGCATTGCCGACCCGCCGTCTTAGGGGGTCGCTAGCCGCGGATCGCCCCGATTCGCAGGCGATCAAAAACTTGTCAGTGATCCGCAGTAGGCTCATCTCGATTGAGTGACGCGCAAGAGCGGAGACGCAGGGAGTTAACGCCAACCGGCAGGAACCCTGGGTCGGCACGGTGTGACTCAGAAGCGTTGTGAAGAAATTCGGGGGAAGGTTGAGGAATCGACATGGAAGTATTCTTAACAATCGTCTTCATCGTGCTGGCCGCGATCATCCTGCCCAAGGTGATTCGACATATCCGAATGGTGCGGTACTTCGCCAGCGAAGCCTTCTTGGCTCAGAAGGCCAAGCTCGCCATGGTTGTGGCCGAGCACAATGAGGTCACCAACTACGCCGCAGAGATTCGCAGCCGTGGATCGTTCCAGCTTGGCGCGTCATCAACCGGCACCCAAGCGCACTTGGCATCGTACGCCAACACAAGCCGTCACAACTACCGTCGTGACCGAAATATAGCCACCTATCAGGATTCAAATGTACACAACTGTTCGCTCCAGGTCGTTCGCAACGCTGGGGCCGACCCACTGAAGTACTTGATCAAGTACTTCAACATCAAGGCCAACGAGGAAAACCTCAGGGACGTGGAGAACCTCGGCGACAGCGTCTCTCGACTCGACGCCGCCGTGGACAACCTCCACCAACGCGAGGCGAGCATCACCCGGTCGATCAATCCCCCCGCCTTCATCTTGAAGCATTACGTCGACGAGTTCATGCAGCACGTCGGAGTCGAACTGTCTCCGATCGAGGTTCCGTATCCTGTTTACGCCTTCGAGTACGTCAGCGCCGGTGGAAACAGTTCGCAGCGGACAACCGTCACGTTGAATACCGCAACAATTGACGCTCTGATCGGGACGCTGTCAGAGAAGATCCGCTTCAGAAAGAGCGCTGCCGGTCAGCGTGCCCTCATGACCGCCAATCTGCGTAACAGCATCAAGGCTCGCGACATCCACACCTGCCGATATTGCTCGGTGTCAGTGGCGGCGGAGCCTCATCTCCTGCTCGAAGTCGATCACATCATGCCGGTGTCAAAGGGAGGCTTGTCCATGCCGGACAACCTGCAGACTCTGTGCTGGCGATGCAACCGAACCAAGTCGAACAAGGTTCTGCCCGCCTGACTGATTCCACGGGGCCCCGGTCTTCGCCCTGGTCGACACTGGGCTCCACACTGTTGGTGGGGCTCGGGCCCTGGAACATCTTGGCGCATCGGTAGTGGTGGTCGCCTTGGTGGGCCATCACACAGGCGCAGAAGTACGAGGCGGAGGAACGTGGGGCTCTTGGATGCCTGGTCCGAACTGCCGGTCCTGATCCGGACTACTGGCACTGCTCACGATGATTGACCTGGGCATCGGGCCGGATGGCCGGCTGATGCGTAATGAGGAACGGATCGCTGAGGTTCTTGGACGGTACGAGGCTGGTCATCCGGTGCGCCGAGCGGTGTCCAGATCGGCACCGGAGTTGTTGTCTCAATCGGCCAGGGCGAAGGAACTTGTGGGGTTAACCGGTGATTGGCCTGCTGGTGTCGGGAGGGGTGTTGCAGCCGGAGCCGCGTTGACGGATGCAGGTCGAGTTGGTCGATCGCGTCGGTCGTGAGCCAGACGCCTTCATCTACCGTCACCAGCTGCGCCCTTGATTCAGACCGGGCAACGGTGATCGATCGACTCTTCGAGTCGTAGGCCCCCTGGTTGGCCCCCTGCATGAGCAAACCCCCTGGTCCGTGTCCGGGGATTCCCGGTGTGACTAGGGGGTTCTTTGGTCGGGGTGACAGGATTTGAACCTGCGACCTCTTCGTCCCGAACGAAGCGCGCTACCAAGCTGCGCCA
>JBQDIN010000043.1:0-680 GCA_052094425.1 Propionibacteriaceae bacterium
GACGTGCGCCGCCCACTGGTCTCCGACGTCCCAGGGGTGCAGGTCGTCGGGCTTGTTCCAGTGGGTGGAGACGAAGCCCCCCGCGTCGACAACGGCCTTGACGATCGCCTGGGTGTCGGCCGGACCGTTCGGGTCGACGTTCAGTACGACCTTCTTGTCGCCGGCGAGCAGGGCTCGGATCTGGGAGAGCTGCTTCTGCGAGTCACCTTCGTCGCTGAGCACCTGGACCTCGAGTTCCTCGGTGCCGGCCCAGAGCTCGGCACCCTTCACCCAGTTCGCGTGGTACGGATTCGACAGGCTGCGGACGGCCAGGACCAGGACGATGTCCTCCTTGGTCAGCGAGCCGGCGCTCTGCTGCGCCTCCTCACTGGCCGAGCTGCAGCCGGTGACACCCAAGCCCAGGGCAGCAGCGGAAACGGACGTGTAACCCAGGAAGGTGCGACGGCGCATGATTCTGGTCCTCCGAGAAGAAGTTGTAATGACAACCTGACAACTCGAATTTGTATCACCGAATTCACGATGGTGTTGCACCGTCGACTGATCCGTCTCGGATGGCAAGACCCCAGACCTGCTCACGCACCCCTGGTCGACTCACGCACACTCCATGGGGTGTGCGTGAGCCGCGGCGGGGGGCGGGTGCCGGCCCAACCGGCCGGGGCTCAGCGGGGGCGGGGTCAGCG
>JBQDIN010000043.1:690-35075 GCA_052094425.1 Propionibacteriaceae bacterium
GTGCGTGAGCCGCTGCGGGGTGCGTGAGCGGGCCGTACGGGTGCGGGGCTCAGCGGGTGCGGGGTCAGCGGGTGGAGCGGTTCACCGCGTTCACGACCGCCTTGAGGGAGGCGGTCACGATGTTCGCGTCGAGCCCGACCCCCCAGCAGACATGGGCATCCTCCCCGTCGATCACCTCGCACTCGACGTACGCGGCGGCCATCGCGTCGCCGCCCGCGGAGAGTGCGTGCTCGGCATAGTCGAGGACCCGAACCTGGTGGCCCAGTACGGAGATCGCGTCCACGAACGCGGAGACCGGACCGTTGCCCTCCCCCTCGACCGCATGCACCTTTCCGCCGGACTGCACCTGGGCGGAGATGGTGTCGTGGGTGCCGGTACCCGAGGTGGTCTGGACGTGGTCGAGGGCCAGGTTCCCGTCGACCTCGAGGTACTCGTCGGAGAACACCTCCCACAACACGTCGGCAGAGACCTCGCCGCCGTCGGAGTCGGTCCGAGCCTGGACCACGCGGGAGAACTCGATCTGCAGTCGGCGCGGCAACTCGAGCCGGTGCTCCGACTTCATGATGTAGGCGACCCCGCCCTTACCGGACTGCGAATTCACCCGGATCACGGCCTCGTAGGAACGCCCGACGTCGTGTGGGTCGATCGGCAGGTACGGGGCCTCCCAGTCGATCTCGGCGATGTCGATGCCCTGTTCGTCGGCCTGTTCCTGCAGCGCTTCCAGTCCCTTCTTGATGGCGTCCTGGTGGGAGCCGGAGAAGGCGGTGTAGACCAGATCCCCCGCGTACGGATGGCGCGGATGGACCGGCAGGTTCGTGCAGTACTCCACCGTACGACGGATCTCGTCGATGTCGGAGAAGTTGATCTTGGGGTCGACGCCCTGGGAGAACAAGTTCATACCGAGGGTGACCAGGTCGACGTTGCCGGTTCGCTCACCGTGGCCGAACAGGCACCCCTCGACCCGGTCGGCGCCGGCCATCAGGGCCAATTCGGTGGCGGCGACGGCGGTTCCCCGGTCGTTGTGCGGGTGCAGGGAGATCGCCACATGCTCGCGGTTGCGGACGTTGCGGCCGAACCACTCGATCTGGTCGGCGTACACGTTGGGCGTCGACATCTCGACCGTGGCGGGCAGGTTGAGGATGATCTCCCGGCCGGGGCCGGGCTGCCACACGTCCATCACCGCGTTGCAGACCTCCAGGGCGAACTCCATCTCGCTGCCGGTGAAGATCTCCGGGCTGTACTGGTAGCCGAACTCGACATCACCCAGGTACTGCTCGGCGTACTTCATCACCATCTCGGTGCCCCGGGTGGCCAGAGCCAAGCACTCGGCCTTGTCCACCTTGAACACCACCCGCCGAAAGAGCGGTGCGACCGCGTTGTAGAGGTGGATGGTGGCACGGCGGGCACCGACCAGGGACTCGGCCGTGCGCTCGATCAGGTCCTCGCGGGCCTGGGTCAACACCGAGATGGTGACATCCTCCGGGATCGCATCGCCCTCGATCAGTTGGCGGACGAAGTCGAAATCGGTCTGACTGGCGGAGGGGAATCCGACCTCGATCTCCTTGTAGCCCATCTGGACGAGGAGTTCGAACATCCGCTGCTTGCGACTGGGGGTCATCGGATCGATCAACGCCTGGTTGCCGTCGCGGAGGTCGGTGGACAGCCACCGGGGCGCCTCCGTCATCGTCCTCGAGGGCCACTGCCGATCAGGCAGGTCCATCGGGGTGAAGGCGCGGTACCGGTGCACTGGCATCGGGCTGGGTTGTTGTACGGGCACCGGCTGGGTGCGGGTACCGAACCCGTTCGTCGCCTGCTCAGGTGGCGTCGTCGACTCAGAACTGGTCAACGGCTCGGGATGGGAGGGATTCTCTGACATTTCTTCCTCGCTGGTCTCTTCGGATTCCGGGTTCAGGCTCGACGGACCTCCGCAGCGAGGGTGCCGGCCCGTTTAACGGACCTCGCTGCGGCAAGGAAGGAGGAGAAACCTTGTCGCCATGGATCCACCATAACCCAGTCGGTCACCGGAGGTGGACAAGGGTCTTGGTGGACGGGACGACCCCGGAGTCCGTCCGGGCGTCAGTAGCCTCGGTCACCGTCGGCAGCCCGAGTGCTGTTGATCACGGGGGGCAGACCCAGCTCGGGCGTTCACGAGAGGAACAGGCAAGCAATGGAACTGACAGCCGAGGAGCAGGACCTCACCCGTGGGAACGCAGGTGAAGCCGCGCAATTCGCGATGGAGGTGATCATTCGTGCCGCGGAGGCAGCCGATGCTCCGCGCCTGCAGGAGGTCACCTGCGCCCACATCGTGGACACGTTGCTGTACGGGGGTGGCGAGACCGGGCCGCTCTTCGTGGACAAGCTGGCCTCCATGGGCGCACGGGTACGCGTGCCCACGACGGTCAATGCCGGCAGCACGGACGCGATGCATCCGGAGCTCAACCGCCCCGAGGCCGACTTCGACTTCACCACCGCCCGCCGGGCGATGCGGCAGGTACGGGACATGGGCTGCCAACCCACCTTCACCTGCTCACCGTTCCAGGAGCCGCAGAACCAACTCGGCTTCGGCGAGCACGTGGCGTGGGGTGAGTCCAACGCCGTCTCCTACGCCAACTCGGTCTTCGGTGCCCGGACCAACCGCTACGGCAACTTCCTCAGTCTGGCCGCAGCGCTCGCCGGCCGCGTGCCCTACTCGGGCTACCACGTTCCGGAGAACCGGATCGGCCAGGTGTCCTTCGCGCTGTCCGGCATCCCGGACGACGTGCTGACCGACGGGCTGTTCTACCACGCACTCGGCTACCTGGTCGGCGCCCGGGCCGGCGAACGCGTCCCGGTGATCGAGGGGCTGCCCGCCGGGGTCGCGGCGGACCACCTCAAGGCCCTCGGTGCCGCCGCGGCCTCCTCCGGGGCGGTCAGCATGTACCACCTGGTCGGTGTCACCCCGGAGGCTGGCACCGTGCGGGACGCCTTCGGCGGGTCCCTGCCTGCCAGCACGACCAAGATCACCCTCGACGACGTGAACGCGGTCCGGAGGCAGTGGGCCACCCACGCGACCGGCGATCCGGTCTCGGCAGTCGCCCTCGGGGCGCCGCACCTTTCCGTCGACGAGATCGGCGAGGTGCACCGGCTGCTCCCGGCGAACGAGAAGCCGAAGGTGCCGATCTACCTCGCCATGAGTCGACGGACCGAAGAGGTCGTCAAGGACCGCGGCTGGGACGAGAGGTTCGCTGCGGCCGGCGTCGTACTGGTCACGGATCGGTGCGCGTACTCGCCGGGCATCCTGTCGCCCGACCTCACGAACGTGATGACCGACTCGGCCAAGTGGGCCACCTACGCACCCGCCTGCCTCGGCGCGACGGTGACCATCCGGAGTATCCCCGACTGCGTGGCGACCGCCCTGACCGGACGAGTACATGGAACGACTGAATGGGAGGTGGCCCGGTGAACAGCATCGACGGGTCGAGCAGCGAGAGCCGTACGTCCGGCCAGGTGGCGGGCGCCATGTTGGTGCCCGGTTCGGCCCGGGGCCCCCTGCTCCACCTCCGAGGACCGATCAACCTGTGGAACGGCGTCGACCCCGGCACCGGCGAGATCATCGATCGGGAGCACCCGGACAACGGCCGCAGCATCGCCGGGACGATCCTGGTGATTCCCGAGATCAAGGGGGCCACCGCCAGCGTCTCGGTCGCCGAGACCCTACGCGTGGGGCGTGGCCCGGCGGCGATGGTGCTGACCGAGCGGGAGATCACCCTGGTCACTGCCTCGGTGGTGGCGGGTTGGCTCTTCGACCGCCAGATCCCCATCCTGTACGCCGATCGAGCCGAGCTGGCAGATCTGCCCGCGGAAGGATTCGCCTCCCTGGACGCGGGCCTGCTCCGGGTCGACGCACAGCTGCCGCGGGTCGACGAACAGGGTGCGCAGAACGAGGGTGCCGATGAGTGAGGCATCGACAGTCCTCGCCTTCGTGGGTGACGTCTTCGTCGACCGACCCGAGCCGACGTCCTCGTTGGACCAGGTCCGCGACATCCTGAACACGGCGGACTACCGGTTCGCCAACCTCGAGAGCATCTTCACCGACGACCCCCACCTGGCACCCTCGGCGCTGATGCCGGTCCACTCCGCGACCAGCAACGCCTCCGCGCTGGCCGACCACACCTTCAACGTCGTCTCGCTGGCCCACAACCACACCCTCGATGCCGGCCACCGGGCCCTGCTGGACACCCGGGAGCGACTCGCGGCCGACGGGGTGTCCACCTGCGGGGCCGGGGCCGACTTCGACGAGGCCCATCGCCCGTCGGTGGTGCAGGCAGCCGGCCGGACTGTGTCCACCTTGGCCTATGCCTCGATGATGCCGATGGGTTACGAGGCCAGGAGGAACTGGCCGGGCATTGCCGCCATGCGGGCCCGCAACGTCCACGAGGGCACGCCGAACCACTGGGTGCCCGGCGAGGTGCCCCGCACCCGTACCGAACCGCTCCCTGCCGACGTGGCCGCGCTCGAGAGTGACATCCGCGCGGCGCGCTCCAGCAGCGACCTCGTGGTCGCCAGCTTCCACTGGGGTGACTGGACCCGGAAGTTCCACGTCACCGACCACGAACGGAGGACCGCGCGTACGGCGATCAACGCCGGTGCCGACATCGTGGTCGGCCACCACCACCATGCCCTCCGCGGCTTCGAGTGGTACCGCGGGAGGCCGATCTTCTACGGCCTCGGGCACTTCGTCTTCGACTCCCCCGGCCTGGCCGCTCGAGCGATCCACCTCGGACTCTGGCCGGGCCACGAGGACGACTACGGGGCGATCATGCCCCGGACCGGCCAGCCCGAGAACCTCGTCTTCCACCCGGACATGCGGATGACCATGATCGCTTGGTGTGACGTCACCGACAGCGGGATCCGCGCGGGCTTCGTGCCGTGCTACCTCGACGACTCCGGTGATCCGATCGCCCTGGACCCCGACTCGGTGCTCGGCCGGCAAGTGATCAACTACGTCGATGCGGCCAACCGCGCCATCGGCTCGTCCGCCGTGGTGGACGGTGCGGCATCGATACGCCTGGGCGCGGCGCACGTCCTCTCCCTCGGGGCCACCACTCATCGCGAACAAGGGAGCCCCCAGTGACTCTGGACGACACCCGGAACGACACCGTCGACGCACCGCCGGAATCCCAGTCGGCCACGCTGCGCAAGGTGGTCGTCTCCGGCGCCCTGGGCAACTTCATCGAGTGGTACGACCTCGCCGTCTACGCGTACGCGGCCATCGGCATCAGCGCGATGTTGTTCCCCGACTCCGGGATGCCCATCGTGGAGACGTTCGCCGTCTTCGCCATCGCCTACCTGCTCCGGCCGATCAGTGGAGTGATCATCGGGACCCTCGGTGATCGTCTGGGCCGGAAGAAGCTCCTCGTCGTCACCATCGTGATGATGGCCTCGGCGACCTTCCTGATCGGGGCGATTCCCAATTACGCCACCATCGGCATCGGCGCACCACTGCTGCTCCTTGCCTGTCGTGCCGTCCAGGGGATCGCGGCCGGCGGCGAGTTCGTCGGTGCCTCCACCTACGTCTACGAACATGCTCCGGAGGGCCGTCGAGCCTTCATGGTCGGCCTGCTCCAGCTGGGCACCGGTCTCTGCTACCCGGCATCGGCCTTCTTCGCCTTCGGGTTGGCCACCTGGATCGGTGACGAGGCCTTCGTGTCCTGGGGATGGCGGATCCTGTTCGTGGCTGCGGCACCGCTCGGGCTGATCGCCTTCTACATCCGTTCGAAGTTGCAGGAGTCGCCCGAATTCGCGGAGTTGCGCGAGTCGGGCAAGGTGGCGGAGAAACCCTTCCAGGAGAGCGTGCGGGCCGATCCCCGACGGCTCGTCTTCACTGCCCTGTTCATCTGTGGCTACGCCGCCAGTTCCCAGGGCCTGCTCTTCTTCATGCCGATCTACCTGGTCAGCGTGGAGGATCTCACTCCGACCCAGGCGAGCCTGATCATGGGATTCACCACGCTGGCGTTCGCGGTAGCCATCCCCGCCTTCGGTTGGTTGGTGGACCAGATCTCGCGCAACACCGCCCGGATCACCAGCTGCGTGGTGTACCTGGTCCTCATCGTGCCGATGTACGTGCTGATCGGCCTCCCCGGTCAGACCGTCCTGGTGCTCGGACTGCTCGGGCTGGCGCTGCTGCAGGCCTTCCACTACGCCATCGCGCCGTTGACCGCCATCGACGTGTTCCCGGCCCGGCTGCGCTACACCTCGGGCACGATCGCGTACAACATCCCGATCGCCGTGATGGCCGCCTCGATCCCTCCGACCGGCTCGTACCTGGTGGAACGGACCGGCGATCCACTCGCCCCGGCGTACATCGTGGCGGCGGTGACGCTGGTCGGAGTGGTGGGAGCCCTCGGACTGCGGTCTCGGGAGAAGGCGATCGGGGTGCGCTTCGATCCCGCCGCCTGACCCACCCCCTCCCCACCGCGTACGGCTACCCTCACGGGGTGGCCAACCGATCCGAGGACGTCTCCTGCGTGACCCCGGACGCAGTGCTGAACTCGAGCGAATTGGTACTGGCCGCGGGCAGCAACTCGCTCACCGGCCGGATCCGTACCGAACGCCGGGAGATCACGCTGTCTCCGGGCACCCGGATAGGACTGGCCGTGGATCCCGCTCGCTGGTGCCTCGGCCGACGCGGACCCGGCGGCAAGCGCATCCCCTGCCCCATGGGAGCCCAACTCAGTGGCGGGCGCCAGTGTGCGGACTGCCAACAGCAGGATCCCTGGCGGTGGCTGCACATCGTCCACCGCAGTCAGTTCGGCCCCGACCCGGCCCTACGGGAGCACCTGATGCGACCACACTGGCTCTACCTCGCCACCTTCGCCGGCGGAGCGGTCAAGGTCGGTACCGCAGTGGACGAGCGTCGACGGGCCCGGTTGGACGAGCAGGGGCCGGTGTTCGCGCACTGGATCGGCCTCGCCGCCGACGGCCTCGAAGTACGCGAGTGGGAGGACCGGGTCAGCCGGGAGAGTGGCGTGGGCCAGGTGGTGCGGCCGACGGCCAAGGCGGCGGGGCTCTCTGTGCCAGTTGACCTGGCCGCGCTCCGGGACCAGCACGACCGGAACCTGACCCGGGCCAGCGCGGCCCTGTCCCGGGTGCCCGGAGCGGATCCGCTCTCCGACCCGTGGCCGAACCCACGCGACGCCACGGATCTGGAGCAACGCACGCTGCACGGCTATCCGGGCACCTTGGACGACCACGCCCACGGGTTCACCGTGCAGGCCTGCTGGGGCCCGATCGCGCTGGTCGGGCTGGACGGCGACGCCGAATCGAGTTGGGCCGTGGACCTGTCCGCACTGACCGGGCACCGGGTCCGGCTCGGCGATCACACCACCCCGGTCCCGACGATCCAGGACGCCCTCTTCTGAGCCCGCCCACCCACGGAAATGGTCGCCAGCCGCAGGAATTTTCGCTCATCGGTGCGGCCTGTGACCACTTTCCCGGTGCGGAGTGGCACGCTGGCAGGGTGCCGTTCGAAGCCGTACTGCCCGACGACAGTGAGTCGATCGCCCGTTCCGTGGCGTTGACCACGGCCGCGCGCGTCGTGGACGACCCGGAGCGGGTTCCGTCGATCCCCGAACTGGTGACTCGGCACCTGCGGCACGGCTGGCACCTGGAGCCGCGACTGCGCTTCCTGTACGTGCCCCCGCGGCAGCGCGAGCCGGTGGGTGTGCTCGACCTCGCGTGGCCGACCCGGGACAACCCGCAGATCCTCTCTGCCGCGCTGAACGTGCACCCGGACCACCGACGAGGCGGCCACGGCTCGGCGATGATCAAGGAGGTGCGGCGGTTCAGCCGCTCCCTCGGGCGGGACACGATCTGGATCTCCGGCCCCAAGGACAGCCCCGGCGCCGCGGCCTTCGCGCACGCGCACGGTTTCCTGGCCGCCGGGGAGGACACTCGGCGCCGGCTGGTGCTGGCCGACCTGGCTCCCGATCGGATCGAGGCCCTGACCGTCGAGGCCCAGCGCGCCGCGGCCGACTACCGGCTGGAACGCCACCTCGGCCCCACCCCGTCGGCGGTGCTCGAGGAACTGGTGCACGTCGCCGCCTCCATCAACGAGGCCCCGACCGGGGACCTGACCTCCGACGACGAGTTGTTCGACCTGCAGCGACTGCAGGACTTCGAGACCGCCTGTGTCCGCAAGGAGGAACGGCTCTACCGGGTGGTGGCCCGCCGCCGGGACACCGGGGAGGCGGTCGGGGAGACGGTCACCACCGTCACCGGTCTGCGGCCGGACCATGCTCGGCAGGAGGAGACGGCGGTGGCGCGGGAACACCGGGGGCACCGGCTCGGTCTGCTGCTGAAGCTGGAGATGCTGCGCTGGTTGGCCGAGACGGAGCCGCAACTGACCCTGGTGGAGACGTGGAACAACGCACAGAACACCCATGTGATCGCCGTCAACGACGCGCTCGGCTACCGCCTGTCGCGCACCTACGTCGCGTACGAGTTGATCTTGCCCGACCTGAGCAGCTCCACCCCGGAGCAGATCGCTCTGGCCGGCGCCTGACCACCGATCCGGGCTCCCGCGAGGTTCCTCCTCAGAAGCCCAGGCGGTTCAGGTGCTTGGTGTCGCGCTGCCAGTCCTTGAGCACCTTGACCCGGAGGTCCAGGTAGACGGGCGTACCGAGCAGGGCCTCGATCTGCGCCCGCGAGTCGGCGCCGATCTCGCGCAGCCGGCCGCCCTTGCTGCCGATCACGATGCCCTTCTGGGAGTCCCGTTCCACGATCACCGTGGCGTAGACGTCCAGCAGTGGACGGTCCTCGGGGCGGCCCTCGCGCAACCCCATCTCCTCCACCTGGACGGCGATGGAGTGTGGGAGCTCGTCCCGGACCCCCTCCAGCGCGGCCTCGCGGACCAGTTCGGCGACCAGGGTCTCAG
This sequence comes from Propionibacteriaceae bacterium, assembly GCA_052094425.1. Classification (GTDB taxonomy): domain Bacteria; phylum Actinomycetota; class Actinomycetes; order Propionibacteriales; family Propionibacteriaceae; genus Microlunatus. Next base: position 9,605 of record JBQDIN010000043.1, read on the forward strand.
TCGGCTCGTCGGTGACCTCACCGTCGGGGTAGAACGCCGGACCGGGTGGGAGCAGCGACACCAGGACGTCGGCGACCTCGTCGACCTGGTCACCCTCGGTCGCCGACACCGGGACGATGTGGGCCCACTCGATCCCGAGCTTCTCCTCGAGCGCGGCGATGGCGAGCAGGTGCTGGCGCATCCGCTCCCCGGAGACCAGATCCGACTTGGTGGCCAGGGCGACCAGCTTGGGTCGCTTGGGCAGGGCAGCGATCTCGCTGACCAGATAGGTGTCCCCGGGGCCGATCCGCTGGTTCGACGGCAGGCAGACACCGACCACGTCCACCTCGCTCCAGGTACCGCGCACCACGTCGTTGAGCCGTTCACCGAGCAGGGTGCGGGGCTTGTGCAACCCGGGGGTGTCGATCAGCACGAGTTGCGCGTCCGGACGGTGCACGATGCCCCGAACGGCGTGCCGGGTGGTCTGCGGCTTCGACGAGGCGATCGCGATCTTGGAGCCGACGATCGCGTTCGTCAGCGTGGACTTGCCCGCATTCGGACGGCCCACGAAGCAGGCGAATCCGGAGCGGAAGTCCTCCGCGGCCCCGGTGGGGGGCCCGTCGGCGGCAGCACTGGCATCGGTCATGATCGTCCTCAATGGGCCTTGGCGGTGTCGTCGGGGGAGCGACTGGTTCCCGGCTCTTCCTCGTCCAGTGGTTGGTCGATCCGGCTGACCACCACCGTACCGATCTTGTTGCGCCGGTTGGTGGAGCGCTCGGCCACGAGCTCGAGGCCGTCGTACTTGATCACGGAACCGGCGATCGGCACCTTGTTCAACACCTTGGCCATCAGGCCACCGACGGTGTCGACGTCCTCGTCGTCCAGCTTGAGCCCGAACACCTCGCCCAGTTCGTCCACCGGCAGCCGGGAGGAGACCCGGTAACGGCCCTCGCCGAGTTCGGTGATGTCCGGCACCTCACGGTCGTCGTACTCGTCGCGGATCTCACCGACGATCTCCTCCAGGATGTCCTCGATGGTGGCCAACCCGGCAGTCCCGCCGAACTCGTCCACCACGACCACCAGGTGGGTGCGCTTGATCTGCATCTCGCGCATCAACTCGTCCACCGGCTTCGAGTCCGGGCACCACATCGGCTCCCGCATGAACTGGCCGACCCGCTCCGAGGACTGGGCGGTCGGGTGGTCGAAGGTCCGCTTGATCACGTCCTTGAGGTAGAGCACCCCGCAGATGTCGTCCAAGCCGTCCCGGACGACGGGGATCCGACTGAAGCCGGACCGCATCGCGAGGGCGATCGCCTGTCGCAGCGTCTTGTGCTCCTCGATGAAGACGATGTCCGTACGCGGGACCATCACCTCCTTGACGATGGTGTCGCCCAGGTCGAAGACGGAGTGGATCATCTGCCGCTCACCGGACTCGATCAACTCCGATGCCTCGGCCAGGTCCACCATCTCGCGGAGTTCGGCCTCCGTGGAGAACGGCCCGTCGGTGAACCCCTTGCCGGGTGTGAGCGCGTTGCCGATCAGGATCAGCAGGCGGGACAACGGTCCGAGCACCGTGGCCAACACCATCAGCGGACCGGCCGTGGCACAGGCAATCTGGTCGTCGTGCTGCTTGCCGAGGGTCCGGGGCGCGACACCCCAGGCGATGTAGGAGACGACGATCATCGATCCGGCGGTGATCAACACCCGTTCCCAGGTCCGGTCGAAGAGGTCGAAGACCACCAGCGCGACCAACACCACCACGATCATCTCGAACGCGATCCGCAGGAACAGCGCGGTGTTCAGGTAACGGGGCGGGTCGTCGACCACCTGGGCGACCCGTTTGGCCCCGGGTCGTTCGTCGGCGACCAATCGCTCGGCCCGGGCCCGGGAGAACGACGAGAGTGCCGCATCGGCGGCTGCGAGCAGTCCGGCCAAGATGGTGAGGACGAGCGCGACCCCGAGCCCGATCAGGTGTGCTTGGGTCACCGGTCGTGACCCGGTCGCTCCGACCGCCCCGCCTGCTCCTCGACCCAGGCGGCCAGGAGCTTGTCCTTGCAGTCGAACATCTCGGCCTTCTCCGCCTCGTCGGCGTGGTCGAACCCGAGTAGGTGCAACAGGCCGTGCACCAGCAGGTACTCGGCCTCCTCGTCCGGCTGGCGGCCGTGTTCGGCCGCCTGCCGCGAGGTCACCGCGGGGCAGAGCACGATGTCACCCAGCAGCCCCTCCGGCGGGTCCTCGGTGTCGGCGGGCGGGCGCATCTCGTCCATCGGGAAGGACAGCACATCGGTCGGACCGCCCTCGTCCATGTACTTCTCGTGGTAGGCAGCCATCGTGTCCTCGTCCACCAACAGGATCGACAACTCGGCTTGCGGATGGATCCGCAGTTGGCTCAGGGCGAAGGTGGCCAGGGCGACGAGCCCGGGTTCGTCGGCCTCCTGACCGGACTCGTTGTTCAGGTCGATGGTCACCGGCGGTCCTTCCGTCCGGAGTCGGTGACCGACTCGAACTTGTCGTAGGCCGCGACGATCCGGCCGACCAGCTTGTGCCGGACGACGTCGTGGTTGGTGAGGTTGCAGAAGGCGATGTCATCGACACCGTCCAGGATCGACTGGACGATCCGCAGCCCGCTGCGGGTGCCACCCGGCAGGTCGACCTGGGTGACGTCACCGGTGACCACCATCTTGGCGGCGAACCCGAGCCGGGTCAGGAACATCTTCATCTGTTCCATCGACGTGTTCTGCGCCTCGTCCAGGATGATGAAGGCGTCGTTCAGGGTCCGGCCGCGCATGTAGGCCAGCGGGGCCACCTCGATCGTTCCGGCGGTCAGCAGCCGCGGGACCGAGTCCGGGTCGAGCATGTCGTGCAGGGCGTCGTACAGCGGCCGCAGGTAGGGGTCGATCTTGTCGTTCAGGGTGCCCGGGAGGAATCCGAGGTTCTCCCCCGCCTCGACCGCCGGACGGGTCAGGATGATCCGGTTGACTTCCTTGTTCTGCAGGGCCTGGACCGCCTTGGCCATCGCCAGGTAGGTCTTGCCGGTTCCGGCGGGCCCGATCCCGAAGACCACGGTGTGCTTGTCGATCGCGTCGACGTAGCGCTTCTGGTTGAGGGTTTTCGGCCGGATGGTCTTGCCGCGGGTCGACAGGATGTTCTGGGTCAACACCTCGGCCGGACGGGTGTCCTGCGACTCACCGGTCATGTTGATGAGCCGCTCCACCCCGTCTGCGGTCAGTCCCTGCCCGGTCCGCAGCACGGTCACCATCTCGGTCACCACGTCGGCGGCCCGGCTGAGCGCCCGGGCATCCCCGGTCAGGCTGATCTCGTTGCCGCGGACGTGGATGTCGGCGTCCAAGTCACGTTCGAGGACGCGGAGGAACTCGTCGCCGGGGCCGAGGATGTTCACCATCTCGACCGAGACGGGAACGGTGATCCTGCGGGTGCCGACCAGCCCTGAGTCGGGTCCAGACTCGGCGCTGACTTTGCTGCTACTCAGGGTTCCTCCGAAGACTCTTGCGTGCGCGGGTTGCCGTACACCCCTCATCCTAGTGATTCCGGGGCCGTCCCCCAAAGGGGTTGGATGCACTCCGCGCTGGTTCCGAGCACTCCGCGCGACTCCGTTCTCGCGCGGAGTGGCGGAGTGAGGGCCCAACTCGCCCGAAGTCGGCTCAGCGGCGAGCCTTCTTGGCTGGCACCTTCTTCACCGGGGCCTTCTTGACCGCTGCCTTCTTGACCGCAGCATTCTTGACCGGGGCCTTCTTGACCGCAGCATTCTTGACCGGGGCCTTCTTGGCCGGCGACTTCTTCACCGCAGCCTTCTTCACCGCAGCCTTCTTGACCGGCGACTTCTTCGCGGCCGCCTTCCGCGGCGGAGTTGCGTCGACCAGACTCGGTTGCTCGTCGCCCACCGGGACCCGGCGGCCGGCCAGCACGTCGCGCAGGTACGCGCCGGTGAAGGAGTCGGGGTTCTCCGCCACCTCCTCCGGGGTGCCCTCGGCCACCACCTGACCGCCGCGGGAGCCACCGCCCGGTCCCATGTCGATCAACCAGTCGGCGGTCTTGACGACGTCCAGGTTGTGCTCGATCACGACCACCGTGTTGCCCGCGTCGACCAGCCGCCCGAGGACCCCCAGCAACTTGCGGATGTCCTCGAAGTGCAGGCCCGTGGTGGGTTCGTCCAGTACGTAGAGGGTGCGGCCGGTGGACCGCTTCTGCAGTTCGCTGGCCAACTTCACGCGTTGGGCCTCGCCGCCGGACAGGGTGGGCGCGCTCTGCCCCAGTCGGACGTAGCCCAGACCGACCTCGAGGAGCGTCTTGAGGTGGCGGGAGATGGCCGGGATCGCGGCGAAGAAGTCCACCCCCTCCTCGATCGACATGTCCAGGATGTCGGCGATCGTCTTGCCCTTGTAGTGCACCTCCAGCGTCTCCCGGTTGTAGCGGGCTCCGTGACAGACCTCGCAGGGCACGTACACGTCGGGGAGGAAGTTCATCTCGATCTTGATCGTGCCGTCACCGGTGCAGTTCTCGCAGCGGCCGCCCTTGATGTTGAAGGAGAACCGGCCCGGCTGGTAGCCCCGCACCTTGGCCTCCGGGGTGTCGGCGAACAGCTTGCGGACGTGGTCGAAGACCCCCGTGTAGGTCGCCGGATTGGACCGCGGGGTGCGGCCGATCGGGGACTGGTCGACGTGGATGATCTTGTCGATGTTGTCGGCCCCGCTGATGGTGCGGTGCCGCCCGGCCACTGCTTTGGCGTTGTAGATCTGCTTGGCCAGGGCCGTGTAGAGGATCGAGTTCACCAGCGTGGACTTGCCGGAACCGGACACTCCGGTGATGGCGACGAGTTGGCCGAGCGGGAAGTCGACGGTGATGTCGGTGAGGTTGTGCTCGACGGCGTTGTGCACGGTGACCGAGCGGCCCTCGGTACGCGGACGTCGGCGGGCCGGCAGCGGAATCTCCCGCCGGCCGGACAGGTAGGCACCGGTCAGCGACTCCTCCGAGGCCACCAACTCCTCCACCGGTCCGGACACGACCACGTGGCCGCCGTGCTCGCCCGCACCCGGGCCGATGTCGACGGCCCAGTCGGCGGCCCGGATGGTGTCCTCGTCGTGCTCCACCACGATCAGGGTGTTGCCCAGATCGCGCAACCGGACCAGGGTCTCGATCAGGCGCCGGTTGTCGCGCTGGTGCAGGCCGATGCTGGGCTCGTCGAGCACGTACAGCACTCCGACCAGCCCGGAGCCGATCTGGGTGGCCAGCCGGATCCGCTGGGCCTCACCGCCGGAGAGGCTGCCACTCGGCCGCGAGAGGGACAGGTAGTCCAGGCCCACGTCGAGCAGGAACCGCAGTCGCTCATTGATCTCCTTGAGCACCCGCTCGGCGATCTGGCGCTCCCGGTCGGACAACTCCAAGGCGGCGAGGAACTTCGACGCCTCGTCGATGGAGAGGTCGGACACCTCGGCGATGTTGCGCCCACCGAGGGTCACGGCCAGCGAGGTCGGCTTCAGTCGCGCCCCGTTGCAGGCGCGGCAGGGCACTTCGCGCATGTAGCCGGCGAACCGCTCCCGGGAGGTGTCTGTCTCGGCCTCCGTATGGCGGCGCTCGATGTAGGAGATGACCCCTTCGTAGCGGGCGTTGTAGCTGCGCTCGCGGCCGTACCGGTTGCGGTAGCGGACGTGCACCTGGTGGCCCACGCCGTGCAGCAGGGTCTTGTGGGCGCTGTCCGGCAACTCGCCCCACGGAGTCGTGGTGGAGAACCCCTCGCTGTCGGCCAGGGCCCCCAAAAGTCGGGAGAAGTAGTCGGCCACGTGTGCCGACGACCAGGGCGAGATCGCGCCCTCCTCGAGAGACTTCTCCTGGTCCGGAACGACGAGTTCGGGGTCGACCTCCATCCGGGTCCCCAGCCCGGTGCACTCCGGGCAGGCACCCCACGGCGCGTTGAAGGAGAAGGCGCGGGGTTCCAACTCGTCCAGGCCGATGTCGTGCTCGTTCGGGCAGGCCATCCGCTCCGAGTACCGACGCTCCCGCTCCGGATCCTTGGCATCCAGGTCGACGAAGTCGACCGTCACGACGCCCTGGGCCAGGGAGAGTGCGGTCTCCACCGAGTCGGTGAGTCGCTGCTTGATCCCGTCCTTGATGGCGAGCCGGTCGACCACCACGTCGATCGAGTGCTTCTTCTGCTTGTCCAGCGTGGGCGGATCGGTCAGCGAGTGGATCTCCCCGTCGACCCGGGCCCGGCTGAATCCCTGTCCGGCCAGGGTGCGGAACAACTCCACGTACTCGCCCTTGCGACCGCGGACCACCGGCGCCAGCACCTGGAAACGGGTCTTCGTCTCCAGCCCCATCAGTCGGTCGACGATCTGTTGCGGCGTCTGCCGACTGACCGGCTCCCCGCAGACCGGGCAGTGCGGCCGGCCGGCGCGGGCATACAGCAGGCGGAGGTAGTCGTAGACCTCGGTGATGGTGCCGACGGTCGAGCGCGGATTCCGGCTGGTCGACTTCTGGTCGATCGACACCGCCGGCGAGAGCCCCTCGATGAAGTCGACGTCGGGTTTGTCCATCTGGCCGAGGAACTGCCGCGCGTACGCCGACAACGACTCCACGTAGCGGCGCTGCCCCTCGGCGAAGATCGTGTCGAAGGCGAGGCTGGACTTCCCGGACCCGGAGAGGCCGGTGAAGACGATCAGCGCATCCCGGGGGAGGTCCAGGGAGACGTTACGGAGATTGTGCTCGCGAGCACCGCGGATGATGAGCCTGTCAGTCACGTCGGCCATCGTATGTCCGGCCACTGACAGGAGTCCCATCGCGCAGCCCCATCCCCCGATTCCCACGCCCCGGTTCCCTCGTCCCGGCCGCTCGGATTCCCCAGTGTGGGCGACTACCGGAGTGTCGGGGGCCGGGGCTAGTTTGGTCCCATGAGTTCTGCCGACGTCCCCAACGAGTTGGACACCCTCCGCGGGCTGGTGGCCCACGCCACCCAGCGTCTGCTCGGTGACACCATCGAGATCACCGATGACCAGTGGCACGCTCCCAGCCGGTTGCCCGAGTGGAACCGCGCCCAGGTGGCCACCCATGTGGCCCGCCAGGCCGATGCCCTCACCCGGCTGGCGACCTGGGCCCGCACCGGCGAGCGCCGGGAGATGTACGACTCCGAGGAGCAGCGCACGCTCGACATCGACGCCGGCCGCGCACGCACCGGGCTGGAGTTGCAGATCGACCTGGACGAGTCCGCCGGTCGGCTCGCGGACTCCTTCGAGGAACTGGACGAACCGGACCACTGGGGCGAGATGGTGCAACTGCGGAACGGTCGGGAGGTGCCGGCCCGGGTGCTGCCGCTGGGGCGGCTCAGCGAGGTGGTCCTGCACCACGTCGACCTCGACATCGGCTGGGGCGTGGACGACATCGACGCCCAGTCCGCGGCCTGGCTGCTCGAGTGGTGCGCCGAGCGGCTGCAATCGCGCGACGACTTCCCCGCCCTGGCCCTCAGCGCGGACGAAGGAACCCGAGTCGTGATCGACGGAACGGATCCGGTCGCCGTCAGTGGTCCGGCCAACCGCCTGCTCGGCTGGCTCACCTCCCGCAGCGACGCCACCGGTCTGACCGGTGCCGATGGCGTCACCCTGCCCGCATACTGAGGCGGCTCCGCCCGGCCCGGGAGTTCTTCAGCCGGAGAGGTTGCTCACCCGGCGGCCGGGCCGATCACCTCGCGGGTACGGCGCAGGTGCGCCATCGACTCCTCGTAGGAGGCCTGCGCCACGGCGATGAAGACGACGTCCAGGACCAGCAGTTGGGCCATCCGACTGCCCAGGGCGCCGGAGCGGAAGGCGGACTCCCGGGCCGCGGTCACCAGCACCACGTCGGCCTGGGCTGCCAGCGGTGAGGAGCCGTGGTTGGTGACGCCGATCGTGGCCGCCCCGGACTGCCGGGCCAACCGCAGGAACTCCGAGACGTCCTGGGTCCGGCCGGAGTGCGACAGCCCCACCGCCACCGCACCGGGGGTCAGCGTGGCGGCCGCGGTCCAGGCCGCGTGGTGGTCCGCCCAGACAAGGGCGGTCCGGCCGACCCGGGTGAGTTTCTGCTGCAGGTCCTGGGCCGCGATCCCGCTCCCCCCGGCCCCGAAGAGGTCGATCCGGGTGGCCCCGGCCAGCAACTCGACCGCCCGACCGACCTGAGCGACATCCAGGGTGTGCGCGGTGTCGGCCATCGAGGCCATCTCGTCGGCATGCACCTTGGCGATCACGTCGCCGATGGTGTCGTCGCGGGCGATGTCCCCGGTGACCGCAGTGGTGTCGGTCTGGCTCGCCCGGTGCAGGTCGAGGGCGAGGTCCACCACGAACCCCTTGAACCGCGGGTACCCCAATCGCTGGAAGAGCCGTACGACGGTGGCCGTCGACGTCTCCGCACGATCGGCACAGTCGGTGATGGTCAGGTGGTCCAGATCGGCACTCGAGGCGAGGAAGACGCGGGCGACCCGTTGTTCGGCGGGCGGCAGGGACGGCAGTGCGTCCCGCAGCCGTACGGCCACGTAGTTCCTCCGGGCCTCATCCGTCCCGTCGCCGAGCCCAACCGCCATGGTCGTCCCTCCGTTGTCCCTGTGTGCGGACAGACATTACATCTCCCGCACACGGGATGTAAGGTTTGGACCTCCGGTCCCGTCTCGGGAGGACCGGCAGAGAAGGAGTTCACGCATGTCACGTCCCCGTTCCCACCGTCGCCTGCAGGGCAGCCGCGCGCTGGGTGGAGCCGTACTCGTCGGCGCCCTGGTGCTGACCGCCTGCCAGGCACCGGTCGACACCCCGGACAATCCGGGTGGAGACACCGCCGGCGGCACCGCGGTCCTCGGCGTCACCAGTGACCCGGACACGCTGATGCCGTGGTCGGCCACCCAGTTCCAAGCCGTGGACGTGTTGTCGACCATCTACGGCACCCTGACCCAGTACGACGAGAACCTGGAGACCGTGCCCGGCCTGGCCGAGTCCTGGGAGACATCGGAGGACGGGCTCACCCTCACCCTGAAATTGCGCGAGGGGGTCACCTTCACCGACGGCAGCGCGTTCGACTCCGAGGATGTGAAGTACTCCTTGGACGCCCTCATGGACGAGAAGACCGCCGCCGTCGGTGCGGCCACCCTCGCCTCGGTCACCGAGGTTGCCGCTCCGGACCCGCAGACCGTCGAGTTGACCCTGTCGGCCCCGGACGCGGCCCTGCCCTCCGGCCTGTCCACGGTGACGATGGCAATGCTCTCCTCCGAGGACGACCCGGCCGACCTGGAGAAGGCGCCCAACGGCACCGGCCCGTTCGCCTTCGACTCCCGCGAGCCGAGCCAGTCGATCTCCCTGAAGCGCAACGAGTCCTACTGGGGCGAGGCACCCAAACTCGAGGGCCTCGAGTTCCGTGTCATCCCCGAGGAGACTGCGATCGTCACGGCGCTGCAGTCCGGCAACGTGCACCTGGCCGTGATCAACGACCCGCTGGTCGCCCAGAACGCCGAGGGCGGAAACCTCCAGGTCCAGAAGACCCCGCAGCTCAGTTACCACGCCTTCCAGATGCGTCCCGTCGGTCCGCTGGCCGACAAGAACGTACGCCTCGCCGTACAGTGTGCGATCGATCGCCAGCAGGTCCTGGACACCGCCGCCTTCGGTGAGGGTGAGGTGGTGGGTCCGATCACCTCCCCCGCCTACAAGTCCGACCCGGCCGCCCGTCCGTGCCCGACCCGTGATCTGGACAAGGCCAAGGAGTACCTGGCCGCCGCCGACAAGGAGGACGGGGTGACGATCAAGACGATCGTGTCCCAGGGGGAGTACGCCACCAGCGTCAACGAGGCCCAGAACATCGAGGCCCAGCTCGCCGAGGCGGGCATCACCCTCGACCTGGAGACCCTCGAGTCCGGCGCCTACGTCGATCGGTGGGTGGCCGCCGACTTCGAGGCAGCCGTCGCCCTGAACGGCGGGCGTGCCGATCCCGAGTCGATGTACGGCCGGTACTTCACCAGCAACGGCAACCTGAACAAGGTCGCCGGGTACAGCTCCGACACCCTCGACGACCTGTTCGCCCGCGGCAAGGCCACCTCGGACGAGGACGAGCGCAAGGAGATCTACCAGCAGGTGTCGCAGGAGTTGGAGGACAACGCCGCCTGGGTGTGGTTGTTCACCGGCTACAACTACACGGTCAGCACCGCGGACGTGTCCGGCTTCACCCCGATGATCAACGGCAGCCTGCAGTCCCTGCGTACCACCACGATCTCCTGATCACCGTGCTGAGGTTCCTGCGCCGGACGGTCCTGGGCAAGATCGTCTCGACCGTCCTGACGCTGTTCGGGGTGGCCGTGCTGGTGTTCATCATGCTGCGGGCCATCCCCGGTGACCGGATCACCGCCTCCCTCGGGACCGAGGCGGCGGCCCTCACCGAAGCCCAACGGGCCGCCCTGGAGGCCTACTACGGCTTGGACCAGCCGCTGATCGGCCAGTTCTTCAGCTGGCTCGGGCAGATCCTGACCGGCAACCTGGGCGTCTCCGCCCGCGCACAGGCCAGCGTCTCCGACCTGACCGCCGGCGCGCTGCCGGTCACCATCGAACTGGCCGTGCTGGCGATCCTGATCGCGCTGGTGATCGGCATCCCGATCGGCATGGCGGCTGCCGGCGCGCCGAACAGCCTTCGCGACGGGGGCGGCCAAGTGCTCGCCCTGCTGGGCCTGTCGATCCCCTCCTTCCTGCTGGCCACCGTGATGCTCACCTACGCGTCGCGCTACTTCGGGTTCAACCCGAACGGCAAGGGGTACGCGGTGCCGTGGATCGACCCACTGCTCAACCTGCAGCAGATGGCACTGCCGGCCCTGGCCCTGGGCATCGGAATTGCCGCGCCGATCATCCGGACCACCCGTACGGCGGTGCTGGAGATCCGCGGTCTCGACTTCGTCCGGACCGCCCGGGCCAAGGGTGTCGGTGAACGCCGGCTGCGCAGCAAGCACATCCTGCGCAACGCCCTCGTCCCGATCACCACGATGACCGGCCTCCAGTTCGGGTACCTGCTCGGCGGGGCCCTCGTGGTCGAACAGATCTTCTCCCTGCCCGGTATCGGTCGGCAGGTGCTGCTCGGGATCCAGCAGAAGGACTATGCGGTGGTGCAGAGCACGGTGCTCGTGATCGCCCTGCTGTTCGTCTTGGTGAACCTGGCCACCGACCTGGCCTATCGCGTGATCGACCCGAGGGTGAGGCAGCAATGACCGCCGATTCCCAGACCCTGACCCACAACCCGATCACCGCGGCCTCGCGGCGACCGTGGCGCCGGCTGCTGCGCTCAACCCCCGGGATGATCGGGTTGGTGCTGATGGCCGTCGTGGTGATCTTGTCCGTGCTGGCGTGGTTGCACCTGACCCCGTACGACCCGATCGCCCAGGACGCCCCGGCCCGACTGCAGGCACCGTCGCTGGCGCACCCGTTCGGCACCGACCAGTTCGGCCGGGACGTGTTCTCCCGGGTTGCGGCCGGGCTGGCCAACTCGTTGTTGATCGCTGCGGTGGCGGTGGCACTCTCGGCCGCGGTCGGTACCGCGATGGGAGTCGTGGCCGGCTACTTCCGCGGCGCCGCGGACGTGATCTCCGGCGGGGTGGCGAACGTGCTCTTCGCGTTCCCCTCACTGCTGTTGGCCCTGACCCTGGTGTCCGTGCTGGACCGGAACTGGTTCACCGTCGCGCTGGCGATCGCGGTGGTCTATGTGCCGATCTTCTTCCGGGTGGCTCGGGGGCCGGTGTTGTCCCTGCGAGAGCGGGAGTTCGTGAAGGCTGCGGTCAGTACGGGTCAGAACCCGTGGGCCACGATGACCTTCCACGTGCTGCCCAACATCAGCTCCCTGGTGATCGTCCAGACAGCACTGTCGCTGTCCTGGGGGGTGCTGACCGAGGCCGCATTGAGCTATCTCGGTCTGGGCACCCCACCGCCGGCCCCTTCGCTCGGATCGATGATCTTCGAGGCGCAGAACGTCGTGTTCGTCGCCCCGTGGACCCTGCTCGCCCCCGGCGTGATGGTGGTCGTCCTGGTGGCCGCCCTGAACCTCCTCGGCGACGGACTCACCGACGCGTTCGACGTCCACGGCACCGATTGACAACGACGGACACTGGTTCCACCGAAGAGAAGGGTTTGACGTGCGCCTGCTCGGACTGATCTCCGGCACCTCCCATGACGGGGTCGATGCCGCCGTGGTCGACTTCGACCTCGACGGCAGCACCCTGACTGCGCGGATCGTGCACCACGACTCGACGCCGTACCCGACGGACCTGCGGGCCCGGGTGGTGGCCGCCCTACCGCCCCGGCCGACCAGCACCGACGAACTGTGCCGGCTGGACACCCTGATCGGCCAGCACTTCGCCACCGCGGCGGCGGCAGCCGTGGCCGTGGCCGGCCCGGTGGACGCGATCGCGACCCACGGGCAGACCGTCTTCCACTGGGTGGAGGGGGATCGCGCCCTCGGCACCCTGCAGTTGGGCCAGCCGGCCTGGCTGGCCGAACGGCTCGGCGTCCCGGTGGTCTCCGATCTCCGGTCCCGCGACGTGGCCGCCGGCGGACAGGGGGCGCCACTGGTGCCGCTGCTGGACAACCTGTTGCTGCCACCCGAGGTCCGACCCGCCGCCGCCCTGAACCTGGGCGGGATCGCCAACGTCACCCTGCTCGACTCCGAGACTCCGCTCGCCTACGACATCGGCCCCGCGAACGCACTCATCGACGCCGTCGTCCAGGACCGGGACCTGCACCCCGAGGGCTATGACGAGGGGGGCAGGATCGCTGCCGCCGGCACGGTGCACCCACGGCTGCTGGAGCACCTGCTGGCCGACCCGTACTATACCCTGCCGGCACCGAAGAGCACCGGCAAGGAGTTGTTCCACAGCCAGTACGTGGCCGAGGCCCTGACCTGGCTCGACGAGGAGATCAGCGCCGCCGACCTGGTCGCGACCCTGACCCGGTTGACTGCGGACGGGGTCGCCCGCGACCTGCGTGCGGCCGGGGTCACCCGGGTCGTCGCGGCCGGCGGGGGCGTGGCCAACCCGGTCCTGATGGGCTGGCTCGCCGACGGCCTGCCCGGAGTCGTGCTGGAGACGACCGACGCGATTGGCATGCCCGCCGACGCCAAGGAGGCCTTCGCCTTCGCCCTGCTGGGGTGGTGCACCCTGCACGGCGTGCCGGCCAACGTGCCCTCGGCCACCGGCGCATCCGGACCCCGGGTGCTGGGCTCCATCACGCCAGGTGCCGGCCCGCTCCGGTTGCCCGAACCCGCCGCCACCCCCACCGCGCTGCGGCTCGTTGCGTCATCATGATCACCTTGCGTACGGCGACCCCGGCCGACCTGCCGGCGGCGGTGCAGGTCTTCTGGGCCTGCTGGACACGCAGCTACCCCGCCTTCGCCGCTCCTGCGCAGTTGTCCCGGTTGACCCGGGCCGACGCCGAGGTGATGTGGGCCGACGCGTGGCCCCGGAACCAGACCCTGGTCGCCACCGAGGAGGCCGGACGGGTGGTCGGCCTGGTCCGTTACGGGGTGTCCGCGGGCGTCACCGCGGTCCACTCCCTCTACGTGGACCCGGACCTGCAGGGCGGCGGCGTCGGCGGACGCCTGCTGGCCGCGGCCACCGGGGGCGGCCTGACCCAGGGTGCCGGGGACAGCACACTCTGGGTCTTCGCCGACAACGCCACCGCCCGTGACTTCTATGCCAGGCACGGATTCACGCCGGACGGCACCACCCGGACCGAGGACCAGTTCGGACTGGCCGAGGTCCGGCTCCGCCGCTCCGGGACCCCGATCGGCACCCTCGCCACGCTGCTGTGCAGCAACGCCGTCACCGGGGCCGGTGAGGGGCCACCGGCCGGCGCCGTCCTCGGTACCTGGTCCCCCGACGACGGGGTACGAACCGCGGCCGCCGGCGTCCGCGGGTCGAACAGCGCGCCGATGACCCCCGACACGGTGCACGACCTCGCCTCCGTCACGAAGTTGTTCACCACCGCCGCAGCGCTGCGACTGACCTCGGCCGGGGAGGTCGCCCTGGACGCGCCGCTGGACACCTACCTCCCCTTCCCGAAACCGGTGCCGACCGTACGGCAGCTGCTCCAACACCGGTCCGGGCTGTTGCCGTGGCAACCGCTCTACCTGCAGGCCGACGACCCGGTCGCCAGCCTGGACCTGATCCGCGCCCTCCCCCGGGCCGCTGCCCCGGACCGGGTGCGCACCTACAGCGACCTCGGATTCATCCTGCTCGGGGCGGTGATCAACACCGTCACCGGTCACGACCTACGGACCGCGATCACCGAGTTGATCACCGATCCCCTCGGGATCGATGTCGGCTACGGCCCCCGCTCCGAGGCCGATCTCGCGACCAGTTCCCTCGATGATCGGGTGGAGCGCCGGATGGTCGCCACCGGTGAACCGCACCCGGTGGTCCTCGACGGTCACTTCGACGGGTGGCGCGCCGACCCTTCGACCGGGGAGGTCAACGACGGCAACGCCCACCATGCCCTCGGCGGCGTGTCCGGCCACGCGGGGCTGTTCGCGGGCATCGACGACCTGATCTCCTTCGGCCGCGCCCTCACCCACACCGACCACGGACTGTGGCGGGCCGAGGTGCTGGCGGAGTTCCTCTCCCCCGGGCCGGATCCCGAACAGGGGTTGGGTTTCCGGATCCATGACCTCGGTTCCGGTCGACGGCTGGCGTGGCATCCCGGCTTCACCGGCACGGCCCTCGGGGTCATCCCGGGACCGGATCCGATGGTGGTCGCGATGGCAACCAATCGACTCCTCACCGAGGCCACCCCGGTGCCGACCGGACGGCTGTGGGAGTACGTACTGCGTGGCCTGGGGGTCGACGGTGGTCATCGCAAGCAGGCCGAGGAGAAGAATGATCCCGGGACCGAGCAGCACCCGAACAGGGGGAGGAACGCAGATGGATGAACCAGTGGTGCGGATCGAGGACCTGTCCGTCGTGTTCCGCAACGGACGTTCGGTGACCGAGGCCGTCCGTGAGGTGAGCCTGACGGTCCGGGCCGGCGAGACCCTGGCCGTCGTCGGCGAGTCCGGGTCGGGGAAGTCCACCACGGCAGCCGCGGTGAACCGGCTGCTGCCCGATGCCGCGGAGATCACCGGGGGGAGAATCCTGTTCCGGGGCGAGGATGTCGCTGGCAAGGGCGCCCGGGAGTTGCGGATGATTCGCGGGGCCGGGATCGGGCTGGTTCCGCAGGACCCGATGTCGAACCTCAACCCGGTGATGCGGGTCGGTGACCAGATCGCCGAGGCGCTCGAGGTGCACGATCTCGCCTCGGGGGACGCCCTGACCCAGCGGGTGCACGAGTTGTTGGAGATGGTCGGCATCGGCGACCCCGAGAACCGGGCGCGGCAGTATCCGCACGAGTTCTCCGGCGGGATGCGGCAGCGGGTCCTGATCGCGATGGGACTGGCCTGCCGCCCGGTGCTGTTGATCGCCGACGAACCCACCTCGGCCCTGGACGTCACCGTGCAGCGCCGGATCCTCGACCAGCTCGACGAGCTGACCGAGGAGATGGGCGCCGCGGTGTTGTTGATCACCCACGATCTGGCCCTGGCGGCCGAGCGGGCCGATCGGGTGGCCGTGATGCAGCGTGGCCGGGTGGTCGAGGAGGGCGGCGCGACCGAGGTGATGCGCGCGCCGCAGCACGAGTACACCCGCACCCTGCTCGGCGCGATCCCGGCCCTGGACGCCCGGATCAAGAAGAGCACCGTGGCCGCGGACGCACCGGAGGTGCTGGCCGCCGAGGGGCTGGTGAAGGACTTCCCGTCCCGCGGTGGTGCGCCGTTGCGGGCCGTGGACGAGGTGTCGGTGTCACTGCCCCGAGGGGCGACCGTCTCCATCGTGGGCGAATCCGGCTCCGGCAAGTCGACGGTGGCCAACATGGTGCTCGGCCTCGAGCAGCCGACCGCGGGCCGGATCCTGGTCGACGGTGCGGAACGCCCCACCTCGCGGGCCGGGTTGAAGGCGTTCCGGCGGCGGGTGCAGCCGGTGTTCCAAAACCCGTACGCCTCCCTCGATCCCCGCTTCAGTGTCGCCCGCAGCATCGCCGAACCGCTCCGGGTGCACGGCATCGGGGACCGCAGCAGCCAGCGCGACCGGGTGGCAGAACTGCTGGACCGGGTGGCGCTCGCGCCGGAGACCGCGGATCGGCTGCCGCACCAACTGTCCGGCGGGCAACGCCAACGCGTGGCCATCGCCCGCGCCCTCGCCCTGGATCCGGAGATCGTCGTCCTGGACGAGGCAGTCTCGGCCCTGGACGTGCTGGTGCAGCAGCAGATCCTCGATCTGCTGGGCGACCTGCAGGCTGAACTCGGGCTGTCCTACCTGTTCATCAGCCACGATCTGGCCGTGGTGCGGATGATCAGTGACCGGGTGCACGTGATGCACCGCGGCCGGGTGGTCGAGTCCGGCACCCCGACGGAGATCTTCGACTCCCCGCAGCAGGACTACACCCGCGAGCTGCTGGCCGCCATCCCCCGCGGCGCCTGAGTCAGACCGACCCTCGCCCGGCCCCGGGCCTCTGCCTGCACGCGACTCCTGTCGGCACGAGGGTGATCAGCGTGCGGTGTGCACCCGGACCTTGGCGGCCAGGGTGCGGTAGAAGTCGTCCTGCTCGAGGTAGGCACTGTGGCTGTTCTGCAGTCCACCGCCGAAGTAGAAGCCGGTCTCGTCCACACCAGAGATCACGCCTTCGGTGCGATAGCTCAGCAGGTCGCCGTAGTCCCAGGAGGTCCACCAGTGCCCGACGAACGCAGGGTCGAGGGCCGGGGCCAGGGTGCCGGAATCGCTGCCATGGGCCGGGTCGCTGGCCAGGAACAGCTTCAACTCCTCGAACAGGCCGACCTGGCACCCGGCGGCCGCCCAGAAGTCGATCATGATGTCGGAGTACTGCGGCATCCGCGGCAGGAAGTGGGTGACCAGGTCGTAGACGATCTGGCCGCCCATGCTGTGGGTGAAGACGACCAGCGGTTCCTCCCGCTCCTGCTTCAACCGGTGTGCGGTGGCCAGGGTCTCCAGCGCCCGCTGCGGGATCACTCCCGGTTCCGCCGCGTCCCCGCGGTGGTTCAGATAGGCGATCACGTCTCCCATGAAGATCGGGACGTAGTTCTCCAGCGGCCGGCGGATCCGGTTCACCACGCCGATCACGTTCGCCCGCCGGCGGGCGAGGGCACGATCGGTGGTCGGTTTGATCTGTTGGCCGAGGTTCTCCCACCATCGGGGTCCGGTCCCGGACTCGTCCTCGGGGCGGGTCCGTGCCGTACGAACCCCATCGACAGCATCCACCAACAGGCTCAGCGCGGCCGCGGCGTCCTCCCTGCTCTCCAGTTCGGCGGCGATGTCGGGATGCCGGGCCACCTCCCACACCGCCTCGATCACCTCGGGCCACAGCGACTGGTCGAGGGTGTGCGCGATCAGGTGCCGCTCCAACTCCCGACCGAGTTCCTCCCCCGACAGGGACCGCCAGTCGACCGGATCGGCATCCGGCACCCGGGTGACCTTGAAATGGTCCCCCCAGGCGAGTCGCGCGCCCAGATCGCCCCAGTACAGCCGGGTGATCGGGACACCCTCTGGATCGTCGGACAACACCGGGGCGACGTGCCGGCGCAACTGCCCTTCCACCTCGGTGAAGGGCACCTTGCCGAAGCGGCGCGGCAGGACCCGCTCGTCGTCGTCGCGAACAGCGACGCCGTGCACGAAGACGATGGGCATCGTTCCTCCCTTCCCGGGGCCAGACTAGTGGCTGGCCTCAGCCTGGAGCGGGAAGGACTGGGAGCCCCACCAACGGTTCACACCGAGCCGGAACCACCACTGCTCAGCGGTACTCGGCTTCCTTCAGGTCCGCATCGTGCTTGGACTTCACCAGGCTGGCCACGGTGGTGATGAACAGGGTCACGAGGATCACCGTCAGGGACAGCCAGATCGGGATGTCGAGGCTGAACGGGATGTTCCACTTCTCGTCCAGGTGGTACTCGTGCATCGCGTGCAGCACCAACTTGACCCCGATGAAGGCCAGGACGACGGAGAGTCCGAGGGACAGGTAGACCAGTTTCTGCAGCAACCCACCGATCAGGAAGTAGAGCTGGCGCAGCCCCATCAGGGCGAACACGTTGGCGGTGAAGACCAGGTACGGCTCCTGGGTGAGCCCGTAGATCGCCGGGATCGAGTCGAGCGCGAACAGCAGGTCGGTGCTGCCCAGGGCCACGATCACGAAGAACATCGGAGTGACCATCCGCTTGCCGTGCTCGACCACGGTGAGCTTCGTACCGCGGTACTCGTCAGTGGAGTTGAAGTGCTTCTTGACGAACCGCATCATGGCGTTGTCGCCACTGTCGGCCTCGTCGTGCGCTCGGTACTCGATCACCAACTTCACTGCGGTGTAGATCAGGAACGCGCCGAAGATGAAGAAGACCCAGCTGAACAACTCGATCGCGGCGGCACCGACCGCGATGAAGATACCGCGGAAGATCAGGGCCAGGATGATGCCGATGATCAGGGCGAACTGCTGCAGGTGCCGCGGCACCGCCATCTTGCCCATGATGATGATGAAGATGAACAGGTTGTCGACCGACAGGCTGTACTCGGTCAACCAACCGGCGAAGAACTCACCGGCGTACTGCGGACCGGAGATCCCCCAGACGGCCAACCCGAAGATGATGGCCAGACCGATGTAGATGCCGATGAAGGTGGCGCACTCCTTCATCGAGGGTTCGTGGGGGCGCCGGCCGATGATGAGGACGTCGATCGCGAGGACGGTGACCATCACGACCACGGTGATGATCCAGGCGTACAGGTGAACGTGCAACGAAGCGGCCTTCCGAGAAGTAAGT
Source organism: Propionibacteriaceae bacterium (assembly GCA_052094425.1). Classification (GTDB taxonomy): domain Bacteria; phylum Actinomycetota; class Actinomycetes; order Propionibacteriales; family Propionibacteriaceae; genus Microlunatus. The sequence goes on from JBQDIN010000043.1 coordinate 28,424, forward strand.
CATGCGAACAGACGAATCTCGGAGGTCTCTTCCACCACCATCTGTGGGGCCGAGGCACCGGGAGCCATCCCGGTCAGACCGGGCGCTCCGTGATGACGATGCCGACGCGAGGGAATACTCCCCTCCAACACCCCACTATGGCAGGTGCTGCCCGGAAATCGGAAGTCGACACGGAACGCCTTGCCACACCCGGCAACCCCTCCCCGCTCCGGAAGTGACGAGGGACACACCCCTACTTCGAGGCCTCCATCATCTGCCGCAGTTCGCGCTTCAGTTCGGAGATCTCGTCCCGGAGCCGGGCGGCCACCTCGAACTGCAACTCGGCTGCCGCAAGGTGCATCTGCTCGGTCAGTTCCTGGACCAGGTCCGCGAGGTCCCCGGCCGGCATCCCGGCCAGTTCCCGGGCGTGGGCACCGGCCTCGCTGTCCCGGCCGAGGTTCGGCACCGGCGCCTTCGGCCGCCCGGAGTCGCCGAGCAGGTCGGCGGTGTCGGCGTCCTCACGGGCCAGCATCTCGGTGATGTCGGCGATCCTCTTCCGCAGCGGTTGCGGATCGACCCCCTGCTCGGTGTTCCAAGCGACCTGCTTCTCTCGGCGTCGGTTCGTCTCGTCGATCGCGTGCTGCATCGATGCGGTCACCTTGTCGGCATACATGTGCACCTGCCCCTGCACGTTCCGGGCCGCGCGGCCGATGGTCTGGATCAGGCTGCGCCCGCTCCGCAGGAACCCCTCCTTGTCCGCATCCAGGATGGACACCAAGGACACCTCGGGCAGGTCGAGGCCCTCCCGGAGCAGGTTGATGCCGACCAGCACGTCGTACTCGCCCTGCCGCAGCTCGCGGAGCAACTCGATCCGGCGCAGGGTGTCGACCTCGGAGTGCAGGTAGCGGGTGCGGACGCCGTTCTCCAGCAGGTAGTCGGTCAGGTCCTCGGCCATCTTCTTGGTCAGGGTGGTGACCAGCACCCGTTCGGACCGTTCGGCCCGAGCCTTGATCTCGGCCATCAGGTCGTCGATCTGGCCCTGGGTGGGCTTCACCACGACCTGCGGGTCGACCAGTCCGGTGGGCCGGATCAACTGCTCGACGAAACCGTCGGAGCGGGCCATCTCGTAGTTGCCCGGGGTTGCGGACAGGTAGACGGTCTGTCCGATCCGTTCCACGAACTCCTCGAACCGCAGCGGCCGGTTGTCCATCGCACTCGGCAGCCGGAACCCGTGCTCGACCAGGGTCCGCTTGCGGGACATGTCCCCCTCGTACATCCCGCCGATCTGCGGGACGGTCACGTGTGACTCGTCGACCACGAGCAGGAAGTCCTCGGGGAAGTAGTCGAGCAGGCAGTTCGGCGGGCTGCCCGGCCCCCGGCCGTCCATGTGGCGCGAGTAGTTCTCGATCCCCGAGCAGGTACCGATCTGGCGCATCATCTCGATGTCATAACTGGTCCGCATCCGCAACCGCTGCGCCTCCAGCAGCTTCTGCTGGCCCTCCAACTCGGCCAACCGCTCCGCCAACTCGGCCTCGATGTTGCGGACTGCGCTCTCCATCGCGTCCGCACCGGCCACATAGTGGCTGGCGGGCATCAGGAAGATCTGTTGGTCCTCGGAGACGATCTCCCCGGTCAGCGGGTGCATGGTCATCAGCCGCTCGATCTCGTCGCCGAAGAACTCGACCCGGATCGCCAGTTCCTCGTACTTCGGGAACACCTCGAGCGTGTCTCCCCGCACCCGGAAGGTCCCCCGCGTGCCGGCCAGGTCGTTGCGGGCGTACTGGATGTCGACCAATCGGCGCAGCAGCACGTCCCGCTCCACCTCGTCACCAACCCGCAGCGTGATCATCCGCTCCAGGTAGGATTCGGCGCTGCCCAGGCCGTAGATGGCCGAGACGGTCGCCACCACGACGGTGTCGCGCCGGGTCAGCAGCGAGTTGGTGGCCGAGTGCCGGAGCCGTTCCACCTCCTCGTTCAGGGAGGAGTCCTTCTCGATGTAGGTGTCGGTCTGCGGGACGTACGCCTCGGGTTGGTAGTAGTCGTAGTACGAGACGAAGTACTCGACCGCGTTCTTCGGGAAGAACTGCCGCAGTTCGTTCGCGAACTGGGCCGCCAGCGTCTTGTTCGGCTGCATCACCAGCACCGGCCGCTGCAACTTCTCGGCCAGCCAGGCCACCGTTGCCGTCTTGCCCGTCCCGGTCGCACCGAGCAGCACCACGTCCTGCTCACCGGCCTCGATCCGGCGCTCGAGTTCGGCGATCGCCTTCGGCTGGTCACCCGCCGGGTCGAAGTCGCTCTCCACCCGCAGCGGGGCCACCTGGCGTTGCAATTCTGCTATCGGACGCATGCTGCCAACCCTACGCGGGACCACGGACAGAACCTGTCCGCACAGACCGCAGGGGGTGCCACTGGTCGGTGGCACCCCCTGCGGGTTCGGACTGTGCTGCGGCTCAGCCGTTGACCTGCGCCTCGAGCATGGAGTTCACCATCTCGTTGAAGTCCGTGCCCAACTGGCTGTCACCGGCCGCACTGGGCGTGTAGATCAGCGAACCGACCACGGTGACACCGTCGGACGAACGCACCGATCCGAGCGACTCGAACACGATCTGGCCGGAGCCCTGACCACTCGACTGGGTGAAGGCGACCAGGCCGTGCGCCGCGGACACCTTGTCGCTGCCCACGTCGACCTTCTCGGCGGGCTTCTTCTCCACGTCGCCCTGACCCTCGGAGATCTGGTCGTGGTACGTGTCGACCAACTGTGCCGGGTTCGTGCTCGCATCGAGCTTCACAGCCTGCGCCATGAAGACCTCAGACCCGTTGCTGACCTGGATGACGCCGTCCTCCTGCTGGGTCACGGACCAGCAGTCGGCCACGGTCAGGCTGATGCCCTCGCCGACCTCCTCGGTCGAGGTTCCCTTGCAGTCCCCACCGGGCTCCTCGCCACCGCCGGGAGTCTCCCCGCCACCACCCGGGGTCTCTTCCCCGCCAGGAGTCTCCTGACCGCCGCCGGGAGTCTCCTCGCCACCGCCCGGAGTCTCCGTGCTGGTCGGCGGCGCCGTGGGAGGCGGGTTGCCCTCGGTCTTGTCATCACCGGTGAGCGCCATGATGATGGCGCCGACGGCGACCACCAGCACGAGCGCGGCAGCGACGATGCCGATGATCATCAGGCCGGACTTCTTCTTCTCCGGTCCGCCGGAACCACCGCCGGGCTGACCCGGACCGCCCGGGTAACCGCCACCACCCTGCGGTGGGTAACCGCCGCCCGGGGGCTGGCCGCCACCGCCGTACCCCTGCTGGGGCTGCTGGCCGTAGCCACCCTGCGGCGGACCGGCCGGCGGCTGCCCGCCCTGACCGAACTGCCCCTGCTGGCCGTACCCGCCCTGCGGCGGACCGGCGGGCGGCTGCCCGCCCTGACCGAATTGACCTTGCTGGCCGTACCCGCCCTGCGGCGGACCGGCGGGCGGCTGCCCGCCCTGACCGAATTGACCTTGCTGGCCGTACTCGCTCATGCCCGGCCCTCCTCATCGGTGCCCGGTTGTTCCGTCGCATCACCCGGTGCAGGCGAGCGGGTCGAGTCGTCGACCACCTCGGCCTGGCTGGGCGGCACGTCGGCCTCCGAGGCCTGCTCCGGCGCCTCGGTCGTGACCGCGGTGGCAGTCCCGCCGCCGGCCTCGGCCGCGGGGGCCTCCCCGGAACCCGGGGTGGTGGTGCCCACGTTGGCCCCGGTGCGCGCGGGGCGCTCCTTGTGCGCCTTGGACTGGGTGCGGCTCGCGGTGCCACAGGCGTTGCAGAAAGCAGCGCCCATCAACAACGGCATCTCGCAGGAACCGCAGAACTTCAGGTCGCCGTCCTCGCCGACGCCAGCCTCGCGGGCGGACCGCTCCAGGGCAGCCTCCATCAGGCCGACGTGCAGGATGTTGCGGATCAGCAGGATGAGCACGCCGAGGATCAGCACACCCCAGATGACACTGAGGATGACGGCCAGGGTCGGCTGGGCCAGGAAGGAGAAGAAGTACGTCCCCGACTGGTAGGCGATGTTCGCGCCGATGGCGACGGCGAGACCGCGGAAGTAGCGGCCGCTGAACCCGTCGTAGCCCTCACCGAGACCGGAGAACTCGGCACAGGCGATGCCGGTCGCGGTACCGAACACGAGCGGCTTCACGAAGCCCTCGAGGAAGATCAACGAGACCCACAGACCCGGCTGGGTCTGTCCCACCATGCCACCGGTGAGCAGGTCCCAGTGCTTGACGATCGTGTCGAAGGTCGCGTACGAGACACCCGAGATCACGCCGAAGGTCAGACCGTCCATCAGGTCATCGAACTGCGGCCGGCTGGCCAGGAAGAGCGGGCCGATCTGGCGAATCAGCTCGCCGATGATCGGGACGGCGATGCCGACCAGGAGGAAGGTGCCGACCTGGGGCCCGTCGCCGCCCATGCCGGTGCCCTCGATGAGGTCGCCGACGCGGAACTGGGAGCCACGGATCATGGTCCACACGATGGTGAACCCGAGCGCCAGCACACCCGTCAGGGCGAACGCCATCGCGGTCACCGGAACCGGCTCGTCCTCCCACAGGTTCACGTCGTAGAGGTAGACGATGTAGACGATCGGGATGGCGAAGGCGGCCACGAGGACTGCGATCGGCATGGCGCCGAAGATCGCCGCCACCAGCGCCACGGTCAGGGCCAGCGTGAGGGCGATCCGGTAGGTCTGGGGACGCTCACCCGCACCACGCGGCATGATCGTCGAGATCAGCGCAAAGGATGCGACTGGCTCGTCCGGCTTGACGGCAAAATGCTTGCGTCGTGCGAGATCCGGGGATCGCATGTCCTGCCCACAGGTCTGGCAGTAGTGTGCGACATCCGGCATCTGCGCCCGACAACGTGGGCACTCCAAGGTCATCTCCTCCTCAATCCGGGCAGGACAAGATCAAGACCCGCCGTTACACAGCGTTCCCTATCAGGGGGCTATCGGCAAACACAACGCTGGCCACCAGCATTGCGATTCAGTAACGCGCGCGCTCACAACACCCCCATTTCCGCCCATAATCGATCCACCTGGGCGACCGTGTCCTCCGCGGAGCCGTCGTTGCTGATCACCGCATCACCGACAGCCAGCCGGGCCGTTCGGTCGGCTTGCGCGTTGATCCGGGCCCGGGCCTGGTCGGGGGTCAGGGCGTCGTCACGCGCCAGCAAGCGCTCCAACTGGGTCTCGGGAGAGACGTCGACCACCACCACCCGGTCGAACCGGTCCTGCTGACCCGTCTCCACCAGCAGCGGGATCACGTGCACCACCACGGCGTCCGCGGGGGCGGCCTCCTGCAGTTCCGCGGCCCGGCGACGGATGGCCGGGTGCAGGATCTGCTCCAACTCCGCCCTCCCCTCCGGGTCGGCGAACACGATCGCGCCCAGGGCCGGGCGGTCCAACCGACGGTCCGGATCGAGGACCCCCTCACCGAACCGGGCCACCACCGCAGCCAGTCCGGGGGTCCCTGGTTCGACCACCTCACGCGCCAGCACGTCGGAGTCGATGATCACCGCCCCACGCTCGCGCAGCAGGTCCGAGACCGTGGTCTTGCCCGAGGCGATGCCGCCGGTGAGCCCGATGGTGATCATGGCGGCAGCCTAGGGTATGCCTCCCATTCCGTGGTCGATGGCGAGCGGCGTCCAGGGCGTGAGTGGCAAGGCGGCGGAGGAGGTCGTAGCGGTGTTCTACGGACGACGACGCCAACACAGTCAGTCTCGTTCTGGGGGTCGCGCAGCCGATCAGGGATTGGGAGGCATGCCCTGGCCCGGTAACGGCACGATCCCCCTCCCGCGGTGCGGAAGGGGGATCGTGTCGCGTTCAGTTGCGGATGCTGCGAACCGGCTCAGGCACCGCCGCCGGTCAGCTTGTCCCGCAGGGCCTGCAGCGCCTCGTCGGAAGCCAGCGACCCCTCGGGGGCCACCGGGGTCCCGGCGGCGGCCGGGGCACCGGCGGCCGGGGCCGCCGGCTCATCGGTGGTCGACGACGAGTACGAGGTAGCTGCCTCGGTGGCCGCGACCCCCTCGGCGGCGTCGGCCTCCTCGACCTGCTTCTTGTGCGCCTCCCAACGGGTGTGCGCCTCGGCGTACTGCTGCTCCCACGCGGCCCGCTGCTCGTCGTAACCCTCGAGCCACTCACCGGTCTCCGGATCGAATCCGTCCGGGTAGAGGTAGTTGCCCTGGTCGTCGTACGAGGCAGACATGCCGTACAGGGTCGGGTCGAAGTCGTCGGCGGCGACGTCCACGCCCTCGTTGGCCTGCTTCAGCGACAGCGAGATTCGGCGACGCTCCAGGTCGATGTCGATGATCTTGACCATCACATCGTCGTTGACCTGGACGACCTGCTCCGGGATCTCCACGTGGCGCTCGGCCAGCTCGGAGACGTGCACCAGACCCTCGATGCCCTCCTCGACCCGCACGAACGCGCCGAAGGGAACCAACTTGGTGACCTTGCCGGGCACGATCTGCCCGATCTGGTGCGTCCGGGCGAAGGCCTGCCACGGATCTTCCTGGGTGGCCTTGAGCGACAGCGAGACGCGCTCGCGGTCCATCTCGACCGAGAGCACCTCGACGGTGACCTCCTGGCCGACCTCGACCACCTCGGACGGGTGGTCGATGTGCTTCCAGGACAGCTCGGAGACGTGCACCAGGC
>JBQDIN010000044.1:0-34759 GCA_052094425.1 Propionibacteriaceae bacterium
CGTGCCGCGCTCACGACGGGCCCGCTATGTCAGCGTTGTTCCGATCGGGTGCGCCTTCGGCTTCCTGATGGCCTCGGTGGTCGCCAGCATCCTCTACGGCCAGTTGGATTCCGAGGCGATGACCAGTTGGGGATGGCGGATCCCGTTCCTGCTCGCCGCACCGATGTCGCTGCTCGGCATCTACATCCGGTCCCGGTTGGACGAGACCCCGGACTTCGCGAAGGCCAAGGATGCCGGTGCGGTGCAGAAGGCGCCGGTGATCGAGGTGTTCCGCTCGCACTGGAAGACGTTGCTCCGGACGCTGGCCGTGATGGGCGTCAACGCCACCGGGTACTACCTGGTGCTCGGCTACATGGCCACCTACCTCGAGGTCGAGGTGGGGCTGACCCCCTTCCGGGCCAGCGTGATCATGACCACCAGCCTGATCGTCTACCTGCCGTTGTTGTACCTGGGGGCGGTCCTGGCCGACCGCTACGGGCGCAAGCGGGTGTTGCTGGCCAGTGCGTCGATCTTCCTCGTACTGAGTTTCCCGATCTTCCTGCTGCTGGGATCCTCCGGATTCGTCGGTGTGATGGCCCTGCAGGTCATCCTGGTGGCCACCTTCTCCCTGAACGATTCGACCTTCGCCACCTTCTTCGCCGAGTCCTTCCCGACGAACGTGCGCCTGAGCGGGTTCGCGATGCCGTTCAACATCGGCGTGGCGCTGTTCGGCGGGACTGCGCCGCTGGTCGCCGCCTGGTTGATCACCCGGACCGGGAACTCCACGATGCCGGCGTTCGTGATGATGTTCGTCGCAGCGCTCGGCGTCGCGGCGCTGCTGCTGACCCGGGAGACCCCGCCCGCACAGCGCGCCCCCGAGGGGACCGTACAGCGCGCCCCCGAGGGGGACGGGGTTCCCGGGCCGTGAGTTGATCAACTGCCGGCCGGTGATCTGCGCGGCTTCCGGTTCCGGAAATCGGTGGGACGAACCGGTGATCAGCGTATAGTTGTGATGATGTGGTTCGCCGCTTTGGGTCCCCTCCAGGTCTCGGGAGTATCTGGTGACCCCGTTTCCGTGTCGACCGGCCAGCAAGGGCGGCTGTTGGCCGTACTCCTCGCCTCGGCCGACGAGGTGGTCCCCGCTGACCGCCTGGTCGACCTGCTGTGGCCCGACACCGCACCTGACACCGCCCGGACCAACCTGCAGGTCAACGTGCACCGGTTGCGCCGCACCCTCGGCCCGGACCGGATCCTACGAGCACACGGCGGTTACCGGCTGGTCGTCGATGCCGAGGAACTGGACACGGCCCGGTTCGAGTGCCTCTCCGCCGCCGGCTCGTACCGTGAGGCGTTGGTCCTGTGGCGGGGGAGTGCCTACGCCGACTTCCTCGACCTCGATCCCGTCCGGGCGGAGGCCACCCGGCTCGAGGAGCTGCGGCTGGTCACCCTGGCCGAACGGTTCGACTACGACCTGGACCAGGGTCGCCACGCACGGCTGGTCGCGGAAGTGCAGGGGCTGGTCAACCAGTACCCCTGGCGGGAGCAGTTCCGGGAGCAGTTGATGCTGGCTCTGCATCGTGCCGGGAGATCCCCCGAGGCGCTCGAGGTGTACCGGGTCGGGCGTGAGCTCCTGGTCGACGAACTCGGGGTCGAGCCCGGCAGTGGGCTGCAGCAGCTGCAGCAGGCGATCCTGATCAATGACTCCTCCCTCGACCTCGACACCTCCGTACCGTTGGGCGCCATCGAGCAGCCGGTGCCCGCCGAGTTGCCTGCCGAGACCGGGACCTTCACCGGACGGGTCGAGGGGCTGGACCAGATCGGCGGCCTGCTGACCAAGGACGGGATGGACGCGGTCCGGATCGTGGCGATCGCCGGCCCGGGCGGGGTGGGGAAGTCCTCCCTGGCCCTGGAGGCGGCGCACCGGGTGGCCGGGGAGTTCACGGACGGCCAGCTGTACGTCAACCTGCGCGGCGCCACCCCCGGCCTGCCGCCGCTGCGGCCCGAGGAGGCGCTGGCACGCTTGCTCCGCTCCCTCGGGGTCGCCAGTGCGGACATCCCGGACGACATCGACGAGGCAGCCGGCCGCCTGCGCACCCTGACCGCCCGACGCAGGGTGTTGATCGTGCTGGACGACGCGGTGGGCGACGCCCAGGTACGTCCCCTGTTGCCGGGCGGCGTCGATTCCGCGGTGCTCGTCACCAGCCGGAGTGTGCTGGCCGGACTCGAGGGTGCGGTCCACCACGAACTCGGTGCGCTGGAGCCGACCGAGGCCTGGGCGCTGCTGGCCGCTGTTGCGGGGAACCACCGGACCCAGGCGGAGGAGGAGGCCACGGCCGAACTGGCCCGCCTGTGTGATCATCTGCCGCTGGCCCTCAGTATCGCCGGTGCGAAACTGTCCCGACGGCCGCACTGGCCGGTCAGCGCCCTCGTCCACCGGTTGGCGGACGCCCAGCGCCGGTTGGACGAGCTGGCCACGACCGATCGGGCGGTGCGGGCCAGCTTCAACGTCAGCTATGCGGACCTGAGCGAGTCCGCAGCACGCCTGCTGCGCTTGACCGCTCTGCTCGAGGGGCTGGATGTCGGCGCACCGGTCGCCGCTGCCCTGACCGGGTGCACGGAGAGCGAGGCGGGCGTCCTGCTGGAGGAGTTGCTGGATGCCCAACTCGTGGTCTCCTACGCCCCCGACCGCTACCACGTGCATGACCTGGTGCGGCTCTTCGGACGCGAGTTGTCCCACGTCCACGAGTCCACTGCGGAGCGTCAAGATGCCGTCCGTCGGGGGCTGCACTTCTACCTCGCCACCGGATTGACCGCGGAGATGGTGCAGACGCCCGACAGTTGGCGCAGCCGCTTCGTACCCCAGCCGTTGGAGCAGTCCGGGGTCGCGGTCAGCAACGACGCGGAGATCGGGGAGTGGCTGTCGGTGGAGGCCGACAACCTCGTCGCGATGACTCGGCAGGCTGCGGAGTTCGGAACCGACGGGCCCGTCCTGGCCGCTGCCCTCGCGGCGGCGCTGTTCGCACCGCTGAACACGCGCGGACGGTGGCAGCAACTGCGCTCGATCCAACTCATCGGCCTGGCGGTCACGACCGGGCCCGAGTACGTCGACCAGCGTGCACTGTTGACGTGTGACTTCGGTTGGATCGAGGCCCTCCTCGGCCGTCAGACCGAGGCGGAGCCGCTGGTGCGGGAAGCCCTCAGCCGGTGGCACGAGATCGGCAACGTACGCGGGGAAGCCGTCTCCCATCGCATCCTGGCCGGGGTGTTGCGACTACAGGACCGGTACGAGGAAGCGCTCGAACATGCCGGCACGGCGCGCACCCTGCACCACGAGGCCGGGTCCAGCCTGGGTGAACTCGACTGCCTGATCGCGATCGGCCTGTCCTGCAGCCGCTTGAATCGCATCGACGACGCGATCAGTGCCTACGAGGAGGCGCTGGAGATCGGCGGTCCGCAGGGGGACCTGTGGCACACCTGCGTCCTGGTCGGCAACCTGGCCGACCTGCACCGCAAGTCCGACCAGCACGTCGAGGCGGTACGGCTCTTCGAGCGGGCCATCGAACTCGATCACACCACCGGCAACAGCGGCACCTACTTCGAGGCCGAGCACCTCTGGGGGATCGGCCAGTCCCTGCGCGAACTCGGCGACGTACGGGAGAGTAGGACCTGTTGGGATCGGTCGGCCGCCATCCTGCAGAATCTACGGCTGATCGGGCCGGAGGAGTTCGAGACATTGATGTCCACCCCGGTGCCCGAGATCCCGGCAGTGATCGCCCGCCAGCTCTGACTCCCACCCACACCGACCCCCATCCGGGAAGTGGTCACGGACCGCACAGATTTCGCGCGCTGGGAGTTGCGTTGTGTGACCGGTTTCCGGTCAGGAAATGGTCCGGTCCAGGGTTGCTCGCAACGCCTTCTCCGCCGCGCGGACGGACAGACTGCCGATCAGCACCCGCATGGTCAGCCCGTCCGCGGCGGCCACCAGCGACCGCGCCGCCGTACGCGGATCCTCGAGGTCGGGCACGATCCGGCGCAGCAACCGCGCGGCCTGACGCTCCTCGCCATCCTTGGCCTCGGCCAGCATTCCGGCGAGTTCGGGGTGGTTGATCCCGGCGGCCACGTACTGGTGGAAGATCGCCACGCCGGCGCGGGCGTCCCCCGCCCGGGGGATCGGATGTGAGATCAATTGCCACAGGGTCTCGCGATCATCAGCATCGGTGGTGGTCCTGGCGTGCAGCCGGGCGGCCGTCGACAGCATCGCCGCCAGGCTGGCCCGGAGGAGTTCGTCCTTGCTGTGGAACCAGTACTGGATCCGGCCGACTGAGACACCGGCTGCGGCGGCCACGGTGCGCATCGTCACCGCGCCCATACCGCCCTCGGCGATCACCTGCCACACGGCATGGATGATCGCGGTACGCCGTTGCTCGGTCTGCGGGGTGTCGGCCTGCCGTTTGTCCGTCTGGGGCTGGGTCACGGAGTCAGTCTAGCCCACTCTCAATACGTATGTATTGAACTACGTGTACACTTGGCCACAACGGGCAAATACGAACGTATTGGAAGGTGCTGGATGACCGAACAGCCGACTCGCAAGGGACGCCGCCACCGCGTGATCAAGGTGATCGCAGCTCTGGCGGTGGCCTGGCTGGTGGTCGACAAGGTGATCACCGTGGCGGCCCCAGACCCGCAGGCCGGGTACTGGCGCAGCCAGGCCGGGTTCGAGGCGTACAAGGCGGCCTACGACGACGCGATGGCGACCATGCCGGCACCGACTCGTACCCATGACGTGCGGACCGAGTTCGGCACCGTCCGGGTGTACGAGTGGACGGCGGACGAGGATGCCCCGAACGGGGCCCTGCCCGTCGTCCTGGTGCCGGGGATTCGATCCGGCGTGCCGATGTGGGCGGAGAACATTCCGCACTGGCTCGGCAAGCGGACCGTGTATGCAATGGATGCCCTGGGTGATGCCGGGTTGTCGACCCACTCCGTGCCGTTCGAGTCCTTCGACCACCAGGTGACCTGGATCGAGCAGACGCTGGCGGGACTGGGCCTGGAGCAGGTGCACATGGTCGGGCACTCCTTCGGTGGCGCCGGCGCGGCCACCCACGCGCTGCACCATCCCGGCCGGGTCGCCTCCCTGACCCTGCTCGAGCCGGTGATGGTGTTGCACGGCATGCCAGCATCCATCTACCTGTGGTCCTCCCTGCTGTTCCTGCCAGTCCCGCAGGCGTGGAAGGACCATGCCCTGGCCGAGATCGGTGGCGTCTCGGTCGAGGAGGTCCAGGAGCGGACCCCGCTGTCGGTGATGATCGACGAGGGATCGAAGCACTACAAGACGGTCCAGTTGACACCGCGGACCCTCACCGACACTGAATGGCAATCGATGGAGATGCCGATCCGGGTCGAGATCGCCAGCCACAAGTCGCTGGCAGGAGGTCAGGCGGCAGCCGACCGAGCCCGCTCGCTGGGCCTGGACTCGGTCACCGTACGACCGAACACCACCCACTCCCTGCCGATGCAGGCCGCGGTGGAGTTGGGTGACGAACTGGAGGAGTACTGGACCACCCACGACCAGCCTCGATGACCGCGTCAGTTTCCACCTCCCGGGGTGGGGTGCGGCCGGTCGGCCCCGGACAGGGGACAATCGTGGCGTGACGACCGCAGAATCCATGACGCGCGCCCAGACGGTGGACGCAGCCACCCCGGACAGCCGGAACCGGGTGGTGGACTTCCTGCGCGCTGCGGCGATCACGGTCGTGGTGCTGGGCCACTGGACGATCGTGGCGGTGCACGCCGAGGAAGGAGTCCAACCGCACGGGGTGCTGGACTCCGCACGCTGGACCCACCCACTGACCTGGGTGTTCCAGGTGATGCCGATCTTCTTCCTGGTCGGCGGCTACTCCAACGCACTGTCGTGGCGCTCCGCCCGCCGCAAGGGCGTCGGGTACGGCGAGTGGCTGCGGGCCCGCCTCCGTCGGCTCGGCTTCCCGCTGGTGCCGCTGCTGCTGCTCTGGCTGGTCGGGTGCGCGGTCCTGCTGGCCATCGGTGTCTCGGCCGCGGAGGTGCAGCTCGCCTCCCAGATGGCCATGATCCCGACGTGGTTCCTTGCTGCGTACCTGTTGGTGATCATCGTTGCACCGGGCTGCCTGGTCCTGTGGGAACGGTTCGGGTGGTGGTCCATCATCGTGGGCGTGCTGCTCGCCGGCGTGGTCGACGCGATCAGCATCGGCGCCGACATCCCGCTCGTCGGTTACGCCAACTATCTCCTGGTCTGGGCGAGCTTCCACCAGTTCGGCTTCGCCTGGCTGGACGGGCGACTGGCCGGATCCCTGCGGCGGTTGGCCCTGGTCAGCATCGGTGTGGTGGGTCTCGGCGTACTGGTCGGCCTCGGCCCGTACCCGGTATCGATGATCAGCGCGGGGACGGACGCGCTCAGCAACTCCAACCCCACCCGGGTCACGATGGCCTTCCTCGGGATGCTGCAGGCCGGGCTGGTGCTGCTGTTGGAGAAGCCACTGGAGCGACTGCTGCGGCGGCCGCGGATCTGGTTCGTCACTGTGCTGGTCAACCAGCGCATCATGTCCTGGTTCCTGTGGCACCTGACCGCGATGGTCGGTCTCGCCTCCGCCCTGCTCGCCCTCGGCGGGTTCGGGCTGCACGTACGACCCCTCAGCGGTGCTTGGTGGGCCACCCGGCCGATCTGGTGGCTGGCGTTGCTGGTTCTGACCGGGGTGCTGGTGTTGATCTTCGGCCGGTTCGAGAATCCGCGGCCGGATCGGCGCCCCGCCCCGGCAGTGTGGCGCCCCGTCCTGGCGGCCGTGTCGGTGTGCGCCGGGCTGGCGGTGCTGGCGAACTCGGGGATGGTCGGTGCGACCGGACTCCATTGGCTGTGGCCGCTGCTCCCGGTGTTCGGGCTGACCGTGTTCGGGGTGGTGGCGCTGCCCAGCGCACGCAGCCGGGCGGGGGCTGAACCCGGCGCGCGCGAGTGACTACAGTTCCAGGAAGACGTTGAGCGCCACCAGTACCACGGCCACGAACAGCAGGTAGCCGACCACCTCGGCGGCCAGGTTCGACGCCTTCAGTCCGTTGTCCTCCGGGGCGATCACCTTCTTCGGCGCCAACGGGTTGACGTACACGGTCAGCTCCTTGCCCTTCCAGGGCTTGTCGTCGCGGGACACCTCCGCCTGCTGGGTGCGACCGTGCGCGTCGGTGTACTCGTAATCCAGCGTGTAGAAGTACGTGTTGTGCGAGGAATTGCCCCGGGCCTCACTGTGGTGTGTCGAATCCGACGACGGTGCCCACCGTGCGTTTCCAGTTCCGCTTCCGCCGAAAGGTGGAGGTACGTTTCAGTGCCCACCACACGGGGACAGCGACGAGCAGGAGCACGACCAGCACCGCGACGACCTGGAACACGATCCAGTTGTCCAGGAACCGTTGTCAGATCTCGCCACTGGTGTAGGCCTCGATCGTGTCCCGGAGCAGTTCCCGGAGGTCTTCCAGCATCCTCAGCTGCTCACCGCGACCAGGTAGTCGCCGACCTCGTCGTCCCAGCGCAGGCTGACCACTCCGGCCGTCTGCGCGGCCTTGCAGAACTGCAGGAAGTTCCGGTAGCCGAGGCCCTTGTCGCTGAACTCCGGCCGGCGCTTGCGCAGCAGGTTCTTCAGCCCGGACAGGGCCGTCTCCCCGTCGGCGTCACCGACCACCTCGCGGAGCAGGGCGAACGCGTTCTCCCGTTCACCGTGCTCGGGCAGGGAGACCTCCGGGTCGCCGGCGGCCGGCCCGGGGGAGGTCTCCACGATGCCGCGGGCGGCGAAGTCCTTGATCACCTCGCCGAAGGTGCGGAAGCCGTGGTCTGACTCGTTGAAGGTGGGGTCCTTGCGGAGCAGGGTGCGTTTCAGCACCGACGCCGTGACGGCACTGCCGGCCGAGGACTCCAGGCCGGCCAGCGTCTGGGCCACCAGTACGTCCAGCCCGGGGGACTCCACCTCATCGGTGGCATCCTCGTCCGGATCGGCCTCCGGGGGAGTCGGCTCGCTGGCCGGCTCCGGCGCGGGCGGCGGGCTGGCTGCACCCTTGCCGCGACCGCCGCGCCGCCCACCACGTCGCCGCTCCGCGGGTTCGGTCTCGTCCGGCACTTCGACCCCTTCGAGCCGGTCGTAGAACAAGAACTCGTCGCAGGCCGGAGGCAGCAGGCGCGAGGTGGAGTTCTCCACGCCGACGCCGATCACCCGCTTGTTCAGCTCCCGCAGCTTGTGCACCAGGGGGGAGAAGTCGCTGTCCCCGGTGCACATCACGAAGGTGGAGATGTAGTCTCGCTCGAAGGCCATCTCGATCGCGTCCACCACCATCTTGATGTCGGCGGCGTTCTTGCGGGAGGCGCCCATCCGCTGGGGCATCTCGATCAGCTCCACCTGGTGGCGGGTGAGGGAGCGCCGGTCCTCGTCGAAGTACGACCAATCGGCATACGCGCGCCGGACCACGACCCGGCCCCGGACCGCCAGTGCGTCCGCGATCGGGCCGAAGTCGAAGTCGGTACCGAGATCGTCCCGCGCCCCGAGGGCGAGGTTCTCGTAGTCGAGGAAGACGGCCAGGCGTTCTTCGGTGTCCATGCCCAGCAGCCTACGGGGCCGCCGCCTGAGAGAATGCGGGCATGTACTTCATCGTGGTCAAGTTCACCGTCAAGCCGGAGCACGCGGACCAGTGGCCCGAGGTCGTCCGGAACTTCACCGAGGCGACCCGGGCCGAGTCGGGCAACCTGTGGTTCGACTGGTCGCGCAGTCTCGATGACCCCTGCGAGTACGTCCTGGTGGAGGCATTCACCGAGGACGGCGCTGCTCCGCACGTGCAGAGCGATCACTTCCGCCAGATGCAGCAGGACTTCCCGCCGTACCTGCAGCGCACGCCGCGGATCATCAGCCGGCAGGTCGAGGGGGCCGGCTGGGACGAGATGGGTGAGATCCGAGTCGACTGAGGCGCTACTCCGGCTGGTCCAGCCGGAGTGGCGCACCTCAGAACTTGGCCTGCGCCATCTGCTCGGTGGTCGGCTGCGGGGAGCCGCCCGCCGGCTCGATGGTGATGGCAGCGGCCTCGGCTCCGGAGACGTTCTCGATCCAGATCCTGATCTGTTCATCCCCCTCGAAGAGCCCGCTGCCCACCGGTTGGCCGTCGTGCACGGTCCACACCTGGTAGGTGTGCCCCTGCGGCGCCGAAGAGGTGGCCGAGGACGTGAAGAGACCGCGGTCCTGGCTGGGCGAGACCACGTACGACCCGGTCGACCCGTCGGCGAGCGTGACGGCGTGCACCTGCACGTCCGGGGCGGACAACAACTCCGCCTCCGCGTGCTGTTGGGCGACCTGGGCCTGCCGGTCTTGTTGCAGGGAGTAGCCCCAACCGCCCAGCGCGACCGCGATCACCAGCGCGGCAGCCGCCACGACCCCGAGCCAGCGGGTGCGTCGACGTTGCCGGGCCACGGCCACCTCGTCCACCGAGCCAGTGGCGGACGTCACCGCAGCGGTGCCGTGATCAGGAGCTCGTTCCGCCTCGCTGTGGTCCCCGTGCGGGGGGAGCGGGCGTACGGTCCCGATCGCCGACAGTATTCCGGCCCGTACCTCGGGGGGCGGTGGCGACTCGGCCAGTACGGACAACTCCGCGGTTGCCTCCGACAGTTCGGCCACCTCACGTCGGCAGGTCTCGCACACCGCCAGGTGCGCCTCGAACTGGGCTTGCTCGTCCGCCTCGAGGGCGTCGGCCACGTAGGAACCGACGGCCGCGTGCACGTCACTCATGTCTCCACCCCCAATGCATCTCGTAGTCCGATCATCCCGTCGCGGATCCGCGACTTCACCGTGCCAAGTGGCAGGTCCAGCAAGCCCGCCACCTGGGTCTGTGAGTATCCCCCGAAGTAGGCCAGGGTCAACGCCTCCCGCTGGATCTCGGTCAGCGAGCCCAGACCCCTGCGGACCCGCTCCACGTCGAGGCGCTGCTCGACCCCGTCCCAGACCTGGTCGACCGCCGGCTCCGCGCTCCGCCGGCCGTACTGCTCGTCCCGGACGGTGTCACTGCTGACCTTGCGGACCCGGTCCACCGCCCGCCGATGGGCGAGGGTGGTGAGCCAGGCCAGCACGCTGCCCTTCCGGGCGTCGAATCGGGCCGACTGCCGCCACGCCTCCACGTACACCTCCTGGGTCACCTCGGCGGCGTGGTCAGGTGAGCGCAGCACCCGCAGGATGACGCCGTGCACCCGGGGGCTGGTGAGGTCGTACAACTCGGCGAAGGCATCCTCGTGCCCGCGGGCGGAACGCGCGACCAGGCCAACAAGCCGGTCCGGTTCCGTCGCGCGCTGCACCTGCCCTCCGTCCTCACCACCGCCCAGATCGGGCACCGAGTGGATGTTCATCTGTTCACACCCTCGCACGCGGGCCGGCGCGCACGCGAGTGCGCGCCGGCAGTGGTCACAGCGTCTGGGCCGAGACGATGAACGGGCCGGCCGCCCGCAACACGGTGTCCTTCGACGCCGGGGTCTCGAAGGCGCCCTGGTACACGCCGCCCTCGGCCTCCTTCTGCTGCAGTTGGCCGATGATCGCGGCATGTCGGGCCTCGACGCCGAAGATGCTCGCGGCGGCGGTGAGCAGTTCCTTCTCCTGGAACAGCGAGGGTGCCGCGCCGAGGTAGGCCTGCACGCCCAGGTTCTCGAACGTGTACGCCGTCTCCAGGTAGCTCTCACTGCTGTCGAAGGCTTCGGCGAAGTCGACCTCTGGAGCCGGTACGGGCGTGCCGCCCAGCTTCTCGATGGTGTCGGTGAGGGCCCACACGTGCGCCTCCTCGTCCTCCTGGATGGTCTTCAGGTAGCTGGCTGCCTTCCCGTCCAGCAGTGCGGCCCGGTTCCCTTGCCGGTAGAACTCCGCCTCCAGGTACTCCAGGGTCAGTGCGTAGTTCAACACGTCGAGCGGTCCGGAGAAGTCGCCGTCCTCGGCGAAGGCCCATTTGGCGCCCAGCATGTTGAGGGCAACGGCGCTCGGGATCGCCACTGCGGCGCCCTTGATCAGATCTCTTCTTTTCATGATGATCTCCCTAACCTCACTTGATGAACGTGCCTCACTTGATGAACTTGCCGGCGGCGTCGAGCACCTGGGTGCTGGTCATGGACTTCTCGAACGCGTTCGGGAACGGGTCCTCACCCAGCAGGTCGGCCACGACGGCAGCGTGCCGGGATTCGACGCCGGCGATGGATGCGGCCGCGGCCAACAGGTCGCCGTCCTTCACCCGAGCCACCTGGCCGTGGTAGGCGGTGACGCCGAGTTCCTCGAAGGCCGACGCCGTGGTCAGGAAGGTCATCTTGTCGGTGAAGGTCCCGTCGGGGAAGACGAACTCCGGCTTCTCGACCGGGGTCCCGCCCAAGTCCTTGATCGTCTGTGTCAGGACGGTCACGTGCTCCTTCTCGTGCTCCCCGATCGGCTCGATCAGCTCCAGGTCGCGACCGGTCAGGGCACCGCCTTGGATGCCCTGTGCGTAGAATTCCGCCTCCAGGTGCTCCAGGGTCAAGGCGTAGTTGAGGATCTCCAGGTCGCTGGCCGCTGTTTCGGCCGAGGCCCGCCGGTCCCCCATGGTGGCGGCGGCCATCGAAGATCCGACGCCGATCACTGCGGCGGCCCGGAGGAAGTTCCGGCGAAGGTGATCGTCGCGGAAGTTGATCACCCGCTGGCCGTGGAAAGGGTCCGGTGCCGTGCTGGCCCGGGTCGTCTCGGTGTGTTCGTTCATGTCAGTCCTCCGGTTCGGTTGCTGGATGCTGTGCTCGGGAATCGAGTTCGACAGTCGATGTGTCCACCACCCCTCAGCGGTCCACGGCCTCGGCCGTGACGACAATCCGGAAGATGGGGTTGCCCTCCGGGTGGCAGGCGAAGAGGGTGATCATCCGGCGGTCATCCTCGGGTTGGCGCAGGACCTGGTCCTTGTATTCCGCCTCGGGGATGATCTCGGTTCCCGTCACCTCAAAGGTGGTCTGCTCGGCCTTCCCGACGGTGGCGGTGACCTTGTCACCGGGCTGCAGGCGGTCCAACTCCTTGAACGGCTGGGTGTGGGTGTTTCGGTGACCGGACACGACTGCGTTGCCGGTACGCCCGGGCATCGGAGTGCCCGGCCAGTGGCCCGGCCCGCGGGTGAGGGTGTCGGCGAAGACACCCTCGCCGTACCCGACGTCCAGTCCGATCGTGGGAATCCGGATCCGGCCCAGGGCTTGGTAGGGGCCGGGCTCGGTGGCCACCCCCGACACCTCGCTCCGGTCGACCGGCAGGTCGTACCCGCCGTTGGCGGTGCGCTCGATCGTGTCGCTCAGTTCGCGGACGTCGTCGCGGGAGGGCGAAGGTGCCTCGGATGGTGTCGCCGATGGTTCCGACGACGCTGCCACGACGGGCTGTTCTCCGCTGGTGGAAGCGGTCGGGCCCCAGGGCAGCAGCCACGGGCCGATCGCGCAGGCGGCCAGAATCGGGACTCCCACCAGGAGAGTCCGAAGTCGACGGCTCCGCCGTGCCTCGCTGACGTTGTCGTGCACTTGTCCCACCTCCCGCCGATTGGTCACTCCTCATCGGGGGATTCGGTGCGGGTCGGGGAACGGATGGGTGGGAGTTGGCGCCGATTCGGTGGGGCCCGGAGTTCGGGCCGTGCCTCAGGCCAGCAGCGGTCGGACCTCGGCGCCGAGGAAGGAGATCAGGCCGGGGAGGTCGTCCACGTCCTGGGTCGGTTGGAACACCACCGCGGTGGCCCCCAGGTCGAGCATGGTGCGGACCGACGCCGCGATCGTCTCCGCGTCCCCGCCGACGCCGATGTCCTGACCGGGCTGCCCGCCCCAGAAGGGAAGCTCGGCCTCCACCCGCGCGGCGGCGTCCGGTCCGGTGGCAACGATCTGGGTGGCCAGGACCTCGTGGTGGGCGCCACCCGCCGGCAGTCCGGCGGCGGTGCGGGCCCGGGCCACGGTGTCAGAGGACTCCCGCAGTGCCTCGGTGGTGAGGGCCGCCGCGAGCAGCGTCCCGTCACCGCTCACGCCGGCGAGTTCGAGGGTCTTCGGTCCGGACCCGCCGAGAGTGAGGCGCGGTTCGGCCGGCGGCCAGGCGAGCTTCACCGCGTCGAGTCGGACGTAGCGGCCGTCGACGGTGACCTCCTCGCCGTCCAGCAGCCGGCGCAACGCATCGGCGTACTCGCGGAGCAGGGTCATCGGGGAGTCCACCTTGGCGCCGGCCTGTGCCATCCATGGTTGGATGCCGTGCCCGATTCCGGGTACGAACCGGCCGGGGAACATCCCCATCACGGTGGAGACCTCCATCGCGGCCAGGGCCACGTTGCGCAGCGGCGCCGGCATCAGGCCGAGGCCCACCCGGATCCGCTCGGTGGTGGCCAGCGCGGCGGTGGCCGCGGCGATGCCACTCTCGGCGAAGCAGTCCTCCCACACCCACAGGTCGTCGAGCCCACTGTCCTCGACGGCGCGGGCGATCGGCAGGAGTCGATCGGGCGGATTGGTGGGTACGAAGGCGAAGCCGAGTCGGGGCTGGTCGGTGGTGGTTGGATCGCTCATGGGGCCCACTCTGCCAGCAGTTGCGGACACCGCCTGTCCGGACTTGGGGCGGTCAGCCCGTGACCAGGTGGCCGTACTGGTCCGGGCGCTCGGAGCGGCTGCGCAGGATGCAGAACTCATTGCCCTCCGGATCGGTGAGGGTGGCCCAGCCGCCGTCCGGCGCGCGCAGGTCAGCCAGGACCTCCGCCCCGAGCGCGAGGACGCGCGCGACCTCGGCGTCGCGGGTGGTGTCGTCGGCCGCGGCCAGGTCGAGGTGCAGCCGGTTCTTCACGGCCTTGGATTCCGGCACCTCGATGAACAGCAGTCGCTCGGTGCCGTCGGGGGAGAAGATCATGCACTCCTCGTGCTCCGGTTCGTTCGGGTCCCGGGGGTCCTCGGACCAGTCCAACACCTTGCTCCAGAAGATCGACTGGGCGTAGGCGTCGTGGGCGTCGAAGGTGGTGTGGGAGATGCGGGAGGTCATGCCCCTCATCCTTGCGGGGCCGGGGGAGTGGGGACAAGCGATTTCGGCGAGGGTCGGCTCAACCAGCAGCGGCTGGGAGCAGCCAGTTGATCACGGAACGCAGCAGGCGGTGATGACCTGCCGACGCGTACGAGCGCTCGTCATGACCGAGCAGGTCGACAGCCATCCGGGCCACGCCGTGCGTGCGCACCCAGACCAGCGGATGCCGTTCACCGGCGTGGGTGTGCTCCGCCAGCACGGTCGAGGACCCCACCCGCTGGAGGAAGGAGTACTGCTCGTCCGCGACGGTGAAGTCGGGCTGCTCGGCCAACACCGGATCGGGACGCAAGCGGACGGTGAACTCGGCCAGCGGCGGATGCTGTGACACCTGGGGCAACCAGACCGCGCCGACCGCCGCCGCCCAGGACGGGTAGTCGCGCAGCGAGGTGATGCCGGTGTGCATCGCCAGGATCGAGACCCCCCGCTCGAGGGCCGCATCCAGTCCGGCCACGGCGGGCTCGGGGGCGCCTCGGCCGGTCTCGCCGTTGCGCCACGGGTCGCCGGTGTTCACCGCCAGCAGGTCCACCCCGTCCAGCCGCTGCAGGCTGCCGTCGACGTCCTCGGACACCTCGACCTCCAACCCGGCCGCGGACAACACCTCGGCCAGAGCAGCTGAGGTCTCCGGGAACGGGTGCCACGGGTCGGCATAGCGTCCGTGGCCACTGAGGACGAGTGCGCGCCGGGTCATGTCAGGCGGGCAGGTGCTTGGTGTGCTGGCGCACCTTCTCGATGTCGTGCTGGCTGGTGACCGAGCGGATCGTTCCGCTGCGCGAGCGCATCACCAAGGAGTCGGTCCGGGCCCCCGAAGCGGTGTAGCGGACCCCGCGGAGCAGGTCGCCGTCGGTGATGCCACTGGCGACGAAGTAGGTGTTGTCACCCGCGACCAGATCGTCGGTGTGCAACACCCGGTCGAGATCGTGGCCCGCGTCGATCGCCTGCTGTCGTTCGGCCTCGTCGCGCGGCCACAGCTTGGCCTGGATGACCCCGTCGAGCGCCTTCACCGCGCAGGCGGCGATGATGCCCTCCGGGGTGCCTCCGATGCCGAGCAGGAGGTCGATGCCCGGGTCATCGCTGGCCGCCGAGATGGCGATTGCGACGTCACCGTCGGTGAACAGCCGCACCCGCGCGCCGGTGGCGCGGATGTCGGCGATCAGTTGCTGGTGCCGTGGCCGGTCGAGCACGCCGACGGTCACGTCGGTGGGGCGCAGGCCGAGGTTGTCGGCCACCGCACGGATGTTGGACTCGGGCGACGCCGCGAGGTCGACCCCCCGGGCCGCGGCCTTGCTGGCCACCAACTTGTCCATGTAGAAGACCGCACTGGGGTCGTACATGGTGCCGCGGTCCGCGGCGGCGATCACCGCAATCGAGTTCGGGATGCCGCCGGCGAGCAGGGTGGTGCCGTCCACCGGATCGACGGCGATGTCGTACTCCGGGCCGGAACCGTCGCCGACCTCCTCGCCGTTGTACAACATGGGCGCCTCGTCCTTCTCGCCCTCGCCGATCACGACCACGCCCCGCATCGCGACGCCGTTGATCACGTACCGCATCGCGTCCACGGCGGCCCCGTCGCCGCTCTCCTTGTCGCCGCGGCCGACCCATGCGCCGGCGGCGAGGGCGGCGGCCTCGGTGACCCGCATCAGGTCCAGGCCGAGGTTGCGGTCGGGGAGCATGTGGCGGACCGGTCGGTCACCTGCTGGGGTCTGGGTCATCGGAACCTCCTGCTGGATTGCTGTGCCTGTTCAGCCATCATCGCCCATGCCCGGCAGCAGTTCCCATGCCGGGCGGGGAGCAGCCTCAGCGGACCGAGATCTCGACCTTCTCGGTGACGCCGTTCACCGTCACCTGCACAGTGGCGGTCCCGCGGCGCAGCCCGGTCACGGTCTGGGTCTCGGGGTCGTAGCGGACCACCGCCCGGCGGTCCTTCTTCGACTCCCGATCATCCTTCACCGAGACGTGCTTGCCGCCCCAGGTCGCCGAGACCGGCCACGCGACCGGCACCTCGCGGTCCTCGTCCTGGGTCAGGGTGGCCGAGGCCCCGGCCTCCTGGCCGACCTGCAGGGTCTGCGGTACGTCGAGCGCCAGGGCGTCCACCCGGGCGTGGGTCTCCACCCGCAACCAGTCGAGTCGGGCGCCCGACTCGGCGGGGGCCCGTACGACCCCCTGGCGCGGCTCGATGCCCACCATCGACCACCCGGTGAAGCCACCCCGGTCGGCGGCGCCCGAGGGGCCCTTGCCGGAGTTGCCGTTGATCACCCGGGATACGCCGTTGCCGGCGGTCGCGTGGAAGGTTCCGACGTGTCCGTTGATCATCGCGACGGACTTGCCCGAGTCGTTGAACCGGCTCAGCACCCGGTCCAGGGCAGCGGCCTCGTGCCGGTCGGTCAGTTGGCTGGCCTTGTCCGGGTGCGGGTCGTCGATCGGGTGGTGGTCGAACACGACCACGCCGGTGATGCGGCGGTCCTTGCGGGCGTCGCGCAACTGGGACTCCAACATCCGCAATTGGTCGGTGCTGCCGTCCGGGTGCAGGGTGCCGCTGGAGGAGTCCAGAGTGATGATCCGGGTCCTCCCCAGATCCTGACTCGTGGAGGTGTCACCGAACGCGTCGGTGAAGTTGCTGATCGGGCCGCCCATGATCTCGTGGTTCCCGGGCACGTACACATAGGGGATCGCGTCCCCGACCTCCTCGGCGAGGATGGTGCGGGCGAGGGCGAAGTCCTCCGGGGCCGCCTCGTCGACGAAGTCCCCGTTGATCACCAGCAGGTCGGGCTCGGCGGCGACGACCTCCTGCAGGGTCCGGCGGGCGGCGGCCACCAGGTCGCTGTCGGGTTCGCGGGCGACGAACTGGCTGTCGCTCAGCACCGCGATCCGCTGGTCCCGACCGTCGACCGTGCCCTGGGTCATGATCACCGGGTCCTGGACGTACTCCTCCGGCGGCATCTCGACATCGGCGGGCACCTGGGCCCGGAGGTCGGCGACCTCCAGATGGTCGGTGTAGGAGGCGTCCGAGCGGACCTCCATGAAGCGGATCGCGGTCAGGGTCAGCGGGAACTGGGTGCCGGCCGGGACCGGGAAGCTGACCTGCTGCCACCCCTCCCACTCGATCTCCGGGCCGTCCAGGTTGGTGCTGGTGCCGTCGCCGCGGGTCACCTGCAGGCGCGGCCACTCACCCTTGCCGGTGCCCTTGACCCACAGCGTGAGGGCCTGCGGTTGGCCCTCGATCGCGATCGGCTCCGTCGGCACGGCGTACATCCCGCGGGTGGCCGTGTCGGTGCTGAAGTCGAAGTCGAGGGCGAGGCTCGGCTTGCCCTCGTGCCCCTCGCCCGGCGCAAGCGTTCCTTCTGCTCGGGAGGTCTCGGCCTCCCAGGCTCCCGCGTCGGTGAAGTCGGACAGTTCCTGCTCCTCGAACCCGATCGTGACCGGCACCCGTACGGTCTTGCCCTGCACGGTGAAGGAGACCTCGGAGGCACCGTCCTGGTCGCCGGTGGGGGTGACGGTGAAGGAGCCGTCCTCTCCCGCAGTGACGTCCAGGTCCGGCCCGGGCTCGATCGCGACATTGCGCGGTTCGACCTGCATCCGGTTCCCGTCGCCGTCCACCGCGTCGAGGGTGACCGAGGCGGAGGTGTCGGTGTTCGGGAGTGAGATCACGCTCTCGGACGGTTCCAGTCGTTCCATCTCTCCGTGCACGTGCAGGGTGACTTCCTCGTGGTGCCGGCCGGAACGGAAGGAGACCGTCCCCTTGCCGGTGTGCCGCCCCTCGACGATCGCGGTGTCGTCGTTGCGCGACGTCATCCGCAGCGCCTTGCCCCGGGCGCCGAAGCGACCCTCGACCTCGGTGGCGGCCAGGTCCGGGTCCAGTCCCACGCCATGCAGGGTCCGGCTCAATCCCGGCAGTACGTCGTACGTGTCCGGCTGGGTCAGGCCCACCGGCGGCTCGACCTCCGGCTGCAGGTCCACCCCGCGGACCTTTGATCCCTTGGCGGACGAGCGGAACACCAGGGCGTTGCTGTCGAGCCGCTCCTTGCCGTCGGACGGTCGGTTGATCAGTTGCGGCTCGTTCGTGCCGGCGGGGCGTCCGACCAACGTGGTGGAGCCGCCGCCGTCGAGGTTGATCGCGTTCCAGGCTCCGAGGTCCTGCATCAGCTGGGCCAGTTCCTGGATGGTCATGCCGTGGGCATCGGCCTGGCGGCCGTCCACGCTGACGATGTGCAGGTCGGTGCCGTCCTTGCTCACCCCGATCGCCGTACGGGCGGCGGTGACCTGGTCGTCCTCGGTCAGCTCGCCGTCGGTGAGCAGCCGCTGGCTGCCGCCGACCGCGAGGTCGACGGCCTCGTTCGCCTGCACGGTCAGGTCCATTTCGGTGCCGACCTCGGCAGCACTGAGCTGGCCGGCGGCTGTACCGTGCGCGACCAGGATCGAGGTCCCCGCGGGAACCGCGGTCTCGGTGTCGATGGTGTCCCGATCGGTGGTGTTGTCGGTGACGGTCCCGTCCACGACGGTGACCACGCGCACATCGCCCGCGGGCATCACGCGGTGGATCGGATGGTCGCCCCAGACCTGGTTGAACAGGGCGATCGAGTCCTCGGCGACGGTGGGAGAGTTCACCGAGGTGACCTTCTCGGTCCGTGAGTCGAACTCGACGGTGGCGGCCGACATCAGTTCCTGGACGGCTGCCTTCCCCCCGGCGAGGGTGAAGGCCTGGCGTCCCTCGGCTCCGGCGGTGCGCAGTCCCTGGGTACTGGAGATGTTGGTGCCGATCGGCGCGTCGGAGGCGTTCATGTCGAAGTAGTCCCCGTTGACCGCCGCGACGGCATCACCCTCGGTGGCGAACTCGCTCACAGTGGCGTTGCTGCCCGACACCGTCCCGCCGTCCTCGACATCGAGGGACAGCGACGAGGTGGAGAGGTCGGCGGTCATCACGTGGCCGGTCACCCAGCCACCCGGCTGGAGGCGCTGGAAGGAGGTGAGGTCCAGACCGGGGGCGATGTCGACGCGGCGGTCCTGCACCAGGGTCGAGTCCGCGCCGGACAGGTACAGCCCGTCCCGGGGCCCGGCCTGGGCGGAGGTGGCGCCACCGACCAAGGTGAAGCCAGCGATCAGCGCAACGGACAGGACGAGGGCCGATGGCCGACGCATCATGATCACCTTTCCTTCAGGTCCCGAGCCACCCATACCCTTCCACGCTCGCCCCCTATCTGCCAGTCCATAGATGAACGGTTCGAGACGCTTTCGTGGCGCCTTGCCGCCAGGTCGGTCGGGCAGGCCACCTCAGTCGTCCGAGGCGGTCCGGCCCGGTGGGCTGGTCCAGACCCGTGAGATCCTCGCTGTCACCGAGGCCGAGAAGGAGAGCAATGACTGAGGAACGACTGACCTACGAGATGCCCGAGGACATGCCCCTGTCCTCGCTCATCTACACCTTCGGGGGCGCCGAGCCGGTGGCCTCGATCAAACCCGGGACGGTCGTGTCCACCTCGACCTTGGACTGCTTCGCTGGTCTGCTGCGCAATTCGGACGACAAGTCCTCGGCGTGCCTCGACCCGCGCTTCCTCAATCCGCAGACCGGGCCATTCTTCGTCGAGGGCGCCCAACCGGGGGACACGGTGGCCGTGCACTTCCTGCAGATCGAGCCGCGCCACGACTGGGGGGTCAGCACCAATGTGCCCTTCTTCGGCGCCCTGACGGGCACTCCGCAGACGGCCCTGCTGCATCCCGCCCTGCCCGAACTGACCTGGATCTACGAACTCGACACCGAGTCCCGTGAGGTGCACTACCGGGCCCTGGAGAGCGATCTGCACCTCCCGCTCCCGATGGACCCGATGCACGGGACCGTCGGTGTCGCTCCACCGCTGGGGGAGGTTCGCTCGGCCCTCACGCCGGGTTCCTGGGGTGGAAACATGGACACCCCGGAGATGCGTGTCGGCGCCACCTGTTACCTCGGGGTGAATGTCGAGGGTGCCCTGCTCAGCCTGGGCGATGGGCACGCCAGGCAGGGAGAGGGGGAGGCCTGTGGTGTCGCCGTCGAGTGCGCGATGGACAGCATCTTCAGGGTCGAGTTGATCAAGGGACAACCGACCCCGTGGCCCCGGATCGAGACCGATGAGTACCTGATCACCACCGGCTCGACCAGGCCGCTGGAGGATGCCTTCCGGATCGCCCACACGGAGATGATCGACTGGCTCTGCGGGCTGCTCGCCATCTCGCGGATGGACTCCTACCAGCTGGTCTCCCAGATCGCCCTGACCCCGGTCGCCAACGTCTGTGACACCGTCTACACGATGACCTGCAAGGTGCCGAAGGCGGTGCTCCCGCCGCTGCGGGCCTACGCCGGTACCCATACCTCGCTGCGCGGGCGGGCCAACGGTCTGTAGGTGAGGCAGCCAACAGGCCCCGACTCACTGAGTCGGGGCCTGCTGGTCGTATGGCGCTGGGTGAGCCCGCGGGCTGGTCACCCGGTGATCGACTTCGGTGCGCTCTGGTTGGCGGTCCGGTTCTCGGAGTCGACCATCCAGGCCAGCTGTTCCACCCGCTCGAGAACGGCGTGCAGGATGTCGGCCGAGGTCGGGTCCTCGGCATCGACGTCGTCGTGGATTCGCCGCGCGGTGCCGGCCGTGGCGTAGAGCGCGGTCGTGATCAGATCGATGGTGTCGGCCGTGTCGACCTCGGCGGCCGGGTACTCCGGCAGGCTGGTCTGCTCGGCGACCGTCCTGGCGCGACCGTCCGGGGTGATGTAGATGGCGCGCATCCGCTCGGCGATCTGGTCGGAGAACTCACGAGCGGCGTCGACGACCTCGTCGAGTTGCAGGTGTAGGTCGCGGAAGTTCTTGCCGACCACGTTCCAGTGGGCCTGCTTGCCCTGCAGGTGCAGGTCGATCAGGTCGACGTGCAACTGCTGGAGGTGGGTGGCGACCTTCTCGCTGGCACGGAAGGCGGGATGGGCGACGTGCTCGCCGGTGGTGGTGGGGTGACGAAGGGTGGTCATGGTGTGGGCTTCCTCTCTTGCTCGACTGGTTCGATCCTCCCACCTTTTCTGGAGTGATTCCAGTTAAGCAAGGCTGCCCTCCGCCCGGATCCGGGCAGCGACGGGTCGGCGCCGGGTGGCATGCTGGACGACGTGGCAGCGAGACAGTCAACAGCCCCGCCCGCGGGTTCACGGCGGAGTCAGGCGAGCCCGTTCGGCCGCGTCATCTTGGTGACCGGCCCCGAGGCGTTGCTGGCCGACCGCGTGGTGGAAGAGGTCCTGGACGCCGTGCGGGCCGAGGAGCCCGAGGTGGAGGTGACCCTCTCCGACGCACCCAGGCTGGACGGGAACACCCTGGCCGACATCACCGGCGGATCCCTGTTCGCAACCCGTCGGGCCGCGGTGATCCGCGACCTCGCCAACCTGCCCGTCGACCTGCACGACATGGTGGTCGCCCTCGGCGCCGACCCGTACGAGGACGTCGCGGTGGTGCTCGTGCACGGCGGCGGGAACAAGGGCAAGGGCGTGCTCGACAAACTGAAGAAGACCGGGGTCGAGGTGGTCGACTGCCCGGCCGTCAAGACCTGGGACCTGCCGCAGTTCGTGAAGGCGGAGGTGCAGCGGGCGAACGCGCGGATCGAGCCCGATGCGGTGGGTGTGTTGATCGACTCGGTCGGCCACGACCTGCGCTCCCTGGCCGCCGCCGTATCGCAATTGCTTGTCGACGGTGAGGGCCAGGAGATCACTGCGGCGTTGGTGCGTCGCTACTTCGCCGGACGCTCGGAAGTGACCAGCTTCGCGGTCGCGGACGCCGCCCTCGCCGGCCGTACGGGTGTGGCGATGGAGCAATTGCGCTGGGCCCTCTCGACCGGAGTCGCGCCGGTGCTGGTCACCAGCGCCCTGGCGTCCGGGCTGCGTGGTCTCGGGAAGCTGATCGGTGCCCCCGGCGGTGGCCGCGATGCGGACCTCGCCCGGGACGTCGGCGTACCGCCGTGGAAGCTGAAGTCGATGCGGACCCAACTCCGCGGCTGGGACCAGTCGGGCCTCGCCCACGCCATCGGCGTCGTGGCTGCAGCCGACGCCGACATCAAGGGTGCCGCCGACGATGCCTCGTACGCGCTCGAGCGCGCCGTACTGGCTGTCAGCCGCTCCCGCGTCGGCCGCTGAGCCGTCGCCGGTTGCTGCTGCCCCGGGCCCGGCCCCACCGGCCCCGAACTGATCAAGACTTGAGTGCTCGCCCGGCGTCGAGGAGTTCGTTGCGGAAGTTCTCCACCAGTCGGTTGCGGTCGGCGCGGCGCGTCAGGGCGTAGATGTGGCGGGCCGGGAGGTCGCGGAGAGGGAGGTTGGCGACTCCGCGCATCCGGCGCCGGGCCAGATCGGGTACGAGGGCGACCCCCAGGGCGGACTGGACCAGTCCGTTGATGGCTTGGAAGTTGTTGCTGGTGAAGGACACGTGCGGGGTGAAGCCGGCGATCGCGGCCTGCGCGTGCAGGCAGCGACTGGCGGCCGTGTCGTGCTGGGTGCCGATCCAGGTCTCCGCGGCGAGCTCGTCGAAGCTGATCTCCTTCTTCGTGGTGAAGCGGTGCTTGCGCGCGGCGATCACCCACAGCCGATCGGTGTGCAGCGGAGTGGCCAGCAACTCGCGTGGCGTGGTCTCGGGGACCAAGTCGTAGCGGAACACCAGGGCGATGTCGAGCTGACCCTGGGTCATCTCGGGAACCAGTTCGTGCGGCTCGCCCTCGTGCACGGTCAACTCGAGTTGCGGGTGTTTGCGCAGCACACTGCTGAGGGCCGGTGCCAGCAATCCGGCCCCGGCGGAGGCGAAGCTCCCGATCCGCAGGCGGCCGGCCTGGCCCGCGGCGAGCCGGTCGAGATCGCTGGTCAACTGGGCGTGCAGGTCGAGGAACTCGGCAGCGCGGTCGTGCAGGTACCAGGCGGCCTGGGTGGGGTGGATGCTGCGCGCGCGGCGCTCGAACAGTTGGACGCCCAGGTGTCGTTCCAGGGCAGCCATCTGCTGGGACACCGCCGACGCCGTGTAGCCGAGTTCGTCCGCGGCAGTGGCGAAGCTGCCCTGATCAACCACCGAGACGAACGTGCGCAATGACGTGGGTGAAAGCTCCATCACTCCTCTTCCGATCACATCCTGAGACCAAGAGAAAGTGATGCTCAGGGCCAAAAGGCTTACAGCAACTCATCTATCGCACCACCTGTGGGCGAGTGTAGCGTCGCAACATCGAAGCGGCTCCCCGTGACAACATCGTCCGGGGTCGGCAAGGAGGCCTGATGCCCAGCATTTCCGTGCAGGACGCCAGCGTGCAGTTCGATCTCGGACGCCGTAAGGAGCCGGTTCTGGCCCTGTCCCGGGTCGACCTGGAGATTCCGGAGCGGAAGTTCATCTGCCTGCTCGGTCCGAGCGGGTGCGGGAAGTCCACGTTGCTGAACACCATTGCCGGTTTCCTCGAGCCGTCCGAGGGCAGCGTGCTCGTCGACGATGTGGCAGTGCAGGGTCCGGATCCCTCGCGCGGGGTGGTCTTCCAGGACGCGAACCTCTTCCCGTGGCTGTCGGTGTACTCCAACGTCGCCTTCGGCCTCAGCGTGCGGGGGATCCCCAAGTCCGAGGCGAAGTCGAAGGTCGACGAAGTGCTCGAACGAGTCGGACTCTCCTCCTTCAGTCGCTCGTTGCCGCAGGAGCTCTCCGGCGGCATGCGCCAGCGCGTCGCGCTCGCCCGGGTCCTGGTCAACGATCCGCCGGTGATGTTGATGGACGAGCCCTTCGGAGCCCTGGACGCGCAGACCCGGATCATCATGCAGGAACTGCTGCTGGAGCTGTGGGAGAAGGACCGCAAGACCGTCGTCTTCGTCACCCACGACATCGACGAGGCGCTGCTGCTGGCCGATCGCATCTACGTGATGTCCATCCGGCCGGGGCGGATCAAGAACTACATGGACGTCGACATCGAGCGTCCGCGCAATTACTCGGTCACGAACCAGGACTCCTTCCGCGCGCTGCGGCAGGAACTCTTCGACCAATTGCACGACGAGGCCATGGCGGCCGAGCAACTCACTGCCTGACCCGAAGAATCACTGTCTGACCCGAAGTCACTGTCTGGAAAACTGTGGAGGCTGACCATGCGTAGAAATTCGCGAACAGTACGGCTCGTTCTCGGCGCAGTGATGGCGCTCGTCCTGGCCGCCACCGCGGCCTGTGGTGGGGATGCCGGCGAGGGTGGCGACGGCTCCAAGGAGACCGTCAGCGTGGGCTGGGTGCCCACGGTGGCGTGGATCGGCTGGCTGGCCACGGCCGACACCTTCGAGCACGAGGAGTTCCAGCTGGAGTTGCTGGACTTCAAGAGTTCCTCCGACACGATGGTCTCGCTCACCAACGGCTCCATCGACATCGGTGCCGTCGGCTACAACGTGTTGGCCGACGGCCTGGTGCAGGCCGACCTGCCGTTGCAGTACATCGCCGGCGCCTCGTCGAACAGTGCGGTCGTGCTGGTGAAGCCGGACTCCGGCATCGAGAGCTGGGAGGACCTGAAGGGTCGCAGCGTCGGCAACGTGCGCGGCTCGGCCGAGTACATCCACCTCAGCGGTGCCCTCGAGGGGGCCGGGCTGGACGTCGAGTCCGATACGGAGTACGTGAACTTCCAGTCGGGCACGGAGGTCCTCCTGGCCCTGCAGCGCGGAGACATCGATGCGACCATCACCTTCGAGCCGCTGGCCAGCCAGGCGGAGCTGGGCGGATTCGGTGAGCGAGTCGATGCGATGCAGGAAACGCTCTTCAGCAACTCCTTCGAGGTGTCCAGTGGCATCTTGGCCACCAACAAGTTCGTCGAGGACCACCCCGAGTGGGCGGAGTCGATCCTGACTGAGTACTCGAAGCAGATGGACAGCCTGGCCGAGGACCCCGAGCGGGCACTGGAGATCTACCTGAAGTACGCCTCCGGTGACGAGAAGGTCATCGAGGCCTCGCTGCAGAACGTGGTCCTCGACTACAACCTGGACGAGCAGCAGATCCGTGCGGTGGCCAAGACACTGAACGAGACCGGTCAATTGGACCAGGACGTCTCCGACAAGTTGGTGGAACACCTCAATTACGAACCGCTCGCCGCCGCCACCGGGAAGTCGCCCGCAGAACTGGGTCAGGGCGGATGACCAGCCCCGTGACTGAGTCCATGGAGGCCCGTACCGCAGGCCCGGAGGCAGCCGCGGCGCCGACCGCAACCGGGGTGACAGCCCGGACCGGAGGCAACCGATCCCGGTCCCGCCGCCGACGCTCCCTCCCGCTGTGGTGGCGACTGGTCCTGCCGCTGCTCGTGCCGGCACTGGTCCTGGGCGTGTGGCAGTACGTCGGCTCGCGGGACATGCTCGCCAACGGGTTGTTCCCCTCCGTCACCGACTCACTGGAGGCGCTCTCCCTCTGGGTCTTCGGCGAGAAGGGGACCGACTTCTACGCCGGGCAGTGGCTGAGCGCCCTGGTCGCAAGCATCGGACGGGTGCTCGTCGGCTACGTGATCGGCACCGCGCTCGGGATCGTGCTCGGCCTCCTCGCCGGGGTCTCCCAGCAGGTGCGTCGCGCCTTCGACCCGATGATCAACGCCATCCGGCCGATCTCGGTGACGGCCTGGGTCCCGATGGCCTTGATCCTGTTCGGGATCGGCAACAAGCCGGCGGTCTTCCTGACTGCGTTGGCCACCTTCTTCCCGATCTTCGTCAACACCCTCTCCGGGGCCCGTTACTCCGAGGGCAAGCTCGTCGACGCGGCCGCCATGTTGGGCGCCAATCGGTGGCAGTCCCTGGTCCGGGTCACCTTGCCGGCCACGCTGCCGAGCATCGCGGTCAGCATGCGGGTGGCGGCGGCCATCGCGTGGACCACGGTGGTCGTGGCGGAGATGCTCGGCGCCAAGTCCGGCCTCGGGTACACGTTGATGCTGGCCTACAGCCAGTTCCGCTTCGACTTCGTCGTCGCGGCCATGATCAGCGTCGGTCTCTGCGGCTTCCTGACGGACAAGATCTTGGAGCACGGACTGGAACGACGCCTGAAGTGGGTGGTGGGCAACGCCGGCGCCGATCGGTAGCCAGTCGACGAACGAACTCACACCGAACGAACCCGTACTGGACGAACTCGTACTGGACGAACTCGTACGACAACGCCCGAAGACTGTCCGCGGACGCCGCGGGTGGGGAGCAGTGCGCCCGAAGCCCCGACTGCGGGACGCAACCCGAACAGACATGAGGAGAAGTAGGAAATGACGACACCCGGAGTGCACGTTGAGGTCGCCGACGGACGGGGGCTCATCACCCTGGACCGGCCGGAGGCGCTGAACGCGTGGGACACGAACATGCAGCGAGCGGTGATGGAGGCCGTCCGTGACTTCAGCGAGGACCCCGGCGTGAAGTTCATCATCGTGACCGGTGCTGGTGACCAGGCCTTCTGCGCCGGACAGCACCTGGCCGAGACCGCGGAGTTCGGCTCCGACGACGTGGCGGACTGGCTCCAGCAGTTCAGCGATCTCTACAACACCTTCCTGTCCAGTCCGAAGCCGATCATCGCCGCGATCAACGGGGTGGCTGCCGGGTCCGGCTACCAGTTGACCCTCATCTGCGACATACGGATCGGGCACTCCGGGGTTCGGATCGGCCAGCCGGAGGTGAAGTCCGGCATCCCGAGTGTCACCGGCCAGTACCTCACCGCGCTCTCGCTCGGCCACTCCCGCACCACCGAGTTGATGTTGAGTGGTCGGTTGATGGACGCCGAGGAGGCCATTGCGGTCGGGCTCATCCACCGGGTGGTGGAGGCGGACGAGGTGATGGACACTGCGGTGGCCGTGGGCCGTGAGCTGGCTGCGCAGCCGCCGAACTCGTTCCGGATGACCAAGAAGCGGATCCGCGACCGGATCTGGCCCGGCCTGGAGGAGAGCTTCCAGGCGGCGCAGAAGGTCGACGAGGAGGCGTGGGCCTCCGGCGAACCACAGCGGGTGGCCGCGGAGTTCTTCGAGGAGCGCGCACGCCGCCGTGCCGCCCGGGAGAAGGCCTGAGTCTTGCTCGAGAAGGAATCGCTGCCCGTACGAGAAGTGCTCGACGACGCCGGCTCGGTCAGTACCGCGCTCGCGACGGCCGTGAGCGCCACACCCGACCGGGAGTACGCGCGGACCGCGGACGGCTCCCTCACGCTGGCCGAGCTCGGGAGCCGTGTTGATCACTG
Source organism: Propionibacteriaceae bacterium (assembly GCA_052094425.1). Lineage (GTDB taxonomy): Bacteria > Actinomycetota > Actinomycetes > Propionibacteriales > Propionibacteriaceae > Microlunatus. The sequence continues at coordinate 27,203 of JBQDIN010000044.1, forward strand.
GTGCCGAGTGCTGGTGGAGCAGGGGGTCGATGCGGGGTCCCGCGTGCTGGTCGGCCTGGACAACTCGATCGACCACGTCGCGATCATCTTCGCCGTGCTGCGTCTGCGGGCGCTGTGGATTCCGGTGAACCCGCGCCTGAGGGGCGATTCACTGGTCCATCTGGTGCAGGATTCGACGCCCTCCCATGCGCTGGTCGAGCAGGGCGACGCATTCGCCGGTGAGTTGGTCGACACGGGGCTGGTCGGGCTGGTGGGGACCGACCTGCCCACGGAGGTCGGTCGCCCCCGGATCCGGTTGTACGAAAGAGAGCCCGGACCGGTGGTCGACACCGGCCCGGACGTGGTCGCGATCATGTACACCTCCGGGACCACCGGGCCGGCCAAGGGGGTGCTGGTCACCGACCTGATGCTGCGGGCCTCGGCCCTCGGCGTCCTGCACGTCACCGAGCCCCGACCCGGGGACTGCTTCTTCATCTGGGAGCCGATCATCCACATCGGCGGGGCACAGGTGCTGCTGCTGCCGCTCTTCACCGAGTTGTCCGTCGCCCTGGTGCCCCGATTCTCAGCCCGGAACTTCTGGACGCAGGTCGCCGCCACCCGTGCCACCCACATCCATTACCTGGGCGGGATCCTCAGCATGCTGATGCGTCAGGAACCGCACGCGCAGGAGAAGCAGCACCACGCCCGAATCGCCTGGGGGGCCGGTGCCGACGACGAGACGATCGCCGGGTGCCGCGAGCGCTTCGGGCTCGAGGTCCGGGAGTGCTACGGCATGACCGAGACGTCCAGCGTGTCCACCAGCAACGGGCGAGGTGTCGGGCACGGGGTGGGCCGACCACTCCCGTGGCTCGAGGTCGACCTGGCCGATGTCGACGACGGCGTGGGAGCCATTCGGGTGCGCGGCCGTCGACCGGGACTGATCACCCCCGGCTACCTCGGCAACCCCGCCGCCACACGGACTGCACGCGACGGTGAATGGTGGCGGACCGGTGACCTGGGGGAGTGGGACACGGACGGCAACCTGCATTTTCGTGGCCGCGGGAACGACTCGATCCGGGTCCGGGGCGAGAACGTGTCGGCCTGGCAGGTGGAGTCAGTGTTCCTCCGCCATCCCGGGATCACCCTCTGTGCGGCCGTCGGGATCAAGGCGGAGGTGGGAGAGCAGGAGATCGTCCTACTGGTCGTCCCCACCGCTGGTCATCCCTCCGCCCCGGAGGAGTGGTGGGCCGCCGCCACGGACCGGCTGGCCCCCTTCCAGGTGCCGCGCTGGCTGTGCATCGTCGACTCCCTGCCGATGACGCCCAGTCAACGGGTGGCGAAGAAGCAGATCGTCCTCGACCGAGATCGAATCGTGCTCGCCCCCTGGGTGCGGCACCCCCAGGTGGAAGGAGCACAGCGATGAGTCAGCTGGCCGATTACGAGACGATGCGGCGCCGACACCGGTGGAACGTGCCTGCGGACTACAACATCGTCGCCGACGTGTGCGACCGGCACCCCCGGGACAAGGTCGCCATGGTCTACGAGGGCCCCGACGGCGTGGCGCACACGGTCCGGTGGGCGGAGATCCAGGACGGATCGGCCCGCTGGGGCAACCTGTTCCGGTCCCGCGGAGTCGGCAAGGGCGATCGGATCGCCGTCCTGCTGCACGGCTCTCCCGAGGCCGCGGCGGCCGTGTTGGGTGGGCTGCGGATCGGCGCCATCGTCGTCAGCATGTCGCAGCTGTGGAGCGACGACTCGCTGGCCTACCGCTTCGGGGACTGCGATCCGGCGGTGGTCGTCACCGACAGCGCCGGACTGGGACGCCCGCCCGTCGAGCACCACGGGTCGACCGTCGACGTCGACACCGACCTGTCCGGATTCAGCACCGAGTGCCCGATCCCGCCGGGCTCCGGCGACGACCCGGCGCTGATCTACTACACCTCCGGCTCGACCGGGAACCCCAAGGGTGTCGTGACCCCGCACCGGGCACTGCCGGCCCACAACGAATTCGTCTACTGCCAGGACCTGCGCGACTCCGAGGTCTCCTACTGGATGGGGGACTGGGCGTGGGGAATCTACAAGGCACTCGGCCCCTGGCGGCTCGGTGCCGTCAACGCGGTGCAACAGACCGGCCAACGCTACGACCCCGAACGCCAGCTCGCCTTCATGGCGGCCCACGGCGTCACGAACACCTTCCTCAACCCGACCGGGCTGCGGCTGATGTCGGAGGTGGACCGGGCGGGGGAGCGCTTCCCGATGGAGTTGCGGGTGTGCTGCGCGGCCAACGAGGCCCTGGGTGCTCGGGAGTCCGATTGGATGCGCGAGCAGTACGGCCTCGAGATCCTGGAGAACTACGGGATGACCGAGGCCTACCCGATGATCGGCAACTTCTTGACCATGCCGGTTCGCACCGGGTCGATCGGCCGGCCGGTGCCCGGCTGGGAGGTGGCCCTGCTGGACGAGGACGAGCAGCCGGTGGCACCGGGCGAGCCGGGGGAGATCTGCCTCCGGGCCGGATCGAACCCGCAGTACCCGCTCGGCTACTGGAACCGTCGGGAGGAGACGGTGCGCGACTTCGGTGGCACCTGGTTCCACACCAAGGACGCGGCCGTGGTGGACGAGGACGGCTACTACTTCCACCAGGGACGCCGCGACGACGTGATCATCTCGGCCGGGTACCGGCTGAGCCCGCAGGAGATCGAGGACGCCTGCGCCACCTCACCCCTGGTGGCCCAAGCCGGCGTGATCGGCGTACCCGACCCGAAGCGCGGCCAGTTGATCAAGGCGTTCGTACGGCTGGCCGACGGGATCGCGCCGGACGCCGAGACGGCGGCTGCGATCAAGAAGCACGTACGGACGAACTACTCCGCCTTCGGCTACCCGCGGGCGGTCGAGTTCCTGACGGAATTGCCGTCGTCGCAGAGCGGAAAGCTCGTCCGGGCGCCGTTGCGGAGCCGGACTCCCGGCACCGAATTCTGAGTTCCACCCATCGAGAGGACAGCAATGCCTGAGCACGATCCCTTCCAGTCATCCGACCTGGAGGTCATCCGGAAGTACTCCGTACTCGCCAGCGGGCTGTGGGGGAAGACCTTCTCCGGTCTGACCGCCACCGCCTTCTCCCAACGGGGAGAGCAGTTCGTGAACGACCTGTGGTACGCCGTGCTGACCTCGCACCAGGACGTCAAGTACGCCGAGGGGCTGCGCAAGCTCGGCATCCACGAGGACCCGCCCGCGGTCGCCGCGGCGAAGTACCACTACTTCACCAACATCATCGGCGGTCTCGACATGGAGTACGTCGAGGAGTCGCCGAAGAAGGCCTGGGTCCGTTACCTGTCGCCGATGTGGACCTACGCCGGGACCGCCCTGCTGGCGATGCCGGCCTCCGTACGGCGCACGATCTTCAGCGCCTGGCACCCTCGCAACGGCGAACTGATGGGGGCTCCGCAGCTCGGCTATGTCGGTACCAAGTTCGTGATGGAGACCGAGCCGTACGACGAGGGCTACTTCCTCGAGCACGACCAGCCGCTGCCGCCGGACCGGGTGATGCAGTTCGAGGCCGCCCGCACGACACCGGAGTTCGATCCGACGACGGCACCGGTGCTGGATGCGGAGCTGTGGCCCGAGGCCCGGATCCTCAAGGCCCGCCCGAAGTTCTCCTCCGGCTACGCACAGAGCACCGTCGACTGCCTCTACCACCGGCTGGGGGAGCACCGCACCCACCAGATCGTGGCCACCACGATGCGCGGTACGGCGATCCAGTTCCTGCCCGACCTGATGCAGAAGGCGGGTGTCGAGGGGAACTCGCTCGGATCCGTGACGGACTTCCTCACCGAGATCCTGCGGGCCTCGCGGCGCTCCTTCGAGGTCAGCGGCGATGGGCAGTCCAGCCACTTCCGGATCTTCGACGCCAACCCGTTCGACGAGGCCTACTCGCCCGAGCTGCAGCGGGCATGGTTCGAGTTCGCGTCGATGGCGGCGCGCCGGATCAACGGGCACGTGGCGGCGGAGTGGAGCAGCAACGGCACGGTGGAGGAGTGGACCTTCACCGACACCGGACGCTGGCTCTGGTGAGCAATTAGCAGGACATCAAACTACCCCGGACGCACGACGTCCCGATCATCTCGAAGATGATCGGGACGAAGAGCGGACGGCCGGCGGGGTGTGCCGGTTGATCGTCTGGCCAGCGGCTGGGGGTCAGCTCAGCGCAGCGGCCTCGGCAGCAATCGCGGATTTGCGGTTCGCTGCCTGGTTCTGGTGGATGACGCCGGCGCTGACGGCCTTGTCGAGGGCGCGGGTCGCAACCTGCGCGCGCTCCTGGGCCTTCGCGGTGTCGCCTGCCTGGGCGGCCTCACGGAAGCCGCGGACGTGGGTGCGCAGGGCCGCCTTCACGGACTTGTTGCGGAGACGAGCCTTCTCGTTCGTCTTGTTCCGCTTGATCTGGGACTTGATGTTCGCCACTGGGCAAGCCTCTGAAATCTCGAAAATGGTTTGGGGTGCGCATCCGACCATCGGCCGGGCACGCGATGAATCACATTACCAGCGCCCACCGGCCGATCCCAAATCGCACCAGGAATCGGCTGCGGACGCGGCCGTGTGCCCATCGACCAGAGAGTAGCGTGATTCCCATGCCCCTCCCCAGAACGCGGTTCACCCGTTCGGTCGGCATCGACGTGCCGGTCGTCCTCGGCGCCTTCGGCGGGCTCTCGTCGGTGGCCCTCACCGCCGCGGTCAGCAATGCAGGAGGGCTGGGGTCGTACGGCCTGTACGGGTACGGGGCCGAGCGCATCCTGGCCACCGCCGCAGACCTGCGTGCGGCCACGGAGCGCCCCTTCGTCCTGAACGCCTGGCTGCCGCACGACGGGTCGGAGGAGCAGCACCCCAGCCGTGCCGACTTCGACGCGTGGCTGGAACCGTTGTTGCCCTATTACGCGGAACTGGGCGTTCCGACCCCGGAACCGCCGGAGGCCTACCTGCCCAGCTTCGCCGAGCAGTTCGAGGCGATCCTCGAGGCACGCCCGGCCGTGTTCAGCTTCGTGTACGGAGTGCCGACACCAGACGTCGTCGAACGCTGTCGGGAGGCTGGGATCCGGACCCTCGGCACCGCCACCACCGTGGCCGAGGCGGTGGCCCTGGACAAGGCCGGGGTGGACGCGATCGTGGCCAGTGGCGCTGAGGCGGGCGGGCACCGGGTCTCCTTCCTCGCCGCGGCCGAGGACTCGCTGGTGGGTGGGCTCTCGCTCGTCCCGCAGGTCGTCGACGCGGTCCGGGCACCGGTGGTGGCCGCCGGCGGTATCGCCGACCGGCGGGGGATCGACGCAGTCTTCGCCCTCGGGGCTGAGGCCGCCCTGCTCGGCACCGCCTTCCTGGCCTGTACCGAGTCGGCGGCCAGCGCGGCCCACCGGGCCATGATCACCGGACCCGAGGGGCGTACGACGGTGCTCACCCGCGCCTTCAGCGGCCGCCTCGCCCGCGGTGTCCCCAACCGGGTCACTCGCGAGGTCGGCACTCCCGCAGCCCCCTTCCCGGTGCAGAACTTCCTGACCGGGAAGTTCAAGTCGGTGGCCGTCCAGCAGGGCGTGGCCGACCTCTCCTCCCTGTGGTGCGGGCAGTCGGCCGGCCTGGTGACGGCCGACCGGAGCGCGGCACAGTTGGTGGCCGACCTGGTGGCCGACCCAGTCGTGCCCACCGTGTGATTGGGGCGCACTCCCCGCGCCGTGGGAGGATGACGGTTCACCGACCGTACGACTCGACTGGAAGTTGACTTGAGCCCGACCGCACCGCGCCCCGGCCGTACCGAGGCGTCCATCATCCGCAACTTCTGCATCATCGCCCACATCGACCACGGCAAGTCGACGTTGGCGGATCGAATGCTGCAGTTGACCGGTGTCGTCGAAGACCGGGCGATGCGGGCCCAGTACCTGGACCGGATGGACATCGAGCGCGAGCGTGGGATCACGATCAAGTCCCAGGCCGTTCGGATGCCCTGGACCGTCGTCGACGGGGAAGGAGGCGAGCAGGTGCACGTGCTGAACATGATCGACACCCCCGGCCACGTCGACTTCACCTACGAGGTGTCGCGATCGCTGGCGGCCTGCGAGGCGGCGGTCCTGCTGGTAGACGCGGCCCAGGGGATCGAGGCGCAGACCCTGGCCAACCTGTACCTGGCCATCGAGGCGGACCTGCACATCATCCCGGTGCTGAACAAGATCGACCTGCCCGGCGCCCGACCGGAGAAGTTCGCCGAGGAGCTCGCCGGGATCATCGGCTGCGACGTCTCCGACGTGTTGAAGGTGTCGGCGAAGACCGGCGAGGGGGTAACCGAGCTGCTCGACCAGATCGTGCTCCAGACCCCGGCCCCGGTCGGCAACCCCGATGCCCCCGCCCGAGCGTTGATCTTCGACTCCGTCTACGACACCTACCGCGGCGTCGTGACCTACGTCCGGGTGGTCGACGGCGAGCTGTCGCACCGCGAACGGGTGCTGATGATGTCCACCAAGGCGGCCCACGAGACCCTCGAGGTCGGAGTGATCGCCCCCGAACCGACGAAGGCCAACTCCCTCCGAGTCGGTGAGGTCGGCTATTTGATCACCGGGGTGAAGGACGTCCGGCAGTCCCGGGTCGGTGACACGGTGACGTCGTTGGCCAAGCCGGCTGCCGAGTCGTTGGGCGGTTACCGGCACCCGAACCCGATGGTGTTCGCCGGGCTCTTCCCGATGGACGGAGCCGACTACCCGGACCTGCGCGAGGCGTTGGACAAGCTGCTCCTCAACGATGCCGCACTGACGTACGAGCCGGAGACCTCCGGGGCGCTCGGCTTCGGCTTCCGGATCGGCTTCCTCGGCCTGCTGCACATGGAGATCGTCCGCGAACGCCTGGAGCGGGAGTTCAACCTGGATTTGATCTCCACCGCGCCCAACGTGGTCTACCGGATCGGGCTGGAGGACGGCTCGGAGCACGTGGTGACCAGCCCGTCGGAGTATCCGACCGGCGGCAAGATCGCCGCGGTGTACGAGCCGGTGGTGAAGGCCACCATCCTTGCCCCGGCCGAGTACATCGGCACCATTCTGGCGCTGTGCCAGGCTCGGCGCGGAGTCCAGCTGGGGCTTGACTACCTGTCTGCCGACCGGGTGGAGATCCGCTACACCCTGCCGTTGGCCGAGATCATCTTCGACTTCTTCGACGCGCTGAAGTCGCGCACGAAGGGCTACGCCAGCCTCGACTACGAGCCGGCGACTGAGGAGGCCGCCGACCTGGTCAAGGTCGACATCCTCCTGCACGGTGAACCGGTGGACGCGTTCTCCTCGATCGTGCACCGCGACAACGCGTACTCGTACGGGTTGATGATGGCCGGCAAGCTGAAGGACCTGATCCCACGGCAGCAGTTCGAGGTGCCCATCCAGGCAGCGATCGGATCCCGGGTGATCGCCCGCGAGACCATCCGCGCGATCCGCAAGGACGTGCTGTCGAAGTGCTACGGCGGTGACATCAGCCGCAAGCGCAAGCTGTTGGAGAAGCAGAAGGAGGGCAAGAAGCGGATGAAGATGGTCGGCCGGGTCGAGGTACCCCAAGAGGCATTCG
>JBQDIN010000045.1:0-34363 GCA_052094425.1 Propionibacteriaceae bacterium
GGCCACACCGAGGATCTCGCCGGCCCGGACGTCGAGGTCGAAGGGGTCGCCCCCCGACAGTCGGGTGCCACGGAGCTCCAGCAGGACCGCCGCGTCCGGACGCTCCTTCTTCTCGTCCGCGGGGACCTCCCCGACGCCCTCGGCGCCCTCTTCCCCCCGGCCGCTCATCAAGCTCACCAGGCGTTCGGGGGTGGCCTCCGCCTTGTCGAGCACACCGACGGTGCTGCCCGAACGCTGGACCGTGACCCGGTCGACCAGCAGGGACAACTCGTCCATCCGGTGGGAGACGAACAGGACACTGCGGCCCTCGTCCCGCAACCCACGGATGAGATCGAAGAGCCGGTCCCTGGTGCCGATGTCCAAGGCGGACGTCGCCTCGTCCAGGACGAGCAACTTCCAGGGGCGTACCAACGCGCGCACCAAGGTCAACACCTGCCGGTGGGCCAGCGAGAGCGCATGCACCGGACGGCGGAGGATGAGAGGGTCGACCCCGAGTTGCTCGAGCACCTCGCGGGCCCGCTTCAGTTCCTCCTTGCGGCGTTGGCCGTGCCGGAAGATCCCGTCGGTGCCGATGAAGACGTTCTCGGTGGCGGAGTTCCCCTCCGCGATCAATGTCTCCTGGAAGACGGTGATGATGCCGCTCTGCTGCGCTTGTGCCGGGGACTTCAGTCGGGTGGCCTTGCCGGACACGGCCACGTCCCCTCGCGTCGGTTGGACGATCCCGCTGAGGATCTTCACCATCGTGCTCTTGCCGGAACCGTTCTCCCCGACGAGGCCGTGGATCTCCCCGGGGCGCACCTCGAGGCTGCACTGCTTGATCGCGACCACATGGCCGTAGCGGTGATGGATGTCGGTCAGCGACAGCACCGGATCGATCCCGGCGCCCGTCGCGGTATCCATCCCGGTGTCTTCCTGGTCAGAGTTGTTGTGCGACATGGCGATCCCGTCCGTAGATGGCGATCAGAATCAGGATGGCGATCCCGAGGAACACCTGCTGCAGGCTCGGGCTGACCGAGTAGCCGATCAACAGCATGGTGAATTCGGTGGTGAGCAGGACGCCGGCGATCGTGCGCGCATAGGAGCCCCGTCCGCCCAACAAGGAGGTACCGCCGACGACCACGGCAGTCAGGGTCTGGAACATGTACGGCAGCCCGATGTCGGCGGCCGCGGCGCCACTGAACCCGGCCAGCAGGATGCCGGCGACACTCGCGCAGACGGCCGAGGCGACGTAGACCCCGACCCGGACCTCCCAGCCGCGGACCAGGGCGTAGCGTGCCGCCTTGGCATTGGCCCCGAGGGCGAACAGCCGCTTCCCGAAGCTGGTCCGACGCTCGACCAGGATCACCACCACACAGATGAGGATCCACAGCATCACGGCGGGTGGCAGCGGGATGAACCAGGTCGGCGTGACGGGAGACACGGACGCCGTCACGAACTCCGGCACCAGCCCGCCCGTGTTCCCGCCGGTGACCAGCAGTACGGCACCGGTGATGATCGACCCGGTACCCAAGGTGATCACCAAGGGGTGGATGGCCAACAGACTGGCCAGCACACCGTTCACGACCCCGACCAGCACCGACAGGCCGAGCACGATGGCCAGGACGGTCCCGAACGAGACCCCGTTCAGGGTGAGGACCGTCACGACCACACAGCCCATCCCGATCACCGCCGGGATCGACAGGTCGATCCCGCCGATCATGATGGCCCAGGTCTGGCCCACGGCCGCAATCCCGAGGACGGCCGCGAGCACCAGCAGCGACCGCAACCCATTGGCGCTCATCACCGATGGCAGCTGCAGGCCGATGATGGCCAACAGCACCACGGGGGCGAGGAAGACGGCGTACTTCTTCAGCCATGCGACGACGTGATTCTGCGACGCCTCGTCCGCGGGCCCCGTCGCGCCCCCCTCGACGGCGCTCGGGGACTCCCGATTCGCAGCCGCTGACTGGTCCGGCGGTTTCCGGGTCAATTCGGTCGATGCCATGGTGTCCTCCTACCTACTTGATCGGGAGGTGCTCGGTGTCGAGCACGGACTCCAGTTCGGGAGCCGGCTCGCCACCGGTGAACAACTCGTCGTAGTAGGAGGCGGGGACGGACTCACCGTCGGACGGCTGGGCTGAGCAGCTGCTGTTCGGCGTCATCTTCGGGTCGTAATACTCGTCGAAGTTGTCCGGGTTGATCTCCTTCAGCGGGTACAGCAGAGTGTTGACCGCTGGCTTCTGGCCCGACAGCATCCGGAGCGCGATCCGGTAGGCCTCGTAGACGCCCTGGCCACCGCCGGCAGCGAAGCCGATCGTGTCCATCTCATGCTCGGCGGCCGTCGCCAGCCAGGCGCATGCCCCCTCGAATCCGGTCACCGCCGGCAGATCGCGGCCCGCTTGCTCGAAGGCCTGGATCACCGGCGCGGCACACACGCCACCGTCCCAGACGCCGGCCACGGCACCTTGGTGCGTACTCAGGTAGTTGACCGTCTGGGACTTGATCGTGGCGGCGTTCCACTCACCCGTGATCGATTCGATCTTCAGGTCGGTGTCCTTCAGGGCCGACTGCGCACCCAGTTGGCGCGCCTCGGCGGCAGCCACACCGGGAATGCCGTTGCACATCATCACGGTGCTCCCCGGATCGACCTCGTCTGCCAACCACTTCGCGGTCGTGTTGCCGGCAGCAAAGGCGCCGAAGTCACTCTGGATGACGTTCGTGCACTCGGTCCCGGTCTGCATGGCGATCACCAGGACGTCGGAAGCGAGTGCATTGCCGAAGGCTTTGCAGACCCCGATGCTCGGCGGCTGCATCGCGAAGATCACCTCACACCCCTGCTGCACCATGTTGTTGATCTGGTTCGCCTGCAGGGTGCCGTCGTTGTTGGCGTCCGCGACCACCAGTTCACCCTCGACCAGCCCCTGTTCGCGGAGCTGGTCAGTCATCAACTCGGCGGCGGTCAGCGCTTCGGCGCGCCACGTGTTCCCCTGATAGGCGCTGGAGTAGCAGAACTTCCACGGCGCCTCAGCCGGAGTCCACTCCGCGTACGGGTTCGGGCCGAGACGGGTGCTGTTCCAAAAGCCCGCGTAGTGCTCGCGCACCGACTCCGGCAGGGCCTCGAGCGCGGCCTCGTCCTCGGGGGAGGGGTCGACCTCTCCCGTACGCATCTCGGTGTACTCGTCGGAACCGGAGCCGGAGCCCGCCCCGGCGATCTCGCCACTACCTGCACCACATGCCGTCAGCAGCAGAGCCAGGGTTCCCAGTAGCGCGCCGAGGACGACGAGCTTTCGCTTGGGCGCTGCCACGCCCGAAGTGGAAGTCTTCATTGATTCTCCATTCAGTGCAGGGCCGCGGTTCTCCGCCGAAGTCCCTTGTTCATCAGTGTGGCATGTTGCATGTTACAGACACGTCAGCCATTGAGGAAGCGGAAGTCACAACCTCGATCTGCTTGGGTCACCTCCTGGACGTAGAGGCGCTCGTACCCGCGTGCGGGCAACTCGACGGCCGGTAGTTCGGCCAAGCGTCGCTGGATCTCCGCCTCCGACAGGTCGACGCTCAGTTCGCGCCCGCTGACGCTGAGCGCCAGGCGATCACCCGTACGGACAGCGCCGAGCGGGCCGCCGACGGCCGCCTCCGGCGTGACATGGAGCACGATCGTCCCCGCCGCGGTGCCCGACATCCGGGCGTCCGAGATGCGGACCATGTCCCGTACGCCAGCCCGCGCGAGCTTCTGCGGAATGGGGATGTAGCCCGCCTCCGGCATCCCGGGGGCTCCCACCGGACCGGTGTTCTTCAGGACCAGGAAGTCCTCGGCGGACACGTCGAGATCAGGGGAGTCGATGCGCTCGGCCAGGTCCCGAGAGTTCTCGAAGACGACCGCCCGGCCCTGCGCCTCCAGCAGCTCCGGACTGGCCGCGGACTGCTTCACGATGGCGCCGTCGGGCGCCAGGTTCCCGCGCAGTACGGCGATGCCGCCGCGCGGATGGATCGGGTCGTCGAGCGGCCGGATGACGCCCTGCTCGAACGGCGCCGGGCCGGCCGCCAGCTCCTCCCCCAGCGTCCGGCCGGTCACCGTCAACGCGTCCAGGTGCAGCAGGTCGCGCAACTCGTGCAGCAGGGTCTGCATCCCACCGGCTCGATGGAAGTCCTCCATGTAGTGCTCACCGGAGGGCTTGAGGTCGACCAGCACCGGAGTCTCCCGGCTCATCCGATCGAAGACATCGAGGTCGATGGGGTGACCCACTCGTCCCGCGATGGCGGTCAAGTGGATCAGCCCGTTCGTCGACCCGCCGAGAGCGAGCAGGACGCGCAGGGCGTTGTCGAAGGCCTTGGGCGTCAGGATCTCCCGGATGGCAGGGCCGTCGGCGGCGAGCCCGACCGCGCGGACTCCGGTTTGCTCGGCGACCCGGGCCCGGTCCGCGGTGACGGCCGGCGGAGAGGCGCTACCGGGGAGGCCGATTCCCAGGGCCTCGGCCAGACAAGCCATGGTGCTCGCGGTGCCCATCACCGAGCACGTGCCGACACTGCCCACCAGGCGCGAGTTGACCTCGACGATCTCCTGGTCATCGACCTCGCCCCCGCGGAACCGACCCCAGAAGGCCCGGCAATCGGTGCACGCCCCGACCCGCTGCCCCCGGTGACCACCAGTGAGCATCGAACCGGTCACGAGCTGGATGGCGGGCAGTCCGGCCGAGGCCGCGCCCATCAGCTGCGCCGGGACCGTCTTGTCGCACCCACCGATCAGCACCACGGCATCCATCGGCTGGGCCCGGATCATCTCCTCGGTGTCCATCGCCATCAGGTTGCGGAGGAACATGCTGGTGGGCTTGGAGAAACTCTCGTGGATCGAGATGGTCGGGAACTCCATCGGCAGGCCCCCGGCCATCAGGACGCCGCGCTTCACCGCCTCCACCAGTTGCAGTGAGTTCCCGTGGCAGGGGTTGTACCCGCTCGCCGTGTTCACGACGCCCACCAACGGACGGTCGAGGACCTCGTCCCCGTACCCGGCCCCCTTGATGAAGGCGCGGCGCAGGAACAGCGAGAACCCGGCATCGCCGTAGTTGGTCAACCCCTGTTCGATCCCACTACCATCCGGCCGCGGGCGAAAGACATCCGGCGCCACACCATCTCCTTGATTATTGATAATATTATTGATTATCAGACCATGGTTGGCTGGGCAATGCAACAGACCGGAGGATGAAACCCATGACGACCGACCGCGCGACTCGAAGTCCCGCTGCCGACCCCGCAGCCGACCCCGCAGCCATCGCGAGCCTTGTGGAGGAGGACATCGTGCTGGGGTTGCTGCACCCGCGGGAACGGCTGGTCGAGGACGACCTGATGCGCAGGTTCGACGCGAAGCGACACGTGGCCCGTCGGGCCATCGACGAACTGGTCACCCTCGGCCTGGCGGTCAAGATCCGTCACGTGGGAGCTCAGGTGCGCTCCTACAGTCGCCAGCAGATCGCCGATCTGTACGAGGTGCGGGACCTACTGGAATCCTGCTGCGCCGCCGCCATCCAACTGCCGGTCGACGCGGGCGCGCTCGACGAGTTGCGCGTCGTTCAGGCCCGCCATGATGCGGCCGTCGCCAAGGCCGATCTGCGGACCGCGTTCCGGGTCAACCAGGAGTTCCACCAACAGCTCTACGGGCTGGCCGGCAACCGGGCCCTGGTGGAGGCCGTGAACACCTACGCCCAGCGAACCCACGTGGCCCGGTTCGTCACCCTCACCGACCCGGCGAAACTCGAATCGGCGCGCGATCAGCACCGACAGATGATCGAAGCCCTGGCCTCCGGCGACCAGGACTCGCTGGTCAGCCTGTGCCGGGCGCACCTTCAACCGTCGCTCGAGGCCTATCTGCGCGTGGTCGCCGAGGACTGATCCCGCAGCCGGCCGGGGCCGGTCTGTACTCTCGCCCCTCGATGTGCACGCAACCGGCGACTACCCCGTAAAACATTTGCGCACTTCCGCTAATGGACGTCAATCTCTGTCTCAACATCGTCCAAGGGCTCCCCAAGAGAGTCTCAGCATTGCTAGGTTGGGCGACGTTGCCACGGGGGCAACGCTCGGGGGCGAAACTCAATGAGGCGGTTCGTCATGAAGACAACAGCTTTCCGCCGTCCGCTGGCAGCCGCCGCGGCGCTCACTCTGGCCATTGGTCTCAGCCCGATGGTGGCTGCTGCCACCGGCGGCGACCAACAGGCCGGCCAGCACAGCCCGGGACACGGGCACGACCCAGGCAAGGGACACGGGCACGGTAAGGACCACGGGCACGGTAAGGGCCACGGGCACGACAAGGCCGCGAAGCGGTACGCGAAGAAGACCCTGCGGTCGATGACCCTGGAGGAGAAGGTCGGCCAACTCTTCATCCTCTTCGCCTACGGACAGACCGCCGACAGCGAGGACCCCAAGAACACCACGCTGTACGGTGAGTCCAACGCGGCCGACATCGTCGACGAGTACGAGCCCGGTGGATTCATCCTGTTCTCGGCTCGGGACAACATCACGGACCCGGAACAGGTCGCCACCCTCAGCAACGGTCTGCAGGATGCGGCCCTGGACACCGGCGCGGAGATACCGCTGCTGGTCAGCACCGACCAGGAACACGGCATCGTGACCCGGATCGGTTCACCCGCCACCCTGTTCCCGGGCAACATGGCCCTCGGCGCCGGTGGCAGCGCGAAGGACACCCGCAAGGCAGCCGCGATCAGTGGCAAGGAACTGCTCGCGATGGGCATCCACCAGAACAACGCCCCGGATGCCGACGTCAACGTGAACCCGGAGAACCCGGTGATCGGGGTCCGCAGCTTCTCCTCCGACCCCGACTTGGTCTCCGACCTGACCGCGGCCTCGGTCAAGGGGTTCGAGAAGGACGCCGGGATCGTTGCCACGGCGAAGCACTTCCCCGGCCACGGGGACACCGACACGGACTCGCACAGCGGTCTGCCGGTGATCACCCACACCCTCGAGGAGTGGCAGGAGATCGACGCCCCTCCGTTCGAGGCCGCCATTGAGGCGGGGGTCGACTCGATCATGACGGCGCACATCGTGGTGCCGTCGCTGGACGACAGCGGCGATCCGGCCACCCTGTCGAAGAAGATCGTCACCGGACAGCTCCGGGAGGAGCTCGGCTTCGACGGCGTGGTCGTCACCGACGGGCTCGAGATGGCCGCCGTCCGCCAGAAGTACGGCGACGGCGAGGTGGCCGTACGCGCCATCGAGGCCGGGGTCGACCAGTTGTTGTTGCCGGCCGCACCGCAGGAGGCCTACGACGCCCTCGACGAGGCGCTGGACTCCGGTCGGCTGACCGAGGACCGCATCGACGAATCGGTGGAACGCATCCTGATCATGAAGTACAAGCAGGGTGTGATCAAGGATCCGAAGACCCGCGCGGACAAGGTGATGAAGGTGGTCGGGAAGCGTTCCCACCTGCGTGCCGCCGAGAAGATCACCGACCGCACCACGACCGTGGTGCGCAACGAGGACGACGCCCTGCCGGTCGAGGTCGACGACCAGTCGGTCCTGGTCACCGGCTACGGCGTGACGACCGGCCAGACCCTGGCCGGCGAGTTCACCGAGCGCGGTGCGGATGCCACCGCCCTGACCACCGGCACCGCGCCCACGCCGGCGGAGATCGACGCAGCCGTCGCCGCCGCCGAGGACAGCGACGTGACCGTGGTGCTGACCAACGGAGTCTCAGCCACCAGCACCCAGAAGGACCTGGTCGCGGCCCTGGACGCGACCGACACCCACCTGGTCGTGGCCGCGGTCCGCAACCCGTACGACATCAACCAACTCCCGGAGGTGGACAACTTCATCGCCACGTACTCCTACGCCGCTCCCGCCTTGACCTCGCTGGCCAAGGTGATCACCGGCGAGATCGGCCCACGGGGGACGTTGCCGGTCGACATCCAGTCGACCGAGAACGAGGGCGAGATCCTCTACCCGCTCGGCCACGGTCTGACCTGGTGAGCGGGAGCCGGCAGATGCCGGAGCAGGACCACTCGGGAACCACACAAGCACGCAACGAGAGGGACGAACCATGACTGTCAGCAGACGAGGAATTCTCCGCGCCGCCGGCGTGGGAGCGGCCGTCGCAGCCGGTACGGCAGCCACCGGCGGGATGGCCCACGCCGACGGTAAGAAGGGCGGCGGACACGGTGGCGGTGGACACGGTGGTGGCGGTCACGGCCGCCGACTGCGCACCGGTGCCGATGTGGCCGCTGCCGACAGGTGGCGGATCTTCAAGGACCGCAAGGTCGGCATCATCACCAACCCCACCGGGGTCCTGGAGGACTTCACGAACATCGTCGACGACATGGTCGCCAAGGGGATCGACGTCGGCGGCGTCTTCGGCCCGGAGCACGGTTTCCGCGGCACCGCCCAGGCCGGCGAAGCCGAGGAGACCTTCGTCGACGAGCGGACCGGCGTCACGGTCTACGACGCGTACGGCGCCAACGTCGACACGATGGCGGGGCTCTTCACCGAGGCCGGCGTCGACACGATCGTGTTCGACATCCGGGACGTCGGCGTCCGCTTCTACACCTACATCTGGACGATGTGGACAGCCATGCAGGCAGCCTCCCAGGTCGGCGGACTGCGGTTCGTCGTGCTGGACCGGCCCAACCCGTTGGGCGGGCGTGCCCGCGGCCCGGTGCTGAAGGAGGGCTTCACCTCCGGCGTCGGCCAGTTGGAGATCTCCCAACAGCACGGCATGACCGTCGGCGAGTTGGCGCTGTTCTTCAACGCCACCTTCCTGGAGCGCGCCGGGCAGGAGAAGCTGGCCGACCTGGACGTGGTCGAGGTCCGCGGCTGGCGCCGCGAGATGGTCGGCCCGGACCAGGCCGACCGGTGGATCCCACCGTCGCCGAACATGCCCACCCCGCAGACCGCGACCCTCTACCCGGGCACCGGTCTGGTCGAGGCGACGAACTGGTCGGAGGGGCGTGGCACCACCCGCCCGTTCGAGTTGATCGGCGCCCCGTACATCGACTACAACTGGGCGGCCGCCCTGAACGAGAAGAAGTTGTCCGGGGTGGAGTTCCGCGAGGCCTACTTCGTCCCCACCTTCTCCAAGAACGAGGGGGAGGTGTGCGGCGGCGTCCAGGTCCACATCATCGACGAGGAGAAGGTGGACGCGATCGAGGTCGCCACCCACATGCTGGTGGAGGCGCGCAGGCTCTACGACGACTTCGACTGGCGCGGGGACGAGGGTCGGTGGATCGGCCTGCTGACCGGTTCGGACCGGTTCAAGGAGCAGCTGGAAGCCGGTGCCGCGGCGGACGAGATCATCGAGGCCTGGCAGCCCGAGTTGAAGCAGTTCGTCCGCGACACCCGGAAGTACCTGCTCTACCGGGGACCGCGATGATGCGCGGCACGGTGCAGCGCCGGCTCGGCGTCGCGGTGGCCGCACTGGCCACCGCGGGGCTGCTGGCCACCGGGTCTCTCGCGCCGGCCCACGCGGACCGTGGGCACGGTGGGGGGCACGGTGGCGGACACGGGAAGAAGTCCGGACAGTTCGATGTCGTACACGATGGATTCATGAAGAGCAGGACCACGTTGAAGAAGAGCGATCCCCGCAAGCTGGGTCTCGACCCGGAACCGATCAGGGCGGCCTGGGAGGAGATCGACGGCTACGCCCAGCCCGATGATCCGGAGACCAAGCCCCTGTATGCGTCCAATGCCGCAGTGATGGGCCACCAGGGCAAGATCGTCAGCGAGCACTACGACGGCGTCTCCCGGCTGTATGCCGACGGCGAGGGCACCGAGCTCCCGCCCGAGGAACAGATCGAGGCCGAGCAGGACACGATCTACGACATGGCCTCGGTGAGCAAGCTGTTCACCTCGATCGTGATCATGCAGTTGGTGGAGGACGGCCAGGTCGACCTGGACGCCACGTACGCCAGCTACGTGCCGGAGTTCGGCAACCACGGCAAGGAGGTGATCACGATCCGGCAGATGCTCACCCACACCTCCGGGCTGGTGGCGTTCATTCCGCTGTGGAAGGACTATGACGACAAGGAATCCCGGATCCAGGCGGTGATGGACATCGACCTGAACAACCCGCCCGGAGAGGTGTACGAGTACTCCGACCTGAACCTGATCTCGCTCGGTGTGCTGGCCGAACAGCTCACCGGGAAGTCCTTGGACACCTTGGTGGCCGAGGGCATCACCGAGCCACTGAAGATGAAGGACACCGGCTACAACCCGGACCAGAGCAAGCTGCACCGGGTCGCGGCCACCGAGTACCAGGCCGAGCCGGATCGCGGCGTCGTCTGGGGCGAGGTGCACGACGAGAACGCCTGGAGCCTCGGCGGGGTCGCCGGACACGCGGGCATCTTCTCCACCACTGCGGACATGTCGATCCTGGCCCAGACCATGCTCAACGGTGGCAGCTACAAGAAGCATCGGATCCTCTCCGAGGACTCCGTCACGGCCATGATCACCAACGAGAACGCCGACTTCGGCAGCGACGCCCACGGACTGGGCTTCGAGCTGAACCAGTTGTGGTACATGGGCGGCCTGGCCGGCCCGACGACCGCCGGGCACACCGGCTACACCGGAACCTCGCTGGTGATCGACTTCCAGTCCCGCTCCTTCGTGGTGCTGCTCACCAATGGGGTGCACCCGAGCCGGGAATGGGGCTCCACCAACCCGGCCCGGCGCGCGGCTTCTGGCGGCCTCGCCCGAGCCCTCGCAGTGAATCCGCAGAAGGGGCGTACCGCATGGTACGGCGGCGCGGCAGACAAGGCCGAGGCCACCCTGACCGCCGAGGTGGCCGGCGGGGACGACGTCTCGTTGACCTTCGACGTGTTCGCCGACAACGAGCGGACCGACGAGTTCGCCCTGGAGTCCTCCGCCGACGGTGGCAAGACGTGGGAGTTGCTCCCGTACAAGGTTCGTACGGGCAAGGGGCGCCACGGCCGGATCATCGACACCGACGGCACCTACAACAACCAGGGCAGTCGCGACTGGGGCCATGCCAGGGCATCCGTGCCCGAGGGTACGGAGTTGATCAGGTGGCGCTACACCACCGACTCCAACACCCAGGGCCGCGGCGTGTTCGTCGACGACATCACCGCCCGAGACGGGCACCGGGTCATCCTCAAGGGTGAACGGAACCCGGACGCGCTCACCGCGGACGGGTTCAGCCAGGTGCGCCGCTGACCCATTCCGCCCAACGACCTGACGGCCCGTCGAGACCCTGTGTCCTCGGCGGGCCGTTCGGCGAGTCGGACCCTGCGGACCGCCGCATCACCCCCGGGCCCGCCCGAGGCGCCAATAGCCGGAGAACATGATCATCTCGGGGTCGACCCCGGCCTCCCGGACCAGCATCCGCCGGGCGCCGGTGGCGACCTCTCGCTCACCGCACAGCCAGGCGTAACCCACCGGGGACAGTCCGCTCCGCACCAGGTCCCGCAGTGCCGGCAACACCAGCGCGCCCGGCGGGCGGTGCCCACGATGGAACCACTGGATCGGCGTGCTGCCACCGATCGTCGGCACATCGGCGGGCCGCGGCGCCTCGGCCAGGACCGTCGCGTCGAGTCGGTCGGGGGCCTGCTCGAGGATGGCCGCCAGGGCCGGCAAGGCGGTCTCGTCAGCCACCAGCACCTGATGTCCGGACTCCGGCGCCAGGTAGGGAGCATTCGCCTCCCGGAAGCCGACCCGGTTCCCCACAACGGCGTGATTGGCCCAGCGCGAGGCCGGACCGGTGTCACCGTGCAGGACCACGTCCACATCGATCTCGCAGGCATCGGGCCGATGGGAGCGCACGGTGTACCAGCGGATCGCGGGCCTCAGGTCCGCCGGGATCGTCGCCAGCACCTCCCGCACGTCGTCATCGGGGCCGACCACCATCGGCGGCAGCGCGGCGCCCGGCTGCGGCAGCACCAGGGCGAAGAACTCGTCCGGCCCGAGCGGAGCGAAGTCCCCGAACTCGGGGGCCTCGAAGGTGAAGCGGGTGGTGTTCGCACTCACCGGGTGTCGAGCAGTCACGGTCATCGGGAACAGCCGACGGACCGTCCGGGTCGCGTTCCGTACGGCGGCCGCGCGAGTCAAAGCCATAAGCATAGGCTAGCCTAATCGTCGTGCCTCCCCTTCACCCGCCCGTCGATCAGTTCACCCGGCGATCCTTCCTGCTCACCGCCGCCGTCTCCGGACTCGCGCTGACCGCCGGCTGCGGCGCGGGATCCGCCGAGTCGATGGGGACGCCGCCGAGCCCGAGCGGCTCGCCCACGGACCAGCGGATCGTCACGATGGATCCCTTCTCCACCTACAACGCCCTGGACTTCGGGCTGGTCCCGGTCGGCGCGCAGGAGGGTCTGGAGGGAGTGATCAACCCGCGCTACGCCGACACCTATGCCGAACTGGCGAAGGTGGGAACGTACTTCGAACCCAATCTGGAGGCCATCGCCGGCCTGGCCCCGGACCTGATCCTGGCCAGCACCGGCCAGCGGGAGTTGGAGGACCAGCTGACCGCGCTGGCGCCCACGGTGCTGGTCACCGCGACGGTGTCCTCCACCTGGCGACAAGCCGCAGCCGAGGTCGCTGCAGAGGTCGGCCGGCAGCGCGAGCACGACACCCTGCAGCAGGCGTATCTCGACCGGGCCGCGGAGATCAAGGAGGCGCGCGCCGACGTCCTCGCCGACCTCACTTGGGCGATGGTCTGGCAGGGCAAGGCCGAGGGCTTCTCCGTGCGCTCCGCAGAGTCCAACGGCGGACAGGTGCTGGAACTCGCCGGCGTCCGCTACAACGCGCTCACCGGCCGAGCCGACGGCGACTCCGACACCGAGCTCTCCTGGGAGCAGGTGGACGAGATCGCCGACGCGGACGTGATCTGCCTGCCGGGCACGACGACCGGCGACCCCGACCCGGGCACCGAGCTGATCAAGGAACACGAGCTCTTCGCCACGCTCCCGGCGGTGCAGGCGGAACGCGTCGTGGTGTTCGACTACATGACGCCGGGCTCCTACATCAACGCCACCCAGCTCCTGGACGAGCTCGACGGGTTCTTGGCCACCCTCGCCTGACCGAACTCGCCTGACCGAGTTCGTCGATGCCCGCTGGTCAGCCGCGACCCAGTTTGGAAGACTGGCGCCATGACTGCCGAACAACTCGACTGGACCGCCGACCCTGCCCGCTACGACGACCGGATGCCGTACCGCCGGGTCGGCCGCAGTGGCCTCGTCCTGCCCGCCATCTCCCTGGGCCTGTGGCACAACTTCGGCGACGACAAGCCGGTCGAGACCCAACGCGACATCCTGCGGCGGGCCTTCGACCTCGGGATCACCCACTTCGACCTCGCCAACAACTACGGTCCCCCGTTCGGCTCGGCGGAGCGAAACTTCCGTACCCACCTGGCGACCGACTTCGCCCGGTACCGGGACGAGTTGATCATCTCGACCAAGGCCGGGTACGAGATGTGGGACGGTCCGTACGGCGGCAGCATCGGCGGCGGCCGCAAGTACATGCTGGCCTCCCTGGACCAGTCCCTGCAACGGACCGGGCTGGACTACGTCGACATCTTCTACTCGCACCGCTTCGACCCCAGCACGCCGCTGGAGGAGACGATGGGGGCCCTGCACACCGCCGTCCAGTCCGGCAAGGCGTTGTACGCCGGCATCTCCTCCTACTCCGCCCAGCGCACTCGCGAGGCGGCCACCATCTTGGCCGAGTTGGGGACGCCGCTGCTGATCCACCAGCCGTCCTACTCGATGCTGAACCGTTGGATCGAGGAGGACCTGCTCGACACGGTCGACGAACTCGGTGTCGGCGTGATCGCGTTCTCCCCACTGGCACAGGGAATGCTGACCTCGCGCTACCTCGACGGGATCCCCGAGGGCTCGCGGGCCGCGCAGGGCAAGTCGCTGTCCACCGACCTGCTGACCGAGGAGAACCTCAACCACGTTCGCGCCCTCGCCGAGATCGCGGAGCAGCGCGGGCAGTCAGTCGCCCAACTGGCCCTGGCCTGGACCCTGCGCGACGACCGGGTCACCAGCGCCCTGGTCGGTGCGTCCAGTGTCCGCCAGCTCGAGGACAACCTGGCCGCAGTGCAGAACCTGAGTTTCTCCGCCGAGGAGCTCGCCGCGATCGACGCGGACGCGGTGGAGGCGGGTATCGACCTGTGGCGGGGGTCGGCAACCTCCTGATCACCCACTGATCCCTCAGAAGCGGAAGTCGCCGTACGCCCGGTAGAGGCGGTGGTCGGAGCAGCGGTCCGCGATGTCGTCGGCCTTGTAAACACATCCTTCGGTGCCGTAGCGCATCGGCATCGCGCTGACCCCGTTGCGGACGCGGTTGCGGGAGAAGAAGACGTAGTCGTACTTCTTCGTCCCCTCCACCTTCGAGTCGTCCATCGTGCTGGCCCCGGTCCGGCAGCCGTGTGGCGCGCAGGACACACCGCCGGGACGGGTGTCGAAGTTCTTCGGGTCGCTCTGGTCGGCCTCGTAGAAGTTCCCCGGGCCCTCGTACTCTCCGGCTCGGTTCAGGTAGTACATGCTGTCCATCGACGCCTCGTGCGGGTGGGAGTTCATGTCGCCGCCGACCACCAGCGACTGGTCCTGGCCCCAGATCCGACGCTCGGTGATGGTCTTGATCTTGTGCAGTTGGTGTTTGCGCGCCTCCTTGCCTCGCGGAAAGGCATGCAGGTGGGTGACGCAGGCGCGGAACTCGTCCGCGGCGTACCCGGGAACGCCGACGTCGGCACACAGCAACTTGAAGTACTTGATCCGTGGGGCGTCGTCCTTGTCGGGGTAGCCGAGGTGATCATTCTCCATGTCAGTCAGGGGGTGCGGCGAGGCGAGCAACTGGCCCTGACGCGTGTTGTCGGTGTCCTCCGGATCGGCACAGCTCTTCTGGTGGTTGACCATGACCGAGAAGTACACGTGCCAACCCGGATGGGCCTCCTTGAAGTCGTCGCGCTGGCTGGCACAGACCTCGGTCAGCATCACGACGTCGACCGGGAAGTTCTCGTTCGCGATCTGTTCGTTCACGTAGTCCAAGGCTTCGGGCCGGCCTCCGAAGTCGACGCCGCCCGCGATGTTGTGCTCCAGCACCCGGAACCGATACTTGTCGGGACCCGGAGGTGCCGGTACTTGGTCGGCACTGCTTGGAGTGGTCACCGCAATCACTGGAACGAGTCCCAGCACCACAGCGGCGAGGACACTGGCAAATCGTCGAAACATGATCTCCTCCGACACTGGACGACGTCGGTCCAGTGTCGGACATCGTGCCCGGGTCGAAGCAAGATTAATTTCGTCGGCCGCCGATACCGGCGGGGATCACACCGCTGCGGCGCGCCCCGGGCCTTCGGCCGCGTCATCCGCGGGGGCAATGGTGAGGGGCAGCCGGGCGACCCGGGTCTCGGTCATCACCTCGGCCACGGCTTGGATCCCGGTGCGCAGTTCGGAGGTCCGGTCCGGCCCGAGGGCCAACGAGAGGGCATCCAGCACCCGGACGCGGATCGCCTCCGACTGTTCGAGGGCGCCTCGGCCGGCCGGGGTGATGTGGACCAGGCCGGGATCCGACGCGGCGTCCGGGTCGGCGTCGTGGGCGTGCCGATCGACCAGCCCGCGGCGCACCAGCGAGTCGACGGTCGCGGCGGCGGCCTCCTTGATCTGCCCGGTGGCCGCCGCGACGGCCCGCGGGTGGTCGGCCCCGTCGGCGATGGCGAGCAGCGCCTGCATCTCCCCGATCCGCAACCCGGTCAGGTTCTGGACCTGCTGGAGCACTTGGTTGCTGATCTGGTTGATCTGTTCCAGGTCGTCCAACAGTCCGAGGATGTCGGACAGGTTGGTGCTGGGCGGCAGGTCCACCAGTTCTCGTACGTCGTCCAGGGGGTCGGGCTCCATGCCGGCACTACTCCATTCGTCGGCGGCTCTCCCCCATTCAACGACACGTACTGCCGATTCGATTCCCCCCGGCGCAGACTCACACCGGATTCTCAGGCTTCGGCAGCCGCGATCTTGATCACCCCAGGGTGGCGAGCCAGCCGTCGATCACCTCGGGCATACCGGCGACACCGGGCAGTTCGTTCCGCCCGGCCACCCGCCAGGAGGTGGCGCCGTTCCAGTCCGAGGCCCGCAATCCGGACGAGTCCAGCCAGTGGGTGTTGCTCCGGGTGCCGTCCTCGGTGACCTCCACCCGGGTGCAGTCGATCGAGGTGCCCTCCGGCGTGGTGACCACCTCGCTGCCGACGGCCCGGAGCAACACCTCCACCGGCGGTTCGTCGGGTGTCGCCTCGAGTACGGCCCGATAGCCGAACTCGCTGCCGAGGTCGAGCTGGTCGAGCATCGCGAACTCCCCGTACGACGGCACCACGTCGGCCACCGTGTCCTCGGCGCTGCGCTTGATCTCGATTCCCTCGTGGATCTGGCGGTAGCGGAACCGGGTCCAGGCGCGCGGATCACCGGTGAAGGACAGGGTGTGTTCGAGGTGGACGAGCGAACCGGCCGGCTCCCGGAAGCAGGTCAGGGTGTCCAGACCGGCCGGGTGCAGCCGGCGAGCGAGCACCCCGGCCGGGGAACCGTCGATCAGGAAGGTCTCCCAGCGGAGGGGGAACTCATCGTCCATGCTGAGATCTTAGACGAAGTGCCAGTTGTCCACGTGCTCGAGCAGTTCGGCCAACTCGGAGATCACCGCGTCGGGGACGCCCTCCTGCCCTCGTTGCCAGTCCGGGATGACGCTGTGCGGTACGTGCACGGCCCGCATCCCGGCCGACTGGGCCCCGTGGATGTCGTCGAAGAGCCGGTCCCCGACGTACACCGCGCGGGACGGATCGGTACCGCCCACTGCGGCCAGGGCGGCGAGGAATGCCTCGCGGTGGGGTTTCGTCCAGGCGATCTCGGAGCTGTAGACCGCGCCGTCGATCAGGTCCAGCACGTTGTCGCGGCGGAAGTAGCGTTCGTGCTCAACGCGGGGCCAGATGGTGTTGGACAGCACCCCGACCTTGAGCCCGCGCTCCCGCAACGCACTGAACAGGTCGGCCACCTGCGGATCGGTGTGGGTGTGGTCCTCCCACCAGTCGTGGTAGCGCCGGCGTTGGGCTTCGGTGAGGGTCGTACCGGCCAGGCTGATCACCTCGTCCAGGGTGGCCGAGCGGTGCTCATCGCGGGACCGGACCCAGATCGAGTCCTCCGCGGCCGCCAGCGTCCGGGCGAGGTCGGGATCGTCGACGACCGTGCCCCAGCAGTCGGCGGGGTTGATCACGTGCCACGGGGTCAGGGTGCCGCCCCAGTCGAAGATGACGGCGTCCAGGGCGCCTCGGCGTTGCTCACTCATCCGTCATGAGTACCAGATCTCGTACGGTCGCCGGAAATCCATTTCGACCGGGATTGCGCCAAGGAACCATGCAGTCTGCTCGGCAAATCTGCCCGGCACACAGCATGGACACCACGTACGCGTGGTAATCCGATGGGCACGCGGCGACGGAGGGTCAGTCGGAGTTGGCGTGGTCCGCGGTGGGGTTGGGCACGGCGAAGGGGTCGGAGCCGAGGGAGAGGACCATGGCGATCTCCTGGTCCCCGAACTCCTCGTGGACCTTGCGGGCGGGGCGGCGTTCGGAGGAGACCCGGAAGCCGGCGTTGCTGGCGAAGGCGATGCCGCGGGCGTTCTCGGTACCGACCCAGTAGTAGAGCCGCTCCCGCTCGTCCTCGATGGCCTGCCTCGCGCCCGCATGGACCAGCCGGGAGGAGACCCCGGCGCTGCGGTGGTCGGGAGCCACCCAGAGGCCGAAGAGGTCGCCGCTCTCCGGATCGTCGCCGTGCGGCCCGACGGAGACGACGCCGACCACGGTGTCGTCCTGTTCGGCCACGAATCGGTAGGAGCGGCGCATCCGCTGCCGCCAGTAGTCCTCGGTGAGCTCGGACTCCTCCTCGTGGGTGGCGAGGAACGACTCCGGGGACTCGGTCAGCGCAGCCAGCCGGACCGACCTGTACAGGTCCCAGTCCTCCTCGGCCAGCAGCCGCACGCTGATCTCCGCCATGTCTTGAATGGTTCCATGAAAGCCACGGGCATTCAATGGCTGGTCCAGCGTCACCAGCCCCCGCCGCCACCACCACCGACGCCGCCACCGACCATTCCGCCACCGAACCCGGAGGCACCGCCGGACCCTGCGGTGGCGCCGGTCATGCTCGCCACGGCCGCGTCCCCGAAGCTGGTGCCGATGTCGCCCAGGGAGGAGTGCCACACACCCACCCCGGCGGCGCCGACGTACCAGTGCGGCTCCGGGACGTCGTGACCGCGATCCGCGAGATCGGCGAAGATCTTCGCCCAGCGGTCGGCCACCCCGAACACGATCGCGTGCGGGAGGTAGCGGGAGAACAGGTCCTCCCCCTCCTCGAACTTGATCTGGTCCGCCTCTGCGGTCTCCAGGTACTGCTTGAACCCGAGGGTCTGGGCCAGGACGGCGCTGCCCTCCGCGGTGCGCACCGGCACCCGGTGGGCGACGGCGATGATGGCGACCCCGGCCAGCCCGAGCCCGGCACCGACCCAGCCCCAACCGAGAGTGATGGCCAAGGCGATCGTCGCGGCGACCCCCAGGGCGAGCACGCCGAAGCCGGCCACGTAGGCCCAGGCCCGAGCCGACTCCGGGTTCTGCCGGAACCAGCCACGCTCGGTCACCTCGGTGTACAGGGCGTGCTGGGTCGCGCCCGCAGTGGTGGTGAAGTCGGGGACCTCACTCAGCACGACTTCGTCGTCCTTGCGGAACAGTCCGTCGAACAGTTCCTGCTCGTACGGGCGAACGTCGACGGGTGCCGACAGCTTGATCAACTTCCAGTCGGGAGTGGGGTCCTCGACCAGGTCCTCGCGCGGCGTCTCGGTGTACTCCTCGATCCGCAGGTGGCCGCGGATGGCGAGGTCGATGATCGTCGCCGTCACGTCGACCTGGTCGGCCCGTTCGTCGAGGACGGTTCCCATCTGGCCGGGACGCACCCCGTCCGGTGGGGTGAAACGGACGGCGACTGTCTGCTGGGGATCACGGTGGCCGACCTCTGCTGCGTCGGCGGCCCCGGCCGGGGACAGCCCGGGGGTCAGGCCGAGGTACGCCTCGTCCCGCCCGCGCCGGTGCATGCGCGCCGCGACCCCGATGCCGAGGAGGGCCAGCAGGCCGCCCAGACCGCCGGTGAGCGGCGTCAGCGGGAACAGGTTGCCGAAGTGCTTGCGCGGGATGAGTTGCGGCTCGGCGCCGACGAAGGTGCCGCCCGGCCAGTCCGCCAGGATGGTCATCCCGTCCCCGGCCTCCACCTCGTCCTGGGCGAAGTACGCCCCACCCTCGGCACTCACCTTGTGGTCGGTGCATCGGGTGTCGTCCGCGGGGTTGCCGGCGAAGCAGTCGGTACGGCCCACCTCACCCGGGCCGGTCAGGTTGGTCCGGATGCCCGCAATGGGCACCTCCCACCCCGTACCGATGATGTTCCAATAGATCTCGTCCTGGCCCTCGTCCCCCGCCTCGGGGTTCACCACGCCGCGGATCGTGTAGTTCAGTCGGTAGCTCTGCACCCCGGTGACGTCGACGTCCTCGTCGCCGATCTTGATCGCCAGCGCACCGCCGTCGGTGTCGGTCTCGACCTGGGCCGGGGCGCCGCTGTCCGAACTCGCCTCGATCGCATCGACCTCGAAGGACCGGTAGTGGTCCGGGTCGCCCTCGATCTCCTGCCGGATCGGGATGACGAACTGCGGGCCGTGGCCCTCGGCATCACCGAAGTCGAAGTCGAAGTCGATCGCCATCGAGATGGTGCCGTCCTCGGCGGCGTCGGCGGACACCTCGTAACGGGTGATCCGCCAGTCGTCCTCGGAGTCGGCGTGGGCCGTACCCGGAAGGAGGAGCAGGGCGCACAGCCCGAGGACGAGGGCGGTGAGACTGCGGCGCATCGTGATCACTCCCGGTGCTGTTGGTCGAGGGGGCAGCCTACCCGCCGGGCCAGCACGAGCGGCCCACGGGACCCGACCGGCGGCTCAACAAACTCGGGCATAGAGCTCCGCCGGGGCCAACACCCCGGCTCGCAATGCCGCAACCAGGTTCTGCATCCGCTCGACGCCGCCCGGCCCCATCACCAGGTGCAGGCCGAGGCCCGGCGGCGGTCCACCGGAGACCGGCGCGCCGGCCGGCGGGAGCAACTGATCCAGGTGCTCCAGGGCGAAGGCCTGCCGGCACCGTTCGACCTCCACCTCGAGCCCGGCCCGGGTGAGGTGGCGGGCGTAGGACGCGGTGCTCTCGACGAAGGAGTCCGCGGCCGTGTCGGCCCAGGGCTGCGGATACACCTCCCGTTCGTCCGAGTCCAGTCGCATCACGTCGGAGATGGCCAGCACCCCGCCGGGCCGGAGCACCCGGGCCGCCTCGGTGAACACCGCCTGCTTGTCGGGCAGGTTCATCCCGACTGCGAGCAGGGTGGCCACGTCGAAGGTGTCGTCGTCGAAGGGCAGGGACAGCACACTGCTGCGTACGAACCGCACCCGTTGATCGAGCCGGCAGCGCCGAGTCAGGCTGATCGCCACCTCGACGAACTCCGTGGTCACGTCCACACCGGTGACGTCCGCCCCGAGGCTGGCGGCCAGGTGGCGGGCCGGCCCACCGATCCCGCAGCCGAGGTCGAGTACCCGGGTCCCGGCCGTGATCTGTGCTCCCCGGGCGAGGTTCTGCACCGCGAGCGGGCCACCGACATGGAGTTGGTCGGCTGGATGCAGGTCGGCCGCCTCGAGATGGTCGGGGTCGAGCCCCTGGTGGCGGGCGGCGGCCAACACCTGCTGCTCCAGGTTGCCGCGTGCGTAGTGCTGTTCGACCTTGTCCTCTGCCGCTGACATGACGCCTCCACAGACCGGGTCCCGCCCCGAGGTGAGTCCCAACCGGCCACAGCCATTCTACGCGCGAACTGCCGGAACGGGAGGTGATCGGCCGGATCAGTGCAGGTCCAGCAGGGTGGCCAACTCGGACCGGTGCTGGACCCCGAGCTTGCCGAACACGCGGTAGACGTGGGACTCGACCGTACGTATCGAGACCACTCAACTCCCGGGCGATCGCGTGGTTCGTCAGACCGGTGGCGGCGAGGTGGGCGACCCGGTCATGGCCAAGTGCTGCACCAGACTGGCGCTCCCCGAGTCGAGCAGTTGGGCATCGTCGATGAACAGCACCGGGGCGACGATGACCGCCCCGGACGCCTGCAGTCACAGGGCGGTGGCGAGCGACTCGGGAAGCTTGTCCAGGAGCCGCTCACCGTCATCCATCACATGAACGTACTGCCGACGGGACCCCCGCGCCTCAGTGGCGCACCACTGCACTCGGACGCATCCACCACTGGCCGGCGAGGGCCGCGCGGGCGACCTAGACTCATGCCATGGCAACCGAGGAGTACGCACCGAGTCCCCGCGAATGGGTCCGCGAGCAGGTCGAGCAGTACGAGGCGAGTGGCGGACAAGAGGCGAACACCCTCCGCGACACCGGGCTCCCTGTGGTGGTGTTCACCGTGACCGGCCGCAAGACCGGCAAGATCCGCAAGGTTCCGCTGATGCGCGTCGAGCACGACGGCGACTACGTGATGGTGGCCTCCCAGGGTGGCCTGCCGACGCACCCGCAGTGGTACTTCAACGTCGTGGCCGACCCGCAGGTGCAGGTCCAGGACGGCTCGACGGTCTCGACCGGCACCGCCCGCGAACTCTCCGGTGCCGAACGCGACACCTGGTGGGAGCGGGCCGTGGCCGTCTTCCCCACCTACACGGAATACCAGACGAAGACGACGCGGACCATCCCACTGCTCTTGATCGAGACCACCGCCAGCTGATCGAGCTGCCCCTCAGTCGACTGTAGGGATTCAGTCGGCTGATCACCCGGCTGCTCCGTCCCGCGGCTGGTGATCACCCGCTCCGAGGGACGTCTCAACCCGCCGAACAACGAGGGGCAGCACGGCACGCACTTCAATGCGACGCAGCCAGAGGCCGCCCCACACGAAGAGGGCGACGTAGACCGGGAAGAGCACGGTGGAGAACAGCGGCGCTTCGATCCTGAGGTTGGTGGCCACCGCTCCCCCGAGGTAGGCGGTCTGCAGTACGGCGCCGAGCACGGCGGTCCGCGGCACCAGCCACAGCACCAGGCAGACCACCTCCAGGGCACCGACCAGCGGCGCGAGATGGACCGGCCACCCGGTGTCCTCCATCGCTGCCATCACGAACGGCGGGTTGGCGAGGTGGATGGCCGCGTCGAAGGCGAGAAAGAGGGCCGCCGCGATCGAGAGCCCCCAGCCGATCACCCGGGGTGCCCGGGTGATCGGCTGGTCCGCGGTCTCCGTGACGGCGTTCATGACCCCACCGCCGCGGCGTCCATCCACATGACCTCCCAGACGTGGCCGTCCGGGTCGCAGAAGCTCCACCCGTACATGAATCCTTCGTCCTTCTTGTCCTTGTGCGGGCTACCCCCGGACGCGAGAGCGGCCTCCACCACGGTGTCCACCTGCGACTTCTCTGACACCGAGAAGGCGACCAACACCTCGGTCGCGCTGGTGGCATCGGCCACCCGACGATCGGTGAAGGTCTGGAAGAAGTCCTCGACCAACAGCATCACGGTCGCCTGGTCGTTGATCACCATCGAGGTGGCGTTCTCGTCGGTGAACTGGGCGTTGAACTCGAACCCCAGCTGGGTGAAGAAGTCCACCGAGCGCTGCAGGTTCTTGACGGGGAGATTGACGAAGAGCATCCGGGACATGGTGTCCTCCTGGTGAAGTTGGTTGGATGCTCTGACCTCCCGCGCCGCCGGAATTCATCTCTTCGGCAGCAGACCCTCGCCGGCACCCTGCTCGATCCTGGCCCGCAACCGCCGCAACTCCTCCTCGGTGAAGCACCGGGCCACTCCCCCCGGACGCCCGAGGTCCGCCTCGCCGACATAACTGCCGCGGCCGTCCGGGACCCGGTCCACGGTCTCGCGAGCCCAGCGCCGGTGTGGGTGATCGGTGCCGTCACACCCCTCTCCGCCGGGGACCCAGTGGCCGTACGCGGCGACGCCGAGCACGGCACCATCCCCGGCGGCGGAGACCAGGACGGAGCTCCGCGTGGTGGGGCAGTCGGCGACCGTCCGAACCAGCAACGGCAGCAGGTCCTCATGATCTGCCCCGGTCCACACATGGTCGGAGACCATCGCCTCGCCGGCGCGCGGGTCCAGCCCGGCGAGCAGTTCGGCCGTACTACGGAAGGTCGATGTCTCGCGGGCCTCCGCGTACGGGTCAAGTCCGGCCAATGGTTCGAGCTGCATGGGCGTGGATCCGAAGAGGGTCGCCACCACCTCCACCGCCGGCCCGGACTCACGCCGGCGGTGCACGAAACACGACACCTCCACTGCGCGGGGCAACTCCCGGCGCGCCGTCCGGACGACGGCACCGACGGCGACGGCCGCATCTCCCGGGCACTGCCACCGGCGCCGGATGATCATCTCCGGAGCCGGTTCCGTGTGCACCCGGAAGCGGGTCACCACACCGGCGAAGAGGGGACCGGCACCGCGGAGCAGCTCCAGCAGGTCCGGCCGGTGGTCCGCGTCGACGATGATCAACTCTCCGGCCGGAGTGATCAACTCGGCGGCCAGTACTCGACCGGTCGCGGTCCCCCAGCCGCCGGGATTCCAGCCGTGTCCGCCGGCCAGCAGGAACCCGCCGATCCCCACCGTCGGGGCATGGCCGACCGGGAACGCGCGCCCTACCGTGGCCAGCGCGCGGGCCGCTTCGAGACTGGTCAGCCCGGTCCCCAGCCACGCCGTACCGTCACCCGGGTCGTACTCGAACTGCTTCATCTCGGACAGGTCGAGGACGGCCGTTGCCGATTCGGGGATCGGCAGGCTCAGATGGTGCCCACCGGCCCGGACCCGGATCCGGAGGCCCCGCTCGCCCGCCCAGCGCACGGCTTCAGCCGCCGTCATCGGATCGGAGGCCCGCAGG
This sequence comes from Propionibacteriaceae bacterium, assembly GCA_052094425.1. GTDB lineage: Bacteria > Actinomycetota > Actinomycetes > Propionibacteriales > Propionibacteriaceae > Microlunatus. The sequence continues at coordinate 23,892 of JBQDIN010000045.1, forward strand.
ACGGCGGCGGGCGAACTCGCCGATGAATGGGCGGAGATCGACAGCCCCGCGACTGCGGCCGGGTAGCCCACGTCGCCCGGGGTCAGCACCTCAGCCATCGACGTCGGCCCTAGCCCGCTCCACCCAGGCGTCCACGGCCTGCGGGGAGAAGACCAGCTGCGCCACCTTGCGGGCCAGTCCGACGGTGGCCCCGTCCGGCCCGAGTCGGGCAGCCTGGACCGTGAGTCGTTGGGTCGCCCGGGCGACCACATCGGCGTGGATCTGGCGATCGATGGCCGCCACCACCCGGGGCAGCCGGCCCAGCTGGCCGCCCAGCACCAAGGTGTCCGGGTTGACGGTGGCCACCACGGTGGCGAGCACCCGCCCGAGCCGGGACACCGCCTGGTCCAGAGCGGCACAGGCCCCCTCGTCCCCGACCTCGACCCGGCCGGCCACCTCCGTGGTGGTGCGGACCCCGGTGTCGGCCAACCGTTCGACCAGCGCATGCCCCGCGGCCCACGCCGCCAGGCAGCCGCGCCGCCCGCAGGTGCACAGCGGCCCGTCGTCGGTGAGCCGGATGTGGCCGATGTCGCCCGCAGCCCCGTCGGACCCCTTGATCACCCGGCCGTCCACCACGATGCCCGCGCCGATTCCGGTGGCGTACTTGATCGCCAGCACGGTCTCGCCGCTGCCCGCGACACTGGCCTCGCCCAGGGCGAAGGCCCGCGCGTCGTTCTCGATCAACACCGGCGCCTGCCACTCGCGCTGCACCGTGTCACTGATCGGGAAGGACTGCCATTGCGGCATGGTCGTGGAGTGCCCGAGGATGCCGGTGTCCGGATCAACCGGACCCGGGATACTCAGGCCCACGCCGACCAGCTGCAGGCCGTCCCCCGAGCCGACGAGTCCGCGGGCGAGGCTGAACGCACCGCGCAGGTACTCCTCCGGGTCGGCGTCGATCCCCTGCCTGAGTTCGGCCATCCGCAGGATCTGGCCGTGCACGTCGGTGACGCACACCCGCCCCTGGGTCTGGCCCAGGTCGAACACGAGGATGATCTTGTCCCGGTCGTCGAAGCGGAGCAGTTCCGAACGCCGCCCCGGACCGCGGACCCCCGTCTCGCCGTTGCGCGGGACCGACCCGTCGGCGTAGACGAGTCCCTCGGTGAAGAGCGCGTCCAACCGATCGACCAGCGTGGTGCGGGACAGTCCGGTGGCAGCGAGCAGTTGCTGCCGGGTCCAGCCCGGCCGGGACCGGATCAGGGTGAGTAGGTAGCCGTACGAGGTCGGCGTCGATCCGGTCCGCACCTCGGGGAGCAGGGTCCAGGGCCGGACCGAACCCTCTCCGGTGCTCCCCAACGCGCTTCCCCCTGTGTGTCGCAGTCGTGCGACTGCCGTCGTGGCCGCCCTGGTGCGGCTCCGTCCGAAATCATCATGCCACCGTTGACCTCGGCGACACCAGCCCATAATGTGTAGTCATTGAACGTAATTCGGAAGACGCCCGGAACTCGAGGCGTCGACGAGGGGGACGGATGCCACTCAGCACCAGCGGCTTGGCCGGTGCCGCCGCAGAGGTGCTTCGGCGCAACGACCGCGGCGGTCGTACGATCGCCGCACCCAACCTCTACCCGCACCAGTGGAGTTGGGATGCGGCCTTCGTGGCCGCGGGATTGGGCGAGATCGACACCGAACGTGCGCTGACCGAACTGGCCAACCTGTTGCGCGGCCAGTGGTCCACCGGAATGATTCCGCAGATCGTCTTCTCCGACCGGCCCGGCTACTTCCCCGGCCCCGACCGCTGGCGCTCCGAGGTGGCCGCGGCCAGCCCCCCGAACGTCCAAACCTCGGGAATCTGTCAACCTCCCGTACACAGTTGGGCCCTGTTCTGCATCCACCGCAGTGCCCGCGAACGCGGCGAGGAGGGTTTGGTCACCGACTTCCTGCACGACCACTTCGATGCGCTGCTGGCCTGGCACCGCTGGCTCACCGCGGTACGTGCGCCCAGCGCGGGCGGCCTGGTGGAGATCCACCACGGCTGGGAGTCCGGGATGGACAACTCGCCGCGCTGGGACGCCGCCTACGCCCGGGTCACGCCCAAGGAGATGGCGCCGTTCGAACGCCTGGACCTGGCCCACGTGGCCGACCACGCCCAGCGCCCCTCCGACGCCGACTACCAGCGCTACATCTGGCTGGTCGACCAACTCGTCGGCGTCGACTACGACGACACCCGGACCCGGGCCGTGATCGACTTCCGGGTCGGGGACGTCCTCTTCACCGCCCTGCACTCCCTCGCCTCCCGACTGCTCGCCGACCTGGCGATGGAGATCGGTCGCACGGGCGAGGCAGCCGAACTGCGGGAGATGGGCGACCGGTTCGCCGCTGCGGTGCAGGCCACCGTCGATCCCGACACCGGGCTGGCCCGCGACTACGACGTACGAGCCGGCTGCTGGTTACCGGCCGAGACCCTGGCCGGTTTCGCCCCCCTGCTGTGCGGGACCACCCCGGAGCTGCAGCAGCGCCAGCTCGACCTGCTGATGGGACCGCGGTGGTGCGGCCACCCGAGCCTGCGGGTTCCCACCCTGCCGACCACCTCCCCCGCCTCCGCCGCCTTCGTCAGCAGCAACTACTGGCGGGGTCCGCAGTGGCCGGTGATCAACTGGCTGTTCTCCTGGGCCCTCGACCACCACGGCGCCACGAGCGAGTCCGCGGCGATCCGCGCGGCCGGGCTCCGTCAACTCTCCGACGGCACCTTCGCGGAGTACTACGACTCCGTCACCGGAGCGCCCCTGGGCAGCATGGACCAGTCTTGGACCGCGGCCGCAGCCCTCGGTTGGCGACCCGCCGCGGAGCGGGACGTGGCCCCCGCCGAAGGAGGAGTTCGATGATCATCACCGAGATCGAGTGCGTGACCTACGTCGGGCACCACCCGGGCCCGGAGCCGATCTTCCGCGAGCGGCTGCGGCGCCCGAGCGACTGCTATCCGGAGTTCCGCCAGCAGGCGGCCGAGACCTTCCCGACCACCGAGTCCGGTCACCAGGAGATCTCCTCGATCCACCTGCACGTGCACACCGACTCCGGACTGCGCGGCACAGTGAACCAACTCAGTCCGGAGCAGGCGCACGTGATCAACACCGTGCTCCGACCGCAACTGCTGGGTGCCGACCCGCTGGCGGGCGAGCGGGTGTGGGACCAGCTGTACCGATCGTCGATCCACGGTCGCAAGGGTGTCGGCATGGTCGCCCTGTCCGCGATCGACTGCGCCCTCTGGGACATCCGCGGCCAGCACTTCGGCGTCCCCGCGCACGTACTCCTGGGCGGGCCCACCCGGGACCGGATCCCCGTCTACGCCTCCACCCTCGGCGACTCCCTGGAACCGGCGGACGTCACTCGTCGTACCCGGGAGTTGTGCGCGCAGGGGTTCGGTGGGCTCAAGTGGTTCCCACGGTGGGGGCCGGAGGACGGCACCGCCGGGATCGAGGCGATCGTCTCCCTGGTCGGCGCCGTTCGCGACGCCGCCGGGCCGCACACCGAGATCATGTTGGACGCCTGGAGTTCCTGGGACGTCCCCTTCACCCTCGCGGTCGCCCGGGCCACCCGCGACCTCGACCTGAGTTGGATCGAGGAGCCGCTGCTGGCCGACGACCTGGCCGGCTACCGGTCCCTGCGCGCCCGGATCGGCGACCACACTCGGATCGTGGGCGGGGAGCATGAGTACACCCGGTGGGGGCTGGGCGAACTGGTCCGGGCCGACGTGTTGGACCTCTACCAACCGGACCCGCACTGGGCCGGCGGGATCTCGGAGGTCAGCAAGATCCTGGCGGTGATCAGCGCGGGCGGTGGCCAGGCCATCCCGCACGGGCAGTCACTGCAGTGCAACGCCGCACTCTCCTTCGCCGCGTCCCCGGCACTGGTCCCGTCGATGGAGTACCTGCCCCGGTTGATGGGGCCGTACCAGCACTTCCTGGCCCACCCGATGCACCCGGTCGACGGGTACTTCGCCGCGCCCACGCTGCCCGGCCTGGGAATGGCGATCGACGAGTCCACGGTGGTCGAGCGCCGTCCGTTCGGTGCCCCCTGATGAGCAACCCCCTGACGGTCGTCTGCCTGTCCGACTACCCCCATGCCCTGGTCAGCGAATGGGCCTCCGCCGCCGGAACCAACCGGCCGGTCGAGGTGGTCCTTGCGCGGCGCGACCAGACCGTCGCCGACCTGGCCGACGACCTGGCCCGGGCCCACGTGGTGATCGGCGACGCCGCCCGCAGGTTCCCGCTCACCGCAGCGGTGATCAACTCCCTGGCACACTGCCGCGACCTGATCCAGCCGTCGGTCGGCCTGGACGGGGTGGTCGACACCGCTGCGGCTCGGGAGCGCGGGATCCGGGTCACCAACGCACCCGGCTACAACGCCGACGCGGTTGCCGACTGGACCGTGATGGCGATGTTGATCACGCTGCGCGGTGCCGTCCGGGCGGACCGTGAGCTCCGCCGGGGCGACTGGCCCCAGCCGCCCCTCGGCCGCGAACTGGGGGCGGTCACCGTCGGGCTGATCGGGTACGGCGCCATCGGGCAGGCCGTGCACCGCCGACTGCGCGGGTTCGGCACTCGGGTGCTCTGCCACACGCCCCACCCGCCCGTCGGTGCCGACGCCCCGTCCTTCGTCTCCCTCGACACCCTCCTTGCCGACAGCGACGCGGTCAGCCTGCACGCGCCCCTCACCGAGCGGACCCGGGCCATGATCAGCAGTGACCGGCTGGCCCGGATGCGGACCGGCAGCGTACTGGTGAACGCCTCCCGGGGCGCACTGGTGGACGAGGCCGCCCTGGTGACGGCGTTGACCGACGGCCACCTCGCCGCCGCCGCCCTCGACGTCTTCGCCACCGAGCCGCTGCCGGCGGACAGTCCGCTGCGGGACCTGCCGCAGGTCTTCCTCACCCCACACCTGGCCGCCGGTACCGAGCAGGCCAGGGTGCGAGTCCGCCGTCTCGTGGCCGACGCCCTCGCGACCGCCCTCCGCGACCTCGACGACCAGGTTGAGGTGCCGCGATGAACACCCCGGAAATCACCGTGCTGCGACCCACCCCGGAGGTGGGGCGGTCCCGCGCCATCGTCGAGGGGGCCGAGATCGTCACCGGCCAGCTGGCCTTCGTGACCGACCTGCGCACCGACGACCTGCTGTACGGCCACGTCCTGCGCAGCGCCGTCCCGCACGCCCGGATCGATGCCATCGACACCTCGGCTGCCGAAGCCCTCGACGGCGTGGTCGCGGTGGTCACCGGCGCCGACGTCCCCTGCAACGCCCTCGGCCCCCGAGAGGTGGACGGGCCGGTACTGGCCGACCAGGTGGTCCGTCAGGTCGGCGAGGCGATCGCGCTGGTCGCCGCCGTGGACTCCCGTACGGCCGAACGCGCCGCGGGATTGATCCGACTGGAGCTGACCGAACTGCCCGTGGTGGACTCCCCGCAGCGCGCGCTGGCCCCGGACGCACCGCTGTTACACCCGACCGGCAACGTGTCCGGCCGGATCGCCTTCGCCAGCGGGGATGTCGACGCCGCCCTGGCCACGGCCGACCTGGTGGTCGAGCAGGCCGTGCACACCCCGATCCAGGAGCACCTCGCGATCGAGACCCCGGGTGGGATGGCGGTGCACACGGACGGGACGTGGACCGTCTGGTGCGGGTCGCAGAACCCCGGCCTGCACCAACGCAAGATCGCCCGCGCGCTGGCCGTCGAGCCCGAGGCGGTCCGGATGATCGCCAATCCGGTCGGCGGCGCCTTCGGTTCCCGCAACGACGACCCGATGCCGGTCCACCTCGCGGTCCTGGCCACCGCCGCAGGACGTCCGGTGCACCTGCAGATGACCCGCGAAGAGGTGATGACCGCCGGCACCAAGCGACACCCCTTCGACACCTCCATCCGGATCGGCTTCGACGCCGGTGGACGGATCCTCGGCGCACGGACGGAGGCCCTGGCCGACACCGGGCCGGTGATCACCTCGGGACCTAACGTGCTGAAGACCTCGGCCGAGATGTCGACCGGCCCGTACGCCTTCGACGCGGCCGCCTTCGACGGCGTCGTCGCGTACACCAACAATTCCAATGCCGGCGCCTTCCGCGGGTACGGCGTACCCCAGGTCGCCTTCGCCGTCGAGAACGCGATGACCTACGCAGCAACGAAATTGGGCATCGACCCGGTCGAGCTCCGGCTCCGCAGCGTGCTCGACGGCGGCGGCGTGCACAGCCTCTACCGGCACCGCGTCACCAGCAGCCTGCACGTCCGCGCCACCCTGACCACTGCCGCAGCCCAGCCGATCTGGCGCGACCGGAAGGGGTGGCAGGCCGCGGCCACGCGCGGGTGGCGCCGCGGCACCGGGGTCGCCTGCGCGATGAAGGGTGTCGGGATGGGCAGCGGCACCGGCGACACCGCCAGGGCCCGGCTGCAGTTCGACGCCGACGGCCACGTGACCATCTGGGCCGGCCCGAACCACACCGGCCAGTCCATCCACACCACCTACGGGCAGGTCGCCGCCGACACCCTCGGCCTGCCCTTCGCCTCGATCACCGTGGTGGTCGGCGACACCTCCGTCGTACCCGAGTCCGGCCCGACCGCCGCCTCCCGCTCCACCTACGCCGGCGGAGCAGCGGTGCAGGCGGCCTGCACCGATCTGGTGGACACCTGCGAACGCCTCGGACTGCCGCTGGCCACCGACCCGAGGGGCACCGGTGAGAAGCTGGTCGAACTCGACCGGGCCCAGTTCGAGGCCGCGTTCCGGCTGCCGGACACCGAGCACAACGGCCTGGTCGCCGAGGCCGAGCTCGCCACCTACGGGCCGCACCGCGTGTACGGCTCCTGCACCCAGGTGGTGCGGGCCGAGGTCAACCCGTACACCGGTGAGATCCGGGTGCCCGACCTGCTCTGCGTGGTGGACTGCGGCACCCCGATCAACCCGGGCGGGGTGATCGGCCAGGCCGAGGGCGGCGTGCTGCAGGGCCTCGGCTTCGCGCTGATGGAGGAGCACGTGATCACGGCCGGGATCCCGCGTACCGACAGCCTGGAGAACTACCTCGTCCCGACCATCGCCGACACCCCGCGGATGGAGACCCTGTTGGTCACCGACCCGGAGGACACCGGCCCGTTCGGTGCCAAGGGCATGTCCGAGGTCGTGGTCGTGCCGACCGCGCCGGCCCTTGCCGCCGCCGTACTGGACGCGGTCGGCGTACTGCCCACCGTGCTCCCGCTCACCCCGGACCGGATGCTGGCCCTGCTGGACAACTCCCCGAACGAGGGGGGCCACTGATGCGCGTGAACGGGATCGGTGTTGATCTTCCCGAGGAGTGGCACGGTGCCCGACTGCTCGACCTGCTGCGTGATCATCTCGGCCTGCGCGGCACCAAGGAGGGTTGCGGCGTCGGCGAGTGCGGCTCCTGCACCGTCGTGGTGGACGGGGAGACCGTCTGCTCCTGCCTGGTGTTGGCCGGCCAGGCGGCCGACGCCGACGTGGAGACCGTCGAGGGCCTGCGCGACCACGGCGGGGCTCGGCTGCAGGACGCCTTCGTGGAGCACCAAGCCGTCCAGTGCGGCTACTGCATCCCCGGCATGCTGATGTCGGCCCGCACCCTGCTGGATCGCACCGCCGATCCGGACGACGACCAGATCGTCGCCGCCCTCGGCGGCAACCTGTGCCGATGCACCGGCTACAACCGCTTCCACGACGCGATCCACGCAGTCGCGGCCGAACACCGCACGGCGGGCGCGAGCGACGGGGGTACGGCATGAGAACCTTCCCCGCCACCTTGCTCCGCCCCGCGACGAGTGATCAGGTGAGCGACCTGCTGGGCGAGGCAACCGCCCTCGCCGGTGGCACCGACCTGCTGGTCCAGCGTCGCGCCGGTCGCGAAGTCGACACCCTGGTCGACCTGTCCGGACTGCCGGACGTCCCAGCAGCGGTCAGCGCCACCGACGGCGAGGGCGGCCCGGCCCTGCTGCTGTCCGCACTGGCACCCCTGTCGGCGATGGCTGCCGGGCTCGGGGACCGGTTCGGCTCCCTCACCGACGCGATCGCGGTGTTCGCCTCCGAGCAGATCCGCAACCGGGCCACCCTCGGCGGCAACCTGGCCACCGGGTCACCGGCGGCCGACACCGTCCCGCCGCTGCTCGCCGCCGGGGCTCGGGTGGTACTCCGGCACGGCCGTGACCGCCGTACGGTGTCGGTGGCCGACTTCCTGCTCGGACCGCGCCGGGTCGACCTGGCCGCTGGTGAGTGGATCGAGTTGCTCGAGGTCCCCACTCCGCCGCCGACCAGCGGATTCCGCAAGGTCGGCGGACGGTTGTCGCTGGCGATCTCCTTCGTCAATCTGGCCTGGCAGTGGCACGTTGTCGACGGGCACCTGCACGACGTGCGGTTGGCGATGGGGTCGGTGGCCCCGACCGTCGTCCGGCTGACGGCGGCCGAGCGGGTGCTGGCCGGCGCGCCGGCCACCCCCGACCCGGAGTTGATCACGGCCGCCGCAGCAGCGGTGGCCGCCGACATCTCCCCCATCGACGACCTCCGGGCGAGTGCGGCGTATCGCCGGCGCGCGGCCGGGGGACTGCTCCGGGAGCTACTCCTGGGAGCCGAACACCGAGCTGCCCCACGCGGGCAGGAGAAAGAGAACCCGACATGAGAGTTGGCGCCACCGTACGACTGGACCAGCCCGTCACCCGGGCCGCGGATTTCGCGGCCCGGATCGAGGACTTCGGCTTCACCGGGGTCTGGCTGGCCGACCACTACTTCCACCGCGACGTGGCCCAGGCCCTGGCGCTGATGGCCACCCGGACCAGTACGGTCTCCCTCGGCACCGCCGTGATGTCGCCCTTCCTGCGACACCCCGCCCTGATGGCCAGCATGGCCGCCTCCCTGCAGGAGATCAGCGACGACCGGTTCGTCCTCGGCCTCGGCGCCGGCGGGTACGAGTTCAGCAGCGAACTGGGGATCGAGATGAAGCGACCGTTGCGGCTCACCAAGGAGGCGGTCGAGATCGTCCGCGCCCTGGCCCAGGGGCGGGCCGAGGTCACCGGGGACACCTTCTCCGCGAACGGGTCGGAGTTGCGGTGGCAGGCCGCGGCCAGCCCGGTCTACCTCGCCGCGCGTGGTCCGAAGATGCTGGAACTGGCCGGCCGGATCTCCGACGGCGTGATCACCCACGGACTCGCGCAGAGCCATCTCGACTACGTTACCGACCACCTCGCGGTCGGGGCCGGTCGGCGCACCGACGGCGGTCGGTCCGCGGTCTGCCTGATGCTGGACGTGGAGATCAACTCCGACCGGGACGAGGCCCTCAGCCGGCTACGGCCACGCTGCGTGACGATGGCCGGTGGTGCCTACGCCGATGAGTTGATCGAGGTGTACGGCCTGGGCGGCGACGACGTCCGGGCTCTGCGGGCCACGGTCCGCTCCGGTGATCGTGCCGCCGCGGCCGGCCAGGTCACCGACGCGATGGCGGAGGCCTTCGGACTCGCCGGCAGCGCCGGCCAGGTGGCCGAGGGGCTCGGCTCGCTGGCGGATGCCGGGGTGGACGAGGTGATCGTCAGTGTCGGCGGCTCCTCCCCCGAGGAGGTCCTCGACCAACTGGGCCAGCTCGCCGAGGCGGCCCTGTGATGACGCCCCCCGACCTGCACGATTCCACGAACCCGGAAGGTTCTCCCGTGACCCTGCCCCGTACCGCCCTCGTCCTCGGCTCCGGCGCCGGCGCACTCAGCTCGGCGATGGAGTTGAGCCTCGCCGGCGTCGACGTGACCGTCGCCGACTTCGAGCAGTTCCGCATCAACGTCGACGCGATCATCGCCAGCGGCGTGATCCGGCTGAAGGCGCCCTGGCACCAGATCGTCGAGACCCCGGCCCGGGGCTCGCTGGACCCGGCCGCCGCCGTCGCCGACGCGGAGCTGATCATCGTCTCGGTACCCGCCTTCGGCCATGACACCTTCGCGACGTTGCTGGCCGAACACCTGATCGACGGCCAGCGGGTGATCTTCGCCGGCGAGGGTGGCGGCAGCCTGGCCCTGGTCACGGCCCTGCGTACGGCCGGACGCCGACCGAAGGTCGACATCGCCGAACTGAACTCACTGCCGTACGGGGCTCGGGTGCGCAAGCCCGGACTGATCACCGCCTCCCGCAAGGCGGGCGGCACGGTGGTGTCCGGCCTGCCCGCGGACAATGCCGCCCAGGACCTCGCCTGCGCCATCTGGTCGTCGGTCTCCAAGGCGGAAAGTGTGTGGGAGACGGTGTTGCTGAACTTCAACGCCATCGACCACGTGCCGCCCATCCTCGGCAACCTCGGTGCGATCGAGGGCCGGCCCGGCAAGTTCCTGCTGTGGGGCGAGGGCGCCAGCCCGGCCGTTTCGCGGATCATCGCGGACGTGGACGCCGAACTGTTGGCCATCCGCGGTGCCTTCGGCTTCGCCGACCGCAAGGGGTACGAGGCGTACCTGGTGGAGCAGGGCTTCGCTCCGAAGAACCTGGGCA
>JBQDIN010000046.1:0-7057 GCA_052094425.1 Propionibacteriaceae bacterium
GCGTGACCAGCGGGGCCCGGGGCGGGCCCGCGGACCGGTGGTGCACTGGCTGCTCGCCAGCGTCGTCGGTGGTGTGGCAGCCGCAGTGTTCGGCTGGATCCTGTGTGCCGGACTGGCGGTGGTCGGCTGGCTGGGCGGGGACGATGCCGCCCTGGCCGACGCGTTGGGCATCGGCACCCAGGTCTGGCTGCTCGCCCACGGCGGCGGAGCCCACATCGGCATCTTCCGCTGGACCCTGGTCCCACTCGGCTTCACCCTCGTCCTGGCCGCCATGCTGAGTGGGTTCGCCTCCTACGCCGCCCGGCAGGGCCAGGCTGCCGCACCCGCCGCGCTCGGCCCGGGGGATCGCCTGCACCTGCTCCGCCGGGTGGTGCTCGCCAGCGCCGGACCGTACGTCGCGGCCGCCACGGTCGCCGCACTCCTGATGGGGAACACCGGCCAGGCCTTCCGGACCCTGTTCGGTGCCGGCCTGCTCGCCGTGGTCGCCACCGGTTGGGGAGCCTCCCGCGCCCTCGGCCACCGCTTCTCCCACCACCTGCCGGCCTGGGCGCGGCCCCTTCCCGGGGCCCTGCTGGGCGCCCAAGGGGTGATGGCACTCGTCGGCGCCGGTGTGCTGGCCACCTCCATCGCCGTCCGTGCCGACCGGGTCACCGGGCTGGCGGAGGGACTCGCCCCGGGGATAGCCGGTGGACTCGTCCTCTTCCTGGCCCAACTCGTCTTCCTGCCGAACCTGATCGCGTGGTCGGCCGCCTGGTCGTTGGGCTCCGGCTTCACCATCGGCGACGGGTCCGTGGTGTCCCCGGGCGACACCGACCTCGGCCTGGTCCCGGGCATCCCGATCCTTGGCGCACTGCCGCCGGAGGGCGCGGGCGGATGGATCGACCTGGCCTGGTTGGGAGCCGGGGTGGCCGCCGGGGCGGTGGCCGCCGTCCTCGTGATGCGCGGTCGGCCGCGGGCGCGTTTCGACGAGACCTGCCTGGTCGGCGGCCTGGCCGGGGTGCTGTCCGGACTGCTGTTCACCGGGCTGGCCGCGCTCACCCGTGGTGACCTCGGCACCGGGCGGCTGACCGAACTGGGCCCGCGACTGCTGGAGTCCGGGGTGATGGCGGTGACGTTGATGGGCCTGTCCGGCATGGTGGTCGGACTGGTCTGGGGCCTGGTCCGCCGACCGCGGCCCGACCTGGACGCGGAGCTGACCACCATCCTCCGGGGCGCCGACCGGGAGAAGACCGTCGTCCTGAACCGCGACTGACTCCGTCCCCGGGAGCACTGCCCGCACCGATGCGCGCCCCATGGTCGCCGCTCGATAGGGTGCGACTCGTGGTCTTGCGCGTCGTGGTACTCGTCTCCGGATCGGGCACCCTCCTGCAGTCCCTGGTGGACGCCGCTGCCGATCCCACTGCGGGCGTCGACGTGGTCGCGGTCGGGGCCGACCGGGCCGACGCGTACGGTCTGGTCCGGGCCGCCGACGCCGGGATCGCCACTTTCTGCCACCCGTACGCGAAGGGGGCGGATCGGACCGCCTGGGACGCCGCGCTGGCCGACCTGGTCGCCGAGCACGACCCCGCCCTGGTGGTCAGCGCCGGTTTCATGAAATTGCTCGGCGCCCCCTTCCTGGCGCGGTTCGGCGGTCGGACGATCAACACCCATCCCGCCCTGTTGCCCGCCTTTCCCGGCATGCACGGGCCGCGGGACGCGCTGGCCCACGGGGTGAAGGTGTCCGGCGCGACCGTCTTCGAGGTGGATGCCGGGGTGGACACCGGCACGATCCTCGCCCAACGGGCCGTCCCGGTCCTCGCCGACGACGATGTCGACTCCCTGCACGAGCGGATCAAGGTGGTCGAGCGCGAACTGCTCGTCGCCGAGGTGCTTCGTCGTGCCGCACTCCACGCCCAGCAGCCGCAGGGCTGACGCCGGCCCGCGCCGGACCGTACGGAAGGAATCCAGATGACCGACACGCAGAACTCGACCGAGGGCCGGGACAGCATCGCCCGCCGCCCGATCCGCCGCGCCCTGCTGTCGACCTACGACAAGTCCGGCCTGGTCGAACTCGGCCGATCCCTGGCCGAGGCCGGGGTGGAACTCGTCTCCACCGGATCGACCGCGCGCACCCTGTCCGAGGCCGGGCTGGCGGTCACGCCCGTGGAGCAGGTGACCGGTTTCGCCGAGTGTCTGGACGGCCGGGTGAAGACCCTGCACCCGCACATCCACGCCGGCATCCTGGCCGACCAGCGGATCCCCGCCCACCGTGATCAACTCGCCGAGCTCGGCATCGCGGCCTTCGACCTGGTGGTGAGCAATCTCTACCCCTTCGTCGAAACGGTCGCCTCCGGAGCAGCGCCGGACGAGTGCATCGAGCAGATCGACATCGGTGGTCCGTCGATGGTGCGGGCCGCGGCCAAGAACCACCCGTCGGTCGCCATCGTCACCTCGCCCGACCAGTACCCGGCCCTGACCGAGGCACTGGCCGCGGGCGGTTTCGACCTGGCCCAGCGGCAGGCGCTCGCGGCCACCGCGTTCGTGCACACCGCCACCTACGACGTGCAGGTCGCCAGTTGGATGGGCCGTGTGGTCACCGACACCGGTGAACAGTCCGGCTTCCCGGCCTGGCTGGGGGCGACCTGGGAGAAGGCCGCGGTGCTGCGGTACGGGGAGAACCCGCACCAGCGCGCCGCGCTGTACCGGGCCGGCGCTGGCGGCGGGTTGGCCTCGGCGGAGCAGTTGCACGGCAAGGAGATGTCGTACAACAACTACGTGGACGCCGACTCGGCCCGTCGCGCGGCCCACGACTTCGACGCCCCCGCGGTGGCGATCATCAAGCACGCCAACCCGTGCGGGATCGCGACTGGGACCGACATCGCCGAGGCACATCGCAAGGCACACGCCTGCGACCCGGTCTCGGCCTACGGCGGGGTGATTGCGACCAACCGACCCGTCAGTGTCGAGATGGCCCACCAGGTCGCCGAGATCTTCACCGAGGTGGTGCTCGCCCCCGGGTACGAGGAGGGTGCGGTCGACATACTCACCGGCAAGAAGAACATCCGGCTGCTGACAGTGGACTCGCCCAGCCCGGGCGGCACCGAGATCCGCCAGATCGACGGCGGGCTGTTGATGCAGTCCCGCGACGCCCTGGACGTGGCTGGTGACCTGGCCGAGAACTGGACGTTGGCCGCCGGACAGCCCGCGGACGCGCAGACCTTGGCTGACCTGCAGTTCGCCTGGCGGGCCGGCCGAGCGGTGAAGTCCAATGCGATCCTGCTGGCCGCCGACCAGGCCTCGGTCGGTGTCGGGATGGGACAGGTGAACCGGGTCGACTCCTGTCGGCTCGCCGTGGAGCGCGCGGGAGAGCGGGCCACCGGGTCGGTGGCCGCCTCGGACGCCTTCTTCCCGTTCGCCGACGGCGCACAGATCCTGATCGACGCGGGGGTGCAGGCGATCGTGCAGCCCGGCGGATCGATCCGTGACGAGGAGGTCGTGGCCGCCGCCGAGGCCGCCGGTGTCACCATGTACTTCACGGGGTCACGGCACTTCCTCCACTGATCCGCCCCGCGACGGCACCGAGACGAGAGGCCACCGATGACTGCGCAGATCCTGGACGGCAAGGCGGCGGCACGGGCAATCAAGGCCGAACTGGCCGACCGGGTGGCCGCCCTGGTCGAACGGGGCATCACCCCGGGCCTCGGCACGGTGCTGGTCGGCGACGACCCGGGCAGCCACGCGTACGTGCGGGGCAAGCACCGCGACTGCGCGGAGGTGGGGATCGCCTCGATCCAGGTCGAGTTGCCGGCCGACACCTCCGAGGAGGAGTTGAACGCCCGGATCGCCGAGCTGAACGCCGACCCCGCCTGCACCGGCTACATCGTGCAACTGCCGTTGCCGAAGCACCTGGACGACAACGCGGCCCTGGAGCGGGTGGACCCGGACTCCGACGCCGACGGGCTGCACCCGGTCAACCTCGGCCGGCTCGTCCTCGGGGTGCCGGCCCCGCTGCCGTGTACCCCGCGCGGGATCGTGGACCTGCTGCGGCGCAACGACATCGCCCTGGACGGGGCCGAGGTGTGCGTGGTCGGTCGAGGGACGACGGTCGGTCGCCCGCTGGGGCTGCTGCTCACCCGACGCAGTGAGAACTGCACGGTGACCCTGTGCCACACCGGCACCCGGGACCTGGCCTCCCACACCCGCTCCGCCGACATCGTCGTCGGCGCTGCCGGGGTGCCGGGGCTGATCACCGGCGACATGATCAAGCCGGGGGCGGTGTGCGTGGACGTCGGCATCACCCGGACCGAGGCGGGGTTGGCCGGGGACCTCGATCCGAGCGTCCGCGAGGTCGCGTCGTGGGTGGCTCCGGTGCCAGGCGGGGTGGGCCCGATGACCCGGGCGATGCTGCTCAGCAATGTGGTCGACCGCGCCGAGGCCGGGTTGTTCTGAGCATGGCCGCCGCAGATTCACCCCCCGCGCCCCCGACGCGCGGAACCTCCAACCCCACCCAGTGGCCACTGTTGATCATCGTGGCCGGAGTCGTCGTGGGCCTCGGGATCGCCGTCCTGGGGGAGTGGCGGATGGGCGCCCTGGTGATCGGCACCTCGTTGACCATCGGCGCGGTCGAGCGCACCCTGCTGACGCGGCGGGCCGCCGGCATGTTGCAGGTGCGATCGAAGGCCTTCGACGTGATCTTGCTGCTGGCGATGGGTGTCGGGATCATCGTGCTGGCCATCCTGGTGCCCGACCACCGGCGCTGACCCGCCCGGTCAGGGGCGTGGCGGGCTCCGCAGCGAAGGGGTTACATCGAGGTGACGCCGATGATCCCGAACAACACGATCATCATCACGATGTAGAGGACGATCAGGGCGCCGTAGATGATCGACATCACCATGCCGAGGATGTGCCCGGCCTTGATGTTGCCCTCGTTGGAGTAGACCACCCCGCTGGCGGCGATCTCCTTGCGGGTCTTGGAACCCATGTACCACGCGACCGGGGCGGCCAGACCGGTGACGAAACCGAGGATGCCGAGGACCAGGATCAAGGTGCCCTGCGGGTGCTCCATCGGCATCCCGTACGGCTGTCCGTACCCGTACTGGCCGTAAGCCGGGGCTGCCGGCTGGTCGTACGGGTTGACCTGCTGTTGGCCGTACGGGGCCTGCTGGCCGTAGCCCTGCGGCTGCTGGGAGTACGGGGCGTTGCTCGGCTGGCCGTAGGGGTCGGACGGCTCGGAGGCCGACGGCGCGCTGCCCGGCTGCTGCCACTGGCCACCCTGGTTGTCGTATCCGTCGCTCATGATCACTCTCTTCCTGGAAGGGTCGCGCTCAGTCCCGGACTGCGTCACCGGTGACCCGGGTGACGAAGTCGGCGAGGTCGGCCGACTGCTGCACACGACTGGGTTCGTGCACGTACATCATGTGACCCGCCTCGTAGCGGGTCCACTCGATCCGACGTTGCTCGCTGGCCGGAAGTTGCAGGTGGGCGAAGACGTGTTCGGCGGCGAAGTGCGGGGTGGCGCCGTCGTAGTAGCCGCAGGCCACGTGGACCTGCAGGTGCGGATTCGACCGCATCGCCCGGGACAGTTGGCTGGCCACCTCCACCGACTCACCCTCGAACTCGGCGTAGGACCAGGGGTGCACCTTGGGCGTGAGGATGTTGTAGACCAAATCGGTCCGGTAGCCCAACTCCCCACGGACGTAGGCATTCAGCGTCGCCGCGTAGGGCCCGTTGATGGCCGCATAGGAGGGGTCGTGGTCCATCCGGTCGGCGTTGGCGTCCACCGGCCAGCCGGTGAACCGCAGGTCGAGTCGGCCGGTGACCAGGCCGCGGTCACGGAGCAGTTCGGCGGTGAAGGCGAACAGGTCCACCCGCAGGTCGGCCCGCTCCACGTAGGCGGCGGAGAGGCCGGTGAGCTCCGCGTACCGGGTCACCACCCGTTCCCGCTCGTCGGCCGACAACCGGGATCCGCGGGCCAGCGCCCACGGCAGGTCGGTGGCGGCGAACTCCTCGGCTGCGGCGACCAGTTCGGTGAGGTCACCCTCGAGCACCCCGTGGTAGTGGGCGGTCGCGGTGTACGTCGGCAGGTAGAGCGAGTACGGCAGGTCATTGCCGGCGGAGAAGTGCACCGAGCCGAGGTCGAGCACCGAGGAGATCAACATCAGTCCGTTGACGTACATCCCGGAGGTGTCGGCGAGGTGGGCGGCCAGGGCCGCGGCGCGGGTGGTGCCGTAGGACTCGCCGGCCAGGAACTTGGCCGACATCCAGCGGCCGTGCCTGCTGGTCCACAGCCGGATGAATTCGCTGACCGACTCGAGGTCGCGGCGGAAGCCGTGGAAGTCGTCGGCCTCGTGCCCCTCGAAGGTGCGGGAGTAGCCGGTGGTGACCGGGTCGATGAAGACCAGGTCCGAGACCCGCAGCAGGGACTCCAGGTTGTCGGTCAACGCGTACGGCGGGGCGGCCAGGTCACCGACGTCGCCCATCACCACGCGGCGCGGGCCCAGCAGCCCGAGGTGCAGCCAGACCGAGGAAGATCCGGGCCCGCCGTTGAAGGCGAAGGTGACGGGGCGATCGCCGGGCTCCGCGTCGTCGAGCACGTAGGCGGTGTGGAACACCTCGGCCCGCGGTTGCGGGCCGGAGAAGCGGCCGTCGTCGATGATCTCCTCGTGCAGCACCACCCGGCCGGTGGTCGCGGTGTAGGCCAACTTCTTCCGGCCGGTGCCGATCTGGTGCTTGGTGGTGACCAGGTGGTCGACGGCCGGGCGCGGGGGCGTGGTGTCGTCGCTCATGCGGTGTCCGCCAGCATGCCGACCACGAACAGGAACACGTACACCACGATCAGGCAGACGCCGATGATGCCCAACACGAGACCGGCGGTCGCCTGGCCGCGCCCGGTGTAGCTGCTCGGGTCGGCATCGATCTCGCGACGCGCCTTCAAGCCGAGGATGATCGCCGGGATGCCGGTCAGCCCACAGGTGAACCAACCTAGGATCCCCAGCACCATGGCGATGGTCGCCTGGGGGTGCGTCCGCGCGTAACTGAACCCGCCGTAGGCCCCGTAGCCGCCGTACTGCGCGGCCGA
>JBQDIN010000046.1:7157-18662 GCA_052094425.1 Propionibacteriaceae bacterium
TCCGCGCGTAACTGAACCCGCCGTAGGCCCCGTAGCCGCCGTACTGCGCGGCCGACACCTGGTACGGGTTGGCGCCGTAGGGGGCCGGTGCACCGTAGGGGGCCTGCTGGGCGTACGGACCCTGCTGGGCGTACGGATCCTGCTGGGCATACGGAGCCTGCTGTCCGTACGGGTCCTGTGGGTTCGGGGTCTGCAGGGGGTAGGGGGCCGGCTGCGGGTACGGTTCGACCCCGGCCAGCGGGTCACTCGCCGAGGGAGCGGAGGTGGGCTGGGTCGGTGGCGGTTGGGGGGCCGGCCGACCGTACGGGTCGGTCGCGGGACCGGGGTCCGGGTCGGGTCGGTTCGCCGAGGCGGCCGAACTCGCCGGACCGGACTCCTCGGGGGTCGAGGAATCGGCGCCGAGGGCGTCGGTGGGGTCGGATCCCTCCCGGCTGAAGGGATTCGGCCCCTGACTGCCTTGACCCGGGCCCGGGGGGCCACTGTCGTACGCACCGGCGCCGGGTCCGGAGTTGCCGGTGTTGTCGGGGGCCCAGTCGGACGGTTGCCACTCCCGGGGTTGCCAGTTCGGGTCGTTCGGGGAGTCGGGGTGCTGCGAACTCATGCCGCCATTCTCTCCCATCGGGGGCCCACGCCCAATTCGTCCCCGGGTCAGTGCTCGATCGGTGCGCTCAGTAGGTGTCGGGGGACAGGGCCACGGCGACCACGACACCGATCACGATCAGGAGCAGCAACACGGTGATGACCAGGCCGACGACGAAGGCGGCCATCGCCTCCCCGTCGCCGCTCCAGCGGTCGGGCTGTTCCTTGATCTCCCGGTGCGCCTTCAGGCCCAAGATCATCCCGATCGGCGCGGTCAGGAACGGGATGATGCAGGCGAAGCCGGCCAGCGAGACCAGCGACAGCACCAGGGCCGTGGACACCCCGGGGTGCTTGGGCAGCGCGCCGTAGTAGCCGGGGTGGGGCATCGGTTGGTAGGGCCCCGGCGGCCCGTACGGATTCGGCCCGTACGGATTCGGCCCGTAAGGATTCGGCCCGTAAGGATTCGGCCCGTACGGATTCGACTCGTACGGATTCGACTCGTACGGATTCGACTCGTACGGATTGGCATCCGGGTCGGAGCCCTCCGGTCGGTGCGGGGACGACCAGGGGTCATTCGTGCTCATCGAGTGTCTTCAAGTGTCTTCCGCAGCAGGCGTTCAGGAGATCAGACCGAGGGCCTGCACGGCGTCGCGCTCTTCGGCCAGTTCGGCCACTGAGGCGTCGATCTTCGTCCGCGAGAAGTCGTTGATCTCCAGGTCCTGCACGATGGTCCAGTCCCCGCCGGAGGTGGTCACCGGGAAGGAGCTGATCAGGCCCTCGGGGACTCCGTACGAGCCGTCGGAGGGGATGGCCTGGGAGACCCAGTCATCGGCAGGTGTACCGAGCATCCAGTCCCGGGCGTGCTCCACGGTTGCGTTCGCGGCGCTGGCAGCCGAGCTGGCTCCGCGCGCCTCGATGATCGCCGCGCCGCGCTTCTGCACAGTCGGCAGGAAGTCGTTCTCCAACCAAGTCTGGTCATTGACCTGCTCGGCGGCCGGTGCGCCGTTGATCGTGGCGTTGAAGATGTCCGGATACTGGGTCGCGGAGTGGTTGCCCCAGATGGTCAGCTGGGCGATGTCGTTGACCGTCACCCCGGCCTTCGCAGCGAGTTGGGCCTTCGCCCGGTTGTGGTCGAGGCGGGTGAGCGCGTTGAACCGCTCGGCCGGGATGTCCGGGGCGTTCCGCTGGGCGATCAGCGCGTTCGTGTTCGCCGGGTTGCCGGTGACCAGCACCCGGATGTCGTCGGCGGCGCGGCTGTTGAGGGCCTTGCCCTGGGCGGTGAAGATCGCGCCGTTGGCCTCGAGCAGGTCGCCCCGCTCCATCCCCTTCGAGCGCGGCCGGGCGCCCACCAGCAGGGCCAGGTTGACCCCGTCGAAGACGGTGTCGGCGTCGTCACCGGTCTGCACGCCGGCCAGCAGTGGGAAGGCGCAGTCGTCGAGTTCCATCACGACCCCCTCGAGGGCCTTCAGAGCCGGGGTGATCTCCAGCAGCCGCAGCTCGACCGACTGGTCCGGACCGAAGATTCCTCCACTGGCGATGCGGAACAGCAGGCTGTAGCCGATCTGTCCGGCTGCGCCGGTGACGGCGATCTTCACGGGTGCGTTGCTCACGGTGACTTTCCCCTCGGTGTGCGGTGTGTGGACCAGGGCCGCCGCCACCTCCGCCTCGACCACGTCGGGCCGGAGGAGGGCCGAGCGACACCGACCACAATACGAGGCCACCGGCCCGGTCTGCGACGCGGTGCGGCCGCCCCCTCAGCCGCGGGCGACGAAGGAGAGCAGGTCGTCGTGGCTGCCGTCCCCCAACGGTTCGGCATCGGGCCAGCGGCCGGCCTCGACATAGCCGGCGCCGAGGGCCACCTGCCGGGAGGCCTTGTTGTCAGCAGCACACCGGATCAGCAGGTCCCGGGCGGTACCGCTGCGGGTGGCCCAGTCGGTGACCAGCCGGACCGCGGCGGTCATCACACCGCGGCCACGGGCATCCGGGTGGGTCCAGTAGCCGATCTCCGCCCGTGCGGCATATCCGTCCAGTCCCTCGAGCGACACCTGCGCCAGCAGGGTGTCGTCCTCGGCATCGGCCACGCACCAGGTGATCTGGTCACCGACCGCCTGTCGCTCGCGGGCCGACTCGAGCCACCGGGTTGCGTCGTCGAGGTCGTAGTCGGCCGGCACCGAGACCAACCAGTGGGTGGTGCGTGGATCGCTGCAGGCCGCCGTGACGCGGGGCAGGTCGGCCTCGGTGATCGGCCGCAGGCGCAGCCCGTTCCCGGCCAGGACCGGGGTGGTGGGCCACGGTTGCGGGGCCCGGGTGTCGGTGGCGGTGATGCTGGCCGACCAGGCATCGGTCAGGGTGCCACGGTGGTCGAGGAAACTCCGCAGGGTGCCCTCGAACCGGAACCCGACGGCGGCGGCGACCCGACGTGAGGTCCAGTTCCCGACATTCGCGTACCAGTGCACGACGTCCTGGTCGGCGGCGTCGAGGGCATGGTCGACGGCCAGTCGCAGCGCACTGGTCATGATGCCGCGGCCCCGGGCGCCCGGGTGCAGCACGAACCCGACGTCGCAGCCGCGGCCGGGCGGGAAGCGCAGGTCGACCGCTCCGCAGTAGGCCCGTACGCCGTCGCGCGCTGCCTCGATCGCGAACGACGCCATCGACCCGTTCTCCCACGCCTGCGGGATGACCTCCAGTGCGAACTCCCGGGCGTCGTCGAGCGAGTACCCCCCGGGCGGGATCGGCACGGTCGTCCAACGCCGGGTGTCGGGATCGTTGCACTGCTCGACGATCGCGGCCAGGTCGCTCTCTTGGTGCGGACGCAGCCGGACACCGGTCAGGGTGTCCTCGATCACCGGGACGCAGTCGGGCCAGGAGGGAGCGGGGGTCGACATGGGGATCATTCAACTGCCGCCCGCCCGGGTCCGGCAACCGGGTTCCCGCTCGTGGTTCGCCCCGACGGGCCGGCAGTCAGCAGTGCTCCCTGATGGAGTCGGCACTACAGTCAGTTCCGTGACCGAGAGTGACAGACCCGGGGCTCCGACGCCCGGCCCAGACCCGACACCGGCCACGCGGCCCGGGGTGGGGTCATGAACGACACCCTCATCAACGTCCTGCTGATCTTCCTCTTCACCATCTGCGGGGGCGTCTTCGCGGCGGCCGAGATGGCGCTGGTCTCGCTGCGGGAGAGCCAGGTCCGCCAACTCAGCCACCGGGGCAAGCGGGGTGCGACGGTGGCGCGGCTGACCGCGAACCCGAACCGGTTCCTGTCCGCGGTGCAGATCGGTGTCACCCTGTTCGGCTTCCTGTCGGCGGCCTTCGGCGGAGCGACCCTGGCCGGTGACCTGTCCCCGGTGCTGCAGCGGCTCGGGATGGCGACGGGGCTGGCCGACACCGTCTCCCTGGTCGGCATCACGGCGCTCATCTCCTACCTGTCGATCGTGCTCGGGGAGTTGACCGCGAAGCGGCTCGCGCTGCAGCGCTCGGAGGGATTCGCCCTCGTCCTCGGCCCGTTGGTCGACTTCATCGCCCGGCTGGCCCGGCCGGTGATCTGGTTCCTCGGCGTGTCCACGAACGTGGCGGTCCGGATCCTCGGTGGTGACCCGAACGCCTCCCGGGAGGAGGTGACCGACGAGGAGATCCGGGCTCTCGTCAGCACCTCGCAGACCCTCGGTGATGAGGAGCGTCGGATCGTGGACGATGTCTTCGCGGCCGGGGGCCGTGGTCTGCGGGAGGTGATGCTGCCGCGGACCGAGGTGGACTTCCTGCCCGGTGACATGCCCGCGCACCGGGCTGTACGCGAGGTGATGCACGCACCGCACTCGCGGTATCCGGTGACCGGCGAATCGGCCGACGACATCCTCGGCTTCCTGCACGTTCGCGACCTCTACGACCCGGATGTGTCCTCGCGGTCGGTGCCGCTGCGCGAACTGGTCCGGCCGACCCTGTCGATGCCCGACACCGTACGGGTGCTCCGGGCGTTGTCGGACATGCGCCGGGCCAGGAGTCACCTGGCCATCGTGTTGGACGAGTACGGCGGCACCGCCGGGATCGTCACCATGGAGGACCTGGTCGAGGAACTCGTGGGAGACATCACCGACGAGTACGACGTGGTCGAGGAGGAGCACACCACCGCGGCCGGCGAGCTGGAGTTCGACGGGTTGATCACCTTGGACGAGTTCACCGAGCGGACCGCGCACGCGCTGCCCGACGGCCCGTACGACACCGTGGCCGGGTTCGTGATGGCCCGGCTCGGCCGCCTACCGGCGCTGGGCGACACGATCGAGTGCGACCTGCCGAACGTCGACGATGACGAACCGCCCGGGCACTTCTGGTTCCAGGTGGCCGAACTCGACGGGCGGCGGGCGGCCCGGTTCCTGGTCCGTCGCACCATCGCCCGGTTGGTCGGGCCGGACGATCCCGAAGGGGACTGACCGCGCTCTGGGCGCCCCCGTGTGCGTGGAAGAATGTCGGCCATGTCCTCGAAGCCCCGGGTGCTCTCGCTCGCCCAGCCGACCGCCAACTCCCTGCACCTGGGGAACTATCTCGGAGCCCTGCGACAGTGGGTGCCGCTGCAGGAGGACCACGACGCGTTCTACGGGGTGGCCGACCTGCACGCGCTCACGGTGGAGACCCCTCCCGAGGAACTGACCGAGCGCACCCTGCTCAGCGCGGCCCAGTTGCTGGCGGCCGGCATCGATCCGCAGCGATCCACCGTGTTCGTCCAGTCCCACGTGCCTGAGCACACCCAGCTGTCCTGGGTGCTCAGTTGCCTGACCGGCTTCGGTCAGGCCGGCCGGATGACGCAGTTCAAGGACAAGTCGGTCAAGGGCGGTGCGGAGGGAGCCAGTGTCGGCCTGTTCACCTACCCGGTGCTGATGGCTGCCGACATCCTGCTCTACCGGGCCGATCGGGTGCCGGTCGGGGAGGACCAGCGCCAGCACCTCGAGCTGACCCGCGACCTGGCCGTACGCTTCAACTCCCGGCACGGGCAGACCTTCGTCGTCCCCGAGCCGCACATCGTCGCCTCGGTCGGGCGGATCATGGACCTGCAGGACCCGACGATCAAGATGAGCAAGAGCGCCTCCACCCCCGGTGGGCTGGTCGAACTCCTCGACGAGGAGCGGAAGTTGATCAAGAAGTTCAAGTCGGCGGTGACCGACTCGGAGCGGGAGATCATCTTCGACGAAGAGGTCAAGCCCGGGGTGTCGAACCTGCTCACCATCCTGGCCGCCTTCTCCGGCCGGTCGGTGGAGCAGTTGGTCGAGGAGTTCACCGGCAAGGGGTACGGCGACCTCAAGGGTGCCGTGGCCGAGGAGGTGGCATCCTTCGCCACCCCGTTCCGGGAGCGGACCCACGCGCTGATGGGGGAGCGGACCGAGTTGCAGGCGATCCTCGCCGACGGTGCGGACCGCGCCCGAGAGGTCGCCTCGCGCACCCTGGCCGACGTGCACCGCAAGGTCGGACTGCTGCCGCGCGACTGAGGTGGGTCCCGACCCGTTTGCCGTCCCGCTCCCGCGGCGACCCGGTTGGCGGCATGATTTACTTCTGCGACGCATCACGCGGGACAGAGCGAGGATGATGTGAAGACACCAGTGGAGGACGAGGACGGCTCGGAACTGCTGACCTCCGAGGCCGTGGGCGAGCTGTTGACCGCGGCGTGCACGCACGGCGGCGGCACTCTCGTCTCCTGGGAACTCGACCACGTGGACGCCAACCCGCAGCGCTCCACCACCGCCACCTACACCGCGGTCGTGGACTGGCCGTTCGGCCGTCGGGAGGAGCTGCTCGGGGTCAGTGCCCGGGCCGGTGGACGCAGTACCAGTGACCAGCGGGCGGTGATCTTCGCCGACGGCGACCGGGAAGTGGCCGTGTGGCTCTACCCGCGCGATCCGGACCTGCCCGGCCTGGTCCGGGCTGCCTACGCCGAGGACATGGCTGCGCTGTTCACCGAGTACCGCGCGCTCGATGTGCCGGTCGCTCCCGAACAGGTGCAGTTGGAGATGATCGGTTACCGCCCCCGCCGTCGGGCCGTCCTCCGGGCGACGGTGCAGACCCCTCGGGGTGAGGTGGACTTCTTCGTCAAGGTACTGCGGAGTCGCCTGTTCGATGGGGTGAAGCAGCGCCACGAACTGCTCCTGCACGCCGGCGTGCCGGCGCCGGAGATCGCGGCCGCCACCCCGGACCACCTGCTGGTGCTGCGCAAGCTGCACGGCCGTCCGCTGTCCACCGCCCTCTTCGACGAGCGGCCGCCGTGCACGGCGGAGAACCTGATCGAGGTGCTGGACGCGATGCCGATCGAGGTGGCCCAGTTGAACCGGCGGGCACCGTGGACCCAGGCGGTGGACCACTACGCCGAGATGGTCGCGCGGGCGATGCCGGCCGCCGAACGCCGACTGCACTGGCTGGTGCGCGAGATCCAGGCCGGCCTGATGGGGATCGGCGAGGGTGACGAACCCACTCACGGCGACTTCCACGAGGGACAGTTGTTCGTCGACGGCGGTCGAGTGTCGGGGATCCTGGACGTCGACACGGCGGGCCCCGGCCGGCGGGCGGACGACTTGGCCTGCCTGATCGCGCACCTGTCGACCATCCAGCGGATGAACCGGGCCCAGGCCGCCCGGGTGCAGCACCTGCTGGCCCGTTGGGTGCCCGTCTTCGACAGCCGGGTCGACCCGGTGGAACTGCGGCTGCGGGCGGCAGCGGTGATCATCTCACTGGCCACCGGGCCGTACCGCGGCCAGGAGCCGCGCTGGGAGCGGGAGACCACCTTGATCCTGGATGCGGCGGAGAACCTGGTCCGGCAAGTGCGCTAGATGAGATTCTTCTCATCTTTCTCTCCTTGCCATCTCATCGGCGTCTCCGAGACTTGAGTCATGCAGACACGGACGAAGTGGGTCATCGCAGGCGGCGCGGCCGCCTTCGTGTTGGCGCCGATCGCCGCAGTGGCGGGGCCCAGCACACTCGGGAACGACATCGGGGGTCGGGGGGAGCACCTCGGCCCCTCGAACGCACCGGCCTCCGCGGAGCCGACCCCGGGTTCGTCCGCCGATCCGTCGACCACTCCGACGGCTGAGTCGAGCCCCAGCAAGACGCCGAGCAAGAAGGCAACCAAGAAGGCGAAGAGTCCGGCCAGCCCGACCGCCACCCGTACCACCTCGCCGGTCAGCCCGAAGACTCCGGTCACGCCGAAGAAGAAGTCCAAGCCCCAGCCGCAGACCGACCCGGACACCCCGGACACACCGGACACCCCCGAGTCCCCGGATTCCGGCGACTGACCTCCCGCCGTCGAGGCCTGACAGCCTTCGTCCGTAGGTCAGGCGGACAGGCGGTAGCCGGCACCCCGGACGGTGACGATCCGGTCGCTGCCGATCTTGTTCCGCAGGTAACGCACGTACACGTCGACCACGTTCGATCCGGGGTCGAAGTCGTAGCCCCACACCCGCGACAGCAACTGCTCCCGGCTGAGCACCTGGCCCGGGTGGCGCAGGAAGGTCTCCAGCAAGGCGAACTCACGGGTGGACAGTTCGACCGAGGTGTCGCCGAAGGTGACGATGCGGCTGCGCAGGTCCAGCGTGAGGTCGGAGACGGCCAGCACCACCGAGGCGGTCCCGCCCTGGTCCCGCAGTCGGATCCGGACCCGGGCCAGCAACTCTTCGAACCGGAAGGGCTTGGCCATGTAGTCGTCGGCACCACCCTCCAGCCCGGCGACGGTGTCGGTGACCGAGTCACGGGCGGTGAGGATGATCACCGGGAGCGGAGATCCCTGTCCACGCAGGGTTTCGAGCACCTCGAAGCCGGTCAGGCCCGGCAGCCCGATGTCGAGGATCAACAGGTCGAACTCACCCGACGACGCGTACGCCAGGGCCTCGGGCCCGGTGCGGGCGATCGTGGGGGAGTGCCCGGCGGAGCGCAGACCCTTGTCGATGAAGGATGCGATCCGGGCCTCGTCCTCGGCGATCAGGATGGCTGCCATGTGGACTCCTCGGTGCTGGTGTTCTGGGAGCTGGTGTCCCCGGTCGGGGTGGTGCCGGAGAACTGGGTGACTTCGGCAGGCCGGGCGTCGGCCCGGTCGGTCGCGGTGCTGTCGGTCGCGGTGCTGTCGGTCGTGGCGGGATCCACGGGTAGGCAGAGGGTGAAGGTGGACCCCTCGCCCAGGGCACTGGTCAGGGCGATCCGGCCCTGGTGTGCATGGGCGATGGCGCTGACGATCGCGAGGCCGAGGCCCGCACCCAGGTGATGGTCGTCCTCCTTGGCCCGGGCGAACCGCGCGAAGATCTGTCGCTGGTCCTCGGGCGGGATGCCGGTGCCCTCGTCGCGGACCCACAGCCGTACCTCCAGCCCGTACCGGCGACCGCCGAGGGCGATCACCGCACCGGGTTCGGTGAAGCGGATCGCGTTGGCCACCAACTGGACGAGGGCCTGGGTCACTCGTTGCTGGTCGAGCAGCACCACGGTGTCGTCCATCGCGTCGATCTTCCAGTTCCGATCGGCCAGGGAGGTGACCTTGTCGAGCACGGCCACCAGCAGGTCGGAGAGCACCACCTCGGCGGGCTGGACGAAGTCCGGGCGACGGGACTTGGCCAACACCATGATGTCGTCGACCAGGCGTTGCATCCGGTCCAACTCGTCCAAGGACAGGTCGCGGACATCGGTCACGTCGGCGGGGTCGTCCGGGTCCATCAACTCCAGGTGGCCCCGGACGATGGTGATCGGGGTGCGCAGTTCGTGTCCGGCGTCGTCGAGCAGGTTCCGCTGGGTGTCGAAGGAGGTGGACAGTCGGTCCAGCATGGCGTTCACCGTACGGCCCAGGTCGGCGACCTCGTCGTTGCTGGACAGTTGCTCATCGGGGATGCGCTGGGTCAGGTCGTCATCGGTGATCCGCTGGGCGGTGTTGCGCAGGGAGCGGAGTGGGGCGAGCAGCCGACCGGCGACCGAGTAGCCGACGATGGCGATCAGGACCAGGGAGACGAGGCACACGGCGGCGAAGGTGAGGTGCGGCCGGTTCACCGCGCTGAACGCCTCCCGCACGTCGATGACGGCGACGTAGTGGCCCACGTCGTCCGACCCGTCGACAGTCACCGGCACCGACACGTACGCCCAGCGCTCCCCGCCGACGTCGTACTCGTGGACGGCGACGGTCTCCTCCGCGCCGTGTGCGGCGGCCGCAGCGATCAGGGCCGAGTCGGCCTGGACCCGGGTCTGCAGGTCGGTGACCGTGCCGGGGACGACCCGTACCTCGCCGTTGACCAGTCCGAGCACGGCCTCGTTGCGGTCCGGGACGGTGACCTGGATCGCGCTGTACAGCACGTCCTCGGGAGTCTGGGCGCCCGGTCGGAGCCGGATCGCCTCACGGAACTCCTCCACCTCCTGGGCAAGGGAGAACTGGATCCGGTCGAGCACCTCGACGCGGGAGATCATGTAGGAGGTGACGCCGGCCATCAGCATGCCGAGGGCAGCCGTGAGCAGGACGGCGGTGAGGATCCGGGCACGGACCGAGAGCGCCCGGGGAGCACCCGGGCGCCGACTGTCCAGGGGCGTCCTCACCCCGCCAATATGTCAAAGTCCGCAGGAGAGCGAGATGAGCGATGGATGAGAACTCTCTCATCACCACCGGAATCGACTCGTTCCCGGTCGCTGTCCCGGGGGTCGAGGCCGGGGTCCACGCCCGTACCCCGAGGTTGAGCCCTCTCGGCGAACGGTGGATGATCGGTACGTGAAGTTCCTGTCGATCCAGTCCTCCGTCGCCTACGGCCACGTCGGCAACTCCGCCGCGGTCTTCCCGCTGCAGCGCCTCGGGCACGAGGTGTGGCCGGTGTTCACCGTGCACTTCTCCAACCACACCGGGTACGGCGCCTGGCGGGGTCCGATGCTGGCTGCCGAGGACGTGCGCGAGGTCGTCACCGGTGTGCAGGAGCGCGGAGTGCTCGACCAGGTGGACGCCGTGCTGTCGGGCTACCAGGGCGGCGAGGACATCGGCGAGGTCATCCTGGACGCGGTGTCGCGGGTCAAGGCGGCCAACCCCGACGCGATCTACACCTGCGACCCGGTGATGGGCAACGCCGCCAGTGGCTGCTTCGTGCATCCCAGCATCCCGGTGCTGCTGCGTGACCACGTGGTGCCCAAGGCCGACATCATCACCCCGAACCAGTTCGAGCTCGGCTTCCTGACCGAGACCGAGCCGGTCACGTTGGCGGAGGTGTTGTCCTCGGCCGACCTGGCCCGGGAGATGGGTCCGGGCACCATCTTGGTGACCAGCGTCCTGCCCGAGGAGGACCCGGAGGGCCGGATCGGTCTGCTGGCCGTGAACGAGCGCGGCGCCTGGCTGGTCGAGACCCCCCGGCTGCCGATGAAGGCCAACGGCTCCGGGGACATCACCTCCGCCCTCTTCACCGCCCACCTGCTGGACACCGGCGACGAGGCCACCGCACTCGCCCGTGCCGCCTCCAGCGTGTACGCGGTCCTGCAGCAGACCCTCGCCAGTGGCGAGCGCGAGTTGCGCCTGATCCAGGCCCAGGACGCCATCGCCGACCCCTCGATGGAGTTCAAGGTCCGCCAGGTCCGCTGAGGGCGGCCCGACCCGTGTATGAACACCACGCATGCGTGGTGTTCATACAGTCTGCCGGGCAAATTCGCCCGGCACACTGCATGGTTCCTTGGCACAGTGTGACGTGTGGGGCGGCCGAGGCCCGGTCCGTACGAGCGACCGAGCAGCCCGTACGAGCGACCGAGCAGCCCGTACGAGACACCGAGCAGAGTCCGGGGGAGAGGGGCATGGAACACTCGGGGCGTGGAATCTGGCACCGTCACCGAAGAACACCTCTCCCCGCTCGACCGGGAGATCACCGATCTCGTCGGCGGACTGGAGGACCGGTTGATCGGGGTCCGGCGGGACCTGCACGCCCATCCCGAGACCGCCTATGCCGAACACCGCAC
>JBQDIN010000046.1:18672-33898 GCA_052094425.1 Propionibacteriaceae bacterium
GCTGACCGAGGCGGGGTTGGTGCCGCAGCCGTTGGCGGTCGGGACCGGGGCGGTCTGCGACATCGTGCCGGCGGGCTGGCAGGGAGACCTGATCGCCTTCCGGGCCGACATCGACGCATTGCCGATCGACGACGGCAAGGACGTCGCGTACGCGTCCACCCGGCCGGGGGTGTGCCACGCCTGTGGGCACGACGTACACACCACGGTGGCCCTCGGGCTCGGGCTGGTGCTGGTCGCCCTGCGAGACAAGGGCCTGCTGGGGCGGGGAGTCCGGTTGATCTTCCAGCCGGCCGAGGAGGTCTCCGAGGGCGGGGCCGAGGACGTCGTCGCGGAGGGGTTCCTCCGCGGTGTGGCCGAGGTGTACGCGCTGCACTGTGACCCACGGACCGACGTCGGCCAGGTCGCCACCCGGCGGGGCGCTATCACCTCGGCGGCCGACCGGATCACTGTGACCTTCTCCGGTCCCGGCGGCCACACCTCGAGGCCGCACCTGACCGCTGACCTGGTCGCGGCCATGGGGGCCGTGGTGACCGACACCCCGCTGGTGCTGTCCCGGCGGATCGACCCGCGCTACGGGGTATCGCTGATGTGGGCCCGGATCCAGTCCGGGACGACCTTCAACGCGGTGCCCAGTTCCGGTGTCCTCGACGGCACCCTGCGGGCCCTCGAGCAGGACGGTTGGCAGCAGGCGAAGGACCTGCTCCCGGAGGTGCTGGCCAGCATCGTCGCACCGTTCGGCGTGGACATCGAGGTGGCCTTCGACCACGGCATGCCGCCGACGGTGAACCACGACTCCGGGGTGGCCCGGCTCACCGAGGCCGTCACCCGGATCCTCGGGCCGGCCGCGATGGCCGCCACCGACCAGTCCCTGGGCGGCGAGGACTTCTCCTGGATGCTCCAGGAGGTCCCGGGAGCGATGGGCC
Source organism: Propionibacteriaceae bacterium (assembly GCA_052094425.1). Taxonomy (GTDB): domain Bacteria; phylum Actinomycetota; class Actinomycetes; order Propionibacteriales; family Propionibacteriaceae; genus Microlunatus. Next base: position 19,596 of record JBQDIN010000046.1, read on the forward strand.
GGCTCGGCGTCCGGCCTGCGGGCACGGTGGACCACCCGGACCTGCACACGCCCACCTTCCAAGTGGACGAGGGCGCCATCTCGATCGGCGTACGAGTGCTGGCCGCCCTGGCTACCAGCCCCCGCGACTGACCCGGCGACACCCGGCTGGGCCGGCTGCCGCGATCGCTCGGATCGGTCCAACGGGTCTCAGGACTTGGACCTGCCCATCATGGGGTGGGACCTGTCCGCCCCGACAGGCCTCCTTGGTCACCAACGCATATCGCGATGCCCCCGGTTTCCAATATAAGCAGGACGAACAGTCGCGGCCGGAGTTAGTGTTCGCGGCACCCTCTCGTGCGCTGGCCAACAACCAGATCCGCACCCTTTGCGAGCCTAGGAGGCTGTACGTGACGAAGACGACATGGAAGATCGCACCCGCCCTGCTCGGTGCCGTGGCCCTGACCCTGGCCGGCTGTGCCGAACCCCCCGGCGAGGGCGGTGGCGAGTCCGCTGCCCCGGGTGACGACGGGAGCGGCGGCGGTGATTTCAAGGCCTGCATGGTCTCCGACGCGGGCGGCTTCGACGACAAGTCGTTCAACCAGACCTCCCACAAGGGCATGACCGATGCGGCCGACGAACTCGGCATCGAGACCGGTGAGGTGGAGTCCAACAACACTGCTGACTTCGCCAAGAACATCCAGTCCATGATCGATGCCGACTGCAACATCGTCGTCACCGTCGGCTTCTTGCTCGGGGACGCCACCCTGGCCGCGGCCAAGGCCAACCCGGAGGTCGACTTCGCCATCGTCGACAGCAACGACCCGGCCTACGCCGAGGTGGAGAACCTCAAGCCGCTGGTGTTCAACACCGCCGAGTCCAGCTTCATGGGCGGTTACCTGGCCGCGGCCATGTCCGAGACCGGCAAGGTCGGCACCTACGGCGGCGGCAAGATCCCGACCGTGACCATCTTCATGGACGGCTTCGCCCAGGGCGTGGAGTACTACAACGAGCAGCAGGACGGCAAGGTCGAGGTGCTCGGCTGGAACGCCGAGAGCCAGGACGGCAACTTCGTCCCGGGCGACGACCCGTTCGGGAACGTGCAGGGTGGTAAGCAGCAGGCCGACAACCTGGTCAGCCAGGGCGCCGACATCTTGTTCCCGGTTGCCGGCCCGGCCGGTGAGGGTGCGCTGCAGACCGCCAAGGCCAGCGGCGGCAAGGTGAACGCCATCTGGGTGGACACCGACGGCTGCGAGAGTGCGGCCGAGTACTGCCCGAACATCATCTCCAGCGTCTACAAGGGCATGGACGTCGCGGTGTTCGATGCGATCAAGGCCTCCACCGACGACAGCTTCGACAACGAGCCGTACGTCGGCACGCTGGAGGACGAGGGGACCGGGTTGTCGCCGTTCCACGAGTTCGAGTCGAAGGTCTCCGACGAGACGAAGTCGGAGCTCGAGCAGATCAAGGCCGACATCGTCGCCGGTGAGATCACCATCGAGTCCGAGTCGCAGCCGGAGAACTGAGCCTCCCCCTCCCCGGGGCACGCCCCGGGGAGGGTCTCAGGCGTGGCAGAGGGAGGCCTTTGGGTCTCAGGAACTGGACCGGCCGATCATGGGGTGGGACCGGCCGTCCTCGGTAGCCCCCGTTGGTCACAAACGCGTATCGCGATGCCCTGGTTTCCGCTTTCGGCAGGACGAATCGTCGCGGCCGGAGTTAGAGTGCGCTTGCCCCTCTGAGGGGTACCCTCTCGTGCGCTGGTCAGCACCAGATCCGCACCCTTGTAAGCCCTAGGAGGCTGTACGTGACGAAGATGACGTGGAAGGTCGCACCCGCCCTGCTCGGTGCCGTGGCCCTGACCCTGGCCGGCTGTGCCGAACCCCCCGGCGAGGGCGGTGGCGAGTCCGCTGCCCCGGGTGACGACGGGAGCGGCGGCGGTGATTTCAAGGCCTGCATGGTCTCCGACGCGGGCGGCTTCGACGACAAGTCGTTCAACCAGACCTCCCACAAGGGCATGACCGATGCGGCCGACGAACTCGGCATCGAGACCGGTGAGGTGGAGTCCAACAACACTGCTGACTTCGCCAAGAACATCCAGTCCATGATCGATGCCGACTGCAACATCGTCGTCACCGTCGGCTTCTTGCTCGGGGACGCCACCCTGGCCGCGGCCAAGGCCAACCCGGAGGTCGACTTCGCCATCGTCGACAGCAACGACCCGGCCTACGCCGAGGTGGAGAACCTCAAGCCGCTGGTGTTCAACACCGCCGAGTCCAGCTTCATGGGCGGTTACCTGGCCGCGGCCATGTCCGAGACCGGCAAGGTCGGCACCTACGGCGGCGGCAAGATCCCGACCGTGACCATCTTCATGGACGGCTTCGCCCAGGGCGTGGAGTACTACAACGAGCAGCAGGACGGCAAGGTCGAGGTGCTCGGCTGGAACGCCGAGAGCCAGGACGGCAACTTCGTCCCGGGCGACGACCCGTTCGGGAACGTGCAGGGTGGTAAGCAGCAGGCCGACAACCTGGTCAGCCAGGGCGCCGACATCTTGTTCCCGGTTGCCGGCCCGGCCGGTGAGGGTGCGCTGCAGACCGCCAAGGCCAGCGGCGGCAAGGTGAACGCCATCTGGGTGGACACCGACGGCTGCGAGAGTGCGGCCGAGTACTGCCCGAACATCATCTCCAGCGTCTACAAGGGCATGGACGTCGCGGTGTTCGATGCGATCAAGGCCTCCACCGACGACAGCTTCGACAACGAGCCGTACGTCGGCACGCTGGAGGACGAGGGGACCGGGTTGTCGCCGTTCCACGAGTTCGAGTCGAAGGTCTCCGACGAGACGAAGTCGGAGCTCGAGCAGATCAAGGCCGACATCGTCGCCGGTGAGATCACCATCGAGTCCGAGTCGCAGCCGGAGAACTGAGCCTCCCCCTCCCCGGGGCACGCCCCGGGGAGGGTCTCAGACGTGGCAGAGGGAGGCCTTCGGGTCTCCCTCTCCATACATCCACCTCCGACGACTCCTGTGCGAGGATCACCCTGTGTCCACACCGACGAAGCTGAGTGAGCCGAGTGTCGGCTCCGGACTGCAACTGCGTGGGATCACCAAGCGATTCGGTTCGCTGGTGGCCAACAACGCCATTGACCTGGACATCCAGCCGGGTGAGATCCACTGCCTGCTCGGGGAGAACGGCGCTGGCAAGTCCACGCTGATGAACGTGCTGTACGGGCTGCTGCAGCCCGACGAGGGCGAGATCCACGTCGATGGGGACCGCACCCGCATCGGGAACCCGAAGGAGGCGATGGCGGCCGGCATCGGGATGGTGCACCAGCACTTCATGCTGGTCGAGGTCTTCTCGGTGGCGGAGAACATGTTCCTCGGTCGCGAGGAGGGCCGGGCCGGCTTGCTGAACATGCGGGCCGCCCGGAGGACGGTGCGGACCCTGTCGGACCGCTACAACTTCCAGGTCGACCCGGACGCGATCGTCGAGGACCTTCCGGTCGGTGTCCAACAGCGCGTCGAGATCCTCAAGGCGCTCGCCAACGATGCGCAGTACCTCATCTTCGACGAGCCCACCGCGGTGCTCACCCCGCAGGAGATCGACGAGCTGATGGCGGTGATGCAGTCCCTGAAGGAGGAGGGGCGCGCCATCGTGTTCATCACCCACAAACTGCGCGAGGTGCGCGCCATCGCGGACAAGATCACCGTGATCCGTCGCGGCGAGGTGGTCGGCCGGGCCGAACCGACCGAGTCCGAGGGCCGACTGGCCGAGATGATGGTCGGCCGCGAGGTCAGCCTGCGGGTGGACAAGGCCCCGGCCAGCCCGGATGAGCCACGGCTCCGGGTCGAGAACCTGACGGTCGCCAGCTCCTCCGGAGCGATCATGGTCGACGACCTGGACCTGGCGGCGGCCGGCGGCGAGATACTCTGCATCGCCGGAGTGCAGGGCAACGGCCAGACCGAGCTGGCCGACGCGCTGCTGGGCACCGAGCAGGTCACCAGCGGACGGATCACCCTGGACGGCCGCGACATCACCGGTCTGAAGCCGAACGCGACCATCGACGCCGGTGTCGGGTTCGTCCCCGAGGACCGCAAGCGGGACGGCTTCGTCGGGCCCTTCACCGTCGCCGAGAACCTCGTCCTGAACCAGTTCGACGAGCCCCCCTTCGCCAAGGGCATCGCCCTGGACCTGAAGAAGATCGCGGCGAACGCCGAGGACCGGGTGGGCGAGTTCGACATCCGGACCCAGTCCATCCAGCAGTCCGTCGCGTCGCTGTCCGGCGGCAACCAGCAGAAGGTCGTGCTGGCCCGCGAGTTGTCCCGGCCGCTGTCCCTGCTGGTGGCCAGTCAGCCCACCCGCGGCGTCGACGTCGGCGCCATCGAGTTCCTGCACCAACGCATCGTCGAGGAGCGGGACAAGGGAACCGCCGTCGTGATCGTGTCCACCGAGTTGGACGAGGTGGCCGCGCTGGCCGACCGGGTCGCGGTGATGTACCGCGGCAAGATCGTCGGGATCGTCGATGCCGACACCTCCCGCGACGTGCTCGGCCTGATGATGGCCGGCCTGTCGGCGGAGGAGGCCGCACTGGCCGTCGACGACTCGGGCGGCACCGATCGGGAAGGAGCAGGGCAGTGACCACGCGCGAGCCGGACGACGGTGTCCCGGAGTCCGACGGCGTCCCCGAGCCCAACGAGGCGACGGAGCCGCAGCACGCAGCCACCGGCGCCGAGGCGGCTGACCTGTCCGAGGCGGCCGAGGAGGCGGTCGGGGACGGGGCCGGCGGCACCGAGGCCGAACCGCAGCACGACGGTGGTGGCGGCCTGTTGGCGCGGCTGGCCACCGGGGGCGGGTCCGGCGGCCGGGGTCGCTTCACCTTCCCGTGGCGGGATGTGGTCACCACCCTGATGGCCTTCGTGCTGGCCTTTCTCGTCGGCGCGCTGCTGATGATCTTCTCCGACTCCGACGTCCGCTCCCAGTTCGCCTACCTGTTCACCGCCCCCGAACTGCCACTCGGCGCGGCCGTGGACAAGGTCGGCGGCGCGTACGGTGCGCTGATCCGCGGGTCCGTCGGCGGGTGGGGGCCGATCGCCGAGACCACCGCCCAGGCCGCCCCGCTGATTGTGGCCGGACTCGGTGTCGGACTCTCCTTCCGGGCCGGACTCTTCAACATCGGTGCCCAGGGGCAGGCAATCTGGGGCGCGATCCTCGCCGCCTACGTCGGCTTCACCTGGCACCTGCCGCCGGTCATCCACCTGGTCGTCGCGATCGCGATCGGCGTCCTCGGCGGCGCCGTCTGGGGCGGCATCGTCGGCTGGTTGAAGGCCAAGGCCGGCGCGCACGAAGTGATCGTCACGATCATGATGAACTACATCGCGGTCGGTCTGCTGGCCTACTTCCTCACCACCACAGCCTTCCAGCGCCCCGGCCGGACGGATCCGATCTCGCCGGTGGTGGACTGGAACGCCACCCTGCCGCGGTTGGAGGGCAGCCGACTGCACCTCGGCTTCCTCCTCGCCCTGGTGGCGGCGGTGGCCGTGTGGTGGATCCTCGACCGCTCCACCATCGGCTTCGCGATCCGCGCCGTCGGTGCCAACCCGCATGCCGCCGCGACTGCGGGGATGAGCGTCGCACGGACCACAGTGATCACCATGACCCTCGCCGGCGCCCTGGCCGGCCTGGCCGGAGTGCAGGCGGCCCTCGGCCCGAGCGTGCTCGGAACACCGGTCCCGCTGTCAGCCGGGTTGGTCGGCTCGGTCGGCTTCGATGCGATCACGGTCGCCCTGCTCGGCCGTTCCAAACCGTTCGGTACGGTGCTCGCCGGACTGCTCTTCGGCGGCCTGCACGCCGGTGGGCTGGCGATGCAGAGTGTGGCGCAGACCCCGCTCACGCTGACGACGGTGTTGCAGTCGTTGATCGTGCTGTTCGTCGCCGCCCCGGCCCTGGTCACCACGCTGGTCCCGTTCATGCGGACCCGCAAGGAGAAGTCCAAGGCCCTTGAAGCCGTACCCACGACGGGAGGTCTGGCATGAGTGACAAGACGCCCGACGCCGAGCCGGAGCTCACCGAGACCAAGCTCACCGAGACCGGGGCGGCCGAGACCGGGGCGGCCGATGCCGCGGTCGAGCAGCAGGCTGCCGCCCAGGAGGTGATGACCCACACCTTCGTCGAGTCCCGCGAGGACCGGGTCCAGCGCTTGTCCACCGGCGCCCTGATCGCCGTGGTCGGCGTGATCCTGGCCGCCCTCGTCTTCTCCACCTCCGGGTCGGCTCGGTTCGCGCTGTCGAACGCCTTCGACGAGGTCCAGTTGCCGACCGTGAGTGTGCCCGGCCTGCCGACCGTGATCGTCTGCGCCCTGCTGTGCCTGCTCGCCGGGGCCGGGTTCCTGTCCGGTCGCCTCTCCGGCAAGTTGCCGGCGCTGGCCGGGACGATCGGCGGCGTCGCCTTCGTGCTCGGCTTCCTCACCTGGGCCGCGGCCGGACGAGACCTGCCGTTCCCGGTCAGCAACCAGTTCGCTGGCACCCTCGCACTGGCCACGCCCCTTGTGCTGGGTGCCCTGTGCGGTGTGCTGTGCGAGCGGTCCGGTGTGGTCAACGTGTCCATCGAGGGACAGTTCCTCACCGCGGCCTTCGCCGCCGCAGTGGTGGGCAGCATCACCGATTCGATCGTCGCAGCCCTGGTCGCCGCCATGGTCGCCGGCATCCTGATGGCCGCCCTGCTTGCGCTGTTCTCGATCAAGTACCTGGTGAACCAAGTGGTGCTCGGGGTGGTGCTGAATCTCCTCGCGGCCGGGTTGACCGGATTCCTGTTCGACCAACTGGTGCAGCCGGAGGGGGCGGCGTACAACAGCGCCCCGATCATGGAGCGGATCTCGATCCCCCTGCTGTCGAAGATCCCCTTCTTCGGTCCGGTGCTGTTCGAGCAGACCCTGCTGGCGTACGTGGCCGCCGTCTCCGTCTTCGTCGTGTGGGGTCTGCTCTACAAGACCAAATGGGGGCTGCGGGTCCGGGCCGTGGGTGAGCACCCGCAGGCTGCCGACACGGTCGGCATCGGCGTCCGTGCCACCCGCTGGTCGGCAGTCCTCGCCGGGGGCCTGTTCGCGGGGCTCGGCGGTGCCTTCTTCACCATCGGTTCCACCGGCTCGTTCTCCAAGGAGTTCACCGTCGGCAACGGATTCATCGCGCTGGCTGCGTTGATCATGGGGCGCTGGCACCCGATCTGGGCGACCCTGATGGCCCTCTTCTTCGGGTTCGTCACCCAGATGGCCTCCCAGTTGCAGACCCTGAACACGCCGGTACCGAGCCAGTTCCTGCTGTTGCTGCCCTATGTGGCCACGATCATCGCGGTGGCGGGGCTGGTCGGACGAGTCCGCGCGCCGGCGGCCGACGGCACTCCGTTCGAGAAGGCCTGAGGCCGTGGCCACCCCGGAGATCGCCACCCCGGAGATTGACTGGGAGGCGCTGCGTACCCGCGCCGCGGAGATGATCGACTGCGCGTACGTGCCGTACTCACAGTTCCCGGTCGGCGCGGCCGCCCTGGTCGATGACGGTCGGATCGTGGCCGGTTGCAATGTGGAGAATGCGGCGTACGGGGTGGGGCTGTGCGCCGAGTGTGGCCTCGTCTCCGCGCTGCACGCCAGTGGTGGCGGGCGACTGGTCGCCTTCGCCTGCGTGGACGCCCGGGGCGAGCCGCTGATGCCCTGCGGTCGGTGCCGCCAACTCCTCTGGGAGAATGGCGGCCCCACCCTGTTGGTGGCCACCCCGGCCGGGGTGCAGGAGATGGCCCGGGTACTGCCGCAGGCCTTCGGTGCAGACGATCTGGCCCGAGTGGCCGGAAGGGAGTCGACCACGTGACACACAGCGTTGAGTCCGCGAGGCGGGGCGAGGTCCCGGACCTGGTCACCTTGCGGGCGGCCCCCAAGGTCGCCCTGCACGACCACCTGGACGGCGGACTGCGGCCACAGACGGTGGTCGAGCTGGCCGCCGAGGTCGGGCACACCCTGCCCACCACCGAGGCCGAGGCACTGGGGGACTGGTTCGCCGCGGCGGCCGACTCCGGTTCCCTGGTGCGCTATCTGGAGACCTTCGACCACACCCTCGCCGTGATGCAGACGGCCGCGGCGCTGCAGCGGGTGGCGCGCGAGTTCGTCGAGGACATGGTGGCCGACGGCGTCGTGTACGCCGAGACCCGGTGGGCACCCGAGCAACACCTGCAGGGCGGGTTGACGCCGGCGCTGGCGGTGGAGGCGGTCCGGGACGGCATCAACGCCGGCCTCGAGGAGGCCCGCGCAGCCGGCCACACGGTGGTGGTGCGTCAACTCGTCACCGGGATGCGGCATGCCAGTGCCTCGCGGGAGATCGCTGAACTGGCCGTGCGCTATCGCGAAGACGGCGTGGCCGGCTTCGACATCGCGGGGGCGGAGGCCGGCTTCCCACCCACCCGCCACCTGGACGCCTTCGATTACCTGAAGCGCAACAACGCCTACTTCACGATCCACGCCGGTGAAGCGTTCGGCTTGCCCTCCATCTGGGAGGCCGTCCAGTTGTGCGGCGCCAATCGACTCGGTCACGGCGTTCGCATCATCGACGACATCGACACCAGCAGCGGTACGCCGGTCCTGGGCCGGCTGGCCAGCTATGTGCGCAACGAGCGGGTCCCGCTGGAGATGTGTCCCTCCTCGAACGTCCAGACCGGCGCGGCGGACTCCATCGCCGAGCACCCGATCGGGCTGCTGGCCGAACAACGCTTCCGGGTGACCGTCAACTGCGACAACCGGTTGATGAGCCGGACGACGTTGAGCCGCGAGTTCCACCTGCTCTGCCAGGCCTTCGACTACTCCATCGACGACGTCCGCTGGTTCACGGTGAACGCGGCGAAGAGTGCCTTCTATCCCTTCGACCAGCGGCTGGCGTTGATCAACGAAGTGATCAAACCGGGATTCGTCGCTCTCGGCGGAAGCTCTTGAGCTGATGACCGGCGCAGAGGTCTTCGACCTCGTGGTCCTGCTGATCACGATCTTCCTCGTGGTCAACATCGTCCTGTCGGTGATCACCCTGCTGCTCGAACGCAGGGACGCCGCCTCCTTGTGGGCTTGGATCCTGGTGATGATGTTCATCCCGGTGCTGGGCTTCCTGCTCTACCTGTTCGTCGGTCGACGCCTGTCCAAGGACAAGATCTTCCGACTGCTGGAGGTGGAGTCGGGGGAGCGACCCGAGCAGGTCGTGCATCGGCAGCGGCAGGCGATGATGGACGGCGAGTTCGTCTTCGGCAACCACGTCGCCGCGCACCACTCCGACCTGGCCATCCTGTTGGCCGACGACGACGGCGGTCGGGTCAGCCAGGACAACGCCGTGCGGATCTTCCACGACGGGAACGACAAGTTCGACACCCTGATTGCCGACATCGAGTCGGCGACCGACCACGTGCACCTGCTCTACTACATCTTCCGGCCGGACGAGCTCGGGACCAGGATCCTGACCGCCCTGGCCGAACGGGCTGAGGCCGGGGTCGAGGTTCGGCTCTGTTTCGACGCCATGGGCGGCAAGGGGGTGAAGAAGAAGCACCTGGCTCGGCTCCGCGCCGCGGGCGGGCAAGTCTACCCCTTCTTCCCGAACGTCCTGCCCTTGATCAACTTCCGGATCAACAACCGGACCCACCGCAAGATCGCGGTCATCGACGGCGAGATCGGCTATGTCGGCGGATTCAACGTCGGCGACGAGTACCTGGGCACGAATCCGAAGTTCGGCTACTGGCGCGACACGCACCTGCGGATCGACGGCGGTGCGGTCGCCTCGCTGCAGAAGCGGCTGCTGATGGACTGGAACGTCGCGGCCGACAAGGGCGACCATGTGCAGTGGGAGGACCGGTACTTCCCCGACGGGCACCGTTCCGGTGAGTCCGCCACGGACCACCTGCACGGCGACGTCGTGGTCCAGATCGCCTCCAGCGGTCCGGACGGGCAGTGGGAGCGGATCAAGTACGGCTACCTGAAGTTGTTCACCACAGCCCGGAAGTCGATCTTCATCCAGACGCCGTACTTCATGCCGGACTCATCGGTGATGGAGGCGCTCAAGGTGGCCGCTCGGTCCGGGATCGACGTCCGGCTGATGGTTCCGGACAAGCCCGACCACCTGCTGGTCTATCCGGCCACGCTGAGCTTCGCCGACGAACTGGCCCAAGCCGGGGCGAAGGTGTTCATCTACCGCAACGGGTTCATGCACGCCAAGACGGTGTTGATCGACGAGGAGATCAGTTCGGTGGGGTCGGCCAACATCGACTACCGCAGCTTCCGGCTCAACTTCGAGGTGAATGCGTTCGTCTACGACGCCGACATCGGCAAGCAACTCGCCGACATCTATCGCCAGGACCTCACCCACTGCACCGAGTTCGATCACGACACCGCCTATCGCCACCCCGTCATCGGACGGATCAAGGAGAGCATCTCCCGGCTCGTCTCCCCGCTGCTCTGATCCCCGGCCGTACCAACGGTGGGTCAGTCCCGGTGCCGGCGCTGCTCGGCCTCTGCCTCGGCGTCCTCCAACTGTTCGGAGGACGAGCGGTGCTGGGGGGTGTCCGGGGTGGAGCCGCGGGGGAGGTCGGTGGCCTCCGCGGCTTCCTCCTGGACCTTCCGGGTCCCCTCGTCCGGCTGCCCCCGGGTGTCATCGTGCCGTGCTTCGGATGCCATCTCGGCCCCTTCCTCTGTTTCGGTGTCCAGGCTGGCGTTTCGGTGTCCAGGCTGGGTCAGCTGGCGGCGGGCTCGGATCAAGCCGCCAACGGCATGCTGGCTTCGTCCACGGTGTCGATCCGAGACCGCAACAGCGTCAGCACCCGTCGCAACGCACGGGAGATCTGCATCTGGCTGACCTCCAACTCGTCGGCAATCTGTTGCTGGGTGAGTTCCTCGTAGAAGCGGAGGTGCAGCATCCGCCGGTCGGTCTCGCTCAACTCGGCCAGGGCGGGACGAATCGTGCCGGCCCAGTCGGCAGCCGCGTACCCCGCATCCTCGTAGCCGAGCAGGGCACCGAGCTCGGCGCCCGTCGACTCGCCGGAGCGAACCGGGGCGTCGAGTGACCGTGGCCGGAAACAACTCCCCGCTGCTTGCGCCTCACCAACATCGACGGCGGACCGTTCCATCGTCTGCGCGACCTCCCGCGTGGAGGGAGCGTGTCCCATCGCTTGGGCGAGTTCGCTCCACGCGTCACCGATGTCGACCTGCAGTTCCTGGATCCGTCGCGGTGGGCGGACCAGCCAGCAGTGGTCGCGGAAGTGCCGTTTCAGGCACCCGCGGATGGTGGTCACCGCGAACGGGAGGAAGTCGCCGCGGTCCGGATCCGCCCGTTCGACGGCCTCGACGAGTGCCAGCCGGGCGACCTGCTCGAGGTCGGCGGTCTCTGCCCCCCGCCCGGCGTAGCGGTGTGCCAGCGCGTCGGCGACTTCGAGGTGGAGCAGGACGACCTGCTCGAGTTGGTCATGGCGCTCCCGTTGCGAACCCGTGGCTGCCGAGCGCAACAGGTCGTCGGTCTCGACAGCCCGTCGATGGGCGGCCGAGTCGTGGGTGCGGGAGCAGACTGAAGTTTCGATACGGGTGGACATTGCCACTCCTAGGGCCCCGAGTAATTGCTAGTGGCAGCTGCTCAACCACTTACCTTCACCAAAGCACTCTTGCTCCACTCTGACAAGCCCTCGCCGGAACAGGCGGGTGTTTCCGGCTCCCATCGAGGGGGTACTGAATCCGCGTACGAGGACTAGGAGGAAGGAGCTGTCGACATGCCCAGCAGGTCATGGAGTGACAAACGTGAACGCCAGTACGAGCACATCAAGGACGGTCTCGAGGACCGGGGACGGCCCGAGGGCACCGCAGAGGAGATCGCGGCGCGTACGGTGAACAAGGAACGGGCCCGCGGCGGCGAGTCCGAGGAAGCCAGCCGCAGTTCGACCGAGGACGTGTCCTCGAGTCATCGAGGCGGCAAGAGGTCCCACTCCGGCAGCGGCGGACGGACCAAGGACCAGTTGTACAACGAGGCCCGACAGAAGGGCGTGGACGGCCGATCGAAGATGTCCAAGGCTGAGTTGGCGAAGGCCGTGGGTCGCTGAGCGGGCCGGTGGATCCCGACGGAAGGGACGAATCCGCGAACCAGCGGATGGATCGGAACTGGAACGAACTACTCCAGGAGTTGCGGGTCACCCAGACCGGAACCCAGGTGTTGACTGGTTTCCTGCTCGCGGTGGCGTTCCAGCCGACCTTCGCTGAGTTGCGCCCACCCCAACTGGCCGTCTACCTGACACTCGTCGGGGTTGCTGTGGTCACCACCGCGATCGCCCTCACGCCGGTGATCCTGCACCGGACACTGTTCCGACGCGGGCTCAAGCACACGGTGGTCCAGTGGGGCCACGGGTTCCTCGTGGCCGCCCTGGTGGGGGTCGCGCTGGTCCTGGTCGGCACCGTGGTCTTGATCTTCGATGTCGCCCTGGGCCCACCGTGGGCTGCCGTCGCGGGCGCCACCATGGCGAGTCTGGTCATCTTCTGCGCGCTGGTGCCATGGATTCTCCGCCGGCACCCGAAGCAGCCGTGATGCTTCTCGCCTGTTGGGCCGGGACATGGACAAGCCGGACTGGTCGTCCGCGGTACGGGCGACCAGTCCGGCGAGTTCACCTCCGTGGACGAATCAGATCAACTGCATGATCACGATGACCAACACGATGATCACCAGAATGCCGATGATGGTTCCGATCAAGCCCCTGTTCATGTGAACCCCTTTCTCGGTGTTGTCTGTCCCAGCAGTACCCCGGCCGAACCTCGGCAAACCAAACTCGTTCTCGATGTTTCGGCGCCGGAATGTGCGGGTACTCAGTCCAACACACTCTGGAATGAAGGGAGCACATCATGGCTGGAGCATTCGACAAGGCCAAGGGCAAGGCCGAAGAGGCTGCTGGTGACGCCAAGGAGAAGCTCGGCGCCGCCACCGACAACAAGAGCATGGAGGTCGACGGTCTCAAGGACCAGGTCTCCGGTCAGGCCAAGCAGGCCAAGGGAGAGATGAGGGACAAGGCCGACGACCAGCGCGACAACAGGGATGCCTACTGACCCGGAGTCGTCGTCTGGACGCGGGTCCGCCGGGGCAACCGGGGGACCCGCTCCGCCGAGAGGGGCGGTGTGATGTCGATGGGCCGGGGGTGGGCCCCTCGGGGGGTGGGGCCACAGACCCCCGACGAGTTGGACGAAGACTGGTCACCGCGAGGAGACACGATGAGTGAGAACAGGAACTGGGAGCCGCTGTCGGAAGGGTTCCCTGCGCAGCAGCAGGAACCACCGGGCGCTACCGCCAGGATGGATCCCATCCCGGATCACGGTGAGGACACCTACTCGGGCCACGATCGGTTGGCTGGCCGGAAGGCGCTGATCACGGGAGGGGACTCCGGCATCGGTCGGGCCGTCGCGCTCGCCTTCGCGCGCGAGGGTGCAGCGGTGGCGTTCACCCACCTCGCGGAAGAGGTCGAGGATGCCCGTGCAACGACGGCGTTGGTGGAGGCGGCCGGACAGACCGCCCTGGCCATCGAGGCCGACCTGAGGACCCGGGCGGAGTGTGATGCGGTGGTCAGCCGCACGGTGGAGCGCTTGGGCGGAATCGACATCCTGGTGAACAATGCGGGCTTCCAGCATGCCCGGGACGAGGGGATCGAGTCGTTGATCGACGAGGACCTGGACCGGGTGCTGACGACGAACCTGTCGGCGTTGTTCTGGATCACCCGTGCCGCCGTGCCGCACCTGCCCTCCGACGGCGTGGTGATCAACAACTCCTCCATCCAAGCGTACGAGCCATCGACGAGCCTGCTCGATTATGCGGCAACCAAGGCCGCGATCAACAACTTCACGGTGAACCTCGCCGCGGAGTTGGGTCCCCGTGGCATTCGAGTCAATGCGGTCGCCCCCGGGCCGATCTGGACCCCCTTGCAACCGGCCACCCAACCGCCGGAGAAGCTGGAGAAGTTCGGCCAGGACACCCCCTTGGGGCGCGCCGGACAGCCCGCTGAGGTGGCACCTGCTTTCGTCTTCCTGGCGAGTGAGACCGAGGCCAGTTACGTGTCCGGCACGGTGCTGGGCGTCACCGGGGGCAAGTCGGTGTTCTGATCCGCGCTGGTCGTAGCCGGGTGGACGCTGGTTGAGGTGAGCAAAACCATGCCTTGTGTGGAACTTCAGAAACCCGCGAATACTCTCGGATTCCCTGTGCATGCAGGGGATTCGTGTCAGTGGTGGACTTTGGAATGGGGGTATGTCAACAACGACAGAGCCCACCGGGTTTGGGGATCCCCTCGACCAGATCGAGTCCGGTCT
>JBQDIN010000047.1:0-33857 GCA_052094425.1 Propionibacteriaceae bacterium
GGTCGACACAGTCACGCGGCGACGGGTGCCGACCGACCACGTGACCGTTGCCGCCCACGAGGAGCAGCTCGTCATTCTCCGCTGTGCGCAGAGATCGGGTGGGCTGGTCGGCCGATAGGTACATGTCGGCCGGAATCGGACCCGGCACCCGAAAGGCCACGACGTACGAGCGTTGGGCAGTCTGCTTCGCGAAGTAGGCTCCGCGGTCAAGGAACGGGGCTCCCGTTGCCACCACCACGTGTTCGGCGAAGGCTGACCCTTCGGATGTGTCGATCCTGCACCGACTGCCAGCGTTCACCCCCTGGACCCGCGGGCCGACGTGGAGCTGCCCGCCGCGCTCCCGCAGTTCCGTCGCCAAGGCAGCCAAGGCCTCCATTGGATTGAACATCGCCTGCCCGGCCAGTCGAACACCGCCATAGGCAGGAAAAGGCAGCCGGATGTCTTCGCCTTCGAGAAACTGCACCGGCAAGCCAAGCCGTTCGCCGACCTCCACCTCGGCCTCGACGGCTCCCCGGCCGCTTTCGCCCCCCGCGTACGTGACCGCGTCCCGCTCCTCCACCGCGACTCCCTGCTCCGCGCAGAACTTCTTCAGCCACTTTTGACCGACCTGTTGCGCCTCGGCGTAGGCCCGAGTCACTTCCAGTGGGTAGTGCGCATCGATGGAGGACAGCCGGGTGCCCTGGAGCACACTGATCTTGCCGGTCGTGTGTCCAGTTGCGGCTGCTCCGACCGCCCGAGCTTCGAACACCCCCACCCGGCGCCCCGCCTTGGCGAGCAAAACCGCCGTAATCAGTCCTGTGAGCCCCGCTCCGACAACCACATCGTCATAGGTGGAGCCGGACACAAAGACCCGGCCCGTCGGCTGCCGAAAGTTGTCCAACCACAGGGAGGTCATTCTCATTGTTTCCTCCCTGTCTCTCGCGGTGCCTCAGATGCCCCCAACGGACATCGAGTATGGATGCGCCGGACACGCTCTGTGCACGCTGATCGACCCGCCCTTGACCACTGACGTACCCAAGCCCAAAGGGACGAAACAGCCTGCACCGGTTCTTGGCCACGTGCTGTCTACCTGATTGACCCCCTCAGAGCTGGGTACGGGTGAGGTGACCCGCCAACGAGAGTGACCGAGCATGCGCAACCACAGTGGTGCCACACGGCGATTCCTGGTG
Source organism: Propionibacteriaceae bacterium (assembly GCA_052094425.1). Lineage (GTDB taxonomy): Bacteria > Actinomycetota > Actinomycetes > Propionibacteriales > Propionibacteriaceae > Microlunatus. The sequence goes on from JBQDIN010000047.1 coordinate 1,170, forward strand.
AGCCTGGTGCTGGGAGTGACAGTCCTCCTCAGCGGTTGTGGGATCACCTACCCCGCCGACCCGGACGACTCACTGCAGCGAATCCGCAGTACGGGTGAGTTGCGGGTGGGTGTCTCACCGCACCCACCCTTCACCGTGGCGCCGTCCAGTCCGGCGGGGGTGCCCACCGGGTCCGAAGTCGATCTTGTCCTCTCGTTCGCCGCTTCTCAGCGGGCCGAGCCGGTCTGGACCGTCGATGGGGAGGAACATCTGGTCGAGCTGATGAAGGTGGGTCGGCTCGACATCGTCATAGGTGGACTCACGGACAAGTCGCCTTGGTCAACTGACGTCGCTTTGACTCGCCCGTACGTGGAGACCACCGAGGGAGGCAAGTCGGTAGCTCACGTCATGGCGACGACCATGGGCGAGAATGCGTTGCTGACCGCCCTCGAGCGGCATCTGGACGGCTCTGCAACATGACCGGCCAGAGACACAACTTCGGACATGCAGAACTCCCACCTGAGCGCCAGCGTGACCTTCAGCGTGCCAAGCGTTTGCAATGGATCGGCTTGGCCTATCTCGTGACCTGCGTGGCAGTCGTCCTCGCGACGATGGGCAATTCACAGGCCATGAAGGCCGCCTGGATCGAGGACCTGCTGTCGCTGATTCCCCCGATCAGCTTCCTCATCTCCGTCCGGGTGGCCGGCAAGAAACCCACACCCGAACACCCCTACGGATATCATCGCTCGGTGGCCACGGGACACCTGGTGGCTGCGGTGGCACTGCTGACCATGGGCATCTTCCTCGTCGTCGACTCCGGCAGCGGACTGGTGATGGTTGAACATCCTCCGATCGGCACCGTGCAGTTGTTCGGACAGACGTTCTGGGCGGGGTGGCTCATGATCGCGGCAATGGTCTACAGGGGCATCGGACCGGTCATCTTGGGACACAAGAAGTTGCCGTTGGCCACACGGCTGCACGACAAGGTGCTGCACGCCGACGCCGACATGAACAAGGCGGACTGGATGACCGCGGTGGGCACGATTCTGGGCGTCATCGCCATCGGTTTCGGTCTGTGGTGGGCCGACGCGGTGGCCGCCTTGGCCATTGCCGTCAGCATCCTGCGCGACGGCTGGACCAACCTGCGCCATGCCGTCGACGCCTTGATGGACGCCCGAGCTCACACCGTGGACGACTCCGAGCCGCACCCCCTCAATCAACAGGTCGTGGACACCCTGGATCAACTGGACTGGGTCAAGGAGGCGGGTGTGCGGATTCGTGACCAAGGGCACCTGTTTCATGTTGAAGCCTTTGTCGTGCCGCACCAATCGCGGGTCAACCTGGACCAGATCGAGGCTGCCAAGACCTCTCTGGAGCAGCTCAACTGGAAGGTGCACGACGTCGTCGTGACGCCGGTCGCCGAGGTGCCCGAGACGCAGGTGCCATCCGAAGCAGAATGACCGATCACCGGCCCCAGATGTAGTCGGAGGCATTCGCCCGGCACACGTCCGACCCCGCCCCACGGGGTGTTGCGTCAGGTTGGGGATGGCCAGAAGATGGTCCCATCCCCAACCCGACCCGGGCTCAGCCCCAGACGATCTTGTTGTATCGGCGCGGCTTCCAAGCGGTCCCCAGACCGAAGAACGGGTAGCCGGTCACCTCGCGACCCACGGCGCCCTTGCTGCCGCTCTCCTCGAAGGAGTAGTAGGCGGTCCGGGAGGCGTTCGCCCAGCCGCAGAAGACCACAGTGTGGTAGTCGTAGTCGTTCAGGATGTCGCCGGGCAACAGGTTGGCCTTCGAGATCACCGCCGAGATGTCGTCCAGGCTGCGGGTCGAGTACGACTGGGTCGCGTGGAAGGCGTTCGACACCTGGCCCGAGCAGTCCTGACGGTAGGTCTTGGAGTTGTTCAGGTCGCGGTAGTACTTCGAGCGGCTGTAGCCGAGCCCGATATTGGGCCAGTAGGCAGCCCGCTGGATCACCTCGGTCCGGCGAATGGAGCCTCCGATTGACGACGTGCCGAGACCCACCACGCGGGTGAGACCCATCTTCGCCATCGTGTTCGGTCCAGCCTTGCCGTCGGCGGTGAGGCCGTTGGCTGCCTGGTACGCCTTCACCTTGGTGGTCGTGCCGTCGCCCCATGAGCTGTCCATGCTGGCTCCGACCTTGTTCTGCACCAGCGACACCATGGCGGCGAGCGTTGATTGAGTGACGCCACCGGCCTTGCCGTCCTGGACCAGGCGATGGTCGGCCTGGAAGCCGGTGGTGTTCTTGGTGTAGCCGAGGCCGGCCAGGTTCCGATTGATGCGATCGGTCGGCATCGCGGCGGTGGCCGGGGCGATGCCGACCAGGCCCGCTGATCCAAGGGCCAAGCCTCCGATGGCTGCACCTTGGAGAAAATGTCGACGTGAGGGCATGGTCGTTCCTTCCGAGAGGATTTGATCCAACTGGGGAGCTATGTCAATAGATTTCCGCGGAACTGACAGGACTGATAATGGCTTACAACGTACGTTTCGTCCATACTCATTGCAGCTTTGGGAAATCAGCCATTGAGCTGGGAGCAGTCGCCGTTGCCCAAGACATGATCAGCGGTGGGCCCCTCGCGGTCTGGCCGGGCAGGGCCGGGTGACTGATTCCCTACCGGGCTCGGACACGGCGGGCACGAGAAAGGGTCTAGTGTCGCAGGAGGGACCCCAAGCCCAGAGGAGGTGCACAGATGTCGCCGGCAAATTCCAGGCGCGAGCCGGACACCCACGCAGCAAAGGTGATCGGCGTTACGGTCGCCGCAGCCGTCGGGGGATTCCTGTTCGGTTTCGACAGTTCAGTCATCAACGGGGCCGTGGACGCCATCCAGGGCCACTTCGAACTCAGCGGGTTCGTCACCGGCCTCACCGTGGCCGTGGCCCTGCTGGGATGTGCCGTGGGCGCGTGGTTCGCCGGCCAACTGGCCGACCAGATCGGCCGCAAACGGGTGATGATGATCGGCGCCGTCCTCTTCGTCGCATCCGCCATCGGCGCCGGGTTGGCCACCACCGTCCCGTTGCTCGTCATCTGGCGGATCGTCGGCGGACTGGGCATCGGCATCGCCTCCGTCATCGCACCCGCGTACATCTCCGAGATCGCACCCGCCAAATACCGCGGTGCGCTCGCGTCCACGCAGCAACTCGCCATCACGCTCGGCATCTTCGCCGCGCTCCTGTCCGATGCCTTGCTCCAAGATGCTGCCGGTGGCGCCTCCGAACAACTCTGGCTCGGCTACGAAGCCTGGCGCTGGATGTTCATCGTGGGCGTCATCCCCGCCGTCGTCTACGGCCTGTTGTCGCTCGGGATCCCCGAATCACCCCGCTACCTGGTCGCGAAGAACCTGGACGAAGAAGCGGCGCGCGTGCTCTCCCAAGTCACCGGCGAAGAACACCCGGCGGAACGGATCAAGGAGATCCGCGTGACCCTCCGCAAGGAGAAGCACGCCTCCTTCAAGGACGTCCGGAGCGATCGCGGATTCCTTCACCCCCTCGTCTGGGTGGGTATGGGGCTTGCCACCCTGCAGCAGTTCGTCGGCATCAACGCGATCTTCTATTACTCCACCACCCTGTGGAAGTCGGTCGGCTTCACCGAGGACCAGTCCTTCACCACGTCGGTGATCACGGCGATCGTCAACGTGGTGATGACCTTCGTGGCGATCTTGTTCGTCGACCGCATCGGCCGCCGCAAACTGTTGCTCGCCGGCTCCGTCGGTATGTTTGTGGGGCTGCTGTTGACCTGCATCGCCTTCACCCAACAGGTCGGCCAGGGAGAGGACGTCTCCCTGCCGGGGAACTGGGGCGTGGCCGCCCTGATCGGCGCCAACCTCTTCGTCGTCTGCTTCGCCGCCACGTGGGGACCGATCATGTGGGTGATGCTCGGAGAGATGTTCCCGAACCGGATGCGAGCCATCGCACTCGGACTGTGCACGGCGGTCAACTGGATGGCGAACTTCGTCGTCTCGCTACTTTTCCCGGCCCTGACCGAGTGGGTCGGCCTGGCCTGGATCTACGGCGGCTTCGCCTTCTTCGCGCTGCTGTCGTTCATCTTCGTCCGCACCCTGGTGCCGGAGACCAAGGGGATGGAACTCGAGGAGATGCAGGGAAACACCGCCCGCAGCAAGACCTGACCGAACGGCGCTCGCCCGACCGAGGGAATACCGCTTCGCCTGCACTGGTTGATCCTGCTCCAAGACGCCACTGAAGGGCTGGAGCCATGACGAACGCGAACGGGTCGGACCACAAGATCATCGACGTACTCCAGGGACTGCGGCAGACCCGCGCCTTCACCGAGGAGCCGATTCCCGAGTCAGTCGTGGCCGACCTGCTTGAGGTGGCGCGTTGGACGGGGAGTTCGAAGAACTCCCAGCCCTGGCACTTCGTCGTCGTCGACGACCGTGAGGACCTGAAGCACCTCGCCGGGGCCGGAGGGTTCACCGGCTTCATTGAGGGTGCCGCGCTGGCCGTGGTGATCTTGCTCGATGGTCAGGTCCCCCGGGCGAACGCATACGACGAGGGTCGTGTCAGCGAACGTCTGATGCTCGCCGGTGCCGCCCACGGACTCGGCAGCGGCACCGGATGGTTCAGCACCCCGGAGGCACAGCAGCAGGTCCGCGACCTGCTGGACATCCCGGCGGAGTGGGACGTCTGGTCGGCGGTGGTGTTCGGTCATCCCGTCGGCGGCCCCCAACCCGGCCCCCCGAACCGCGGTCGGCACCCGATCGAAGAGATCGTGAGCCGCGGTCGCTACGGCATCCGCCCCACCTGACAAGCGACGCGAGACGAACAGCAGTGATCACTCCGGAGTCAACGCGCGGGCTTTGGCCCGCAGCACCGTGGCCTCCCGTTCATTCGTGGCCAGCCCGGCGGCGGTGATCAACTCGGACCGGGCCTCCTCGAACCGACCGAGCTGGGACAGCAACTCCCCGCGCACACTCGGGAGCAGGTGGGATCCCCGCAAGGCCGTGCCCGCACCCAGCCGGTCGACGATACGCAGCGCCTCCGCGGGACCCGTCGCCATCGACACGGCCACCGCCCGGTTGAGCTCCACGACCGGACTCGGCGCCAGTCGGCCGAGGGCCTCGTAGAGCAGCACGATCCGATCCCAGTCGGTGTCATCGACGCTGGCCGCCACCGCGTGGCACTCCGCGATCGAGGCTTGCAGCCCGTAGTTCCCGCGTCCCCGGCCCAGTGCGTCGACCCGGCTCAGGGACCTGCGACCGCGTCGGACCTGCGCGTGGTCCCAGCGGGACCGGTCCTGATCGGCCAGCAGGATCGGGCTCCCGTCGGCGGCGATCCGGGCCGCGAACCGCGAGGCCTGGAACTCCATCAAGGCGACCAGGCCATGCACTTCGGGTTCCCGGGGCAGGAGTCGAGCCAGCACTCGCCCCAATCGCAGCGCCTCGTTGGCCAGGTCGGCCCTGACCCAACGATCCCCGGACGTGGCGGCGTACCCCTCGGTGAAGATCAGGTAGACCACCCCGAGGACTGCCCCCAGTCGAGTTCCCCACGCCTGCGGGTCCGGCGCCTCGAAGGGGACGCGGGAGGCACCCAGAGTCTTCTTGGCGCGGACGATCCGTTGTTGCACGGTGGCCACCGGTGCCAGCATCATCCGGGCGATCTCCTCGGTGGTCAGGCCGCCGACCACCCGCAGAGTCAGGCAGACCTGGGCCTCCCGCGAGAGCACTGGGTGGCAGGCGGTGAAGACGAGCCGCAGCATGTCGTCGTCGAGCGGTTCCCAGGTTTCCTCGTCCGCGCTGGCGAGATCATGGGCCAGGCTTCGGTAGCGATCGTCGAGCCGCTGTTGGCGTCGCCAGCCGTCGATGGCCCGACGCTTGGCGACGGCGGTCAGCCAGGCCCCCGGATTGCGGGGGACGCCCGCGGTCGGCCACTGCTCCAATGCCTCGGCCACGGCCTCCTGGGCCAAGTCCTCGGCCAGCCCGAGGTCGCCGGTCACCCGGGTCAGGGTGGCGACGACCTGGGCTCCCTCGATCCGCCAGACGGCATCGACGGTGGGTCCTATTTCGGCCACGGTCCGGCTCCGGTTTGTGCCGGTCAGCGCCCGGAGAGGTCCTCGCGCCAACCCTTCTCCTTCTGAACGAATTCGTTGTCGGTGAAGTCGGCGAAGTCGCTTTCGTCGGTCACCCGCCGCACCTCCAACTTGCTGCCCGGGCCGAGTGGGCACCGGCTGGCCCACTGGGCAGCCTCCTCCTTGCTGCCCACCTCCAGGATCCAGAAGCCGTTGAACAGCTCGTGGGTCTCCCCGTAGGGTCCGTCGGTGACGATGGGCGTCTCAGCGGCGAAGTCGACCACGAACCCCTCGTCCGCGTCGGACAACCCCTCCCCCGCGAGCAACACACCGGCATTCATCAGGGCCTCGTTGTAGCGGCCCATCGCATTGATGATCTCCTCGAAGTCCACCTCCGCCGACGCGTCGACGGCTGCTTGGGTGGACCGCATGATCAGCATGTACTTCATGGTTCTGCTCCTCCGTTTCGCGGGGCGCCGTTCCACGCCCTCTCACCCAACCGTCGACTGGCAGGAACCAGGATCGACATCGCGCCCGAGGATTCTTTCAACAACGTGTCTCGACGCGATTTCTCGCCTTCATGATCGCACGCCTGCCGTGCTTGACGACAAGGTCGAGCCTGCTCCTGCCCACCGGGGTCCGTGAAGTTGGGCGACCTATTCCAACCAAGTGGTGTCGAAGCGTTCAGCGCTGTGGATGTGCACCGCCTCGTACCCACCGACCTTGGTGACGAACTTGTGCGGGGTCGCTGCCGGCACCACCAGGATCTGCCCGGCGTGCGCATCGAAGACCTCGTCGCCGATGGTGAAAGTCACGCCGCCGCGGCGGATGACGAAGGTCTCCGCATACGACGGATGGAGGTGCAGCCGGGGACCGACCCCTGCCTGAGTGGTGCCTTCCACGATCAACGAGATGCCGGCGCTGCCTGGCAGCTCGGTGTAGTCCTCGACCCAGTCCTCGCCGTCGTTCCGGCCGTCGGCGCGGTTCAGTACGTAGCCGTCCATCGGTACCCCTTCGTTGTTCTGTCGAACGCCCTGCTGGCGCTGTCGACTCCCTCTTCCCCGACTTCAGAATGCCGCGGCCCTCAGTTGCGCTCCCAACGGAAGAGCAGCGTTCCCAGTGCGCCGAAGACGACGATCATGCCGACGAGGATCCCTGTGGGCAGGAGCAGGCTCGACCATGCCTGTCCCTCCCAGAGCCCCTGAATGAGATCGGCGAAGTGTCGGACAGGTGAGAAGTTCATGATCGTCTGCACCCGGTCCGGCATCGTCGCGAGCGGGATGAACGCTCCGGAGGACAGCATCAGCAAGAGCATCAGGACATTGCCGATCCCGGTCGCTGCGCCAGCGGACGGGTAGACCCCGGCCAGGGTGTAGCCGAGCGCGAGGAACGCCACCAGTCCCAGTGCCGCGGCCAACAACACGGCGACGAGGTTGCCCGTGGGAGTGACGCCGAACACGAGCCACCCCACGGCCAGGGCGGCGAGCATCCCGGTCATGCCGATCAGGAAGTTCACCGTCAGGTCCGCGGCGACGAACGTGGACGGTCGCAGGGGTGTGAGTCGGAGTCGGCGCAGCGCTCCGCTCTCGCGCAGAGCCAGTTGCCCCGCCGGCACCAACAGGACGCCGGTGATCGCCAGGACCAGGGAGGGAAACGCCGGGAGGGTGGCCTCGATGAAGCTGCGCCCGCCGAAGACGGGATCGGGGCCGTTGTCGAAGATCAGGCCGAGGATCAGCACCAGGAGTGGCGCGAAGATAAAGGAGAAGAACAATCCGACCGGCTCGCGTACGAGCGAGCGGAACAGTGCGATGGCAAGTGCTCGATAGCCGGTCATGAGGCCTCCTCGATTCGCATGGCGCGCCCGGTCAAGTTCAAGAACACGTCCTCCAGCCCGGGAGAAGTGGTGCGCAGGTCGGCGACGCGCACGTCACGGGCGGTCAGTTCGGCCAACACCTCTTGGATGAAATCGCCGGTACCCTGCACGGTCAGGTTCATTCCGTCGGGCTGGACGGTCGTCACCGTGTCGATCCGCTCCAGGTCCAGTTCCGCAGGCGCGGGCTGGGTGAGAGTGAGCCGCGCTCTGGCGTCTCCGGCATGTTCGTGGACGAGTGCGGGAACGGTGTCCAGGGCGATCAGTCGACCGTGGTCGATGATGCCCACCCGATCACACAGGTGTTCGGCCTCCTCCATGTAGTGCGTGGTGAGGACCACGGTGGTTCCCCGGTCTCGGATGTCCGCCACCACGTCCCACATCGCCAGCCGCGCCTGCGGGTCCAGGGCAGTGGTCAACTCGTCGAGGAAGACCACCTCCGGCCGCGGCAGCAGGGCCAACGCGATGAAGACCCGCTGGCGCTCGCCGCCCGAGAGGCGATCGACCCTGGTCTTCTGCTTGCCGGCGATGCCCAGCGTGGTCAGCAGTTCCTCCCATGGAGCCGGGTCGTCGTACAACGCGGAGAACAGCCGCATTCCCTCCGCGACCGTGATCCGAGGGAGCAGTGCCGCGCTCTGCAGTTGCACCCCGGTGCGCAGGGTCAACTCGTGCCGATCGGTGATCGGATGGCGGCCGAGCACACTGATGCTCCCCGCTGTCGGCCTGTCCAGCCCTTCGATGCAGTTCAGCAGCGTGGTCTTGCCTGCCCCGTTGGGTCCGATGAGACCGAAGATCTCCCCTCGCTCCACCTCGAACGAGACTTCATCCACGGCGGCCAGATCCCCGAATCGGCGCACCACCTCTTCGCACACGACCACGCTCACGGTTGATCATCCTTTCGATCCGAGTCTTCATCCCTCGTGTCGGTCGGCGGTCCGGTGGCGGGAGGCATCGCCTGGGCGATGAATCGATCGAAGACCTCCTGACGCACAATCGTCATTCCCTGCTCGACATCCGCGAGCAGCAACAACGTGTCGCCTGGCTTGATGCCGAACAGATCACGCGCGCCCTTCGGGATCACGATCTGCCCCTTCTCACCGACTTTGACGGTGCCGGCGAACTTCCCCGGGGGCCCCGGGGGAAGATCCTCAACGTCCATGACCACCTCCCACTGGGAATACTTTTCCCACAAGTAGTACCACAGACCCGTTTCGGGGCTCCACCGAAATCGCAGCAGGCTGGAGCAGCACAACGACTTCCAGCCGGACACGGGCTGGAAGTCGATCGCCCCAGAAGGGAGTGCGCTCAGATCACGGCTGCAACAGTGGGTCGGGCGCGCCGTCCTCGGCAACGCCCACCAACGACAACATGGTCAGGAAGGCTCGCTGGGGACCTTGGTAGGCATCAGTCGGGTCGAACCACTCGTCCAGCGAGTGCGCCCCTTCGCCACTCCCCCCGCCGCCGATCGTGACCGCCGGGATGCCGAGGCTGATGGGCAGGTTCGAGTCGGTACTGGACGGGCCACTCAGGGCGGGCTCCAGGTCCAACGAGGCGGCGCTGCTCCACGCTGTCTCCACAATGGCGGACGTCTCGTCCTGGGTGCCGGCCGGCCGGTCACCGATCATCTCCACCTCGACGGAGACACCTTCGTCCGGACTGACGTCCCAGCGCTCGTTCTCTGCTGTGGCGGCGTCCTCGACGATGGCGCGGACCTTCTCCTCGACCTTGCCGACCTCTTCCTCGGCGTTGGAGCGGATGTCCACCAGCATGGCGGCACTGCCAGCGATGGAGTTGACCGATGCCCCTCCCTCGACCACCCCGACGGTGAAGGTGGTCTTGGGCTCCGCCGGGGTCTCCAGATCAGAGATCTTCGCGATCGCGCGGCCCATTGCGTGGATCGAGCTGGGCGTGCCGAAGGCGCCGAAACTGTGGCCGCCCGGTCCCGGGAAGGAGATCCGGAACCGGTGGCTTCCGGTGGCCTGGTAGGTCACTGCTCCGGGGTCATCGCCGTCGATGGAGATGTACCCGTCGATGTCGTCGTGCTCCTCGAAGAAGGCCTTGACACCACGGAGGTCTCCCTCGCCCTCCTCACCCACCGTTCCGCCCAGGATGATGTCCCCTTGCGGCTTGATTCCCGTCTCTTGGAAGGCGCGGGCCACCGACAGCAGGGCGGCGAGTCCGCGACCGTCGTCCTGGATCCCGGGAGCATGTAGTTGGCCGTCCTTCTCCTTGACCTTCACGTCGGTCCCTTCCGGGAAGACGGTGTCCAAGTGCGCGGAGACGAACAGGGTGGGTCCCTCCCCCGAGCCCTTGATCGTGCCGTAGACGTTGCCCTCTGCGTCCTTGGCGGCGTCCGCGACGCCCGCCTCCTTCAACCTGGCCAGGTAGTCGTCGGCGCGCTTGTCCTCCTTGAACGGGGGCGAGGGAATCTCGGTGATCTCGATCTGTTCGGCGACCGTCTGCTCCTGGTCGGACTCGATGAACGCCAAGCCGTCCGCGACATCGCCCAACTCGGCGATCGCCTTCACCGCGTCCTGGTTCGGCGCGGAGGCCTCGTAGCCTCCGGTGTCCGATTGGCCGGGATCGCTCTGGGAAGGGGACTCGTCCGGATCACCGTCCGCGGACTGTCCGGAGCAGGCACTCAAGATCATCGTGGCGGTCACTGCTGCGGCGAGAAGCGTGCTCCGACGGCACCGCTTGGGGGAAGACATTGGGGTCCCTTTCGACTGGGTCCTGCTGATCAAGGAGGTCCCCCAAGTCCTTGGACCATACTGGTCACAGGGGTGTGTTGGTCAACTGTCGAACCAGATGCTGATACCCGGCCGACCCTCCCGTCGTGGCGTGCGTCAACTTCGTGTTGATCTTGGTGGCGGCGGATCGGTGGGCAGCTTCTGGGCCAGCGACAGAGAGAGGTCTCGCGCTCGCCCGCGTGCTCGAGCACTTACGACGACGAGCTGGTCACCACCATTGCCATGATCAACGCCTTCAACCGTCCGAACGCGATCATCCGGAACCCCGCCGGTGACTACCGGCAGGAATGCTGGAAGGAGCCCAGCACTGATCAACCCCACTCATCGAGCATCTTTCGGAGTTATTCTGTGGACCGCGATCTCTGGGCTCATTCGTGTCAGTGGGCGTCTCTAGAGTTGGGGTATGCCGACGACGAAGGACACCTCTCCGCACGAGGATCTCGCTGCCTTGATGGCGATCCTCGACCGGCTCGCGGCCACCGAGTTCTGGCGGCTGTCGAAGGACGAACAGTTGGGTCGGATGGATGGTTACGGAGTCGCGATCGACCGCCTCCACGGGATCCGACGCCACACCGTCCGCGCGGTCGACGAGGGGCGGGTGTGTGAGGACACCGCGTCCTGGTCCGCCTCGGATCGGATCACGCTCACCGATCGAACCACCCCGAGGTCTGCGAAGAAGTACGTCCGGACCGCCAACCAACTCGTCGACGGGATCCGTGGCGCGACGTTAACGAACTCGGGCGAGGACATCTCACCGAAGGCGGTCCGGTGTTCGCATTACCTGCCCGATGGGGAGGGTTCGAGCGGCTGAACACCGCGGACAGCCACGCTGCAATCGACCCGGCCTGCCCGCCCGGCGTCCAGAAAATGGCGCGACAGCGCTGAGCACTCGCACTAGGGTCCCGACAGGGCAACAGGCAGTGGAGGGAACGCTTCGTGAGTGAGACACCAGACCTCGGCCCGGTGCCGCAACGAGTTCCGGTCAATGCGGCACAAGTGCGCCGGCTGATCGAGGAGCAGTTCCCCGAGTGGGCCGGACTCCCCGTGGAACCGGTGGCCAACGGCGGCTGGGACAACTGGACCTTCCACCTGGGAACGGATCTGGTGGTGCGTCTCCCGAGTGCCGCCGAGTACGCCCGGGCGGTGGAGAAGGAACACCGGTGGCTGCCGCTGCTCGCGCCATGTCTTCCCCTGCCCGTACCCGTGCCGCTGGTGCAGGGCCGGCCGAGCGACAACTACCCGCACACGTGGTCCATCCTCCGATGGATACCTGGCGTGACCGCAGCCAATGAGCGCATCGCCGATCCGATCCGTTTCGCCGCCGACCTGGCGGAGTTCCTGATCGCCCTACGGAGGGTCGAAGCCATCGACGGTCCGCAGCCGGGGATCCACAACTGGTTCCGTGGTGGGACCTTGCGCACCTTCGACGAGTCGACTCAGGACGCGCTGGAGACGTTGCACGGACGAGTCAATGTCGGCCTCGCTCGGGCAGCCTGGGCTGACTCGCTCGCCGCGCCCTGGGACGGCGTCGACCACTGGTTCCACGGTGATGTCGCCGAAGGCAACCTGCTGCTGCAGGAGGGTCACCTTGCAGCGGTCATCGATTTCGGGACCTGTGGCGTCGGCGACCCGGCCTGCGACTTGGCCGTCGCCTGGACCCTGTTGAGCGCCGAAGGGCGAAAGGTGTTCCGGGAGCGGCTGGCGATCGACGACGCATCCTGGTCACGGGGCCGCGGCTGGGCGCTGTGGAAGGCCCTCGCCACCTGCTCCTACACCGGCGACGAAACGGACCCGGAGGATCGGGCCGCGTTCGCGCAGGCCGAACTCGTCCTGGACGGCATCCTGACTGAGTACTCGGGTGGGTGAGCGTCAGTCGAACAGGTCATCCAGGAAGGACTTGCGGCGTCGCTTCCGGCCGTACCCCTGTTGGTGGCCACCGCGCCAGTTCGGCGAGTCCGGTGAACCGGGCGAACCGTAGCGGCGGGGCGGCATCGTCGGAGCGGGGCCGGACTGCGGGTGCAGTCGACCCTGGGCGGGTCCACCGTAGAACTGCTCCTCCGCTTGGCTGAGGTGTTCGAGCTCACCCCGGTCGAGGAAGATGCCACGGCACTCCGTGCACTGGTCGACGGTGACCCCGTTGCGTTCGTACTGACGCATCGGAGCCTGGCACTTGGGACACTGAAGATCCATCCCACAAGGCTACGCGCCCGCCCTGGGGCTCGCCCGGATGGCTCCCCTGCACGTGTGCCCATCCCGTTGTCAGGTCGAGGGCCCCACAGTTAGGGTGACGGGCGTCCACAGTTCGCGAACAGCATTGGGTGATCTTGTGTTGCGCCGTCTGACAACGGCCCTGGCCGGAGTCCTTCTCCTGCTGGGACTCGCCACCTCGGCAGCCCCCTCCTCGGCCGAGCCGCACGGCGACCTCGATTCCGGTCAGGTGGACGCCTTCGTGGAGCATTATCTCGATCGTCATGGGCTGCCCGGCGCGACAGTCGCCGTCGTGAAGGATGGCCGAACCGTGCATGAGGCGGGCTACGGGAAGGACTCCAACGGCGAGTCACTCACCGAGCACAGCCGAATGCGCGCCGAGTCGGTGTCGAAGTCGTTCACCGCCTTCGCGGTCCTCCAACTCGTCGACGCCGGGAAGGTCGAACTCGACCACCCGGTGCAGGAGTACCTGCCCCAGTTCACGCCAGTTGACCCACGAGCCGACGACATCACCGTGCGTCAGCTGCTCAGCCACACCTCCGGTCTTCCCTCACCGATCATCGTCCCCCCGGCCTCGAACCTCGAGGACGGGGTGGCCAGGATCCTGGACTTGGACCTCACCTCGGACCCGGGCAGCAAGTACCTCTACAGCAACCTGAACTACTGGACGGCCGGCCTGATCGTCCAGGAAGTGAGCGGAGAGGACTTCATCGAGTACGTTCACAAGAACGTCTTCGAACCGCTCGAGATGTCGGACTCACTGGCTGTGATGACCTCCACGGAACCCGTTGAAGGACTCCCGCTGGGCCACGTCACTGCATACGGCGGAACCATCCCGATGCGAGAGCTGGAAGCGCTCATGGCGGGCACGGGCCAAGTCATCACCAGCGCACACGACATGGCGAACTGGCTGTCCATGCAGTCACAGGAGGGCATCGCCCCCGATGGCGAGCAGCTGCTTTCGCCCGAACTACTGGCGGAGAGCCACACGATCCAACCGAACGCGGGACGATCCGGTTTCGGGTGGCTCCGCAGCAGCCCCGGCACCGAACCGGAGCGGATCCAACACTCCGGCGCGGGGACCAGCTATCAGGCCCAACAGACGATCGTCCCATCCGGCGAGTATGCGGTCGTCGTCCTGCTGAACAGTTTCACGCCGACGCGCGAACACGCCTACTCCTTGGCTGACGGCGTCATCACCTCGATCGAAGGTGGCCAGCCGGAGGTCGGGGCCCCGGTACCGACGATCAATGACCTGGCCCTGGGAGCCGTGACCCTGGCTGTCATCGCGCTCGGGGTGCGCGGTCTCCGCCGGTCCTCGCTGTGGGTCTCGCGTCGGAGCAAGCGTGGCTCGGCCTTCTTCGCCGTGCGTCAGCTGCCACAGTTGATCATGCCAGCGCTGGCCATCGTCCTGTTCGTCGTCACGCCGAGCCTGCAGGGCAACTCCAGCACCCCAGTCGATGTCTTCGCCCTGTACCCGGCGGCAACCGTCCTCGTGCTTGTCAGTGCCGTGGTCTGCCTGGCCCAGCTGGTGGCTCGTACCACGCTGCGGGCCCGCTCCTCACGGTCGTAGCACCCGCCGGAGGTAGCACCAGAGCAGGAGCACCAGGGCCCCGGTGATCGGCACCATGAGGGCGAACTCGTGCTCGTCGACCACAGCGATCCCCAGAGCCGTCAGGGAGATCGTGGCGACCAACCCCAGGACGGATCCCGCCAGCAACACCTTCGTCTCCGCCGGCCGGACCAGGAACACGCCGACCAGCAAGCCGACCACGAGCGCGAGCAGGACGACCATGCCAGGCCCCTGCGCCACCATGATCACCACCGCCGCCACGCCGGACAACAACACACCGATGATCAGCCCGACCGCGACCCGGCGCGGCACGGCGCTGCGGGAGCGCTGGAGCAGGATGAGCGCGGCCGGGAGTACCAGCAGGCCGAAGGGCGGACCGATCGCCTCGACGAGTGCGCCGTGCGTCCCCTCCGATCCGGGCAGGACCGGGACGAACACGATCACCGCCGTCCCGGCCACGACCAGCCACCCCGGGAGCAGGATCCCGACAGGGGCCCGTCGTCGATCTGGTGAGCGGCTGTGCACGTCGGCCAGCGTACCTCCGGTTCGGCCCAGTCCCCTTCGCTCAATGGCGTCGTCCGCGCGCGCCCCACCTGGCACGCAGGTCTCGCGTCATCCGATCGGGGTAGAGCGAACGGCAAAGATCCCCCGTCCGAGGGATGTCAGTGCCTCCCCCCGGCTGGCAGCGTGATCACGACGAACCCGATGAACGACGGCAACCGTGAATCACGAACTGCCGGACACCAAACCAGAAGGAGACGACCATGATCCTCACCAACCAGGCAGGCGGGACCCGGACCCGGCGGAAGCGGACCGCAATGGCAGGCGTGACAGCAGGTGCCGCTGCACTCGTCGTGCTCGCCGGTGCCGGCACCGCCCAGGCCGAAGAAGCCAACAACCAGAGCCGATCCACCGGGGACGTGAAGATCCTGGCCGACCACGAGATGTACACCAGTGACCAGGTGTGGCCCTACGATCCGGCCGGACACATGTGGTTCAACGAGTACGGGGACGTGGTGACACTGTGCGACAACGACGCCGACGGGCAGAAGGTCACGCTCGCCGTCACCACCGAGGGCAAGTCCTACGGCATGAGCGTGGGCGGCGAGGGCAACTGTGTCACCCGCAAGGCTTCGATGGGCAAGAAGTACAACCTGCCGGAGAACAAGACGGTGACCTTCGAGATCTACGCCAGTGGAGACCCGGATGGCTCGTACAACCACGCCAGTTGGCTCAACGACAACTGATCCACAAGTGGACCGTCGTGGCTGATGTTCTGGGTATAGGTGGCGGAGTTTGATCCGGGCGTTGTCGGTGGTGAACTGCCGGCTCACTTGTGGCTGGTCAGCGACGCGCCGCCCGAGCGAAGCCGCACGGAGGAATCGATCCATTGACCGGGCTAGGCTCGGGTGCCGATCGTCTCCACGGGCCGTGCTCGGATCGCGAGCTTCGCGGGGATCATGATGGACAGCAGCGCAATCAGCGTGGTCACGGCCAAGATCCCCGCATAGATCGGTACGTCCACGGTGGGGTACGGGGTGGCTCCTTCGCTCAACCCCATGCTCACACCCACGAGGGGTGGTATCGACAGGACCGAGCCACTCACCGCTGCGATGACGACGACCACAAAGGATTCGGCCAGCAGCATGCTGATCACCTGCTTCGGCTGCGCGCCCACCAACCGCAGCAGGGCGAATTCGCGGCGACGCTGCGCGGTGGCCATGACGAGGGTGTTGGCCACCCCGATGGCGATGTAGGCGAAAACGGCGATCAGCAGCAGCATGGTGGCTGTTCCCTGCATCTCGATCTGCCCCTGCTGCGCGGCGTTGAACCCGTCTCGATCCTGCACCCTCACTCCGAGGTAGTCGCCGGCGATCTTGACCAGCGCGGCACCAGCCGTCGGCTCCTCGGACTTGACCAGCACCATGTCATCGAGGCCGTTGAGACTGTGCGCCAGCAACAGGTCTCGGGGCAAGGTGATGTCGCCGAAGCCCAGTCCGTTGCCGTAGATCGCTACAACCTTCGGATGGGCGGGCGTGCCGTCGGCGAGATGGAGATGGACGCGCTGTCCCAGGTCGGCCCCGAACAACTCGGCACCAACCAAACTCAACGCGACTGTGTCTCCCGTGAGCAGGTCCGTGTCTCCCGCGCGCACATCCAGATCCATGTTCTGGGCCAAGCTGCCGGGCGCGACACCCTGCGCATCAAAGGGCCGAGTGCTTGGTTTGATGGCCCCCGCCGGGACATAGTCACCGAGTAACTGCGTACGGATGACCGGGGTTGCGGTCGCTACCCCCGTTGCATCGGCAATCTCCTCGGAGATGCGTGGCGCCAACCCCGATGACCCGCCGTCAATCACATAATCGGCAACAACGCCCGCGTTGGCCTGATCACTGGCAATGGCTACACGCGTCGTGCCGGTGAACAGTTGTACCGACGCGATCGCAATGGCCAGCACCAACGGCGTGATCGCTGACGCCAGCCGACGCGAGTGGGCCCGGGTGTTGGCTGCGGCCAGATAGCCACCGACCCGCGAGCCGCCCTTGATGATCGGTCTCAGCATCGCTATGGCGATCACCGCCAGCCGTGGGCCGAGCAGCGCCATCGCAATCACGAGGACAATCACCGACATCGATGCCGCACCAGTCGCGGTGTCACCGGAGATCACCAGCGGCAGTAGGGACAGCCCGATGCCGATGGCCAGCGTCAGCACGCCGAAACCCGACCGCAGCCAGCCCAGCCTTGCGGTCTGGACCTCGGCTTCGCCCAGTGCTTCCACCGGGCTGATCCGGACCGCCTTGCGTGCTGACAGCCAGCCTGCCAGCCGGGCCGCCACGACGCAGAGCCCCACCGCTACCAGCATCGGCACGGGGCCCATCACCAACGCGAAGTCAGGCGGCACCAGCCCGATACCGGCGAAGGCAGCCAGCATCATCGAGCTGAGCAGCAGACCCGGCACCAGTCCCAGCAGGGCAGCCGCCAGCGAGACGAGAACGATCTCGAGCCCGATCAGCCGGTGCAACTGCCTCGGGGTGGCCGCGATCGCGCGCAGCAGTGCCAACTCACGCCGCCGTTGCTGGATCTGAAGACCCAGCGTGCTGGCCACGATGAACATCGCCACCATCAGCGCGACGCCGCCGAACGAGCCGGCCACGGCGACCAGTGTTGCTTTCGCCTGGGCGACATCCAAGAACTCGATGGCTCCCCGATGCTCGCCGGTGAACACTTCGACCCCCCGGCTGCCAAGCTCGCTCTCGATCCGATCAGCGAGGGCGTCAGTGTTCACGCCGTCCGCCGGCAGCACGCCGATGGCGTCCACCTGGCCGGAGTGCCCGGCCATTTTCGCGGCCTTGGCCGGACTGAAGAACAGCCCGTGCTGACGAGGCTGCTCGTTCCCTGTGAGATCGGCTATTCCGGTCACGCGATACTCCGCGGGGACAGCGCCCACGGCTAGGGTGAGCCGCCCGTCGACGGCCAGCCCCAACTCATCGGCCAGGTGCCGATCCAGCACCACTTCGTTTGCGGTGTTGGGCGCACGACCAGCGATCAGGTCGAACGGTCCGAGCGCGGCCGAATCCCAGCCATGGCCCACTATCGGCACCGAACCGGGATCGAGGATCGCACCGTCCTTGACCGCTGTCACCGGGAAACTGATGTCTCCGGTCGCGGTGGCGACACCGGGCATCGCGGCCACGACGGACACCGTGTCCCTGGGCAGCCGAACCCGCCCACCGTACGGAATGTCCGGCACATTCGGGTCCTCCAGCGCCTGCTTGGCTCCCACCACCACCGGGGCACCCGCATACCGCTCAGGCGGTACTCCCGAGGTCAGCCCCGACTGGAGTAGCACTCCGCAACCGGTGATCAGTGCCGAGGCGGCGAACAAAGCGATGAACGCACCCACGAAGCCGCTCTTGCGACCCTTGATCGTCTGCCAGGCGAGTCCGAGCACGGGCTCACCACTCCCCGAGGCGGGTCAGATGGTCGGCCACGCTTTCGGGGCTGGGTCGCTCCAGTTCCCCGGCCAGCGAGCCGTCCTTCAAGAAGACCACTCGGTCGGACCAGGACGCGGCCACCGGGTCGTGGGTCACCATCAGCACACGCTGACCGTGAGAGTCCACCAACCGTCGTAGGAGCTCGAGCACGTGAAGGCCGGTGCGCGAGTCAAGCGCCCCGGTAGGTTCGTCGGCGAAGATCACGGTCGGCCGGGTGATCAGAGCCCGCGCAATCGCCACCCGTTGTTGCTGGCCGCCCGAAAGCTCGCTGGGCATGTGTGTCAGCCGCTCTGTGAGGCCGACCTGGGCGACGATGTCGGCCAGCCATTCCTGATCCGCCTTCCCCTTGGCGAGCCTCAGCGGCAAGGTGATGTTGTCGGACACTGTCAGCGAGCCGATCAGGTTGTATGCCTGAAAGATGAAGCCCACGTTGGTCCGACGCAGTTCGGTGAGCTGGGCTTCGGACATCTGGGACAGGTTGCTGGAGCCGAGCAGGACCGTGCCGGACGTCGGACGGTCGAGGCCCGCCGCGCAGTGCAGCAGCGTGCTCTTGCCCGAACCGGAAGGTCCCATCACCGCAGTGAAACTGCCCTGTGCAAGTTGCAGGTCGACACTGCGCAACGCGTGGACGCCGCCCTTGCCGGAGCCGTACACCTTGGAGACGGAGTCCAGGCGTACGACGTCCGCTGTCGTCCGCTGGTCTGTCTGGGCTTGCTTCCGCCTGCGCATCGCCGCTCCGCTCTGTTTCATGATCGGCGTCTCTCCGGATAGAAACAACGGTATTCACGCCCATCGAGCACGACCATCTGGCGAACCCCCGCGTTCGGCGTGGGGGTAACCGTCTTGTCTCGCTCGGATCCTGCTGCTACCAGGTGGTCGCGGGCCTTCTTCGATCGTGCACCGGGGCGGTCACCCGGTCGGTTACCTGCGTCTTGTCCAGGGCCGGCATCACCCGGGTTCTGGTGATCGTGCGGGCAGGATGGTGCCCACAGGAGACCACCTTGATCAACTTCGCACGATCCCTAGCACCCAACGCGACAGTGATCACCACAGCGGTTCAGTGGCGCGGGCCCTTCACAGCAGGCCCGCGTCGCGGACCTTCATCGCCACCGTGACCCGGTTGTCGGTGTCCAGCTTGGTGAAGATCCGGGTGATGTTCGCCTTCACGGTCGCGATGCTCAGGTAGAGCCTCTCGGCGATCTCGGCGTTGGAACGGCCCCGGGCCACCTCGATCGCCACCTCACGCTCCCGTTCGGTCAGCAGGCCGAGTGCCTCGCTGGCTGCTGCGTCGGCGGTGTGGCGTCCGCCCGTTGCCGCCGCGATGACCTGGCTGGCCACACTGGGTGAGAGCACCGGCTCGCCGGCGGCAACCGCACGAATCGCCTCGATCATCCGGGGCGGCGGAGTGTCCTTCAGCAGGAACCCAGCGGCCCCGAGATGCAGGGCCTGCAGCACCTGGTCATCGGCGTCGAAGGTCGTCAGGACCAGCACCTTGGGCGGGTCGGGCCGGCGGAGCAATTCCTCGGTCGTCGCGAGGCCGTCCTTGCGAGGCATCCGGATGTCCATCAGGACGACGTCCGGCCGGGTCTGGGCGATCACCTCGAGGCCGACCACTCCGTCCTCTGCCTCCCCCACGATCTCCAGGTCCGCATCCCCGCCCAAGATCAGCCGCAGGCCGGTCCGCACCATCGCATCGTCATCGACGATCACGAGTCTGATCATGACTCAGCCTCCCATGGAAGGTCGGCTTCCAGGGCGAAGTGCCCGCCCTCACTCCCGTACCGCAGCCCTCCGCCCGCCATCCGGGTGCGTTCGCCGAGACCGACCAACCCCATTCCACCGCTCCCCGCCGGAGGCACCAACTGTGGATCCGGGTTGCGCGCGGTGATGCGCAAACCCTTCCCCGGGCGGCCCGACAGTTCCACGCTGACCACACTGCCCGGGGCGTGCTTGCGGGCGTTCGTGAGCGCCTCCTGCACGATCCGGTACGCGTGTCGCCCACTCTGGCTGGGCAGCCGCTGCTTGTCCGCCACGGAATCGATGACCTCGACCTGCTGGCCAGCAGCCCGTACCTCGTCGAAGAGCGCATCCAACTGGTCGAGGGTGGGCTGCGGGGCCTCGGGCGGTCCGCCGGCCCGCAGCCCGCCCAGCACGGCGCGCAGTTCGGTCAACGACTGGTGCGCGTTCTCCTGGATCGCCAGTGCCGTCGTCCGGGTCTCGGCTGCCGACAGGTCCGTGCGGTGCGCGAGTCCGCCGGCCAGCATGGTGAGCAACGAGATCCGGTGCGCGAGCACGTCGTGCATCTCCCGGGCGATCTTGGCCCGCTCGGCCAACTGGGCCTGCTCGATCGTCTGCTCGTGGGCCCGTTGCGCCTGCAGGGCACGTTCCGCCTCGGCCACGGTGAGTTCGCGCCGGCTGCGTACCAGCAGTCCGAGGACGGTGAGCCCGGCCAAGGCCGCGGTGCCGGTCGTCTGGCCGATCAGGGTGCGCTGGTCGAAGCCGTGCCAGCTGTACTGGGCGAGCAGACACAGCTCGAACAACACCGCGACCGGGATGATCTGGCGCCACTGTCGATGGGTGCACAGCGAGACGTACGTGACGAAGGCCGGCCCGATGGCCATCGAGGACGGAACGATCAGCAGCGCGGTCACGACAGCGATCTGCCACGGCCAGCGACGTCGCCAACGCAACAGCACCAGACCGACCAGACTGAGGGTCAGGTCGAGCAGGGCCGACGACCAGCGGTCCGGGGTGCGCAGGACGACCCAGACCAGGATGGCCGCGAAGAACAGCATCGGCACCAGGGCGCAGGCGTAGCGCAGGGCCTCCCCACCCCAGCGATCGAGAAGGGGCTGGCTCGTCGTCACGGGTGGATCGGTGACGGGCTTGCTGAGGGGATGTTCCGGCACGGCCACCAGCCTAGGAGGCACGAGCTCCCTCGGCTCAGCGACCAGGGTCTACCTCCACCCGCCGAAGGTCGACATTCCCGTCTCCGGGCGTCGACCTGGGCGGCTCGCGGATCGACCGGAGTCCGATGATCGGGTGCCGCGATTCCGGTGGACTGGATCCATGATCGAATTCAACGACGTCAGCAAGCGCTACCGGGGCGTCCAGGCCCTGGATGGCATCTCCTTCACCGTGCAGCCCGGCACCGTCACCGGCTTCCTCGGCCCGAACGGAGCCGGCAAGTCGACCGCGCTGCGCATCCTGCTCGGTCTCTCCCGGGCCGGTTCCGGTACGGCCACTGTCTTCGGCCGCCCCTACACCGAACTCCCCAACCCCGCCACCCGGGTGGGGTCCCTGCTGGACGCCAGCGCCCAGCACCCCGGGCGCACCGGACGCGAGACCCTCGTCCTCGGTGCCCGGATGCTCGACCTGCCGACGGCCCGGGTCGACGAAGTGCTGGAACTCGTCGGGCTGTCCCGACGAGAGGTGCGCCGCACCATCCGCGGCTACTCGCTGGGCATGCGCCAGCGGCTCGGCATCGCCCACGCCCTGCTCGGTCGACCCAGCTCGCTGGTCCTGGACGAACCCGCCAACGGACTCGACCCCCAGGGCATCCAGTGGATGCGGGGCCTACTGCGCCGCCTTGCCGAGGAGGGGTCGACCGTCCTGCTCAGCTCGCACCTGCTGCACGAGGTCGAGCAGGTCGCCGATCGGATCGTGATGATCGGCAACGGCCGGATCCTCACCCAGGGCACCGTGGCCGAACTCAGCGCAGGCCGCAGCCTCGAGCAGACCTTCCTGGAACTCACCGCCGATGCAGACCGGAGTGCAGCATGACCGCCGCGATCCCCGAAAACCAGCGCACCACGACCACCCCACAGGTCACCACCGACCACCGGACGGCCCCCATCCCCTTCCACCGACTGGTGGCCGTCGAGATGCGCAAGCTCTTCGACACCACCACCAACAAGGTGCTCGCCCTGGCCATGGTCGCGATGATCATCGGCCTGGTCGCGCTCCGCGGCATGGTCGCGGGGCCCGAACTCGACCTGCTGTTCGCCACCACGACGATCGCCTTCGCGACCATCCTGCCCGTCCTGGGCATCCTGTCGATCACCAGCGAGTTCGGCCATCGCACCGCCCTCACCACCTTCGCCCTCGAACCCCGTCGGGCTCGGGTGATGCTGGCCAAGTGCATCCCGCCGGTCATCAGCGCCGTACTGGCCACCGGCTTCGCCCTACTCGCCGCGCTGCCGGCCACGGCGATCACCGCCCAGGTGCAGGGGGTGCCGGCCGACTGGACTCTCGAACTGCTGCCGACCCTCGGGCGAATCGCCACCAACATCGTGATGGTGGGCTTCGGGCTGGGTCTGGGCATGCTGTTGCTGAATGCGCCCGCCGCGATCGTGATCGCCCTCGGCTCCATGATGGCCTGGAACGTCGTTCGGCTGCTCGGGGACGCCGGTGTCACGCTGCGCGCATGGCTGGACCTGAACGCCACCACCGGCCCGCTGGCGCACGGCTCCATGACCGGGGTGGAGCTCGCGCGGTTGGCCGCCTCGGTGGCGCTGTGGATCGTCCTCCCGATCACCGCGGGCATCGTCCGCATCATCCGCAAGGAGGTGCACTGAGATGCGGCGTCGCGTCCTCGCCACCCTGATCACGGTCGGCGTGCTGGCCGGCACGATTCCCGGCTGCTCCGCCGTGGACCCCGACGACCTGACCGCAACCGCTGTCCCCCTCCGGCAGGCCGAGTTCGGGGACCTGGCCGACAAGGAGATCATCGGTGTCGGCGAGGCGAGCCACGGCAACGCCGAGATGGTCGAGGTGCGCCAGGTCGTGCTGGAGAAGCTGGTCACCGAGCACGACGTCCGCACGCTGGCGCTCGAAGCCGACTTCGGCGGCACCCGGACCGCCAACGAGTACGTCGCCCACGGGACCGGGACGGCCGAGGAGGCAGCCGGCGCACTCGGCTTCGACATGTTCCGGACCGAGGAGACCGCTGACCTGCTGCGCTGGATCCATGATCACAACCGCACCGTGCCCACAGCCGAAAGGGTGCGACTGTACGGCTTCGACATGCAGCGCTACGACCAGAACAAGCAATGGCTGCTGGACTACCTCGGCACCGTGGATCCCGACCGGGTCGAAGCGACGGGAGATTCCCTGGCCGATCTCACCGACGACACTCGAGTGGACCAGTCGAATGATCGGAACGCGGCTGGTGCGCAGGCAGCGCAGGACGTGATCGACCTACTCGACACCAACGAGGCCGAATACGTGGCCGCCACCTCGGCCGACGAGTTCGCCCTCGCCCGCCACCACGCCCACACCATCCAACGCTGTGCCGAGTTGCAGTCGAGCGGCAAGGCCTTCGGCACCAAGCGTGATGCCTGGATGGCCGAGAATGTCCAGTGGCTGCAGGAGTTCGAGCAGCAGCAGGGACGGGACCAGATGATGCTCGGTGGCCACAACGGGCACATCGACAAGACCGGGGCGTCACTCCCCTTCCCGACCATGGGACAGGCCCTGGCGGCCGCCTACGGCGAGGAGCACGTCACCATCGGCACCGATTTCGGCGACAGCACCTTCATCAGCAGGGACAGCGGATCCGACGAACGGAAGGCGTTCACCGTCAGTCACGATGCGCCCCTGGCCGGGCTCTTCGGCGAGGAGCCGATGGGCTATGTGGACGTCGACGAAGCGGCCCGCGAACCCGGCAACCGGGAGGTGCTGTACTCGGAGGTGTCGATGGGCGCCACCGACGACACCTACCGGTCCTTCCACCGGTTCCTGCCCTGGACGTACTCGGTCGCCATGGTGCCGGCCGACGCATACGACGCGCTGGTCTACATTCCCGACGCGTCCCCGGTGACGCCGCTGCCGCAGCGCTGAGCCTTCCGCGGCGCTGTTCGAGGGTGCAGGCTGGTCACATGCCCGTGCCATTGAAGGTCACTCCGTACGTCCGTCGCTTCGTCAACCCGGTGCTGCGGAACCTGGCCGGGTTCGGGTGGTTCGTCGAGTTGGAGCACGTCGGACGCCGCTCCGGCACGCGGCACCGCACCCCGCTGATGGCCTTCCGCGAGGGTGACGTGATCACCATCGCGCTGACCTACGGTCCGGGCGTGCAGTGGCTGAAGAACGTCCGCACCGCCGGTGGAGCCCGGATGCACTGGCGCTCCCGACTGCTCGAGCTCGGGCCGTCGCGCGACCTGTCGACCGACGAAGGCATTCGCCGGATGCCGCAACCAATCCGGGCGGTCTTCGCCGCGACCGGGGCCTGCACCGACTTCGTCGAGTTGCCGGTCACAGCCGACCAGCCCTTCTCCGCATCCTGACCCGGTGCCCCGGCAGGTCACCCGGGTCCGGGGCCGCGGGGCGACGGGCCGCCCCAGAGCGCGGCACAGGCGACCACCAGGGCGAACACGACCACCACGCAGAGCACGAGCTCGATGAGCAACAAGATCAACAGCATGATCAGCTCCTTGGACTGGTTTCTTCCTCTTCGTCCTCGTCCACTTCCTGTTCGGTCGCGGCGACAGCGCTACGGCGGTTGGCGCGCAGACTGGTCAACGTCACCGTGCCCAGGATCAGCACGATGGCGACCAGGCTGGCCGGGGTGGGGATCGTCGGCAAGGCCGGCCAGACACCATGGGCCCAGTGCAGCACCAACTTGACGCCGATGAACGCGAGGATGATCGCGAGGCCGTGGTTGAGATGGACGAGCTTGGCCAACGCGGACTGCAGCACGAAGTACAGCGCACGCAGGCCCATCAGGGCGAAGGCGTTCGTGACAAACACCAGGTAGGGATCCTCGGTGATGCCGTAGATGGCCGGCACCGAGTCAACGGCGAACACGACATCGGTGGCGAAGATCGCCACGACCACGACCGCAGTGGCGTCAAGGCCCGCCGGCCATGCTCCACCACCGTCATCCGGGTGCCGCGGTAGTCCTCGGTCACGGGCATCATCCGGCGCAACAGCCGGACGGATCTCATCTGCGACACGTCGGTGTCGAAGTTGTTCCCGGTGAGCGCATCGCGCATGATCTTGATCGCGGTGGCGAACAGGATCGCCCCGAACACCAGGAAAGCCCAGGTGCCCGCCTGGAGCATCGCTGCGCCGGCGGCGATGAACACCCCGCGCAGCACCAGTGCGCCGACAATCCCGTAGAGCAGCACCCGCTGTTGCAGCGCCGCCGGAACGGCGAAGCCGGACAGGATGAGCATGAACACGAACAGGTTGTCCACCGACAGTGATTTCTCCACGACGAAGCCGGTGGTGAAGTCCAATGCTTCGTTGCCGCCGAAGGCCACCCAGAGATACCCGGCGAAGACGAACGGCAGCGACAGGTAGAACACCGACCACCCGATCGCCTCACGCAGGGTCACCTCGTGCGGGCGGCGGGTCACGACGAAGTCAAGAGTCAGCAGGGCCAGCAGTACGCCGATGCTGATCGTCCACAGGGCGGGTGAACCTATCGATTCCAAGGCGGAGCCTCCTCAAACGCTACAGAGCATTTGAGGTCTCCTTCGCCCCGAGGCCAGGGCGGCCCACCGAGGACACCAACGGGATGTCCGAAATGACCGGTAGGACCTTGGGAAGTACTCCCCTCGGTGACAAGATTACGCGGTGAACCGAGGTGGGAGAACCCCTACCGGGCACGAGATGTGGGCAGCCCAGGCACGGCCCGGCCCGGGCCACCGCGACGATCAGTGCCGCGGCTTGAAGTTCTTCAACCGGAGGCTGTTCGTCACCACGAAGACCGACGACATCGACATGGCCAGACCGGCGATCAGCGGGTTGAGCCAGCCGGCGGCGGCGAGGGGGATGGCGGCGATGTTGTACGCGAAGGCCCAGACCAGGTTGCCGCGGATGGTGTGCAGCGTCTTCCGGGCGAGTTGGATCGCGTCCGGGACCACACCCAGGTGCGGACGGACCAGGATGATGTCGGCCGATCGCATCGCAATGTCGGTGCCGCTCACCACGGCCAGGCCGAGGTTGGCGGTGGCCAGGGAGGCGGCGTCGTTGATCCCGTCGCCCACCATCGCGACGCGGGCGCCGGTGGCCTGCAAGGACTCGACCGCCGCTGCCTTCTCGGTCGGCAGCACCTCCGCGATCACCGAGTCGACGCCCAGCGCCGCCCCGACACCGTCAGCAGCTGTGGCGTTGTCGCCGGTCAGCAACACGGTGTTGAGCCCCATCTCCTGCAGCCGGTGCACGGCCTCCCTGGCGGAATCCTTGATCTGGTCCCGTACCCCCAGGGTGCCGACGAGGTGACCGTCGACGGCGAGGTGTACGCACGTCTCGCCCTTGGCCTCCCCGGTCCGGGCGGCGGCCGCGGATCCGGGATCGAGGCCGATCTCGTGCTCGGCCAACAACTTGGCGTTCCCGATCACCACCAGCCGGCCGTCCACCAGGGCCGTCGCGCCGAGTCCCGGCTGGGCGGCGAAGTCCTCGACAGCCTGCCCACGCAGGGCTGTGGGATCGACGGCATCGGTGATCGCCCGGGCGATCGGGTGTTCGGAGTGGGACTCGACCGCCGCGGCCAGGGCGAGTACGGCGTTGGGATCCC
The DNA here is from genome assembly GCA_052094425.1 of Propionibacteriaceae bacterium. Lineage (GTDB taxonomy): Bacteria > Actinomycetota > Actinomycetes > Propionibacteriales > Propionibacteriaceae > Microlunatus. The sequence continues at coordinate 28,112 of JBQDIN010000047.1, forward strand.
ACGGCCCGGCATCCGCACCACCGGCATCCGCACCACCTGCGTCCGGGCTGCCCGCCTCCGGGGCACTGGTGCCCTCGGCCACCACGACCGACTCCAGGTGCATCTGCCCGGTGGTGACGGTGCCGGTCTTGTCCAGCACCACCGTGTCGATCTCGCCGCTGGCCTCCAGCGCGTCGGGTCCCTTGATCACGATCCCGAGTTGGCCGGCTCGTCCCACTCCGACCATCAGCGCGGTGGGGGTGGCCAGTCCGAGCGCACAGGGGCAGGCGATGATCAACACCGAGATCGCCGCGCTGGCCGCCTCCCGGACTCCGGCGCCACTCAGCAGCCAGCCGGCGAGAGTCACCGCCGCGATCAGCAGCACCAGCGGGACGAAGACGCCCACCACCCGATCCACCAGTTTCTGCACCCGCGCCTTGCGGGCCTGGGCGGCTTCGGCCATCGCGGCCATCTGGGCCAGCTGGGTCCGCGACCCCACCTGGCTCGCCCGGACCACGAGTCGGCCGGTGAGGTTGATCGTGCCGCCCAGGACGGATCCACCGGGGACGGCATCGGCAGGGACCGGCTCCCCGGTCATCATCGAGGTGTCGATCGCGGAGGTGCCACTGACGACCTCCCCATCGGCGGCGATCGACTCCCCGGGCCGGACCACGAACTCGTCCCGTACCCGCAGTTCAGCGATCCTGATCACGGTCTCGTCCCCGTCCCGCAGCACCCGCACCTCGCTGGCTGCCAGGTCGTTCAGCGCCCCGAGGACGTCCCCGGCCGACCGACGGGCTCGTGCCTCGAAATAGCGTCCGGTGAGCAGGAAGGTGGTGACGGCCGCGGCCACCTCGAGGTAGATCGAGTCCGCCCCGGCCGGCGTGATCCCGTACCCGAGCCAGTAGCCCTGGGTGTCACTGCTGCCCAGCAGCAGGGACACCACGGACCAGCTGAAGGCGGACAGCACGCCGATCGAGACCAACGTGTCCATACTGAAGCTGCCGTGCCGGAGGTTCCGCAAGGTGGCGCGGTGGAAGGGCCACGCGGCCCAGAACACGACCGGGATCGCCAACGCGACGCACAGCCACTCCCAGTAGGGGAAGCGCAGTTCGGGGACCAGGGCCAAGGCGATGGTCAGGTTGCCCAGCGGCAGCGTCAGGACCGCCGCCACGGCGAGGCGGCGGCGCAACGACCGGACCCGGTCCGGACGGCTCGTCTCGGCCGGGTCGTCCTCCGCCCGGACCGGCGCGGCGGTGTAGCCGGCCCGCTCGACGGCCTGCACCAGGTCCGGCGTCGCCGATTCCGGTAGTCCGGTGACCACGGCCCGCTCGGTGGCGTAGTTGACCACGGCGGTCGCGCCGTCCACCTTGTTCAGCTTCTTCTCGATCCGGTTCGCGCAGGCGGCGCAGGTCATCCCGCCGAGCTCCAGTTCGATCCGGACATCCCCCGGCGTCGTACGGCCGGACCGGGGGTCAGGGAGGACGGTCGGCTGGGTCATTACCGCAGACTCCGCTGTTGGTCACGCTTCGCCAGTTCGGCCAACATGTCGTTGTAGGCGTCCTCGGCGTCGTCATGGCCGGCGTCGTAGGCGCGGTCCATCCGGCGGGCGGCACGCTGGTCCTGGCTGAACCACTGGGCGATCAGCGCGATGATCACGATCAGCAGCGGGAGCTCACCGGTGGCCCAGGCGATCTGTCCGCCGACCTGCTGGTCGGCGGCGAGATCCACCAGCCAGGCGAGGTCCAGGGAATGGTAGAAGTTCTCCCCGATCACCGAGTCCCCCGACAGCACCCCGACCGCGAAGAAGGCGTGGAAGGGCATCGCCGCGAAGACGAATCCGAGTCGGGCGATGTGCGGCAGCGGGCGGGCCGGTCGGTCCACGCCGACGACCAGGCCGTAGAACAGCAGCCCGATGATCAGGAAGTGGAAGGTCATGAACTGGTGCGCCCAGTGGAACTTCATCGCCGCACCGAACAGCGGTGAGAAGTACAAGGCGTAGAAGGAGCCGACGAACACGACCCAGATGACCAGGGGGTGCATCAGGCGCTGGACGAGCGGCCACGCCAGCAGCGAGTCCACGGCATCCCGCGGACCGCCCAGCCCGTCGGTGCCCGCCCCCTTGGAGGCCCGCAGCAGCAGGGTGATCGGCCCGGCCAGCGCGAGCAACACCGGGACCAGCATGTTCAGCGTCATGTGGATGAGCATGTGCCAGCTGAACATCACCGAGGAGTACATCCACACCCGTGTGGTCGCCACCAGGAGCACCGTTCCCCAACCGAGCAGCCAGGCCACGGTCCGGCCGACCGGCCATCGGTCACCACGGCGACGGAGCCGGATGACACCCCACAGGTACAGGGTCACCGCGAGCAGGGCGACCACGGCCAGCAGCACGTTGGGACGGCCCGGGAGGAACATCGTGGCCAGCTCGGGGGGCGCGGGGACCTCGAAGCCGAGGTAGTTGATCTGACCCGACTGCGGCTCGAGGAACCGGGGCGGCGGGATCTGCACCAGGGCGGTCTGCAGGGCCAGCACCACCAGCACCAGGACCAGGTCGACCCGGACCCAGCGCAGCGCGCGGGCGGCCGCATCGGGTTCTCCCGCGGCGGCACGGCCGCGTACGGCGCGGACGATCCAACTGGCACCGAGCACCCCCAGCACGGCGAACAGGCCGACGAGCACGAGTCCGTACGCAGAGGCGAGGACGGACTCGCCCGCGAGCTCGAACTGGGCGATCGCCAGCCGGGCGGGGACGACCACCAACCAGGCGGCCCCAGCAACCCGTTGGTGGCGGCGCAGGATCCGTTCGGCCGCACCGCCCGGGTCGTGACGGGCCACGGCCCAGGTCAGGCCGAACCAGAGGGTGGTGGCGATCGTGAGCACGATGGACAGGTCGGTCGCCCAGTCATGTCCGTGCCCGACCGACACCTGGGCCGTGACGACGGTCGGCAGCGCGGCCACCACGGCCAGGACGGCCCCGAGGACGGCGGCCCGCCAGGTGGTGAACCAACACAGACCGGAGACGAGCAGCGCGAGGACAGCGGTCAGCAACCAGGACTGGGCCGTCTGGCTGGACGAGATGAAGTCGCCCAGGGAACCCAGGGCGAACCCGATCGGGTAGCCCTGGGTCTGAGCCGCGTTGAAGGGCACCAGCACAGCGGCGGCGGTGGCCCAGCCCTGGGCCCAGCGACGGGCCGTGTGCAGGGACTGCAGCCCGTCCGGCCCGAGTCGGCGCGACGTGGCGCGACCCCGTCCCGGCGGTGACAGCGAAGCCACGCGCAACAGGGATCCGACACAGGCGAGGGCGCACACCAGGGCGGCCAACCCGAGGAAGGCGGCGATCCACTCGGTGGCGGGGTCGGCCTGCTCGTGACCGGGCAGCGGCGCGGCGGATCGCTGGGTCCACCCGACGACGACCAGCACGAGCACGGCCACGGGGACACCACCCCGCCATGCCCACGATCCCTGTGCCACCGAGGATCTCGGTGGCGTATCCGCCTTCTCCATCGCGGACGACTCTACGCTAGGGTTCCACAAGACGTAGAACTGAGGTGAGTCCACAGGTGAGCACAGTGCAGGCACGACCGAACCGGGGTCGCGGGGACCTCGAAGCAGCCGTGCTCCGAGTGCTGTGGGACAGCCCGGTCGCGCTCACCTCCCGGCAGGTCCAGGCATCGATCCCGGATCCGCAACCGGCCTTGACCACCCTGCTCACGGTGCTGGACCGGTTGCGTGCCAAGGGTCGGGTCCAGCGCTCCGAGGGCGGCGGCCCGTACGAGTTCTCGCCGACCAGATCCGAGTCAGAGCACACGGTGGAGGCGATGTTGACCTCTCTGACCTCGACCTCGGACCGGCAGGCGGCCCTGCTGACCTTCGCCGGGCACCTCGACGAGACCGACGCCGACGTACTCGTGCAGGCCCTCGACGCGGCCCGGCCGAAGCGTGGCCGCCGGTCCCGGCCACGCACGGACGACCAGTAGGCCGCTGTGCTGACCGTGGCGCTCCTGTTGGGGTGGTCCCTGCTGACCCTGTTCGGATCCCCGTACCTGCTGAGTCGGGGCCACTGGCGGATCCGCCGGCCGCGGCTGTGCCTGGTGTCGTGGTTCACCCTGTTCGCCAGTGGACTGGTGGCCACCATCGCCGCCGTTGTGGTCGCCGTCGCGTTGGGGATGCGGGCCCACACCGCGGCGAGTGCCGGCTCGGTGATCGGGCCGACCGGCGACTTCTTGCTGGCCTGGCTCGCCCTGGCTGTCTCCGGTGGCGCGCTGAGCCTGGTGTTGACCAAGGTCGGCGCGATGGTGGCCGCCGAGCGCCAGCTCCGTGCCGACTTCGCCCGTCTGGTCGAGAGCGCCTCCTATCGACACGAGGTGGTGCGCGGGCTCAAGGTCACCTTCATCTCCTCGCGGCAGCCGATCGCCTGCACCCTGCGCGGCCGGTCGCCGGAGATCATGATCTCCTCCCGGCTGGACGACCACCTGCTGCCGCAGGAGATTCGTGCCGTGATCGAGCACGAGCGCGCGCACGTACGCGGGCGTCACGACCTGATCACCCGGGCGGCGGCACTGAACTGTGCCTGCCTGCCGGTGCTGCTGGCTCCGCGGGAACTGCGGCGGGCGACCGCTCTGCTGATCGAGTTGATCGCCGACGACCGGGCCGCCCGGTCCACCAGTGCCGAGGACGTGGCCGCGGCGCTGCGGGCTCTCGGAGAATTGCGCCCGGACCCGTCCCTGGGATTGCGCGCCCGCCGGGTGCTGGGCCGCGCCTCCGTCGCCGCCTGAGTCCCGCACCGAACAACAGGTGGGCCTCCTCACTCGATCGGAACCGCGTCACCTGACAGACACCGGGACCACGACGATGGGTTGGTCGTAGGTCGAGGTCCGGGCAGCGATCTCCACCCGCCACTCCCCCGCCGCCGGCAAGGTGAGCTCGGCCCGGTAGCGCCCGGTGGCCGGATCTCGCTCCGGTACCACCTCGATCGGTCCCAGACCCTGTTCGGGCAGTCTCGCCCGTACGGTCACCTCCGCGCCATCGACGGTGTGGCCGTGGTGGGCGAGGGTGAAGTCGAGGGTGTTGGTCCCCGGCGTGGCGGGCGCCACCGTGCCGTCGACGGACAGTCCTTGGGACTCCGCCGCCAGCTGCACCACCTCCTCCCGGCCGCCGTCAGCGGAGTGGTCATGGACGGGGGAACTGGTGGACAGGAAACCGGTGATCGCAACGACGGCCAGCACCAGGGCGAACTCGCGGCCCAGGATGGCACGCAACCGGAGCCAGCGGTCCACCTCGCTCGGCTGCGCCCGGACCGCCGGCACCAGACGGAACCGGTTCCAGGCGGCCAGCGCCACCACGGCGACCACCACCCCGACCTTCACCAGGAGGGTCCGCCCGTAACCGGTCCCCAGCAGGGAGGACCAGGTCGGGAGGATGAGCACGGCCATCGTCGCCCCACTGACCAGCAACACCAGCACACTGCCGAGGGCCGCCGCCGAGAACCGGACCACAATGCCGGTCAGCCGCTCGGGGTCGACCCACCCCGAAGTCGTACCCTCCCGCGTCGGGGATCCCGGCCGGGAGAGTCGGAGCAGCACGGCGAGTCCGAGCAGTCCCCCGGCCCACACACTCGCGGCCGCGAGATGGGCCAGGTCGGCCAGCACTCCCAGCCACCGCGGGACCATCGTCTGCGTGTGGCCGACCCACACCGGCGCGGACAGGGCCAACGCCGCTGCACCGAGCGCGACCCAGGATGCCCCGCGGGTGTGAGGCCGGGCCC
>JBQDIN010000048.1:0-33678 GCA_052094425.1 Propionibacteriaceae bacterium
AGATCGGGACCTCGCGTCGCGGAGGGACACGACCAATCTGGGGTGCCGTGGTTGTGGGAACCCCACAATCGGCCCGGCCGAAGCCGGACCAGTGCCGCCACTGGCCCGCAGCGGGCGAGGGGGCGCGAAGTCATCTGTGGCGCAGTGGTTGGCGTTCACTGGCGGGCCACCGCAATGATGCCGACGGTGCCGCGAATTGATGGTTAGGCAAGGCAAGACTAAGGTGTCCGTCGTGCTCTCGACATCTGTACGGCCCAGCCGACCCCGACCGCTCGCGCTGGTTGCCCTGGTGACGGCGATCCTGCTTCTCGCTGCCTGCGCTTCCTCCGGTGGCGCACCGACCGATGACGGGGGAGCCGAGCCGGGTGATCGCTTCCCCGTGACCATCGAGCACATCTACGGCTCCACCCAGATCGACGCCGAACCCCACCGTGTGCTGACGCTGGGTCTCTCGGATCACGATGCCCTGCTGGCCTTCGGTGTCAAGCCGATTGCGGTCAGTGAGTGGTACGGGGGATATCCCAGCGCGGTGTGGGCCTGGGCAACCGACGAGCTCGAAGAGGCGGAACCGGTGGTGCTGAACGAGGGGGAGCGCGATGAGGCCAATCCCCCGTTCGAGGAGATCGCGGCGTTGGAGCCGGATCTGATCATCTCCCTGTACAACGGGACAACCCAGGAGCAGTACGACAGCCTGAGCAAGATCGCCCCGACCGTCCTGCCGACCGAGGAGTTCTCGAACTTCTCGATCACCTGGCAGGAATCGGTCCGAGTCGTGGGGAAGGTTCTCGGACGCAGTGACGACGGGGAGGAGCTGATCACCGAGTTGGAGGAGAAGTTCGCCGACGTGGCGACCGCGCATCCACAGTTCGAGGGCAAGGAAGTCATTGTCGCGGAGCGATTCGAGGCCGGCACGACCGTGGTGCGCAGCGGCAACGACATGCGTGCCTTGTTCTTCGAGCAACTGGGGTTCATCATCCCCACGGAGCTCGGTGGTATCGAGGCGGACGAGTACGACGAACTGGCGGTGTCGGACGAGTTGATGACGGAGTTGTCCAAGGACCTCCTGGTCTGGAATGTCGGGTTCTCCCCGGAAGTGCGGAAGCAGTTGGAGGGGAACGCGATCTACCAGTCGCTGCCCGTTGTCCAGGACGATCGGGTGCTGTGGGTTGAGGACGAGGTCGTCTCGGGCGCTTTCAGTTGGGGCACCGTCCTGAGTCTGGAGTATGCGTTGGAGGAGCTGACGCCCGAGTTGGAGCAGGTCACGGGGTAGTGCTGACGCCCCGAGCATGATCATCACGTCCCATCACACCACTTGGAGCTCGTCGTGAAGTCATTCCGTACCGTCCTTGCCGCGTCCGCAGCCCTGCTGGCGTTGGCTGCCTGCTCCTCGGGTCCGGCGAACGACCCGTCGACCGGCAGTGGTGACTCGACGGCCGCTTCTGAGGGCGCATTTCCCGCCACGGTCGAGACCGCGTTCGGTGAGGTGACGATCGAGGAGCAGCCCGAACGGATCGTCGCCCTCGGCTGGGGGGACGCCGAGATGGCGCTCGCACTGGGTTCTCAGCCCGTCGGTGCGTCCGACTGGCTGGAGTACGGGGGCGAGGGCGTCGGTCCGTGGGCTGCGGGACTGTACGACACACCTCCCGAGATCATCGCAACCCTGGAGCCGTCATTCGAGGCGATCGCCGCGCTCGAGCCTGACCTGATTCTCGACGTCAAGAGCTCGGGCGAACAGGATCGCCACGACATGCTGAGCCAGATCGCTCCCACCGTCGGAGTCCCCGCCGGGGGCGAGTCCTACCTGACCACGACGGAGGCGCAGGTCGAGATGATCTCGACCGCGCTCGGCGTGCCGGACAAGGGCGAGAAGTTGCTCGCGGGCCTCGACGCCGCGTTCGAGGAGGCGGCGCAGGCGCACCCGGACTGGGCCGGCCAGACCGTGACCGCCGCGACGAAGACCTCCGAGGGATGGGGTGCCTACATCGAGGGCAACGCCAGGATTCGGTTCCTGGAGAAACTCGGCTTCGCGCTGTCTCCCGAGATCGCCGCCCTGCCGGCCGGCTCCACCGGCTTCTCGGTCGACATCTCCAGCGAACAACTGGACCTGCTCGAAGCCGACCTGATCGTCGCGTTCCCGATCTACATCGAGACGACGGAAATCACCGAGGACCCGCTGTGGCAGCAGGTTCCGGCGGTGGCCGATGGCCGCGCGATCGTCATCGACGGTGACCTGGCGAGTGCCTATTCGCTCGGCAGCACCCTCTCGATCGAGTACGCGATCGACAACCTCGTGCCCCTGATCGAGGACGTGAACGGCTGAAGCGCCCGCGCGAGGCGAGCCTGCTCGCGCATTCGTGAACTGGCCAGGGCAGCCGCGAGCAGAGATCCGGCCTCACTCGTCGGGGTGACTCCCGCTGGTCGGTTTCAGTATCCGGCCGAGGGTGAGGGCCAACCGCAGGGAGTACGAGTCACGGGGGTCGGTCGGCGCGTAGCCGGTGACCTCGTGGATGCGGCGCAGCCGGTACCGCACCGTGTTGGCGTGGACGAACAAGGCGCGCCCGGTGGCCTCCACCGACAAACCGGCGTCGAAGAAGGTGACCAGGGTCTCCAGCAGACCGCCACCGGCCGCAGCCAGCGGGTCGTACAGGTCTCGGGCCAATGCCCGCCGGGCATGGCCGTCACCGGCCAGGGCGCGTTCGGGCAACAGGTCGTGTGAGCCGACCGGACGCGGGGCCTCCGGCCATGCCGGGGCCGCCCGGAATCCGGACAGGGCGGCCCGGGTACTGCTGGCGGACTCCATCAGGTCCTCGACCACCGGGCCGACCACGACCGGTCCGGGCCCGAACACGGACCCGAAACGGTCGACGACCCCGACCGCGGCCAGTTGGGACTCCAGCACCGCCCCGCCGAGGATCACCACCAGGCGGTCCCCCTGGACCGCGGCCAGGACGTCCACTCCGGCCGACGAACACACCCGGCGGATCTCCTCGATCGCCGTCGTCGCGTCCTGCTCGGGCGCACCGCCGACCGTGACCGCCACCCCGGAGGTCGCATGCCAGCCGAGGGTGGACGCCCGCGAAAGCACGTCCTCGTCGGTCTCGCCACGGAGCACGGCATCCACCACGAGTGCTTCCAGCCGGTCGTCCCAGGCACCGCGCATCTCGGCGGCCCGGGCGTAGATCTCGGCGGCCGCGAAGGCGACCTCGCGGCTGTACTGTACGATCGCGGCCTGCAGGTAGGGGCGATCCCCTCGCGGCATCACCTCGTCGATCTGGGTCTCGACCACCTCGATGGTGGTGCGGACCAACTCCACCGTCTGGTGCAGGCTGATCTTGCGGGCCATCTCGCGGGGTGCGGTGCCGAACACCTCCGCGCGCGAGGTGCCGACCGAGTCTGGATCGGCGAACCAGCGGACGAATCCGTCGATCCCCGCCTGGGCGACCAGCCCGATCCAGGAGCGGGTGTCGGCGTCCAGGGCGACGAACCACGGATGCCGGTCCTCCATCTCGGCCACCGTCGCCGTGGTCACGTCACCGGTCACCCCGGCCAACCGCTTGGCGATGGTGGCACGGACCTTCGCCGAGGGGAGCAGGGACTTGCTGATCCCGCGCGAGGTGGCCGCCATGCGCCTCACCCTAGTGGTGAGTCATTTGGGAGACGCAGCTAGTGGTGCCGCCACCCGGTGCCGGTGTCGCACAGCATCGGTGGACACGGCACGGGTCGCCACAACGCGAGGCGGCCAGCACAATGGGGCCATGAGCAATCTCGAGGACCGCCCGGCCGAGGAGGAGTGTGGTGCCGTCGGCGCCGACGGTCCGGAGTCGATCGTGCTGACAGCCCGTCGGGTCTACCTGGGCAAGGTCACCGAGGTCGCTCGGGTGCTGCCCGATGCCCAGATCCGGATGATCGGTGCCTGGTGCTTCCTCGACCACTACGGTCCGGAGGACATCTCCTCCTCCGCCGGGATGCAGGTGTGGGCCCACCCGCACACCGGGTTGCAGACGGTCAGTTGGCTGATCGAGGGGGAGATCGAGCACCGCGACTCGGTCGGCTCGCACGTGATGGTGCGGCCCGGTGAGTTGCACATCATGACCTCCGGCCGCGGCATCGCGCACTCGGAGTTGTCGCTGCCGGAACATCCGCCGATGATGCACGGACTGCAGCTGTGGGTGGCACTGCCCGCCACCGCGCGCGCCGCCGGGCCGCGGTTCGACTCACACCGCGACCTGAACCGGCTGGAGTCACCGGGCGTCGAGGGCACGGTCCTGGTCGGACAGGTGTCCGGGGTCCGGTCTCCGGCCGAGGCCCACACCCCGTTGGTGGCTGCCGACGTGGCCCTCGAGCCGGCCGCCGAGGTGGCCCTGGGGGTGGATCCGGCACACGAGCACGGGGTGTACGTGATCAGCGGCACGGCCCTGGTTGCGGGCACGCCGGCCGAGACCGGACAACTCGTCTACCTCGGCACCCGGCGATCCGAGATCACGGTGGCCAGCGAATCCGGTGCCCGGGTCCTGCTCCTCGGCGGTGAGCCGTACGAGGAGGAGGTGGTGATGTGGTGGAACTTCATCGGCCGCACCCATGACGAGGTGGCCGGCTATCGGGATGCGTGGGCGAACCGGGGGGACCGGTTCCCGCCCGTGGTCGACCGGTCCGAGCGGGTGATGGAGGCGCCGCCGATGCCGACGGTGGCGCTGAAGCCGCGACCGCGCCGGCGGTTCGACCGATGAACCCGGTCACGGCCCTGCGCGAGATCGGCTTCCTGCTGGAACGCTCCCGGGCCGACACCTACCGGGTCAAGGCGTACCGGCAAGCCGCCGACATCCTGGCCGGGATGGATTCCGAGGAGTACGCCACCCACAGCACCCACCGGGACTGGAAGGCGGTTCCGGGGATCGGACCGAAGACAGCGGCCGTGATCAACCAATCGGTCGCCGGTGAGGTGCCCGAGAAACTGGCCGAGTTGCGGGCCGCCAAACAGCCGCTGGTCGACGGCGGTGCGGGCCTCCAGAAGTTGATCAAGGGTGACCTGCACTGCCACTCCACCTGGTCCGACGGCGGCAGCCCGCTGGAGGAGATGATGATCGTGGCCAGGGAGCTCGGCCACGCGTACTGCGCGATCACCGACCACTCGCCGCGGCTGACCGTCGCTCGTGGACTGAGCGCTGAGCGCCTGCGCGAGCAGCAGCAGGTGGTGCACGACCTCAATGATGCTTTCGATGATTTCCGTGTCCTGCAAGGGATCGAGGTGGACATCCTGGACAGTGGTGGGCTGGACCAGACCGACGAGCTGCTGGCCGAGATGGACGTGGTGGTGGCCAGTGTGCACTCCAAGTTACGGGCCGACTCGGAGACGATGACGTCGCGGATGGTGACCGCGATCGCCAACCCGCACACCGACGTACTCGGACACTGCACGGGCCGGCTGATCGAGGGGTCGCGGGGTACGCGTCCGGCGTCGTCCTTCGACGCCGAGGTGGTGTTCGAGGCCTGTCGCCAGTTCGGTGTCGCGGTGGAGATCAACTCCCGCCCGGAACGTCGCGACCCACCCACCCGGTTGCTCGAACTCGCCCGGGACATGGACTGCCTGTTCAGCATCGACACCGATGCGCACGCGCCCGGCCAACTCGACTTCCTGGCCTACGGGTGTGCCCGGGCCGAGGACGCCGGGATCGCCCCGGACCGGATCATCAACACCTGGCCCGCGGAACGACTCCTGGAGTGGTGCGGCTCCGCGGGTTGAGCCCGACTACGGGTCGAGCTCGTCCATCCCCCCGCGTGGACTGGCCCGGGCCTCAGACCAGCTTCCGCCAGGTCTTCGGGCCGGCGATGCCGTCGCGGACCAGGCCCTTCTTGCCTTGGATGGCGATCACCTTGGAGCGGGTGATGGTGCCGAAGATCCCGTCGACGGACAGCTTGTAGCCGTGCCGCTTCAAGGCGTGCTGCACCCCGCGGACCGCAGCGCCCTTGGAGTTCTTCTTGGTGGAGACCACGAGCTTCGGCCAGGTCTTCGCGCCGACCACGGCGTCGCTGGCGAGACTGCGACTGCCCTGGAAGGACTTGACGGCGGCAGCGGTCTTGGAGCCGAAGTCACCGTCCGTGGCGACGCGCCGGCCGCGAGCATTCAGCAGGTGCTGGAGTTCGACCACCTTGCCGCCCGTGCTGCCCCGCTTCAGGGTCGGCCAGCCGGACTTCTTCGGCGGATCCTTGGGGTCCTCCGGCGGGGGAGGAGTGCTTCCGCCGCCGATCTTGCGGGCCAGGGCCCGGATCCGCTTGTCGCCTGGGCGGACGTTGATCTCGAAGTGCATCTCGTCCTTGCGGCCGGAGTAGCTCCCACCCCAGCGAACCACCCCGTTGCAGTACTTCACGATGGCGTTGATCTCGGCCCGCTGCTTGCCGGAGAAGGTCCCGGACTTGCCGATCGGGTGCCGCGGCGCGTTGCAGTCGATGGCGGTGCCGCTGGCGTGGTTGGAGAAACTGCTACCGCCGCGGATCGGTCGATAGCTGTAGCCCCAGCACCAGCCGGAGACGAGCTTCTCCACCCGCTGGTGGTACTGCCGCGCCACCCACTGCAGGATGGTGTGCACCTCACCCCTGCGCGCCCCGGGCGGGAACATGTTGGAGTTGCCGCCGGCGTTGATCTTGGTCAGGGCGGGCTTGACCGACCACCCGTTCTGCGAGGTCGCCGCCGAGGCCGGGAGGGCAGTGCCGCCGACCAGACCGAGGCCGAGGGCGGCCGTCGCGGCCCCCAGGACGATCGCCCGGCGGCCGACGGGACCGCCTCCGGGTGCCTGCTTCGCGCCGTCCCCCGAAGGGGACGCGGTGGGGTGATCCAGGGTGTGCAGTTCACACATGGCCGCAACTCCTCTTTGTCCTGCCGGTCGGTGCCGGCGAAGCCGGTGACCTCGGAACCTAGGAGTGTGCGGGGTCAGGGCCACCGAGAACCGGAGCCGGTTTCCGGTATCGGAAACGAGGTGGGCGATCGAGACCGAAGATCACGATCTCTGCCCGGTTCGAGCGTCCGTCTTTCCCCGGGAGCGCTTGCTCTGGCAGTCTGTGTGCCACAGTGGCAACAGGCCGCTGCCTGCGCCGTTGGGCGCCGGACACAAGACCGGGAGGTACAGGTGGGTGCGACTGCAGGGCCCGAGGGTCGTCAGTCCTCAGGGGATCGGCTGGGAATGACCAAGGGCCTGGTGGTTCAGGAACTGGGCTGGGACGATGACGTTGACCAGGAGTTGCGGGTCAGTATCGAAGACGCCATCGACTCCGAGATGGTCGAGGAGGCCGTTGAGGCCGTTGACGTCGTGCTGCTGTGGTGGCGTGACGATGACGGGGATCTGGTGGACGGTTTGGTCGATGCTCTCACCGACCTGACGGAGACGGGCTACATCTGGCTGCTGACCCCGAAGGTGGGGCGGGACGGCTTCGTGGACGCATCCGAACTGTCCGAGGGGGCCATCACCGCCGGTATGGCCGTGACCAACGGGGTCGCCGTCTCGGCGGACTGGGCGGCCAACAAGCTCGTCCGCCCCAAGGGCGTACCGCGCTGATGCCAGTCGGCCGGGGGAGCGTGGCGCCGAATTTCCGGGCCCGGAACCAGCACGGGCAGCACATCGAGCTGTCGACCCTGGCCGAGTCGGCGCTGGTGTTCTTCTACCCGTTCGCCTTCACTGCGGTCTGTGCATCGGAACTCCAGGGCCTGCGCGATCGGGCACCGGCCTTCCGTACGGCCGGAGTCCGTGTCCTGGCACTGTCGTGCGACAGCCCGTACGCCCTGCGGGTGTTCGCCGAGACCGAGGGCTTCGAGGCCGACCTGGTCAGTGACTTCTGGCCGCACGGGGAGATCGCGTCCACGTACGGCGTCTTCGACAGCGAACGCGGCTGTGCCCGGCGCGGGTCCTTCCTGGTGGACACCGAACGGCGGATCCGGTGGACGGCTGAGTCGGCCCCGGGGGAGGCCCGCGACATCGACGAACACCTCCGGCGCGCCACCGAGTTGGCCGGCTGACCCGACGGCGGAGTGGGACGTTGTCGGCCTCCGGTCAGAACGCTAGGTTGGCTCGCACACCCCGGCGAGAGGCAGCACCCGATGGACGACCAGGTCACGACCGAACCCCGGCAGGATGTCCAGTCCCTGGTGACCGACTTCCTGGCCGGACCGGTGGTCGCCGAGTACGAGGACCTGACCTTCCTTCGGCCCGACGGGGTGTTGGAGTTGGATCACCGACGCAAGGCGATCACCGCGGTCAAACTGCAACTGCCCGCCAAGCAGTACCTGCACCTGCGGTCGGTGATCATCGACGCCGACGGCCTGGACGACCCGATCGCCCAGACCACCCGCACGGCCAGCAGCACCTGGAAGGGGTACGGGAAGGCACTCGGCCAAGGGTGGTTGTTCGACCCGGATTCCAAGCGTGCCAAGGGATTCCACACTGGGGCGGATGCCCGACCGTGGGTACGGATCGACTTCGACGCCCCGGTGGACCTGCGCCGCATCACCGTACAGAACGCGTCCCCCTGGGCGCGTGCCCGCGGGCTGCAGGTGCTGGTCGGCACCGCGGACGGCGCCTGGGAGACCCTCTACGACGGGGCCGCCCGGTTGGCTTCCTTCCGCACTGCGTTGGAGAAGGACCACCGCCGCAAGCTCGGCAACACACGGATCCGGCTGCCCGGACGCAAGCCGGTGGCGATGCATCCTGCCGCAGGTGATCTCCTCGACGTGCTGGCCGCGGTGTACACGTGGGACCACGCGGGGGCGGAGAGTCTGCTGAAGACCGTGCCCGACCTGGCCGACGGCGAGAAGGCGGCGTTCCGCGATGCGATCAGCAACCAGGTCCTGAAGGAACGCGAGGTCGAGTGGATCGCCCACGGGATCCGGCGGTCCTTCCGGTTCTGGTCCGAGGAGGAGCGGCGCCGCTACATCGAGTACACCGCACAGGTGGTCGAGGACCTCCGCGAGGTGAACGAGAACGTGTGCTTCGGGTTCGGTGCGGCCCTGGCCGTGGTCCGCGACAAGGATCTGATCCCGCACGACGACGACCTCGACGTGATCATCGGCTTCGACCCGGACCAGGCCGGCAGCCTGGCCGAGGGGCTCGACCTGGTCACCGACTGCCTGACGGCCAAGGGCTACACCGTCGCCGGAACCCACATGGCCCATCGGTGGGTGACGAAACCCGGCCAGCACAAGATCGACGTCTTCGCCGGCCTGTTCGAGGGCGAACGGATCGCCTGGTATCCGGGGAAACGGGGTGCCCTCACCCGGGAGATGATGTTCCCGACGTCCGCGCGCGAGATGCTCGGGGTGTCCTGTGCGTTGCCGCGGGATCCCGAGGAGTACCTGGCCCAGGTCTACGGTCCCGGCTGGGTCAGCCCGGACCCGCACCACGCCCACACCTGGGGCCGCAAGCCGTACGCCGACATCGCCAAGTAGCAGCGCCGTACGGCTGATCCGTCATCCCCGGCGGCGGTCCGTGTCGGTGCCGGGTCGGCGTGGCCGGTCCAGCAGGGCCACCACCAAGGTGACCAGGACGACAGCCGTCGTCATCGCGAATCCGGCCGTGACCGCAGCCGTCCAGTCGGATTCGTGCAGGACCGAGAACGCGACCGCGGTGATGATCGCCAACCCCATCGCCGTACCGATGCGCTGGCCGGTCTGCAGCACCCCACCGGCACTCCCGGCATAGGCCAGTGGGACCTCCGCCAGGGTCAGGGTCTGGTTCGGACTGATCACCAGGCCCTGGGCGATGCCGATCAGGGACAGGGTGAGGAGCAACCACCACACGCTGATCGTGCCGGCCGCCACCAGTTGCACGACGGCGATGCTGAGGACGAGTCCGAGTACGGCACTGCAGATGCCGGCGACGACGATTCGGCGGCCCCGGGTCGCAACCCGCCGACCGGACCAGTGGGCGCTCACCGCGGAGAGCAGGGCGGCGGGCAGGCCGATCAGTCCGGCCTGCAGTGCGCTGCGGCCGAGGCCGTCCTGCATGTACATGGCGACCAGGACCCACACGCTCGTGACGCCCATGAAGTAGAGCGTGGCGATCAGGGTGCCGCTGGTGAAGCTGCGGGTGCGGAAGAGCGCCAGGTCCACCATCGGTGCCCGGCCGCGGGCGCGGTAGCGGTGCTCCCACCACGCCCAGACACCCACCAGCAACAGGCCGAGCGGCAGCAACAGCCAACCGACGGGACCGGACCGGCGTTCGACGAACGGAAGCAGTACCGCCAGGACTCCCGACCCCAGCAGGAGGGCCCCGACGGGATCGAGTGCACGGAGCAGGGCGCCCGGGGAGACGGCGGCGCCGCGGGGCGGGCGCAGCGGGGTGGGGAACCAGCGGATCGCCAGGACGATCGCGAGCACTCCGATCGGCACGTTGACCAGGAAGGTCCAGCGCCAACCCTGGGCGGGGCCGGCGAGCGCGATGATCAACCCGCCCAGCAGCGGCCCGACGGCCACCGACACCCCGACCACGCTGCCCAGTGCACCGAAGGCGCGGCCCCGCTCGGCCCCGCGGAAGTACTGCTGGATCATTCCCACGCCCTGGGGATTCAGCAGACCGGAACCCAGACCCTGAACGAATCGAGCGGCGTTCAGGCTGGCGGGGTTGGGAGCGAGCCCGGCAGCGACCGAGGCCAGGGTGAACAGGGCGACTCCGCCGATGAACAGTGGCGCGCGGCCCAGTATGTCGCCGGCCCGCCCCGCAGCCACCAGGACCACGCCGAACGTCAGCGCGTACCCCGACAACACCCACTGCAGGTCGGAGTCGGACGCGTTCAGCCCGTACTGGATGGATGGCAGCACGACGTTGACGATGCTCACACCGACCAGGGACATGAAGATGGCGACCAGCAACACTCCGAGGACCCGCCAACGCGCCGGGTCCGGAAGATCACCTGCAGCGGTGGGAAAGTCGTTGGGGTCCTGCGTCACTCGGCTCACTCTAGGCGACCGCGACCCCCCACTCAGTCGTGTCCGAGCGAGACGGAGGCGAGGCCGCCTCCGAACCACTGACTCTGGTGCGACACAACATCGCAGGACATCGGTGACAGACGTTCCCGCGGAAACGCCGGCGGTGCCGATGAGTCACCCGGGATCGCTTTGGCGCGGTGCTTCGAAGTCGGGTCTGACCACCAGCGCACTGGCCCGCGTCGCCTCGCTACTCCTGTCGCCCGTTCCCCTTCAGACGACTCGATCCGTCCACCAGAGCACCCCGATCGAGGCACACCTCAAGGGTTCCAAAATGCCGTGGGGAGGGTGGCGCCCGTCGAGATCCGCCACACCTGGGGCTGCATAGCAGAGAGCCCGGCCGATGGCCGGGCTCTCAACAATGACTCGACTCATTCATCAACGATGTCCCGACTCATCACATGGTGGGCGCAAAGGGACTCGAACCCCTGACCCCCTGGGTGTAAACCAAGTGCTCTAACCAACTGAGCTATGCGCCCCGCGCTCGTACGGGCGAATACACCCTATGATGACGCGCCGCCGGACCGCCAATCCAGCGCTGGCCGGGTACACCACGACAATCGCCACTGTGTCTACTCCGCCAGCGGCTGCAAGCCCTCAGTGACCAGGCTGACCAACCTCCCGGTCATCACAACTGACCGGTTGTCGCGAGGTCCGATTGTCGCCAGATCTCCTTCGGTGCACCAGAGAGGCTTGGTCCATGACGACATCCACTGACACCCAGATCGCCTCTCGCTACAGCGCACGAGCCATTTCGGGCTCCGTCCTCGGGGAGTTGCGGCAGGCGGATGATTCCGGACGTCCTCTCCACCCGTTCGTCGCCAGCGGGTCCGGCCAGCCGATTGCCTGTGTGGGCAGCCCGCTGCGGTGCTGCTTGCGAGCGATCGAGCCGGGGGAGCGGGTCGCCCTCGTCTCGTACGCGCCACTGCGTCGCTGGGCCGCTGCGCGATCGGCTGATCCCGGCGGTTATGACGAGGTCGGACCGGTGTTCATCCATGCCGATCCCTGCAGCGGTCCGAGCGATCGGCGTGGCGGCCATCCGCACACCCGACCGGGCGCCCTGCGGGCCGTGCGCTGCTATGACGTGCGCGGACACATCGTGGGTGGGCGTCTCGTCGAACTGACGGAGGATCCCACTGCATCCTTGGATGCGGCCATTGATGACGCCTTCGCCGACCCAACCGTGCAAGTCGTCCACGTCCGTGCGGTGGAGCATGGATGCTTCCAGTTCGAGGTTCGCCGCAACGACGGGGCCATCCTTGGCAGACCGACTCGATGATGCCACTGTGAGCGGGACCTGAGGCAGGACGTCCCGCGATGTGTCAGCCGCTACAACGGCGTGACGGCAGCGCTCGCCCTCCCCACCGAGTCGGGTGTTGGTGCTCGGCCATGCGACCCGGGCGAGGCGGTCCCACCGCGTGGCCCGAACGGCAGGCATGATGGATCCCCGCATTCCCGGCAGCGAGGAGATCTGGGTGGACCACCCGCACGAGCCGACCCCGCACGAGACGCCCGCGGATCCGGCGGAGGATCGCGAGCGGTTCGAGGAGGAGGTGAAGGACCTCTTCCTGGCTGCCGACGAGGCGCAACGGTCCGGCGACGAGAACGCGGTGGAGGCCCTGGTCGGACGGCTGCAGGCCGCGGCCGAGTTGGCCGAGTCCACCGCCGGTGACTCGCTGCTCGACGATGGAGCCGCTCCCGAGGCGGTAGTTGATCAGCCGCCCGGCGAGGATCCCGGCGTGGACCTGCGCTGAGCGCTCACCCCTGCAGCGCCAGGGCGGCCGCGCCGATCAGTCCGGCGTTGTCGAGTTCGGCGGCCCGGAGCTCGAGGTGGGCCACGTACGGCAGTACCGCGAAGTCCGGCAGGTGCGCCCGGAGCGGGTCGAAGATCACCGCACCGGCCTTCGCCACCCCGCCGCCGATCACGAAGGTCGCCACGTCCAACTGGGTCGCGGTGGCCGCGATCCCGGCGGCCAGGGCCCGCATTCCGTGGTCGATGGCCGCCACCGCGACGGGGTGACCGGCACGGGCGTCGCGGGTCAGGTCCTTCGCGTCCTCGCCCACCCATCCCTGCTGCTGGGCGGCGGCGACCATGGCCGGACCGCGGGCGTACATCTCGACGCACCCGTGGGAGCCGCAGACGCACTGCTCCCCGAAGGCGTTCACCGAGGTGTGCCCGACGTGCACGGCGTTACCGGTGTGGCCGGCGAACAGCCGGCCGTCGAGGACCGCGCCGCCGCCGATCCCGGTGGAGACGACCATCCCGACCATCGAGTCGAGATCGCGGCCGGCGCCGAGCCAGTGCTCACCCAAGGCGATGCAGTGTCCGTCTCCGGCCAGCAGCACCGTCGGTTCGCTGCCGGTGGCCTCGGCGACGACCGTGTGCACCCGCTCGACGATCGGGTACTCCCGCCAGGCGGGGATGTTCACCGGGGAGACGTGACCGGCCGGCCCGTTGATGGGTCCGGCCGAGCCGATCCCGACCCGCAGTGGCCCCGGGTGGTCGGTGATCGAGCGGTCGGTGCGGGGGCAGTCGGCCAGGAGCTCTCGGATCGCCGCCGCGCACGGTGCGAACACCTCTTCCGGGTCCGCCACGGGGAGGGTCGGGCAGACCTGCTCCCGCCGGATCGTGCCGTCAGCGGCCACCAGGGCGAGCGCCATCTTGGTGCCACCGATGTCGATGGCCAGAACGAACTCGTCCATGGGTCTCCTGTCCGGCTGGGGTGGCTGAGTAGAGTGTGTTCTCGTGGCTGCCACAGATTATTCCTCTTCTCTTGCCGAACTCGACCAGCACCTCGCCTCGATCGAGGCGGTGGTGAATCCCGATGCCCTGAAGTCGGAGATCGCCGGGCTGGAGACCGAGGTGGCCGCCCCCGACCTGTGGGACGACCAGGACAACGCCCAGCGGGTGACCTCGCGGCTGTCCGCCCTGCAGGCAGAGGTGGACCGGCTGACCGGGCTGCGGTCCCGGTTGGACGACCTCGGAGTGTTGGTCGAACTCGCCGAGGAGGAAGGCGATGCCGCCAGCCTCGCCGAGGCGGGCTCCGAGTTGGTCACCTTGCGCAAGTCGATCGACCAGTTGGAGGTGCGCACCCTGCTGTCGGGGGAGTACGACCAGCGCGACGCCCTGATCACCGTCCGCGCCGAGGCCGGCGGGGTGGACGCGGCCGACTTCGCCGCGATGCTGCTGCGGATGTACCTGCGCTGGGCCGAGCGGCACGGGTACCCCTCCGAGGTGTACGACACCTCGTACGCGGAGGAGGCCGGGATCAAGTCGGCCACCTTCACCGTCAAGGCCCCGTTCGCCTACGGCACCCTGTCGGTCGAGCAGGGCACGCACCGGCTGGTGCGGATCTCGCCCTTCGACAACCAGGGCCGTCGCCAGACCTCCTTCGCCGGGGTGGAGGTGCTCCCGGTGACCGAGGAGGCCGATCACATCGACCTGCCCGAGGCCGACCTGCGCATCGACGTGTACCGCTCCTCCGGTCCGGGCGGGCAGAGCGTCAACACCACCGACTCGGCGGTGCGGATCACCCACCTGCCGACCGGCATCGTGGTGTCCTGCCAGAACGAGAAGTCCCAGTTGCAGAACAAGGCGGCCGCGCTGCGGGTGCTGCAGTCGCGGCTGCTGGACAAGGCCCGGCAGGACCGCGAGGCGGAGATGAACGCCCTCAAGGGGGACGGTGGCAACAGTTGGGGAGCCCAGATGCGCTCCTACGTCCTGCACCCGTACCAGATGGTGAAGGACCTGCGTACCGACTTCGAGGTGGGCAACCCCGACAGCGTCTTCGACGGGGAACTGGACGGCTTCATCGACGCCGGGATCCGGTGGCGCAAGACCGCCGACAGCGACGCCTGAGCGCGACTCGCGGGCGTACACGCTGCGGATGAGGCCGATCATCACGGATTCGTAACCTAGACTGCATGCGGCCGAACACCCGGCACCAGCGGTGCCATCCCATGTTGTCTACCCCCGGCCAGGCGAGAAACCGTGATTCGATTCGAAGGGGTCACCAAGACCTACGAGGGCCAGCGGCGTGCTGCCCTGAAGGACGTGAGCGTCGAGATCGACAAGGGGGAGTTCGTCTTCCTGGTCGGTGCCTCCGGCTCGGGCAAGTCGACCTTCCTGCGCCTCATCCTGCGCGAGTACCGGGCCAACACCGGACAGGTGTACGTGGCGGGCAAGGACATGAACAAACTGCACTCCTGGAAGGTGCCCGGAATGCGCCGC
Source organism: Propionibacteriaceae bacterium (assembly GCA_052094425.1). Taxonomy (GTDB): domain Bacteria; phylum Actinomycetota; class Actinomycetes; order Propionibacteriales; family Propionibacteriaceae; genus Microlunatus. The sequence continues at coordinate 15,198 of JBQDIN010000048.1, forward strand.
CAGATCGGCACCGTCTTCCAGGACTTCCGGTTGCTGCCCGGCAAGACCGTGACCGAGAACGTCGCGTTCGCGCTGCAGGTGATCGGGAAGTCCAAGACGGTGATCACCAAGGTGGTCCCCGAGACCCTGGTGCTGGTCGGCCTGGAGGGCAAGGGGGAGCGCTTCCCGGAGGAACTGTCCGGCGGTGAGCAGCAGCGGGTGGCGATCGCCCGTGCGTTCGTGAACCGACCGAAGATCCTGATCGCCGACGAGCCGACCGGAAACCTCGACCCGGCCACCAGCGTGGGCATCATGAAGTTGCTGGACCGGATCAACCGCACCGAGACCACGGTGCTGATGGCCACGCACGACTCGACCATCGTGGACCAGATGCGCAAGCGCGTCATCGAGTTGGACCAGGGTCTGGTCGTCCGCGACCAGGCCAAGGGGGTGTACGGGTACCAGTGAAGCGCCCCACACCGACTGCCCTTCCCACTCCGGCTGCCCTTTCCACGGCACCGTCGGCCGGTATGCACCCGATGCTTGAGGACAACTGACAGACATGCGCTATCGCCACATACTTTCCGAGACCTGGCAGGGGTTCCGTCGAAACCTGACCATGACCCTCGCCGTGATCGTCACCATGTGGGTGTCGTTGTCCCTGTTCGGGGCGGGGCTGCTGGCCTCTCAGCAGGTCGACCTGATGAAGGGCAACTGGTACGACAAGATCGAGATCTCGGTCTTCCTGTGCACCAAGGAGAGCAAGGGCGACAACTGTGAGCCCGGCCAGGACGTCACCGATGGGCAGAAGGAGACGATCCTCAGCACCCTCGAGTCCAACCCCGAGGTCGCGGAGGTCTACTACGAGAGCAAGGAAGAGGCCTACGAGGAGTTCCGGGAGGCCTACGAGGGCAACCCGATCCAGGACTCGTTGACCGTCGACCAGATGCAGGAGTCGTACCGGGTGAAGCTGGTCAACCCCGAGGAGTACGAGGGGGTGGTCAGCGCCGTCGTGGAGCAACCCGGGGTGCAGACCGTGCAGGACCTGCGGGAGTACCTCGACCCGTTCTTCAGCTGGTTGAGCCTGCTGCAGTGGGGGACGATCGTGGCCAGCGCCCTGTTGCTGCTGGCCGCGGCCCTGCAGATCGGCAACACCCTGCGGCTGGCGGCCTTCGCCCGGCGACGGGAGATCGGCATCATGCGGCTGGTCGGGGCGAGCAACCTGTACATCACCTTGCCGTTCCTGTTCGAGGCGGTCATCTCCGCCCTGATCGGCGCAGGTCTCGCATGCGTCACACTGGCCTCAGGCGTTTACTTCATCATCATGCAAAAGGCTGAAGTCTCAATCCAATCTTTACCCTGGATTGGCTGGTCCCAAGCGGGATGGGCGATGGCAGGGGTTGCCGTCGTCGGATTGCTTCTGGCTATATTGCCCACGCTCATTACGACAAGAAAGTATCTACGGGTGTGACCGCCGAACCGGCGTGATCACCGCGGGTGCTTTCCGAAGAGGATTGGGGCAAAACTGTGGTTCCGGAACTTCCCTCCGCCACCCGTGGCGTGCCGGACAACAGAATCCGCAAGGTTGCGCGCACGATCGTCGCCCTCGTGGCGACCTGTGCAGTCGGGTTCACCATCGCGATGCCGTCGGCTTCGGCCGATGAGCTCGATGACCGCAAGGCCAAGGTCACCAAGCAGCTGAAGTCCAGCAAGCAGCAACTGAACGAGTCGACGTCCGAACTGAAGACGGCCGCCAGCAAGCTCGAGGAGTCGCAGGGTCAGCTGGACGTCGCCAAGGCCGAGCTGGCCGAGACCCAGCGCAAGCTGGCCGTGGCCAAGGAGAAGGACGTCGAGATGGCGGCCAAGCTCAAGAAGGCCCAGGAGCAGCTGGAGAAGGCCAAGGCCGCGGTGAAGGCGGGTCAGAAGAAGGTGGATGCCGCCCAGGAGATGGCCGGCCAGCAGGTGCGCGACTCGTACCAGCAGCAGACGAACCTGTTGCCGATCGCGCTGTTGGTGGAGAACTCCGGCACCAGCGACATGGCGCAGCGGCTGCAGTGGTCGACCACGATGTTCGACGCCCAGGACTCCAAGATCAAGAACCTCGAGAAGTTGCAGCGCCAGCTGAACGCGAAGCGGGCCGAGCAGACCCGGATCGAGGCCCAGATGGCGGTGGACCGCAAGAAGGCCGCCGAGAACCTCAAGGTCAGCCAGAGCCTCGAGGAGCAGGCCGCGGCCCAGGAGGCCTCCGTGGCCGAGTTGGTCCGGTCGAACTCCGCCGCCAAGGAGGCGGCCTCCTCCGAGGTGTCGGCGGACAAGAAGCGCTACGAGCAGTTGCAGTCCGAGCGCAGCAAGGTGGAGCAGCGGATCGCGGCCCGGATCGCCGAGCAGAAGCGCCAGGAGGCTGCCGCCGCGAAGCGGGCCGCCGAGGAGCGGGCCGCCAAGCAGCGCCAGCAGGCCAGCAGCAAGAAGAAGTCGAACTCGTCGAACTCGTCGAGTTCGTCGGGCAGCTCGAAGCGCAAGTCGAGCCCGCGGTCCTCGTCGAACTCCGGCAGCTTCCAGATGCCGGTGAACGGCCCGATCACCTCCTCCTACGGGATGCGCCTGCACCCGGTGCTCGGCTACTGGAAGTTGCACGACGGCACCGACTTCGGCGCCGGCTGCGGCGCCACCATCCGCGCCCCGTACTCGGGCAGGGTGAGTGAGAAGTACTTCAACGCCGGCTACGGCAACCGGCTGCTGATCGACCACGGTCGCGTCAACGGCAGTTACATCACCACGGCCTACAACCACGCCATCCGCTACACCGTCGGCGTCGGCCAGCACGTCTCCAAGGGCCAGACCATCGGCTACGTGGGCACCACCGGTTACTCCACCGGCTGCCACCTGCACCTGATGGCCTGGAAGAACGGCTCGATGATCAACCCGATGAGCTGGTTCTGACCCCGCCGTACCCGCGTTGGTCTACCACGTACGCGTGGTAGACCAACCGGACGCGTGGCGTGGGAAATGGGGTTGAGGGGCATGGAAGGATGGGCGCATGTCCGCAGGGAAGACCAAGGCGCCGGGGCGCAAACTGGTGGCACAGAACCGCAAGGCCCGGCACGACTATCACATCCACGACACGTTCGAGGCTGGGCTGGTGCTGACCGGCACCGAGGTCAAGTCGCTCCGGGAGGGGAGGGCCTCGCTCGCGGATGCGTTCGCGACCCTGGACGAGGACGAGGTGTGGCTGCGGAACGCGCACATCCCGGAGTACAGCCACGGGACCTGGACCAACCACACCGCCCGGCGGACTCGCAAACTGTTGCTGAACCGGCGCGAGATCATCAAGCTCGCCCGGGAGACCGAGGCCAAGGGCCGCACCCTGATCCCGCTGGCCATCTACTTCGTGGAGAGCTACGCCAAGGTCGAGCTCGCGGTCGCCAGCGGCAAGAAGGAGTACGACAAACGCCACGCGATCGCTGAGCGGGAGTCCAAGCGGGAGGCCGAGCGGGCCCTCGCGGCACGCACCAGGGGAGAGCGGTGATCCGGGGGGATCGTCGTACGGCCGGGAGCGCGACCGCCTACGTGAGCCTGCTGTCGCGGCCCGTCCGCGCCGCGGGGGTGCTGGTCGCCGTACTACTGCTCGCGATGGCCTGGCTGGTGGTCGCGCCGACCACGGCGCACGCCGCCGGCGACGAGATCGACGACTTCGACATCTCCTACACCGTGGACGAGGAGGGGGTGCTGCACGTCGAGGAGACGATCGTCTACCGGTTCGGCTCTTCCGGTCGGCACGGGATCGACCGCAACCTCGTCACCCGGGAGAAGTGGGACGAGGAGAACGACGCCAGCTACACCGTGCAGAACGTCGAGGTGGAGAGTCCCTCCGGGCACCCGGACCAGTTCACCGAGCGGGCCAGCACGAACGACCGCCAGGAGACCACACGGATCCGGATCGGCGACCCGGACCAGACCATCTCCGACCCCACCGCCACCTACGTGCTCAGCTACGAGGTGCTCGGCACCATCCGGCCGCAGCCCGAGTACGACGAGTTCTACTGGGACGCCACCGGCTTCGACTGGGACGCCACGATCAAGCAGGTCGACATCACCGCGGAGGTGCCCGGCGGCGCCCAGGACGTCAGTTGCTTCGCCGGACCGGTCGGCAGCAAGGACACCTGCGAGACCGCGACCGAGTCGGGCGGCAAGGCCACCTTCAGCCAGTCGAACCTCGAGGCCGGCGACGGCGTCAGCATCGGCGTCATGATCGAGCAGGGCCTGGTCGCGGACAACCAGCCCGACCTGAGCCCGGACGCCACCGCGAAGGAACGCGCCTCTCGCATCGGCATGTTCGCCGCCACCGGCCTGTCCGCCGTCCTGGCCCCACTGCTCGGCTGGCTCTGGTGGCGCCGCAATGGGCGGGACGAGCGCTACCAGGGCCTCGCGCCGGGAATGGTCCCGTACGGCGGCCAACCAGGCGAGGTCGCCGCCGACGACGGCGACGTCACCATCCCGGTGGCCTTCTCCCCACCGAAGATCCCCGTGGCGGAGGCCGGGATGCTGATCGACGGCCAGGTCGACACCCGCGAGACGGCGGCCACCCTGGTCGATCTGGCGGTCCGTGGCGCGTTGACCCTCAACAGCGACGACGGCGAGGACATCTCGGTCACCCTGGTCGATCCCAATCAAGCGGCCGCCCCGCACGAGATGGTGCTGATGACCAACCTCTTCGGTGGACGGCCCCCGGGCACCGAGGTGAACCTGAAGAAGCAGGGCAGCATGCTGTCGGCCCACAAGGCGATGGCCCAGTCGGTCCGCAGTCAGGTCACCGATCGGGGTTGGTTCACCAAGGTGCCGTCCGTGGCCCGCACAGGCTCATTCGGATTCATGGGCGTCGTGCTGGGTGTGGTGTTCTTCCTCTTCCAGTCGGGCGGACTGTCGTTCGGTAGTCGATTGTGGTGGGTGATCCTGCCGTGCCTGCCGATCGTGATCACCTTGCTGGTGCTGCGGAGCAAGCGGCGCCGCGGCCAGCGCACCGCCGACGGCCGGGCGGTCTGCGACCAGGTGGAGGGGTTCAAGACCTACATCGAGACCGCCGAGGCGGAGCAGTTGCGCTTCGAGGAGGGAGAGGACATCTTCTCCCGCTACCTGCCTTGGGCGATCACCTTCGACCTGGCCGACCGGTGGACCAGGATCTGTGAACGACTGGTGGAACTCGGGCGCATTCCGGAGCCGCAGCCCTACTGGTACCGCGGCAACTTCCACTTGGCCGTCTTCAACGCGTCCCTGCTCACCAGCACCCTGAACAGCGCGGCCACGCCGGTCCAGTCGAGCGGCAGCAGTGGCACCGGATTCGGCGGCGGCAGTTCCTTCGGCGGAGGCGGCTTCTCCGGCGGTGGTGGTGGCGGAGGTGGCGGCGGCAGCTGGTGACGCCGCCACCCACTCAGGACGAGGTCACTTCACGTCGACGAGATCCACCACGAAGATCAACGACTCACCGGGCTTGATCACGCCGCCGGCGCCGCGGTCGCCGTACGCCAGGTGCGGCGGAATGGTGAGCTGACGGCGCCCGCCCACCTTCATGCCGACGACGCCGGTGTCCCAGCCCTGGATGACGCGTCCGGTCCCGAGCGGGAAGTCGAGCGGGGCGCCCCGGTTGTAGCTGGCGTCGAACTCCTCGCCGCTGGAGAAGGCAACCCCCACGTAGTGCACGGACACATTGCTGCCCACGGTCGCCTCGGTGCCGTCCCCGACAGTGATGTCGGTGACTTCGAGGTCGCTCGGCGCGGGGCCGTCGGGAAAGTCGATTTCTGGTTTCTCAGTCATTCCCCGAGCCTAGTGCTGCGTCTCCCGCATGACTCACCCCCTCCCGGCACCGCAGCGGTCGGGGAGCCGGCACCGGGCGGTGAGGGGCGAATCGGGGGAGTGCCCCATGGTCCGGCTGGGTGCCAGGGGGCATGCTGGACACCATGAACGCGACTTTCGAACATCCCAGCCTCAAGTTGCCCGTCACCGAGGAACAGCGTGATCGTGCCGAGAAGTGGCTGCAACAGGCCTACGCAGAGGATCGTCTCTCCGAGGACGACTTCGACCGCCGGATCGGCCAGGTCATCTCGGCCGGCAGTCGCCGGGACCTGAACGCGGCCTTCTTCGGGCTCGTCCACGTGCCCGTCCCGTCCCAAGCCCTCGGGGTGCACCCGGCCTACCGGCCGATGCCGCACCGGACCGAGTCCGCCAACCGGGGGACGGCGGCCATCGCGCACTTCTCCGCGCTGGGCACCTCCTTCGTCGGACCCGGCATCCTGTACGCCGTCGCCGGCAAGGGCAGTTACGGCAGGAAGGAGGCGGCGAAGGCGTTCAACTTCCAGGTGATCAGCATCGTCGCGCTGATCATCGGCGTGATCGCCTCCAGCCTGCTGCCGAACGGGATCGACAACATCCTGTTCCCGCTGATCTCGATCGGCTGGCTGTTGTTCACCATCGTCGGCGGCGCCAAGGCGGCCCAGGGGGAGGACTGGACCAACCCGGTCCGCAAGGTCGTCAAGCTGGAGATCCTCAAGGAGAAGTGAGCGCCCGGCTATCGAGGTGCGTCACTCGGGGAAAGTCGCGTAGGATGGAATGTCGCAGCAGGTTGTGGTGTTGCCACAGGTGACACCGTGCAGGTTGCGGGTACAACTCAACAGGGGGTGATCGGTTTCGACTTGGGACGATAGTTCCAGGAGAAGCGGGCCGAGGATCCAAGGTCATCTCGTTAACGATCCCTTGGGAATCAACAAGTGCCGATTCAAACAGCACTGACTTCGCTCTCGCTGCCTGAGCAGTGATCGAAGGGTCAGACCGGGCGTGCCTCCGTCCCGGATCCTGGCCTCATCAAGGGGGCTCACCTGTCGGGAAATGTCTTGGGGCCTGACGGGGAAATAAACTGAGACTGGGCTTGTCTGCAACGTGCTGGTGCGAGTGCAGGAGCCGATGAGAACGCCACCACCAGCTGCGCCCGGAGAATGTCTGGTTCGTCGCTCGAGGACGCGGGTTCGATTCCCGCCACCTCCACCCTGCCCCGTACGGGCCGCTCGGCACCCGCCGAGCGGCCCGTACGCGTTGGGGCACCCGGTTGGCCGAAGTCGGGGGAATTCCTGATGACGCCGGCCGTTCGCGTTGCTAGCGTCGCAGTGTCTCCCCACCCCTCGATCCCCGGAGCCGTCGCGATGAGTACCGCCGCCCCGGACCGCACCAGTGCCGGTCTGCGTCCACCCACCCTGCGGGTCGACCCGCGATGTCGTTCCTGGTGGTTGTGGCAGGGGCTGACGTGGACCTGCTGGCCCGCCGTCACCCTCTTCGTCCTCGGCCTGTTGATCTCCGACGCCCGAACCGTGCTGCTCGTGCTGGCCGGGCTGTCCCTGGTCCTCGCGGTGACGCTCTCCCTCGGGTTGTCCCGGCTGCGGTACGGCATCCGTCGCTGGGAGGTGACCGACCAAGCCGTCTACTCCCGCCAGGGCTGGTTGTGGGTCGAGTGGCGCGCCGCCCCGTTGTCCCGGGTGCAGAGCGTGGACATGACCCGTGGGCCCATCCAGCGGGCCTTCGGGCTCGCGTCGGTCACAGTCACCACCGCCTCCAGCAAGGGGGCGGTCACGATCAGCGCCCTCGACGCGGCTGAGGCCGAGGACCTGGTCCTGCGGTTGACCCCGCTGACCGAGGGCAACGAACTCGATCGGGACGCCACATGAGTGAGTGGCGCCAGCTGGACCCGCGCACCGTCGCGGCCAGCGCCATCCTGCTGATCGGCGGGATCGGTCTCTCGGGCCTGATCACCGCGGTGATCCTGCTCATCGCCGGCGTGGAGTGGCCGTGGGCGCTGTTCACCCTCGGCTGCGGCCTGGTGGTGGGTGCTGCCATCGCTGTCGGGGACTGGGTGCGCTTCCGGGTGACCCGCTGGCGGGTGACACCGGAGCGGGTCGAGAAGCGGGTCCAGTTCATCGGCAGCAGCAGGTCCACCCTGTTGCGCTCGCGGATCCGTACGGTCGACCTGACCGCCAGCGTGCTGCAGCGCGCCTTCGGGATCACGACGGTGCGGCTCGGGACCGGGGAGCAGCAAGGGGCGGACTTCACCCTCCAGTACGTGTCCGTCGCCGATGCACAACGCCTGCACGACGACCTGATGCACCTGCACGAGGGGGCCGACACCGAGGAAGGGTCCCTGGCCGTCCTCGACCCGCGCTGGATCCGGTACGCCCCGCTCGGCTTCGCACCTCCGATCCTGGCCTTGGCGTTGCTCGGCGGCGCCGTGCAGGTGGCCGACTGGTTCAGTGCCGTGCCGGGGCTCTGGGGCTGGGTTGCTGGCCTGTTGGCGGCACCGGTGGGGGTGACGCTGCTGTTGATCGTGGTCGCCGCGTACCTGGTGGGCATCATCGGATCGCTGTTGATCTTCGTCGAGCAGTGGTGGGGGTACCGGCTGGACCGACGGTCGAACGGGGCGCTGCATGTGCAGCGCGGCCTGTTGGTCCGCCGTTCCATCACCTTCGAGGCGGAGCGGATCCGTGGCGTGGTGCTCGTCGAACCGCCCGGCATCCGACGGGCGGGTGCGGCCCGGGTGGACATCGTCGCGGTCGGCCTCTCCCGCGAGAACGACTCGAACGGGAACGCCGCCCAGTCACCGATCGTGTTGCCGCCAGCCCCGCGGGCGCTGGCGATCCGGGTCGCCGCCGACGTGCTGGGCCGCCCACTCCCGGACCTGGACCTGATGGCCCACCCGCCGGCGGCCCGGCGGCGCCGCTTCGTCCGTGCTGCCGTGTTCAGCGGTGTCCTGGTCCTGGCTGGTGTCGGCCTGGCGCTTGCGGTCCCGGCCCTCATCGGGTGGGTGCTGGCCGTGGTGGCCCTCCTGGTCGTGACCGCGCTGTTCATCGCCCACGACAACAGTCGTGGGCTCGGCCACCGACTCGACCCTGGCCTGGTGACCGTACGCCGGGGGTCGCTGTGGCGGCGGACCGAACTGCTCCACCGGGCCGGGCTGTTGGGCTGGAACCTGCGCCAGACGCCGTTCCAGCGGCGGAGCGGAATCCTGACCCTGGTCGCGACCTCGGCCGCAGCCTCGGGCGCATTCCGGTTGCCGGACGTGTCGGAGGAGCAGGCCGCCGGAATCCTCCCGAGCGCCGGACCCGTGTGGGAACACCTGACCGAACCGGCATCGACCCCGATTCAGGTCGGGAACTGACCGGAGAGCCGTCGAGAGTGGAGACATGAGCAACCAAGGGACACCACACGAACGCAGCGTCGACTGGACGCACGAACTCGCCGAGCAGTTGGAGTGGCACTGGGGCAACCTGCTCCGCCCACGGCTGGAGGGCCTCACCGACGCGGAGTACTTCGCCGAGCCCGTTCCCGGCTGGAGCCTGCGCCCCCGCGGTGAGGCGAGTACCACCATCGTCGGCGGCAGCGGCGCCTACCAGATCGAGTTCGACCCCGAAGCGTCCACGCCCGGTCCGTTCACCTCGATCGCGTGGCGACTCGGCCACATGATCGTCGGCATCCTGGCGATGCGCACCGCCGGTCACTTCGGCCGGGAGCAGACGGACTACTTCACCTTCGACTACGCCCCGACCGCAGCCGGCGCCCTCGACCAACTGGACGCGGAGTACGAGCGTTGGACGACCGCCGTACACGGACTCACCGAGGAGGACCTGGCGCAACCTGCCGGTCCGGCCGAGGGGCCGTACGCCGATCTGCCGATGGCCACCCTGGTGCTGCACATCAACCGTGAGTTGATCCACCACGGGGCCGAGGTCGCCCTGCTCCGCGACCTCTACCTGCACCAGGGGTTGAACGGCTGAGCCGGGGGACCCGGGATGCCCGGTCGGGGGCCGGGCAGCAGACTGGGCCTGTGACCATCCCCGGACGAGCGGACCTGCCCCACCTGCGGCACCCGGTGCGGGAGATCGGAGGACGCAGGTTCGACTTCGACCACCAGGTGGCGGTGATGGCGGTGGTGAACCGCACCCCGGACTCCTTCCACGACCGAGGCCGCACCTTCGCCCTCGACGGCGCGCGGCAGGCCGCGGTCGCCGCAGCCGGGGACGGGGCTGACTGGGTGGACGTCGGCGGGGTGCCGTTCTCCCCGGACACCCCGTACGTGAGCGTGACCGAGGAACTCGACCGGGTGCTCCCCGTGGTGGCTGCGGTGTCCGCGGCCACGGACGTGGTGATCTCGGTCGACACCGTACGGGCCGCGGTGGCCGAGCAGGCGATCGCGGCCGGCGCCGCAGTGATCAACGACACCTCCGGGATGAGTGACCCCGAGCTCCCGGAGGTGGTGGCGGCCTCGGACGCCACCTTGGTGATCACCCACTCCCTCGCCGCGCCCGGTGCGCACCTGCGGCGACCGACGTACGAGGACGTGGTTGACGAGGTCCGCGCGCAGCTCGCCGAACGCGTGGCCTACGCCGTCGCCCGCGGGGTGCCGGAGGACCGAATCGTCATCGATCCCGGCCACGACCTGAACAAGAACACCCTGCACACGCTGGAGCTGACCCGCCGATTCGCCGAGATCGCCTCCCTCGGCCTACCAGCCCTGGCTGCGGTGTCCAACAAGGACTTCATCGGCGAGATGCTGGACCGGCCCCCCGGCCGGCGGTTGGAGGGATCGCTGGCCGCGGCCACCTTCTGCATCGCCCAGGGGGCACGGATCATCCGAATGCACGACGTGTCGGCGGCGGTGTTGACGGCTCGGATGACGGAGGGGATTCTGGGCCTCCGACCGCCTGCATACCTACGGCACAACGTCGACTGACCAGCGTGTCGTGCCGGTGCAGCACGTGAGAGTATCGGATCCATGAACCATGTTCCCTCCGCGTCGTACTCCATCACGGTCCGTCTCGAAGTTCCGGCCGGTGGCACCTCGGTCAGCCAGTTGACCACTGCGGTGGAGGCGGCCGGTGGCGCGATCACGGCCCTCGACGTGACGGCGTCGGGCCACGAGCGGCTGCGGATCGACGTCACCTGCGCGGCCCGCGACACCAGCCACGCCGACGAACTCGTCGAGCTGATGCGAACGGTGCCCGGGGTCGACATCGGCAAGGTGTCCGACCGCACCTTCCTGATGCACCTCGGCGGCAAGATCGAGATGGTCGGCAAGCACCCGATCCGCAACCGGGACGACTTGTCGATGGTCTACACGCCCGGGGTCGCACGGGTCTGCGAGGCGATCGTCAAGAACCCCGAGGATGCCCGGCGGCTGACCTCGAAGCGGAACAGCATCGCGGTGATCACCGACGGCTCGGCCGTGCTCGGACTGGGCAACATCGGTCCCGACGCGGCGCTCCCGGTGATGGAGGGCAAGGCGGTGCTGTTCAAGCGGTTCGCCGACATCGACGCCTGGCCGCTCTGCCTGGACACCCAGGACGTCGAGGAGATCATCACAGTGGCCAAGGCGATCGCGCCCGGTTTCGCCGGCATCAACCTCGAGGACATCTCCGCCCCGCGCTGCTTCGAGGTGGAAGCGCGGTTGCGCGAGGCCCTGGACATCCCGGTGTTCCACGACGACCAACACGGCACCGCGATCGTGGTGGTGTCGGCGCTCTACAACGCACTGCGGGTGGTGCAGAAGGACCTCGCGGACGTGCGGATCGTGCTGTCCGGGGCAGGTGCGGCGGGCACGGCCATCCTGAAGTTGCTGATCGCGGCCGGCGCCAGGCACCTGGTCGTGGCCGACATCGACGGGGTGGTGCACAAGGCGCGGCCGGGGATCAGCGGGGAACTCGCCTGGATCGCGAACAACACCAACGAGGGCGATCTGAGCGGGACCCTGTCGGAGGCGGTCGCGGGGGCCGACGTGTTCATCGGCGTCTCGGCACCGGGAGTGCTCAGTGGCGCCGACGTGGCGTCGATGGCCGCCGGCTCGATCGTGTTCGCGCTGGCCAATCCGGAACCGGAGATCGATCCCGCCGAGGCCGCCAAGCACGCGGCCGTGGTGGCCACCGGTCGCTCCGACTTCCCGAACCAGATCAACAACGTCCTGGCCTTCCCCGGGGTGTTCCGCGGCCTGCTGGACGCCCGCTCGCGGGAGATCTCGACCTCGATGCTGCTGGCTGCCGCGCAGGCACTCGCCGGGGTCGTCACCGACGAGGAACTGAACGCGAACTACATCACCCCCAGCGTCTTCCACGCCGAGGTGCACAAGGCAGTCGCGCGGGCCGTACGGATGGCTGCCGGTGGACCGGCGGACCCGCCGTCGGCCGATGCCGAAGCCTCCTTGGCATGATCCTTCGGAGCAACTGTGCGTGATCGCGACCCCCGACCCGGGGACCTGCTCCTCGCCAGCCCGGTCCTCACCGACGGTGTGTTCGACCAGACCGTGGTGTTGCTCCTCGACTCCGACGAGGACGGTTCTCTGGGGGTCATCCTGAACCAGGCCTCGATGACGGCCCTCGGCGCCGTGCTGCCGGAGTGGGCCTCGGTGGTGTGCGAACCGCAGATGCTGTTCCACGGCGGCCCGGTGTCGCCGAACGGGGCGATCTGCCTGGCCGCGGTCGCGGATCCACCCGAGGAGCCGCCCGGGTGGCGACCGGTCTTCGAGAACATCGGTCTGCTGCACCTCGACACCCCACTGGAGATCGTCACCGGGGCGTACACCCACCTGCGCATCTTCGCCGGGTACGCGGGCTGGTCACCCGGCCAGCTGCGCGGCGAACTCGCCAAGGACATGTGGTTCCTGGTGCCCGCGCGCCACGACGACGTGTTCGGGGCGGAGCCGTACGACCTCTGGCGCAGGGCGTTGCGCCGACAGCCGGGTGAGTTGGCGTGGCTGTCCACGTGGGCCGAGGACCCGGAGCAGAACTGACCCGAACCGGACGGCCTCTGGCATGAGGGGAGATGGCCCGAGGTGGTTGGCCCGAAGGGCTGGCCCGTGAAGAGTGCGGATGACCCGTGAGCCTGAGAGAATCGACGCCGACGACATACGCGGGCGAAGCCACCGCAGCCGGAACGGAGGGTGTGAGCAGATGAGCCAGTGGGGCCTGGACGAAGAGGATGAGTACGACTTCGACCTTGCTTCCGAGGGCACGTCCGGAATCGGCGAGACCAGTGAGCAGGCCGCGGTCGAGATCGATGGTGGGGACTGGGATCCGGCTGACGCCGTGAGCCACCCGAGTGGTGCGGTGCACCTGTGGTTCGAGGACCGGCAGGTACGCCATGCCCGTGTCTCGAATCGATGGCGCGAGCGGGTCAAGGACGACAGTCTGGAAGTCGTCGTCGCCGACGTGCTCCAGCGCGGTCAGGGCCCGCAGGTGGGGTGGGCGCCGACGATCCCGGACCTCGATGAGCCCTTCCTGAGGAGTTCGCTGTCCGATGTTCTGGAGTCCTTCGTCGAGCGGACCCTGGACCTCGACGACAAGGCCCGCAGAATGGCGGAGTTGCCCGACGACGAGGTGCGACGCACCCACCACGAAGGGGCCGAGGTCGAGGGCCTCAGCCGGAATCGGGCGGTCCGGGTGTTGCTGACCATCCACGGGACCACCAAGGAGTTGTCCCTGGAGGGGGAGTGGCTGGAGAAGGCACGCGCGGAGGACATCGGGGCGGCGATCGTCGAGGCCCATGCCGACGCGTACGCCCGCCACACCCCGCCGACGGTGGAGTTGGGTGACCATGCGCGACTGGCCCAGGAACGTCATCAGCTGACCACCGAGATCTTGGCCGCGTTGGCGCGCTGAGGCCGAAACCCGTGGAGAGTTTGTCCTGAGCATGCGAATTGACGGAGGAGAAGACCGATGAGCGAACGCCAACCCGAACGGACGGCCCAGGCTGCTTCCGCCGTGGGCGGAATCGGCAGTGAAGACGACGCGCTCGACGACATCGACATCTACGAGGCCCTGATCAACCCGCACGATCAGGACGGTGCTGGCAAGGGCAAGGCCGGCGGACCGATGATGATGCCCCCGATGGGCATGGCCGGCGGCGGGGCTGGCGGTGGCGGTGCCGGTGCTGGCGGTGCCGGGGCCGGAGGTCTCGGCGCGTCGGGTGCTGGTGCTCCCGCCTCGGGCGGCATCCAGTCCGCCCCGCTCGGTTCGGGCGCGGGAACCGGTGCTGCTGGTGCCAACGTGCCCGATCCGGAGATGCCCGGTGGTGGGGGTGTCGGTGGTGGCGGTATCGGTGGTGGTGGCGCCGGTATCGGCGGCGGCGGCGGTGGCCTCGGTGGCGCTCCCGGTGGCGGTGGTGGCGGTATCGGTGTTCCCGGCGGCGGTGGGGGAGACGGCGACAGCGACGGCGACGGGATCCCGGACATCGACGACCCGGACCCGCTCAACCCGGGCGACCCGGACCTCCCTCCCGGCGAGGTGGATCCGCTTCCCGGTGGGCCCGGCCCCGGCCCGGGTGACATTCCGTCCCCCGGCCCCGGCCCCGGCCCGGGCCCGGGTGACGTTCCGACGCCGGATCCCAGCCCGGGGCCCGGTGACCTTCCGAAGCCGGACCCGAGCCCAGGCCCCGGTGACCTTCCGAAGCCGGACCCGAGCCCGGGGCCCGGTGACATCCCGAAACCCGGCCCGGGTGACATGCCGACCCCGAGTCCTGGCGGCCCCGGCGGTGCCGGTCCCGGTCCCGGTGGTGCGGGAGCTGGTCCCGGTGGAGGGGGTGGCGGCGGTGCCGGTGGTGCCGGTGGTGCTGGGGAGGTCAAGGAAGTCGACATCAAAGTGGCCGTCGATGACCTCCGCGGAGAAATCATCGCCTGGGACAAGGTTCGGGACAACTGGACGGGGCTGGAGTCGTGGGCTGATTCCGTCACGCTGGGCGTCAGCACCGGCGGCAGCGACTTCGGTCCCGTGACCGGGTCCATCCAGTCGGTGTACAACGCGCACGTCAAGGCGATGGCCAAGTTCGCCGGCCAATCGATCACGGAGTTCGACAAGATCGCGACGAACCTGGCCAAGATCTCGGACAAGTACAAGGACGTCGAGACCGAGAACGAGGCCGAGGCGCAAGCTGCGGTCGCGCCCGAGCCCGATACCCAGCCGCATCCCGGCGGTGGCCACCGGCCGATGCCGGTCTGAAGGAGTAGACAATGTCGAATGGATGGAATGACTCCATCAAGGCGGACCTGGATGAGTTGTTCGGCAGCGGTACGTCGGTGTCGGGGGACTCCCGCGATGGCGGCGGGACCCTGTGGTCGACCTACTACGACGGCTGTGAGAAGGACATCCAGCAGATCGATGACATGCGTGTCAGGTGCTGGCCCGATCCCATTGATGCCGACAAGGCAATCCAGTGGGTCAAGGACACGCGTACCGACGCGGCCGCGCTGTACAGCAGTTGCCTGGCGACATGGAACGGCAGCGGCGGATTCGCCAAGGACCTCGACCTCATCACCGGGATGGACGACAACGAAGAGCGCTGGGGGGACTACCTCTGGAAGCCGATCCGACACGATGGTCAGGACACGGCGGACAACACCAAGGTGTTGAAGTCCTGGACCGGCCCGGGGGCCGAGGCCTACGCCCAGGTGCTGCACAAGCAGACCACGGCGATGGCCGAGTTCGCCAACCTGGCGAAGACCTCCGAGGGCTGGATGACCCAGATCAACAATGCCGCCAAGGGAGTCGGCCTGGGGGCCAAGAACTATGTCGAGGGTTTCAACTCAGCGATTGCCGAAGTCCAGGACTCCGACGAGTACGTCGGGATCCGGGCCAGTGTCGGCTACTACAACTTCGGCTACCTGAAGGATTGGCTGAGCCAGTTGGAGAGCGACGGGGGATGGAAGGACTCCCTCGATGATCTTGACGTCACCATCGAGGATGCGTTGCGGGAGACCTCGTTCAAGGAGGACAAGTGGCCCGCCGCCAAGGCCGACGACATCCAGGACATGACCAATGGCAACAGCGGGCTCGGGGACCAGCAGCCCGATTTGCCGCAAGCGCCGAACAACGAGCAGCCCCAGCAGGATGCCACGCCGGAGCAGGGCGGCGACACCGACACCCACGGCACGGATGAGCGGGACGGCACGAACGAGTACAACAAGTAGTCGCCGATTCGTTCGACACGGCCGACTCGTTCGACACGACTGCGAAGGTCCGGTCGGCTCCGGATCGGAGTCGGTCGGTCTTCTTCAGAGCTGGCCGGCCTTCTTCAGTGCCAGGTAGTGGTCGGCCAGCTCGGGGGCGATCCGGTCCGGGGGTGCTTGGACCACCGTGAGGCCGAGCCGGCGCAATGTCTGCTCGGTCTCCTGGCGTCCGGCCACGTCCCGTTCGGCCGCGGCTGCAGCGTACGCGGCGGCGGAGTCCTCCGTACCCTGCAGCAGTTCGTCCACCCGCGGGTCCGAGACGGCCGCCACCACGATCCGGTGCTTGCGGCGCAGCGGTCCGAGGACCGGCACCAGACCCTCGGTCAGGCTGGCCTCGTCCAAGCCGGTCAGGACCACGACCAGGGAGCGCTGGGACACCCGGGTGAGGATCTCGGTGACCATCAGCGTGTAGTCGGACTCGGCCAGTACCGCCTCGACGTCGGCCATCTCGTTCACGAACCGTGGCAGCACCTCGGCCGCACCGACGCGCTGGACACTGCCCCGGACGGCCCGGTCGGTGATCAACAGGTCGACCCGGTCCCCTGCCCGCGAGGCGAGTGCGGCGAGCAGCAGGGCCGCGTCCATCGCGTGGTCCAACCGGGGCTGGTCACCCACCCGGCCGGCGGAGGTCCGCCCGGAGTCGAGGACGATCAGGACGTGGCGGTCCCGCTCCGGCCGCCAGGTCTTCACCACCACGGTGGAGGACCGAGCGGTTCCGCGCCAGTCGATCGAGCGGACGTCGTCACCGGGGACGTACTCCCGCAGGCTGTCGAACTCGGTGCCCTGGCCTCGCTGCAGAAGAGTGGCCCGTCCGTCCAGCTCCCGCAGTCGGGCCAACCGGCTGGGCAGGTGCTTGCGGCTGTTGAAGGGCGGCAGCGCGCGGAGCCGCCACCCGACCGAGTGCGCGTACTGGCGGCCCGCCATCCGCAGCGGCCCGAGGGCGCGGATCACCACCGGTCCACTGTGTCGGTCGCCGCGACGCGTCGGCCGCAGGGTACTGCTGACCCGGCGTCGTTGCCCCGCGGGGATGTCGATGGTCTGCACCGGGTTCTGGGCGCCGGCCGAGGGCGGCCAGGCGGTCCGCAGTGCGCCGCGGAGGCGACGTTTTCCGGTGTTGGTGGCGAGCAGCCAGGTGCCGGCGGTCTCACCGAGCCGGACCGAGGTGTCGCCGCCGCGGCGGATCCGGACCCGCCGCGGCGAGGGACACAGCGCGATGTCGACGGCGAGGACGATCAGCACGACCGCGGTGGCGCCCAACACCGCCCACCACGACTGCAGGAACACCACGGCCAGTACGCCGGCCAGCGCCAGCGCGGCGGCCCGTCGGGACAGGACCATGGTCAGCGGGGGACCGGGACGGTGGCCAGGATGGACTCGATCACCGAGTCGGCGGTGATCCCCTCCAGTTCGGCCTCCGGACGCAACGACACCCGGTGCCGCAGGGTCGGGAAGGCGAGCGACTTGATGTCGTCAGGGGAGACGTAGTCGCGGCCGGCCAGCCAGGCCCAGGCCTTCGCGGTGTTCAGGATCGCCGTGGAGCCTCGGGGTGAGACACCGATCTGCAGGGAGGGCGACATCCGCGTCGCCCGGACCACGTCGACGATGTAGGCCAGCACCTGCGGCCGTACGGTGACGTGCTGCAGCTCGCCGCGGGCCCGGGCCAGGTGATCAGGTCCGGCGACCGGGGTCACGCCGGCCCGGTCGAGGCGCCGGGGGTCGAACCCACGGGAGTGCCGGTGCAGCACCTCGATCTCGTCCTCGCGGGCCGGCAGGTCGATCCTGATCTTCATCAGGAAGCGGTCCAACTGGGCCTCCGGCAGCGGGTACGTGCCCTCGAACTCGACCGGGTTCTGGGTGGCGGCCACGATGAACGGATCGGGCAACGGCATCGCGTTCCCGTCGACAGTGACCTGGCGTTCCTCCATCGACTCCAGCAGCGAGGACTGGGTCTTCGGCGGGGTCCGATTGATCTCGTCGGCGAGCAGCAGGTTGGTGAACACCGGGCCCTTGCGAAAGGTGAACTCGGCGCTGCGGGCGTCATAGATCAGCGAACCGGTGATGTCTCCGGGCATCAGGTCCGGAGTGAACTGGACCCGCTTGGTGTCCAACTGGAGGGCCCGCGAGAACGCCCGCACCATCAACGTCTTGGCGGTCCCGGGGACCCCCTCGAGCAGGACGTGCCCGCGACAGAGCAAGGCGATCACCAACGAGGTGACGGCCGCCTCCTGGCCCACCACCGCCTTGCCGACCTCGTGCCGCAGGGCGACCAGTGCGTCGCGGGCCTCCGAGGGCTGGGCGTTGGGTGGCGGTCCGCTGGCGCTCGGGTCGAAGGATGCCGGTCCGGACTGACCGGGGCCCGGTTGCTGGGCCGGGAACTGGTTCTGGCCCCGGCTGTGACCGGGCGCCGGGTACTGACCCGCACCCGGACCCGGGTACTGGCCCTGCTGCCCCGGGGGGCCCGGTTGTTGGCCGGGTGCCGGC
>JBQDIN010000049.1:0-21293 GCA_052094425.1 Propionibacteriaceae bacterium
GGCAAGAAGCGGATGAAGATGGTCGGCCGGGTCGAGGTACCCCAAGAGGCATTCGTCGCCGCGCTGTCCACCACCGAGCCGACCAAGGCCGACAAGAAGTAGACCGATGGCGTCGGTGCCGCGGTGGCTGGTCGCGTTCGGTCAGGTGTCGATCGCCCTCGTCTGGCTCTACGAGGGGCTCGTGGCCAAGATCCTGGGTGCCCGGGCGGACGAGGTCGACATCATCGCCGCTGTGCCCTTCCTGCCGGACGGCTGGTCTGGGGCCGTGGTGATCATGATCGGCGGGTACGAGCTGCTGCTCGCCCTGTGGGTGCTGATCAGCCGACTGCCGCGGCTCGCCGCAATCGCGCAGACCCTCACCCTGGTGGTCTTCAACGCCGGGGGACTCCTCTTCGGCGGCGAGTTCATCAGTGAACCGGTACACCTGCTGGTCAACAACCTGGTCCTGGTGGTGCTGGTCTGGACCGTCGCGCTGGCACTGTCGTCGCGGCGTCGCCTGGCGTCCCGGCGTCGCGACGGGCGCCCCAGCCCACGCTGACCGAGTCCGTGCCTGCCCGGGTACCCTCGCCGACATGAGCGCCGAGGACGTGACCGTGCCGGAGCGGGTCCGGGTGGCCGTCATCGGAGCCGGACAGGCGGGCCTGTCTGCGGCGTACTTCCTGTACCGGTGCGGACTCGTGGCCCAGGACCCGGACGGCTTCGTCGTCCTTGATCACAATCCCGGTCCGGGTGGGGCGTGGCAGCATCGTTGGCCGACGTTGCGGTTGAGCACCGTGAACGGGGTGCATGACCTGCCGGGGTTGGCGATGGCGGATGTGATCGCCCCGCTGGTGGACGAGTACGGCGACATCGCGGCAGCGCGTGCCGTACCCGCCTACTTCGGTGCGTACGAGGAGAAGTTCGACCTGGCCGTGCGGCGTCCGGTCGGGGTGCGGGAGGTCCGGAGCGCGGGCACACCGCCGGGTGGCTTCGAGATCGAAACCACCCACGGAACCCTGCACGCCGCCGGGATCGTGAACGCGACCGGCACCTGGGAGCGGCCGTTCTGGCCCTACTACCCGGGCCAGGATTCCTTCCGCGGAAGGCAGTTGCACACCGCCGACTACCGCGGCCCGGCGGAGTTCGCCGGCCAACACGTACTGGTGGTGGGCGCCGGGATCTCCGCACTGAACCTGCTGACCGAGATCAGTGCGGTCACCACCACCTCGTGGGTGACGCGCACCCCGCCGCACTGGTCCGACGAGCCGTTCACTCCCGCCCGCGGCCGGGAGGCGGTCGCCCGGGTCGAGGACCGCGTTCGGGTCGGACTGCCGCCGCATTCGGTGGTCTCGGTCACCGGGTTGATGAAGACCCCCGCGCTGCTCCGGGCCGAAGAGCGGGGTGCCCTGGACCGCCGGGAGATGTTCACCCGGATCACCGGGGACGGCGTCGCGTGGGCCGACGGCACCACGGCGCGCGCCGACGTGATCTTGTGGTGCACCGGCTTCCGCAGCGCCCTCGACCACTTGGCGCCGCTGCGTCTGCGGGGCGCCGGTGGCGGCATCGTGATGGACGGCCGGCTGGCCACCCGGGTCGCCGCCCGGCCGCGGTTGCACCTGCTCGGCTACGGCCCCTCCGCCTCGACGATCGGCGCCAACCGGGGTGGCCGTGCCGCATCGCGGGAGTTGCTCGACACCTTGGCCGGGAAGGACCCGGAGCCGGTCGACCTGGACCTTGGCGATGGGTACGTCATCCGGGCGGACACCCTGCGTCCGATGATCACCGACGAGGACGCCTACCGGGCCGCGCATCCGGACGACCCGGCCGGTGAGTTGATCATCGCCGCCGCGGCCGGACGCCTGGACGACGCCCTCCGGGAGGCCGACCGGTTGCTGACCCTGGAGCCCGAATCGGTGCGCCTCCGGGCGCTCCGGGCCGACGTGCTGCGCGACACCGGGGAACTGGCTGCGGCGGAACGGGTGTACGAGGAACTCCTGGCCGCGGCCGACGAATCCCGCGAACCCGTGCTGCTGCAGCATCTCGCCAAGGTGTACTTCGCGGCCGAGCGGTTCGACGCCGCGGCCGACCTGTTCGCCCGCAGCCACGAGTTGCGCCGCCGGGCCGGGGCCGACGCGGACGTCCTGGCCTCCGCCGCCCTCGGGTTGGCCCGGGCTCGCCAGGAGCTGGAGCGCGCCGGACGGTAAGGGTGTCCTGTGCGCGCGGTCGAAGACGATGGTTGACTGGTCCCATGCAACAGGACGTGGCCGCACCGGACGCCGACGGGAGCCACAATCCGTGGCGCACCGCCAGCCGTCGAGGAGACGGCCAGCGAATCCTCTTCGGGGTGTCGTACGAGGACGAGCGGATCGAGCTGGACGCCTTCGCCGACGCCTCCCGGGTCTGCCTGGTCGCCACCTCGGGTGAGGTGGTGGCCGCCTGCGCCGCAGCCGGACTCGACGTTGTCGCGGTGGACCTGAACCAGGCCCAGCTCGACTATGCCCGGGAGCGTGTGGCCGGCGGTTCGACTCGCCGGGGGAGCGCCCAACTGGTGATGGACACGCTCCGGCAGGGGCTGACGGCCGTGGCCCCGGCGTGGCGTCCGCGCCACCTCGTACCGCACCTGCTCCACGATGACGGACCGGCCGCCCGCAAGCACTGGGACGAGACCCTGGATTCCCGGGCCTTCCGGGCGGTGTTGAAGGCCTCCCTGCAGCCCGGGTTGCGGCTCGGTGTGATCGCCCGACCTGAACTGTTCGGCTTCCTGCCGCCCCGGTTCCACCGGGTGATCCGCCAACGGATGGCCGACGGACTGGAGCGGCACGGGATGGCCGGGAACCGGTTCGCCTGGCGGTTGCTCGCCGGCCGTGAACTGCCCGGCTGGCAGTTGCCGGCCGTCGATGCGGACGCGCTCACCTGGCAGGTGGCCGACATGGCCGCGCACCTCGAGACCGTTCCCGCCGGCAGTTACGACGGGGTCTCCCTGTCCAATGTGGTGGACGGCATGCCGAACCATTTCGCCCGACGGCTGCTGGTCGCAGCCCGGCACGCAGTCAAGCGGGGTGGCCCGATCGTGTGGCGCACCTTCAGCAATCCCGGCCTGCCCGGTGCCGGACGGGTGGCCGACGAGGCGGCGATGGTGTGGGGCCAGGTGCAGGTCGAGGCCGCCTGAACCGGACCGACTGGCCCAGTGGCTGCCATGATGGGGCGATGAGCCATCCGCTCCCGATCCCGCACCGCGCCCTGCGCGGTGCCCGCCGTGTCGCCGAGACCAGCCTGAAACACCTGCAGCGGCACCCGGTGCCGATGGAGGCCCACTTCAAGAACTCGCTGGTGGTGACCTGGGCCTTCGAGCCTGCTGCCCTGGAGCGGTTCCTGGTGCCCGGACTCGACCTCGACACCTACACCGACGCAGCCGGGAAGCGGTGGGCCTTC
Source organism: Propionibacteriaceae bacterium (assembly GCA_052094425.1). Classification (GTDB taxonomy): domain Bacteria; phylum Actinomycetota; class Actinomycetes; order Propionibacteriales; family Propionibacteriaceae; genus Microlunatus. The sequence continues at coordinate 3,412 of JBQDIN010000049.1, forward strand.
GCTGCGGTGGCGATGGTCGACGTGGACGGGCTGCGGGTCGCCGGCATGCCGCGCCGGCTGTCCTCGGCCCAGGTGATGACCGGATACCGGGTGTTCTGCCGGATGGACCGGCCACGCGTCGGTGCGACCGGTACCACCACGATGCGCGGGCTGCGGATCCTCGGGAGCCACTCGAACTCGATGCTCAGTGCGGTCGGGGCGAACCTGACCACCCGCTACCACTACCGCAAGGTGGAGGCGATGGTGACCAGCACCGACCGTCGGCTGCGGTTCCTGGTGACCACCCCGGACGGGTCCGCCGACCTCGATGTCGCCGCCCAGCTCGACGACGACTCGCTCCCGGCAGACACCGTCTTCTCCTCGGCGGCCCACGCCCGTCGCTTCGCCGGGCCACTGCCGTACACCTTCTCCCCGGACCCGGACGGGATCGTCGTGGTGAAGTCCAACCGGACGGGCTGGACGCCCGAGCCGGTGGCGGTCGAGGTGACCGAGGCGACCTTCTTCGAGCACGGGCCGTTCGCCGGGGTGCCGAAAAGGCTCGCGAACGCCTTCCACGTGGCCGACCTGGACTACGGCTGGAGGGCCGGGGAACTGCACCGGGTGGCGGACGCGTGAATCTGCGCGGTGTACGCCAGGTCGCCGAGTTCAACTGGCCGAAACTTCTCGGCGGGACGGTCGTGGCCGGTGTCGGGCTGGCCCTGTGGCGTCGGCTGCCCTGGTGGGGCCGGGTCGGAACCCTGACCGCGGCGTACGCGGTGCCGGCCTCCCTGCTCGCCTCCTGGTGGACCTACGACCTGTCTCCGTTGCCGCGGTGGCGTTTCTTCACCGCACACCTGTCCGGGGAGACCCGCCGGATCCTGCTGGTGATCGCCGGGTTCGACGAGGTGAGCGCCACCCTGGCGGAGGTCTTCGGTGACTCCCGGATCGACGTGGTCGACGTGGTCGCCGAACCCGAGGCCACCGTACGGCGGGCGCGAAAGCTCTACCCGGCGGAGGCGCCGGTGATCGATCCCCGCGCCCTCGGCGAGGCGTCGGGCGACTACGACTTGGTCCTGTTCGCCCAATCGGCCCACGAGATCCGCGATCCGCTCACCCGGGCGACCATGTTCGCCGCTGCTCGGTCCGCCGTCCGCGACGGGGGAGCGGTGGTGGTGGTCGAGCACCTGCTGGACCTGCCGAACGCGGTCGCGTTCGGACCGGGTGCCCTGCATTTCCACACCGAGCGGGCCTGGCTGGCTTCTTTCGCCGCCGGTGGTCTGCGGGTACGGCAGCACTCGACAGTGATGCCGCTGGTGCACTGCTGGGTGCTCGAAGCAGTCTGACTCGTGGTGGGTTCGCCGGTGCTGGGTTCGATGGTGTGGTTCGGCTGGTTGTTGCGCGTGGTCGGGGTGGGGGTGATCTTGGCCGGCGTTGCCCATGTCCTGCTGCCGCGTCAGCTGGGCTGGATCACCGAACGGCTGTCCAGCAGCGCTCGGTGACCTGGTGGTGCGGATGCACGTCGGCTTCATCGGCTTGTTCTTGATCATCATCGGGGTGATGACGATCGTGGCGGTGCCCGACGTCACTGCCGGCTCGCCCGTGGTCACCGCACTCGGGGTGGGGGCGGCAATCCTCTTCGCCATCCGCGCATGGTGCGAGTACGCCCTCGTGCGCCGCACCCTGGCCGGCGACTCCGGCCTGCCGCCGTGGTGGTGCTGGTTGCACCGAGGGGCCCTGATCATCTGGCCGTTCCTCGCCGTGGTGTACGGCGCCACCGCCTGGCTCAGTGTGCGCTGACCGGGAGACGGACCGCGATCAGGCGTCGAAGGCGAACCGGGTTGCGTCGGTCGGGAAGGTGAACCAGGCCATCGCGCTCGCGGGCGTGAACACGCGGAGGCCGCCGCCCTCCTCGCCGGCCCAGGAGTCGGGGCCCGGCTCGTACCCGAGGGCGTGGTACTTGCCGAAGGCCTTCGCCAACCGGCCGCCCAGGTCGGGGGCGTCGGCTCGGGTGGCCTCACTGCGGCCCTCCAGGATGACGGCCTGCCTGCCGTTCTCCAAGTTCAGCGTGCAGGCGGGGTTGTGGCCCAGGTTGCGCGCGTGCCGGGTGGTGGGGGCGCCGTCGTAGTAGAAGCGTTGGTCGACCCACACCCCCCAGCGCGGGATGGTGTGCGGGCGGCCGTCGGGTCGGACGGTGGACAGCCAGTAGTGCTCGGCCGCGACCAGTCGTTCCTCAACGGTGGTCCACTCCAGCAGGCCCTCGTCGGTCTCCGGCAGGCCGTAGCCCTCGGGGAAGGTGGGGCGGGATCTCCTCGGTGTGGGGTTCATGGGATCACCCTAGGAGCGGTCAGCGGCAGCCGCGGCTGAAATCCGCCATCAGCAACCATTGGGCAAGAATGATCAACTGTTCGCGGGCTGGGCTACCGTCAGTGCGTGAATCGAGTGCCCGCCGCCCTGATGGTGTCCACCGTGTTGGCTGCGGCCTCCATGGTCGGGTGTGCCGCAGAGACCCCAGCGACCCCGCAGTCGTCGGTTCGACTCCCACCGGTCGCAGCTGCACCCGACTACCAACTCAGGGGTGCGTATGACCCGCCGGCGGGGTCGGCGTGGTGACGAGCGACCGGATCGCGACCATCGTGGGGCCGTGGATCGTTGGCTGTGCCGAGACGGGCTTTGCTACGGTCGAGCTCGACAACCCGGTCCGGGGTTGACTCAGTCGATGCCCGACTGCTCGACCCCCTGCACCAGGTAGCGCTGCAGGAAGACGAAGACCAGCAGCACCGGGATGATCGACACGGCCGCGCCGACGAAGAGTTGGGGCATGTTGATCCCCTGGGAGGTCATGAACTGGCTGAGGGCCACCTGGATGGTGCGGTACTCGCGGTCCTGGCCGATCAGCAGCGGCCACAGGAAGGCGTTCCACGAGTTGATGAAGGTGATGGTCCCGATGGCGGCGCAGATTCCGTACGTGTTCGGCACCACGACCCGCCAGAAGGCGCGCCACGGTCCGGCCCCGTCGATCTGGGCGGCCTCCTCCAGCTCCTTCGGGAACCCGAGAAAGTACTGCCGGAACAAGAAGGTGGCGAACGCGGAGAACAGGCCGGGGATGATCAGTCCGCGGAAGGAGGAGATCCAGCCAAGGCTGGAGACCATCACGAAGCTGGGCACGAACGTGACGGCTGCCGGCACCATCAGGGTGAGCACGGTCAGCCCGAGCACCAGGCGGGCGAGCCGGTGCTCCATCCGGGCCAGCCCGTACCCCGCCATCGCCGAGATCACGACCGTCAGCACGGTCTGGGTCACGGTCACCACCGTCGAGTTCAGCAGAGACCGGGCGATCGGCACGTTCCGATTGGTGAAGAGTTCGGAGATGTTGTCCGGGCCGAAGTTGTCCGGCAACCAGTTCCACTGGGCCGCGGTGATGCCCAGCTGGGTGGAGAAGGCGTTGCGGATGAGGATGTAGAAGGGCACCAGGAAGATCGCCGCCAGGACGACGAGGACGAGGTGACGCAAGACGGTGCCGAGCCGCCAGGACTTCCGCCGGGTTGAGCCTGTCGAAATCATCGGTCCCCCCGGTTCCCGAGGGAGAGCAACTTCAACTGGCCCAGACCGATGATCGCCACCACGAGGGTGAGGATGACCGTTCCGGCGCTCCCGAGGCCGAGGTCCTGGCTGCCGCCGCCGAGGGTGGTCAGGTAGAGGTAGACCAGCGGAGGCCGTGCGTACGGCGGATAACCGCCGACAGTGATCAACAGGTTGTAGAACTCGTCGAAGGCCTGGAAGGCCGCGATCAACAACAACAGCAGGACGGCCACCGAGGTCGCCCGGAGCTGCGGGAAGGTGATGTGGCGGAACACCCGCCAGCCGGTTGCCCCGTCGATCGCCGCTGCCTCGTAGGTGTCGGTCGGGATCCGCTGCAGGCCGGCGATGAACAAGATCATGTAGAAGCCGACCTGCAACCACAGCCGGAGGGTGACCAGCACCAGCCAGTACCAGTAGTTGCCGCCGCCCAGCCAGTTCACGTTCTCCAGCCCGAAGCCGCGCAGGATGGTGTTCACCAGCCCGAACCGAGCCCCGTTGAAGATCGCCAGCCGCCAGATCATCGCCGCCACCACGTACGAGACCGCCATCGGCAGGAAGAACGTGGACCGGAAGAAGGCCCTGGCCACCTTCGCCCGGTTGACCAGCAGGGCCAGGGCCAAGGAGCCGGCGAAGGTCACCGGGACGATGAACGCGGCGAACACCGTGAAGGTGCCCATACTGGACAGGAAGGACGAGTCGGTGAGCAGGTAGGTGTAGTTGTCCAGTCCGACGAAGTCCGTCGGCGTGACGGTGTTGCGGGCGTTGAAGAACGACAGGTAGGCGCTCCACAGGATCGGGATGTAGACGAAGATCAACAACCCGATGAAGAAGGGACCGACGAACACCCAGAACCACAGGTTGCGGTCCTGGCGTCCGCGCAGCCGGGCGACCAGTGTGCTCATCCGCGCCCGGACCCGTCAGCCGTTCGCGCGTTCGATCTCGGCCTCGGACTTCTTCGCCACGGCCGCGATCTCGGCCTTCGGATCCGCCTTCTTCAGCACGATGTTGCTCACCGCTCCGTTGTAGGCGGTCCCGGTGCCGGCCGTCCACAGCAGGTCCGGTCCGTGTCCGAGCTCGGCGACGAACTTCGCCGCTTCGGCGCCGGCTCCGTCGGCCAGCTTGTCCGCCTGCGGGGCGAGGGACGTGCGGGCCGGGATGTGGGTGCCGTAGGAGTTGGAGAAGTCGACCTGCTTGTCCTCCTGGTCCAGCCACAGCCACTTGATGAACTCTGCCGCGGCCTCGGGTTCCTTCCCCTTGGCGCTGACGCAGGCGCTGAACGCCCCGGTGGGGACCGCCTGGCGACCGGCGTTGCCGATCTGGGGGAAGGGGATGACGCCGAAGTCGTCGTCGAAGGCGGACTGGATGTCGGGAAGGGACCACAGACCGGCCCACTGCATCGCCGTCTCCCCGTTGACGAAGGGGGCCGCGTCGAACCAGTCAGCCGAAGCGCTCTGCAGCAGGGCACCCGAGTGGTAGAAGTCACGGTAGGTGGCCAGCCCGTCGTACATCGCCTCGTCGGCGAAACCGATGCCGGTCTGGCCCTCGTTGATGTACTCGAACCCGGCCGACCAGATGAACAGCGAACCGAGGACGCCGATGCCGCCGTCGTTCCCGGCGAAGAAGCCGCCCATGTCCTTGGTGGCGACGGCCTTGGCCGCGTCGACGAGCTCGGCCAGCGTCCGGGGTGGTTCCACTCCGGCGTCGGCCAGCAGCGACTTGCGGTAGTAGAGCATCTGCATGTCGACCGTCTGGGGGATGGCCCAGACCTTGTCCTCCCAGATCATCGGGTTGATCACGCCGGGGGAGAAGTCGCCCTTGGCGTCCCCGACGACGTCGGTCACGTCAAGCACCTGCCCGGCCTTGATCATGTCCAGGGTGGGGCCGTTCTCGTACTCGAAGACGTCCGGGACGTCGTCGGTGAGCAGGGCGGAGGAGACCAGCTTCGCGTACTCGCCGGGGTTCCACTTCACGGTCACGTCCGCGGCGGTGTACTCCTGCGCGTACCCCTCGACTGCCTCCTGAACGCCCTCTTCGCCGTACTCGTGGTACCACTGGGCGAGCGACGGGGTCGAGCCGTCGCCGGACGAGGCCCCGGGGTCGGGACGGCCGGTGTTGGAACCGCAGGCGGACAGCCCGGTGGTGGCGGCGAGGCCGCCGGTGAGGGCGAGGAAGGTGCGTCGAGAGGTGGACATGGGCCCGACTTTAGTTGAATTTTCGATCGACGTGCCGGACCGTCCATGGTGATTCATTCCGCGGACCGATGATCATCGGCTGGGCACGACCGTGATCAGCACTGGGCACGCTGCCGGGCCAGGGCAGCCTGTCGGGTGAGGTGGTCTCGCTCGGCGGTGCTCGAGGCCAACCGGGCCGCCTCGGCGTAGAGGCCGGCCGCCGTGGCCGAGTCGCCGGCCCGCTCGGTCAGGTGGGCACGTACGGCGGTGTACCGGGGCAGGTCGGCGGGCAACTCGGCCAGGGCCCGCAGGGCGACGAGCGGGCCGTCGACCTCACCCAGGGCTACCACCCGGTTGAGGGCGACGACCGGACTGTCGGTCAGCCGCAGCAACTCGTCGTACCACTCGAGGACCTGCGGCCAATCCGTCTCCGCCGCGGTGGGCGCATCCGCGTGCAGGGCGGCGATCGCCGCCTGCGCCTGGTACTCGCCGAGCCGGTCCCGGGCGAGGGAGGTCTGGAGGATCTGGACGCCCTCGGTGATCAGCCCGGTGTCCCACCGACCACGGTCCTGCTCGGCCAGGGGCACCAGGGCACCCTCGGCGGTCCGGCGGGACGCCCGACGCGCTTCGTGCAGCAGCATCAGGGCCAGCAGGCCGGCCACCTCGGGATGAGCGGACTCGTGCGCCAATTGCCGGGTGAGGCGGATCGCCTCGGCCGCCAGATCGACCTCGCCGCCGTACCCCTCGTTGAAGATCAGGTACAGGACCTTGAGTACGCGGCCCAAGTCACCGGGGCGGTCGAGTCGTCGCTCGGCCACGGTGCGCTTGGCCCGGCTGATCCGTTGCCCCATGGTCGGTTCCGGGACGAGATGGGCCGCGGCGATCTGGCGGGTGGTCAGGCCGCCGACGGCCCGGAGGGTCAGGGCGACAGCGGCCGAGGAGGACAGGTCCGGGTGGCAGCACAGGAACAGCAGCTGCAGGGTGTCGTCGGCGCTCTCGGTCCCACCCGAGGCTGGCTCGTCGCCGACGCGTTCCTCCCGCCGGCGCCGGGCCTGCTCCGAACGCAGCAGATCGAGGTACTTGCGCCAGGCCACCGTGATCAGCCAACCGCGAGGTTCGGTGGGCGTATCCGTCGGCCAGCGCTCGAAGGCTGCGAGCAGGGCCTCCTGCACGGCGTCCTCGGCCGTCGCGAAGTCGGCTCCACGACGGACGAGGACACCGAGGACCTGGGGACCGAGCAGCTTCAGTTGCTCGCCGAGGGGGTCACTCACTCGCGGGTGTCCGGCTGTTCGGTCAGGAACGGCCGCACCTCGATCCACTCCTGGATCGGCGAACTGCCGCTACCGGGAGCCGAGGACAGGGTCGCGGCCACCTCATGGGCCCGTTCGAGCGAGTCGACGTCGATCGCCATCCAGCCCGCGATCACGTCCTTGGTCTCGGCGAACGGGCCGTCGGTCACGGGCGGCTTGCCCTCCCCGTCGTAGCGGACGAAGGTGCCCTCGGGGGAGAGGGCCTGCGCGTCGACGAACTCGCCGCGCCCCTCCAGTTCTGTGGCCAGGTCCTTCATGAACCCGATGTGCGCCTCCACCTCGTCAGGGGTCCACTGGTCCATCAGAATGGCGCCGCCGGGCATCGGCTCGGGGCCGCCGCGGTAGTGCTTCAGCAACAGGTACTTCATGGTGGTCTCCTCTGGCTTCCGGGTGTCCCGGATGGGCACCTTCACCCCGGGGACGGAGCCGTCCGGGGATTCTCGACATCATTCGGCGAAGTATTTCGAGGTTCCTCCTGGGCCCAGCATCCCACCCGGCGGGTGGCTCCGCATACGCTCGTGCCATGGCATCGGCGGAGATCGGCATCATCGGCGGCTCGGGCTTCTACTCCTTCCTCACTGACCCGGAACACGTCTCCATCGACACCCCGTTCGGCGCGCCGAGTGCCGACGTGGCGATCGGCGAGGTGGACGGTCGGTCGGTGGCCTTCCTGCCCCGGCACGGAGAACGCCACCAGCACCAGCCTCACCAGGTCAACTACCGGGCCAACCTCTGGGCGCTCCGCGCGGTCGGCGTACGGCAGGTACTCGGGCCCTGCGCCGTCGGGTCGCTGAAACCGGACCTCGGGCCCGGGACCTTCGTCGTACCGGACCAGATGGTCGATCGGACCTCTGGTCGAGAACACACGCTCTTCGATGCCGAGGGGCCGGTCGTGCACGTCGGCTTCGCCGACCCGTACTGTCCCCGCGGACGAGAGGTGGTGCTGACGAACCAGGACCACGACTCCGGTCGACTCGTCGACGGGGGCACGTTGGTGGTGATCAACGGGCCGCGCTTCTCCACCCGCGCCGAGTCGGAGTGGCACGCGGCCCAGGGCTGGTCGCTGGTCGGGATGACCGGGGTCCCCGAGGCGGCCATCGCCCGGGAACTCGCGCTGTGCTACACCTCCGTGGCGATGATCACCGACCACGACGCCGGCGTGGATGGGGGAGCTGCCGTCTCCCATGCCGAGGTGTTGAAGATCTTCGAGGGCAACATCGATCGGCTGAAGCACCTGCTGCGCCGGGTGATCACCGCTCTGCCCGCGCACGAGTCCGACGACCAGGCTGGCTGCCCCTGCCGCCGTGCCCTGGACGGCATCACCCTGCCCTTCGAGCTGCCCTGATTCCCTCGGGTCGGGGTTGTCTCGGGGTGGTGCTGGGTCCACCCCTGTAATCGGCCTGCCACCCGTGATTTCTGGGCTGTGACTGGCTGGGATGGACCCGTGCACCTCTTCGATGCGTTGACCGAGTGGCTGCTGGCGGCCTCATCCTCCCCGATCGCCCTGCTGGTGGTCTTCGCCTGCACGGTCATCGACAGCTTCTTCCCACCGATCCCGAGCGAGTCCCTGGTGGTGTCCCTGGCGTCCCTGTCGGTCTCCAGCGGCAGCCCGTCCCTGCCGATCCTCGGGGTGGTGGCCGCGACGGCCGCCATCATCGGCGACAACATCGCCTACCTGATCGGACGCCGCGTCGGCACCTCGAGGCTGCGACTCCTGCAGCGCCCGCGGATCGCCGCTTCGTTGGAGCGAGCCCGCAGCGGCCTGCGCAGTCGTGGTGCGATGGTGATCCTGACCGGCCGGTTCATCCCGGTCGGGCGGATCGCGATCAACATGGCGGCGGGCGCCACCGGCTACCCGCGGCGGGCCTTCGTCGGGCTGAGCACGGTCGCCGGTGCGTTGTGGGCCGGGTACTCCATCGGCATCGGCGTCCTGGCCGGCCGGTGGGTGGCGGACAATCCCCTGCTCGGGACCGTGGTCGCCATCGTGGGCGCGATGGTGCTGGGCTGGGTGATCGAATTCGTCCGCGGTCGGGTCGTACGGCGGCGGGGCGGGCGTACGGGCACCCGGTTGCCGGCACCGACATCCCCGACGGTCGAATTCCGGTTGCCCGCCGGGGTGGACTAGCCTCGAGGAATGCCGTCCGCCCTGCCCGAAGGAGTCCCCGCGCCGGTGGACGGGTCGCTCCCCGAGGAGTCCCTGGCCGAGGCGTCCGGGACCCCGTTCGGGATCTACCTGCACGTCCCCTTCTGCCTGACCCGGTGTGGTTACTGCGACTTCAACACCTACACCGCCAGTGAACTCGGCACCGGGCACGGCGCCAGCCGGGACACCTACGTCGACGCCGCGCTGGCTGAGCTGGACGTGGCGGCGCGGGCGCTGGGAGATCGGGTGCCCGAAGTGTCGACCGTGTTCGTCGGGGGCGGGACACCGACCCTGCTCCCGCTGGATGATCTTGGTCGGCTGCTCCGCGGGATCGAGGACCGGTTCGGACTCGCGGCCGACGCGGAGGTGACCACGGAGTCGAACCCGGAGTCGATCGATGCCGCCGGGCTCGAGCGGCTCGTCGGTCACGGGTTCAACCGGGTCTCCTTCGGAATGCAGTCTTCTGTGCCGCACGTGCTCACCGTGCTGGACCGGACGCACTCCCCGGGACGACCGGAGCAGGCGGTGGCCGAGGCGTGGGCGGCCGGCTTCGACCACGTCAGCCTGGACCTGATCTACGGCACGCCGGGGGAGTCAGTGGCCGACTGGGACCGCAGTCTGCAGGCCGCCCTGGCCGCCGGTCCGGACCACGTCAGCGCGTACTCCCTGATCGTGGAGCAGGGCACCCGGCTGGCCGTACGGGTGCGTCGCGGCGAGTTGGCGATGACCGACGAGGACGACCTGGCCGACAAGTACCTGCTCGCCGAGGAGGTCCTCACCGGCGCGGGGTTCGCGGCCTACGAGGTGAGCAACTGGGCAACCGCGGAAGCGGCCCGGTGCCGGCACAACCTCGCGTACTGGCGCGGGACGAACTGGTGGGGGATCGGACCCGGCGCGCACAGCCACCTCGGCGGCACCCGCTGGTGGAACGTGAAGCACCCGGCGGCGTACGCGGCCCGATTGGCCGAGGGCGTCTCGCCGGTGCATTCGCGTGAGTTGCTCAGCACCGAGGATCGGCGGGTGGAGCGGGTCCTGCTCGAGTTGCGGATCGCCGACGGCCTCGATCGGGGGCTGCTGACCCCCACCGAGTCCGCCCGCATCCCCGACTTCGTCGCCCGCGGTCTGGCCGTTCTCGACCGGGACCGGATCCATCTGACCCTGCAGGGCCGCCTTCTCGCCGACGGGGTCGTCCGCGACCTCCTCGACTGACCCAGACCCGCTCACGCACCCCTGGTCGCCTCGCGCACCCTGCATGCAGTGTGCGTGAGTCGCTGAGGGGTGCGTGAGCCGGTCAGCCGGCGCGGGAGGAGCGAGCGAAGGCGCGTTGGACTCGATCGTGCAGGGCTCGCGGGGTGGCGAGATCCGGCCAGGTCCATCGGACCACCTGCCAGCCGAGATCGCGGATGGCATCCTCGCGGCGCTTCTCCTCGAAGAGGACCTCCTCGATGTCCTGCCCGGGGTTGAGATCCCTGCCGTACTTGATCCGTCCGTCGAACTCGCCGACCGTGCGTTGCTCCTCCCAACAGAAGTCCGTACGGGCGACCACCCGACCCAACAGGTCGCGTACCTCGTACTGCGTGTGGGACGGCCGGCACCCGATCGCACTGAGAATGACCCGACTGTGGGATTCCCCAGGACTCTCGCTCCGTGCATCGAGAAAGTCGACCACGCGACGGGCTCGGGGAACACCCGGCCATCCCTTGGCCCGAGCCAGGGACCAGGTGAGTCTCGCGGGATCGAGGCCCCGGCGGAGTGCCCGATCACCCAAGGCGACCGCTTGCCGTGCGGAAAGTGTCCGGGCTGCGTCAACGACTGTCCGGGACAAGGACGTACAGCCGATCCCGTCGATGGTCGCCCGCTCGACCGCGTCGATCGGTGCGACGTGCAGATGAAGCCATCGAAGTCGCCGACCTCCGTAGGCACGAGGTCGAGTGAAGTGGACCTTGTCCAAGTGCACGTCCCAGACCGGGAGGTCGTGAAGAACGGCAGCTGACGTGTGGGACACGACGGCGTCGGCGGCGATGCGAGGGACGGTCCCGCGGATGGCTTGGCGATGCAGATCGAGTGCGCCAACGTTGCTGGATCCGATCAGGTAGGTACCCGGCCGGACCCGAATCGCCTCGCCGGCGTGGACCATCCGCCGAAGTTCGTCGAAGCTGTAGCCACTGTGCGGATCGCTGATGAGCTGCCCCATCCGGTCATTGGACCTTGGGGAATGGTCCCGACACCAGTGGATCTGTCGAATCCGTGGAAAACCACCTGCTCGCGCACCCCGCAGCGACTCACGCACTCTCCATGCGGGGTGCGCGAGGCGACCAGGGGTGCGTGAGCGGGCCTGAAGACTTGAGATCAGTCACGGATGAGGTGGTCCTGGGTGACGAAGTCGATCAACTTCTCCACCTCGGTCAACAGGGCCGGCTCCAGGTCGGTCCACGAGTTCACCCGGCCGAGGATGAACTGCCACGCCTTCGCGATGTCGGCCTGCTCGTCGTGCGGCCAGCCGAGGACCTGGCAGATGCCCTTCTTCCACTCGATATCACGGGGGATCTCGGGCCATACCTTCAACCCCACCAGATGTGGTTTCACCGACTGCCAGATGTCGATGAACGGGTGTCCGGTGACGAACACGAATTCGCCGTACGGGCCACGCGCGACCTGGTCGGCGATCCGGGTCTCCTTGCTGCCCGGCACCAGGTGGTCCACCAGGACGCCGAGCCGGCGGCCGCGCTCGGGGGCGAACTCGTCCACGATGCCGACCAGGTCGTCGATGCCGCCGAGGTACTCGACCACGACGCCTTCGTGGCGCAGGTCGTCGCCCCAGATCTTCTCCACCAGCTCGGCGTCGTGGCGACCCTCGACGTAGATCCGGCTGGGCAGCGCGACCTTGGCGCGCGCCGTCGGGCCGGCCACCGAGCCGGAGGCGGTGCGCTTCGGGGCGGCCTTGGCGACCGGCACCGTCAGTCGGACCGGCTTGCCCTCCAGCAGGAACCCGGTGCCGACCGGGAAGGACCGCTTCTTCCCCTTCCGGTCCTCGAGTACGACGATCCCGTTCTCCCAACGCAGGACGGCTCCACAGAACCCGGTCGTCGCGTCCTCGACCACCAGGCCACGGCTCAATTCATGATCAACAGAGACCTTCTTGCCGGCCTGCTGCCAGCCGGGGGAGAGGACGTCGGAACCGTAACGATCAAAGGGGGAAGACACCCGGTCAATGCTACGGCGAACCCGCTGCGAGATCCGGTTCAGACACACCCAGCAGCCGTTCGATCATGATCGCCACCCCGTCCTCGGTGTGCGCCGAGGTCGTGGTGTCGGCGGCCGCGAGAGTCACGGGTGCCGCGTTGGCCACGGCCACCCCGAGACCCGCCCACGCCAGCATCTCGGCGTCGTTCGGTGCATCCCCGAAGGCGACCACCTCGCTTCGGTCGATCCCGAGGTGAGTGCACAACTGCTCGAGACCCCACGCCTTGGTCACCCCGTCGGCGAGCACCTCGACGAAGGGGGCGCCGGAGTGGGTGACCTCGAACCCGGTCAGACCCAGGCCGCGGATCTCGGCGACCAGGGTGTCGTTGTCCAGGGTGGGGTGGCGGACGACGAACTTCAGGCTCGGCTCGGCCAGCACCTCGGTCATCGTGTGCCGCCCCATCGTGGCGGGGTCGCGCTTGTGGTCGGAGAACTGCGCCATCTGTGCGTACCCGTCCTGGGCGACGAAGGTGGCGCCCCCGTCCCGCACGCTGACGTAGACGAGGTCCGGCACCCGTGCGGACAGTGCCTCGGCGAGGGCCTGCTGGACGCCGACCTCGACGTGCGCGGCGAACAGGGACTCACCGGTGGTGAGGTGGATGCCGTACGCTCCGTTGCCACACAGGGCCCACTCGGTGAAGCCAGCCTGTTCGCCGATGGTCCGTACGCCGATCGGCTGCCGGGCGGTCACCGGTACCACCGTCCAGCCCGCGGCCCTGGCGGCATCGAGGGCGGCCCGGGTGCGCGGGGTGACGTTCAGATCGGCGTCCAACAGGGTGCCGTCGAGGTCGGTGGCGAGCAGCCGGAATGCCATGGTGGCAGGGTAGTGCTCACCCTCCCGCCGCCGCGTACGACCCCTCAGGCCGTCTGGCAGGCCGGATCGAGGCGATTTGCGATCCGGACCTCGCGCTCCGCCGTACGGCGCAGGGCGGCCGCGGCGGACAGCCGCAGGCTGATCGCGCGGTTGGCGCGTTCGTCGTCGACCACCGGCGCGTCGGGCAGTGCGGACTCGTTCAGTCGACGGCTCGGCTCGGCGATGTGGGGGATGAAGAACATGGCAGTACCTCTCAGGTCTTTCGGGCGTGCGTGGATCGGGTGGCACCACCCGTCGTTGCGGCAGTGCCGGAAGGTCAGCTATCGGATTGTCAGCGTGGTGCGGGGCCGGTGGTGGCACGGACCACGAGTTCGAAGGGGAGCAGGACCTGGCGCTCGGTGCGGTCCGGGTCCAGCAGGAGTTCACCGACGCGCCGCCCCTTCTCGGCGATCGGTTGGCGCAGGGTGGTGAGGCCGGCCTTCGCGGCGGTCGGGATGTCGTCGAAGCCACAGACCGAGACCTCGCGACCCACGGTCAGTCCCCGTTGGGTGACAGCGTCGAGGGCGCCGAGCGCGACCACGTCGCTCAGACCCACGATGGCGCTCGGTCGGTCCTGGGCATCCAAGGCCAGTCCGGCCGCGGCGGTTCCGGACGTGTGCGCGTTGTGGCCGCCGGAGACGATGTGGAACTCCGCCCCGGGCAGGGCGGTGCGCAGTCCTCGCAGCCGGGCGCTGCAGTCGCTGCAGGTGACGTCGTCGTCGCGCAGCGTGTGGGCGTGGCCGGCCGGTTCGTTCGAGTCGGTGATCACCGCGATCCGGCGATGTCCGAGGCGGTGCAGGAGTTCGCCGACCCTCATCCCGGCGGCCTCGTCGTCGATCGCGACCCAACTGCTGGCCGGGTCGGGATTCACGTCGCTGGACACCAGCGGGATCCCGCGAGCCCGGGCCAGTTGGGCGGCCGGGTGGTCCTCGGAGACGCAGAAGGTGGCGGCGGCGTCGATGTTGGCCTGGCGTACGGCCGTGACGTCGGGCTCGTCGCCGTCGGTGGCCGGGAGCAGCAGGATGGAGGTGCCGTGGGTCTCGACCACCTCGCTCAGTCCGCCCAGGAATCCGACGGCGTACGGGTCGGAGAAGGCGTAGGAGAGTCGTTCGGTGAACAGCACCCCGATCGAACCGGAGCGTCCACTGCGCAGTGCGCGGGCGGCGGAGTCCGGCCCGGTGTAGCCCAACTCGAGGGCCTTCGTCATGATCCGTTCCCGCAGGTCCGCCGACAGCTGGTCCGGCTTGTTGTAGGCATTGGAGACGGTGGACGGGGACACCCCGACGGCGGCCGCCAAGGTCTTCAACGTGACGCGGCTCATCGGTCCACCTCCTGTTTCCGGCTCGTCCTGAACCTTCTGTATCGATCTAGTACAACGATACAGAATGCTCCCGGGGCGGACAAGTCGAATTTGCCGACACGACGTACGGCCCCGACCGGCATGGCTCGGTCGGGGCCGTACGGTCGAGTTCAGCGACGCTTGCGGCGCCCCCGATCGCTCGGCTCCTCGGCGCCCGGCGTCCAGTTCAGGACGCTGGCGCGTTCCAGGAACTCGTCGGAGGAGATGTCACCGTGGGCGAACCGTTCGGACAGGACGCGCCGCGCCTCTGCCTCGGGCGGTTCGCTCGGGCGCATCCACGGAGGGCCGGCGCCGTCGGGTCGGCCCTTGCGGACCAGGAAGAACGCTCCGACCAGGAGCAGCAGGAACAACAAACACATGATGCCTCCCAAGGCAGGTAGGAAAGGGGGAGGACCGTCCCCCCAACGGTGCGGACCGGCCGGGCCGGTCAACGGGACCAACAGTGTGGTGATCATGGAATCCACTGTCGGCGAAATGACGCCCGGGCACATCGGGCACCGGACGACACCTGGGCTGCGTCGCCGGCCGCAGTCGAACTACGTCGGCGAGCGGATGTGGCACCGGTGGTCGAGGGCTAGGCTCCAGACGTGGACCAGCAACGGAACCAGGACGCCGGACGGGACTGGCGCCTCGTCCTCGACGTTCTCCTGGCCCTGCTCGTCGGCGTCACCTCCCTGGCCGCCGCCAAGTTCGGGGCGGTCGACTGGTCGGAACAGGGTCCGCCGATGCGTGGCCGGGACGGTCCGCCGTGGTCCGGCGCTGGTGCAGACCTGCCCTGGACCGTGTTCGGGGTGCTGCTCCTGATCATGGTCGGGGTGGCCCTGCGTCGGCGGCTGCCGCGGGTCGGCTACGCGACGGTGTTGATCGGTACCACCGGTTACCTCGCGCTCGGTCACCCGATCGCACCGGTCCTGCTGGCTCCCGCGTTGGGGCTGCTGGCCCTGTCCGGGGTCACGACACCTGGCACCTGGCCGCGCCTGATGCCGCTGGTGCTGCCGATGCTGGTCGTCGGACTGCTGGCAGCCGACCCGGCCGCCTTCGCCGAGGTCGGCACCTGGCGCGCCTGTGTGGGTGGGCTGATGTTCCTCGGACTCGTTGCCCTGATGGGGATCCTGCGCCGCAACCGCGCCGACGCGCACCGGCGGGACCGCGCGGAGGAGTTGGGGCGTACGGCCTATGAGGAGCGGTTGCGGATCGCCCGGGAGGTGCACGACGTGGTCGGCCACAACCTGTCCGTGATCAGCTTGCAGGCCGGTGCCGCGCTGCACGTCCTCGACAAGCGACCCGACCAGGTGGCCGAGGCGCTCCGGGCCATTCGCCGGTCCAGCCGAGGTGCCCTGACCGAGCTGCGTACCACCCTGGACGTCTTCCACGGCAACGACCCGAATGCTCCGCGTGCGCCCGAACCAGGGTTGTCGCAACTGGGTACGCTGGTCGCTCCGCTGGCCGAACTCGGTCGCCCGGTGACGATCACCGTCGACGGGATCGAGGGCGGTGCCACTCCGCACCTGCCCTCGGCGGTCGACCACGCCGCCTACCGGATCACCCAGGAGGCGTTGACGAACATCCTGCGCCACGTCCCGGGGGCGGGGGCCCGGGTGGAGCTCGAGACGGTTGCCGAGGAGTTGATCATCACGGTGCAGGACGATGGGCCGCACCGGCCGGGGTTGGCGGCGATCGTGCCGGGTCACGGGATCGCCGGGATGCGGGAGCGGGCACGTGCGGTCGGCGGGGCACTGGAGGTCGACACGTCGTCCGGACGGGTCGTGGTCCGTGCCCCACTGCCGATCGGGACCGAGTCGATCGACACCAGCCGGCCGGGCCGGGAAGGAACCGGCGCATGATCAAGGTGCTGGTCGCCGACGACCAGGAACTCGCCCGGATCGGGCTCCGGATGTTGATCGAGTCCGAGGACGACCTCGAGTTGGTGGCCGAGGCGGACAATGGCCGCGCTGCGGTGGAGGCAGCCCGGACCGAGAAGCCCGACGTGATCATGATGGACGTCCGGATGCCTGTCCTGGACGGGATCGAGGCGCTCCGCGAGATCGCTGCCGATGCGGACCTGGTCGAGACCAGGGTGGTGGTGCTGACCACCTTCGAGCAGGACGACTACGTCTTCGACGCACTCCGGGCCGGAGCGGCGGGCTTCCTGATCAAGGACAGCGAGCCGGCTGACATCCTGCGTGCCATCCGGCTGGCGGCTGCTGGGGAGTCACTGTTGTCCCCGTCGGTGGCCCGACGGGTGATCAACTCGCTGGCGCGCGGTGGGGGCGGCATCCGGCAACCGCACCCGTACCTGCACGAACTGACCGATCGGGAGCGGGAGGTGGTCGGGCTGGTGGGGCTCGGGCTGAACAACGCGGAGATCGCCGAGCGCCTGGTGCTGAGCCCGGCCACCGCCCGCACCCACGTCAGCCGGGCGATGATCAAGCTGCAGGCCCGCGACCGAGCCCAACTGGTCGTGATCGCGTACCAGTCCGGCCTGGTGGACTGACCCCCGGAGCAGGCAGGGGAGCCGGGCACGGGCTCAGGCGAGGCCGGACTCCCGGGCGACGATGGCGGCCTGCATTCGGGAGGCACAGTCGAGCTTGGTGAGGATCCGGGAGACGTGGGTCTTGGCCGTCGCCTCGCTGATGTGCAGGTCCGCGGCCAGGGCGGCGTTGGAGAAGCCCAGCCCGAGGAGGGCGAGGACCTCCCGTTCCCGGTCGGTCAACTCGTCCAGCCGTGCGTCGGGCACCGACTCGACGGGTTCGGGGGTGCTGCTGAAGGCGGTGAGGACGCGTCGGGTCACTTCGGGGGCGAGCACTCCATCGCCTGCCGCCACCCGCCGTACGGCGGCGGTGAGGGCAGCCGGCTCCACCGACTTGAGCAGGAAGCCGGCTGCCCCGGCCCGGAGTGCCGCGAAGACGTACTCGTCCAGGTCGAAGGTGGTCAGCACCAGGACGTGGGACAACTCCTGGCCGGTGATCTCCCGGGTGGCCTCGATCCCGTCGGTGCCCGGCATTCGGATGTCCATCAACACCACATCCGGCCGCAGCACCCGCGCCTGACTGATCGCCCGGGCGCCGTCCGCGGCTTCGCCGACCACGACTATCCCGGCCTCGTTCTCCAACATCAGCCGGAGGCCGGCCCGGATCGCACCGTGGTCGTCGGCCAACAGCACCCGGACCTGGTCCTCATTTGCGGTCATCGTGGCCCCTCGCTGTTGATCATGCCGGTGTTGATCATGCCGGTGTTGATCATG
>JBQDIN010000049.1:21393-32858 GCA_052094425.1 Propionibacteriaceae bacterium
TGTTGATCATGCCGGTGTTGATCATGCCGGTGTTGATCATGGGAAGGGAATCCTCGGGACCGCCCGGCCTCGTGATCGGGAGGGTGACCCGGACCCGCCACCCGCCGGTGTCGTCCGGTCCCGCACGGAAGGCACCGCCGAGGCCCTCGGCGCGCTCACGCATCGAGATCAGGCCGACCCCGGAGTGCAGGGGCGACTCGACCCACGGGTCGTTCCCCATCGCCGGCTCGACCTCGCCCAATGGGTTGCCGACCGTCAACTCCAGGTCAGTTCCGGTCCGGGTGAGCACCAGCCGGACGGGGCAGCCGTGGGCGTGTTTCGACGCGTTGGTGAGGGCCTCGTGGATGATCCGGTACGCGGCCCGGTCGACCTCGGTGGGCAGGTCGGTCACGTCGTCCACGGCCGCCTCCAGTCGCGATCCGCGCGCCCGGAACCCGTCGAGGAGTCGGTCCAGCCGCTCGAGGCCGCCGGGGACGTCGTCGGAGTCCACGGTCCCGTCCGGCGAGCGCAACAGCGTGATCATCGCCCGCATCTCGGTCAGCGAGGCGAGACTCTCCTCACGCACCACCTGCAGGGCGCGCCGGTCCGCCTCGGAGTCGGCCGGACGGGACAGGGCTGCGCCGGAGTGGATCGCGACCGAGGACAGGTGCGAGGCGATCACGTCGTGGATGTCGCGCGCCATCGCTGCCCGCTCCTGGCGGATCGCCTGCTGGGCGGACAGGTCGGCCAACCGGGACTGGTCCTCGGCGTGCTCGCGGGCCAACTCCGCCCGGCCTCGCTCGGCCTCGGCGCGGCTGTCGGCCAACACGGCCAACTGTTGTTGCTGGCGCAGGTTGCCCGACCACCACAGGGGCACCAGCACCAGCGCACCGAACTGAAGGATGACGAAGAACAGCATCCGTAGTTCTTGCAGCGAGATCGCCACCACGGCGGCCAGTGCGACGGCGCCGACGATGAACAGGCCGGTGACGGTCTTGCGCACCCGGGGAGTGGCGACCATGCCGACGGTGAACAGGAGGTCGAACAGGACCAACAACATCCCGAGTGAGCCGCCGCTCGCGACGGTGTCGAAGATGAAGCAGGCGGTGCCGATGGCGAGCACCGGGATCGGGTACCGGCGCTTGACCACCATGGCGGCTGTGCCCACCGTGAGCGGCACGAACAGCCACAGACGCAGGGGCCCGTCCATGTCGAAGACTCGGAGGGGGAACCAGACATTGGTGAGCCCGAGCCCGATGAACAGGGCGCCGATCAGCCAGGTCGTGACTGCCATGGAGACGTCCTTGGCGCGCGCAGACGCCCGGTGGCGCTGCCACCGCTGCATGACCTGCGACTCATCCGGCACCCCACCATCACAGCACAGTCGCGGGCGCGAGCCGTCGGTCGAAGGGTGTACCTGGCGGCCATCGGGATGATCACCGCCGCGGGCTTCGCGCTGCCGGTCACTGCGGCCGTGCTGGCCGGGTACTGCCTGGTGATGGTGCTGCCGGCGCTGGTCCTGCTCATCGTGCGCATCCTCGCCGGGTCCGCCGTCGAGGGAGGGCTGCAGCGCTTCGGTGGGTGGATGGCCAAGCATGCGGCCGGCACCACGGCCTGGGTGGTGGGCATCGTCGGCTTCCTGATCGCCCGGGACGCCGGGGTCCGGCTCGCGGTGGAGCTCGGTCTGCTCCCCCCGGGGTGATCTCGACGGGTGATCTCGACGGGCTCGATCCCAGATTCCGTCGGGGGTGGGCCTCAGGCCAGGGGGAGGGTCGGCCGGGTGCCCTTGACCCCTACGTCGGCGCGATCGGCGTAGCCGCGGCGTACGGCGGCGGCGATGTGCTCGTCCGGGTAGGGCCACTCGCCCTGGGCTAAGGCGTCGTCCTCGGCCACCCCGGACTCGACCAGCCGGGTGATCTCCCCGGAGACGCCGGCGATCTCGCCGCGCTGCTGGAAGGTGAAGAGCCGGTCCACCGGCTCGCCGTGACCGGGGATCGCGATGCCGTCCGCACCGAGCAGCCCGATGATCGCGTCCAGGGTGCCCGGCCACTCGTCGGGGAACGAATCGTCCGCGTACCACGGCGGACCGGCCGACTCCAGCAGGTCGCCGACGAAGGTGACCTCGGCATCCGGCACGACCACCACCACGTCTCCCTCGGTGTGTCCCCGGCCGATCTGTGCGACCTCCACCACCCGGTCGCCGAGGTCGATGACGCGAGCCAGCGCGAACGGCCGGTTCGGCCCTCGCAAGGCGCCGTCGGGGATTCCCAGACCAGTGGCGGTAGCCGTCACCTCCGGGGTGGCGAGGCGGTCCAGCAGGCTCTCGTGGCCGCAAGTCTCCAGGTCGTCGAAGGCGGCGAGGCCGAAGAGATGGTCGTAGTGCCAGTGGGTGACGACGACATGGGTGAGCGGGCGATCGGTCACCTCCGACACGCGGGCACGGAGCTCGGCTCCCTGCTCCGGGGTGGACCCGGTGTCGACGAGCAGGGCACGCTCGGCACCGACCACGAGACCGATGTTGACGCTCGCCGGCTCGGCACGCAGGACGAAGACCCCGTCCGCGACCTCACGCCACGCGCCGGTCGAGGGTGGTGCTGACGTCGTACCCAGATCGCTCATGCCGCTCAGGGTATGTCTGCCGCTCGCTGTCAATCACGCAGGGGGAGGCATACCCTAGACTGGCACTCTGCGCGCGCGAGTGCCAATCAGGACGGGCTCGGCGGGATCGACGGAGAAGGGAGGGGACCATGGACGACCGCAAGATCGAAGTGCTGCGGGCGATCGTCACCGACTACGTGCACAGTCAGGAGCCGGTTGGTTCCAAGGCCCTGGTCGAACGCCACGACCTCGGGGTCTCCCCGGCGACCGTGCGCAATGACATGGCCGCCCTCGAGGACGAGGGCTACATCACCCAGCCGCACACCAGCGCGGGCCGGATCCCGACCGACAAGGGGTACCGGATGTTCGTCGACCGGCTCGGCACGGTGAAGCCCCTGTCGACCGCGGAGCGGCGCGCCATCCAGACCTTCCTGTCCGGGGCACTGGAAGTCGACGAGGTGGTCACCCGGACCGTGCGACTGCTCGCCCAAGTGACCCAGCAGGTCGCCATCGTGCAGTATCCGGTGCTGTCGAGTGCCACCATCCGGCACATCGAGCTGGTCTCGCTCTCGGTCGACCGGGCGTTGATCGTGATGATCAACTCGACCGGACGGGTGGACCAGCGCCAGGTCGAGTTGCCTGCCATCGGCGAGGATGCCCTTGCCGACATGCGGATGCGGCTCAACACGGCGGTGATCGGCAAGACCTCCTCGGAGGCGGCCGAGGCCCTCGGCTCCCTCGCCCACGAAATCCCGCCGGCTGATCTGGTGGCCGGTCAGGTGTGCATCGCCGCCCTGTTGGAGATGCTCGGCACGGGGACCAGCACCAAGGTGGTGGTCGGCGGCGTGCCCAACCTGGGCCGCTTCGGCGACGACTTCGAGCACACCGTACGGCCGGTGCTGGAGGCGTTGGAGGAACAGGTGGTGCTGCTCAAGTTGCTCGGGGAGGCCTCCACCACCGACGATGTGACCGTCCGCATCGGTCACGAGAACCCGTACAAGGAATTGCAGACGACCTCACTGATCGCCAGTGGCTATGGCAGCCCTGATGACATGTGGGCAACCCTCGGGGTGGTCGGTCCGACCCGGATGGACTACCCCTCGACCATGGCATCGGTCCGCGCCGTCGCGCGCTATGTGGGCCGATTCCTCTCCGAAGGATGAATTGCAGACGATGAGTTCGGACTACTACGAACGCCTCGGTGTGTCGCGAGACGCCACCCCCGAGGAGATCAAGAAGGCCTACCGCAAGTTGGCCATGAAGATGCACCCGGACGTGGCCACCGAGCCGGATGCCGCCGACAAGTTCAAGGCGGTCGCCGAGGCGTATGAGGTGCTGCGGGACCCGCAGAAGCGGGACATCTACGACCGCGGTGGCGACCCGATGGGCGGCATGGGCGGCTTCAACGGGGCCGGCGGCTTCGGCAGTGCCGGGGGCTTCGACTTCACCAACCTGGTGGACGCCATGTTCGGTCAGCAGGCCCACCGTGGCCCGCGCTCCAGGGTCCGGCGCGGTCAGGACGCCCTGGTCCGACTCGACCTCGAGCTCGCCGAGGCGGCTTTCGGCACCACCAAGCCGCTCAAGGTGGACACCGCGGTCACCTGCACCCGCTGCAAGGGATCCGGCGCCAACGAGGGATCCGAGCCGGTCAAGTGCTCCACCTGTCACGGGCAGGGCGACGTGACCCAGATCCAGCGGTCCTTCCTGGGCGACATCCGCACCACCCAGCCGTGCCCCACCTGCCGTGGGTACGGGTCGATCATCCCCGACCCGTGTGGGGAGTGCTCCGGCGAGGGCCGGGTGCGTTCCACCCGGACGATCAACGTCAAGATCCCTGCCGGGGTGAGCACCGGGAACCGGATCCACCTGAGCAACCACGGCGAGGTCGGCCCCGGCGGCGGCCCGGCCGGCGACCTGTATGTCGAACTGTCGGTCGAGGACCACGAGGTGTTCCGGCGCAACGGAGACGACCTGGAGATGGTCGTCAAGATCCCGATGACGGCTGCGGCCCTCGGCACCGAGGTCGCGGTGCAGACCCTCGAGGCGGACCTGCCCGACGCCGATGCCGAGGACCAGGAGGTCATGGTCCGGGTGCCGGCTGGGACCCAGTCCGGTACCCGAATCGGGCTGGACGGGCGGGGCGTGCCGAAGCTCCGTGGCGGTCACCGGGGCCAACTCGGGGTCACCCTGCTGGTGCAGACTCCGACCCGGATCGACGACGAGCAGCGTGAATTGTTGCGCCAGCTCGCCGAGGCGCGGGAGGAGACTCGGCCGGAGGGTGCGGTGCAGAAGCACGGCAAGGGCGTGTTCGGCCGGCTGCGTGACGCGTTCGCCGGCCAGTGACTGACCCGCTCTTCCTGGTCGAGCTGGCCAATCCGCTGCCCGATGTGGGTGACGCGGTCGAGTTCGGTGGGCCGGAGGGGCGGCACGCGGCCGTGGTCAAGCGGATCCGCCCCGGGGAACGGGTGTTGCTCTCCGACGGTGCCGGCCGGGGGCTCGTGGGTGAGGTCCTGGCCGCCGACAAGAACGGGCTCCGGGTCGCGGTGACCGAACACCTGGTCGAGTCCGACCAACGGGTGCGGCACACATGCGTCCAGGCCCTCGCCAAGGGCGACCGGGGGGAGCTCGCGATCGCGATGCTGACCGAGGTCGGTGCCCACGAGGTGGTGCCGTGGCAGTCCGCGCGCAGCATCGTGAAGTGGACCGGCGAACGCGGGGTGAAGTCCCGGGCTCGCTGGCAGGCGACCGTACGCGAGGCGGCCAAGCAGTCCCGGCGGCTCCGGGTGCCGGAGGTGGCCGAAGTCGTCACCACCAAGACCTTGATCACCCGGGTGCAGCAGACCGACCTGGCCCTCGTCCTGCACGAGGACGCGACTGAGCCATTGGCTGCGGTCGAGCTCCCCGCCGCCGGTGAGGTGTTGATCATCGTCGGGCCCGAGGGCGGCATCACCCCAGACGAGCTGGACCAGTTCGTCGCGGCCGGCGCCCGTCCGGTCACGATCAGCGACGGAGTGCTGCGTACGTCCACCGCTGGTGTGGTGGCGCTGGGCATTCTCCGATCCGGGGAAAGGGCGTGAACGAGCCCGCGCCGGTGAACGAACTCCCGGCCGTGGAGGGGAATTCGGGCTTCACTGTCGATGAACGGTTGCCGGACCGGTTGGGCCGGACCGGCACCATCCACACCCCGCACGGCGACATCGCCACCCCGGCGTTCATCGCGGTCGGGACCAAGGCCACCGTCAAGACGGTGCTGCCGGAGTCGATGGCCGACCTGGGGGCGCAGGCCCTACTGGCCAACGCGTACCACCTCTACCTGCAGCCGGGCGCCGACATCGTGGACGCGGCCGGCGGGCTCGGGACGTTCATGAACTGGCCGGGCCCGACCTTCACCGATTCCGGCGGCTTCCAGGTGATGTCGCTCGGGGTGGGGTTCAAGAAGGTGCTGGCGATGGACACCGCCGGACTCGGCGACGACGCGGTGATTGCCGAGGGCAAGACCCGGCTGGCGCACGTGGACGACGACGGCGTCACCTTCACCTCCCACATCGACGGGTCCAAGCACCGCTTCACCCCCGAGGTGTCGATGCGGATCCAACACGAATTGGGCGCGGACATCATCTTCGCCTTCGACGAGTGCACCACCTTGATGAACACCCGCGGCTACCAGGAGCAGTCCTTGGCCCGCACCCAGCGGTGGGCCGAACGGTGCCTGGTCGCCCATCGCACGCTGGAGGCGGAGCGCACCCACCGGCCGCCGCAGGCCCTGTTCGGTGTCGTCCAGGGAGCCCAGTACGAGGACCTGCGCCGCAAGGCGGCCGGCGACCTGGCTGCCCTGCAGGTCGACGGTCGCGGGTTCGACGGATACGGAATCGGCGGCGCCCTGCAGAAGGAGAACCTCGGCACCATCGTGGGCTGGGTGAGCGAGGAACTGCCCGAGGACAAGCCGCGGCACCTGCTCGGCATCTCCGAGCCGGACGACTTCTTCACCGCGATCGAGAGCGGCGCCGACACCTTCGACTGCGTCTCACCGTCGCGGGTGGCCCGCAATGCGGCCGTCTACACCCGCGACGGGCGGTTCAACGTGACCACCGCCGCGCAACGCCGCAACTTCGCACCCGTGGACGACGGCTGCGACTGCTACACCTGCGCGCACTACACCCGGGCCTACCTGCACCACCTGTTCAAGGCGAAGGAGTTCAACGCCGCGACCCTGTGCACGATCCACAACGAGCGATTCATCGTCCGACTCGTCGACGACATCCGGCGCAGCATCGCCGACGGCACCTTTGACGCCTTCCGGACGGAGTTCCTCGGCCGCTACTACGCGGGCCGACCACAGTGAGCGAGCCGGGGGAGGTCCCAGCGCCTCCGACCCCATCAGTGGAGTCCGGTCCAGCGCCGGCTGGTCACGGCGCCGGCCAGCTGATCGTGTTGATGGTCAGTCAACTGCTGGCCGGGGTGGGCGTGGCGAGCGGCATCGCCGTCGGTGGCCTGCTGGCCGAGAAACTCTCCGGAACAGTGTCCGTGGCCGGCTTGGCGCAGACCTCCTCAGTCCTCGGCGCCGGGCTCTGGGCGATCCCGTTGGCCCGACTGGCAGCCAGCCGCGGTCGTCGCTGGAGCCTGGCCCTCGGGTACGGCCTGGCGGTGCTCGGTGCGGCACTGGTGTTCGTCGCGGCCGGGGTCGGCTCGGTGGTCGTGCTCTTCGTCGGCATGCTCGCCTTCGGTGCCGCCACCGCCTCCGGTCTGCAGGCCCGCTTCGCCGCGACGGAAGTGGTCTCGACGGCCTACCGGGCCCGGGCGATGTCGCTGGTGCTGTGGTCGACCACCCTCGGCGCGGTCGCGGGACCGAACCTGAGCCGGGTCGGCAGTGATCTCGGTGCCCGGCTGGGCATCGAGCCGCTGGCCGGGCCGTACCTGTTCTCCCTGCTGGGGTTGGCTGCAGCGGCCTTGATCGTCGGGCTCCGGCTGCACGCGCCGCGCGGCTCCGCGAGGGGCGGGGCCGCGAGCGACGGGGCCCCCGGGGGAGGCCAAGCGGCCCCCGCTTCTCGGATCGGCATCGGTGCCGCCCTGCGCGCCGGTCTGGCCGATCCGAACACCCGGCTCGCCCTGGTCACCGTGACCGCATCGCACATGATCATGGTCGGCGTGATGGTGATGACTCCGGTGCACATGCACCACCACGGGATGGGTCTCGATCTGGTCGGTGTGGCGATCAGCATCCACATCGTCGGGATGTACGGGGCCAGCCCGGTGATGGGGTGGCTGACCGACCGCATCTCGGCTCGCGGTGTGATCACCTTCGGCGTCGGGATCCTGACTGCCGCGGTGCTGGTCGGCGGGCTGTTCGGTGACGGTGGGATGGTGCCGATCTCGATCACCCTCGGCCTTCTCGGGCTCGGCTGGTCGGCCGGCGTCATCGGCGGTTCCGCGCTGCTCACCGAGTCCGCCCCGGAGGGAACCGGGTTGACCTTGCAGGGGGCCTCCGACTCCGGGATGAATCTCGCGGCCGCGGCCTCCTCCGCCTTCTCGGGGCCGATCCTGGCATGGGGCGGGTACGCCGCCTTGAGCGGGGTGGCAGGTGTGTTCCTGCTGCCGGTGGTGGTCCTGCTCGCCCACCGTTTTGCGGCCGTTCGGCGCCGGTGACCCGAGCCATCCACGATCGAGGTGGTTGACAACATGCTGTCATAATGACAGTCTGTTGTCATGATTTCCACAGCGCACATCGCCCTCTATGACGCTTGGGCCGACTGGGAGGTTGGCCACCTGCTGGCCGAGCTCCGAAGCGGCCGATTCACCGGCGTCCCCTTCCAGATCCGTAGCGTCGCGGATTCGCTGGAGCCGATCACCAGCATGGGTGGTTTGCGGATGCTGCCCGACCTGCTGCTGGCCGACCTCGATCCTGCGGACAGCGACCTGCTGGTGCTGCCCGGGGCGGACATCTGGGACGAGAGAGGGGGCGAGGGGGTCGCCTCGATGGCCGAGCGGTTCCTGGCTGCCGGGGTGCCGGTGGCCGCCATCTGTGGCGCCACTGCGGGATTGGCACGGGCCGGGCTGCTCGACGACCGAGTCCACACCAGCGCCGCACCGGAGTACCTCGCGGCCACCGGGTATGCAGGTGGTGATCACTACGTCGACCAGCGGGCGGCGATCGGTGGGGACCTGATCACCGCCGGTCCGCAGTCGCCGATCCACTTCGCTCGCGCCACCCTTGAGCGACTTGGCCTCGCCTCGAAGCGCACCCTGGACGCCTACGAGGGCGTGTTCCACGCAGGCGACCCGGAGGCTTTCGGCGTGCTGATGCAAGGGGCCGCGTGAGCGACGCCGAGGTGGCAGGGCCGGAGTCGGTGCCACCGCGCGGCGACTGGCCGTCCCCGACCACGCAGACTTCCGGCGGCGAGCTGCTGACCAGCATGATCATGACCGTGTTCGAGCTCAACGGGCACCTGATGGGGATCGCCGAGGACTTCGCCGCAGCCGGAGGGATCACGGCCACCTGGTGGCGGGTCCTCGGCGGCGTCCTCGACGAACCGCATAGCGTCGCCGAGGTCGGCCGACGGATGGGGATGACCCGGCAGGGTGTGCAGCGGGTGGCCGACCAGCTGGTCGAACGTGGACTGGCTGAGTACCGGCCCAACCCGGGACATCGGCGCGCCAAACTGTTGGCCTGCACCGAGGCGGGGTACTTCGCCGTACGCCAGATCTCGGTCGCCCAACACCCGTGGGCCAACCGGGTCGGCGGCGAGGTGGGCGATGATCAACTGGCGGAGTCACTGGCGACCCTGCGGCGGCTCATGGCGGCACTGGCGGCAGACCCCACCGGGTGATGGTGGGCGTCCCGCCGTCAGGGGAGCAGGGTGCCCTGGTGGTGCCGGAGGCGCCACTGAGCCGAGTCGCGACACCATAGGGACGTGCGCAGCGCCCGACGATCACCCCGCCGCGACTGCCACTGCAGCAGGATCACGTCCTCGCTGAGCGGATCGGCCCGCAGGTCGATGACTTCGATCGGTGCGTCGTCGGCGGACTCGGAGACGCACAGGGCGAGGATCTCGTCTCGGCTCCACACCCGCCCAGAGGCCCCGATCTCCTCGAAGTCCTCGGCCAGCAAGGCATTCACGCGCGCTGCGTCCGCTCGGCACTCGGCGGTCTGGAGTTCGCGCTCCAGGGCGGCCACTGTCGCCTCGTGGTCTGAGGTCGTGTTGCTGAGCTCGTCGCGGATCTCGTTGATCACTGCTCCTCGCTGGCTTCCGAGGACCCGGGACTCATCCTCCGAGATCAGGCCCTCCTCGCCCAGCCATTCCAGGGCTCGCACCTCTGACCGGGCATTGCCGAATCGGCTGAAGACGCGACCGAGCATGTCGTCTCCGGTGTGGACGCGATCCTTGAACCGCCGGAACACGCCGCGGCCCTCGACGGCATCGAGGAGTTCCGTCCGCCGCCGTCCGGCCGGGAGCATCTCCGCGAATGCGACCATGTCCTCGTAGGCGTCAGAGGTGTTGCCGTCGGGAATCTTGACCAGCCAATGGAGATCCAGGTCGGCGACATTGCCCTCGTCGTCACAATGCTCCCCGACGATGCCGACGTGGACCTTGCCGGTCCTCGGGTCGACGTAGCCCTCCATGTTCGAGCTGTTCATCACGTCGGCGATCATGAAGACGTCGATGGCCTGCTTGGATGGAGAGTCCGTGCCCACAGTCTGACATGGCGGGACTCACCCGAGATCCACACTGGTTGAACCTGCCGAGGCCATCCCACCCAGCTGATCAAGAATTCTTCGATCTTCTTGTGTGGACAGGGATCTCTGGGGGCATTTGTGTCAGTGGGTGTCTCTAGAGTTGGGGTATGTCGACGACGACGGACTGTTCTCCGGATGAGGATTTCGCTGCCTTGATGGCGATCCTCGACCGGATCGCGTCCACCGACGCTTGGCAGTTGTCGGAAGACGAACAGTTGGGTCGGATGGATGGGTACGGGGTCGCGATCGACCGCCTCCACGGGCTCCGGCTCCACACCGTCCGTGCAGTCGATGAGCAACGGGTGTGTGAGGACACCGCGGGCTGGTCCGCCTCCGATAGAATCGCATTGACCGACCGGACCATTCCGAGGATCGCCAAGAAGTACGTGCGCACCGCGAAACAACTCGGCCGCTACCCCCTGTTCCAGCAGGCCGCCGAGGCCGGCGAACTCACTCTGGATCAGGTCGATGCCTGTCTGCACGGGTTGAAGTACCTCCCGGCCATCGCCTCGGACGACCAACTCGTCTACGTCCAGACTGAGTTGTTGGAGCGTGCTTCGGGTCAGCCGCCGCAGGGGATGCGGCAACTCGCGATGAAGCTGGTCGCGACCCTGTTCCCCGACACCGAAGACGACCACCTCGGCCAACAGCTCGAGAACGAGGAACGCAAAGCCCGCCGCAATCGGTATGTCCGGTGCCGGGTCGACGGCGAAGGGTCGGTGTGTTTCGGCGGGAAACTCCCGATCGGCGATGGGGAGAAGCTCATCAACCTCCTGGCCGCGTACCTGCCGGGTACGTCCGGGTTGGAGCGGCTCGACCCGTTCGCGGAGGCTCCGACGATGGAACAACGCCAAGCCGACGCGTTCGTCGCGATGCTCGACGAGTTGCTGGCCCGCGGAACCGCACCCACCTCCGGCGGCGATCGGCCGAGTGTCAGCCTGATCCTCCCCTACGGGGATCTGGTCGACGGGATCCACGGCGCCACGTTGACGAACTCGGGTGAGAACATCTCGCCGAAGACGGTGCGCCGTCTGGCGTGTGATGCGGACGTGATCCCGGTCGTCCTCGGCAAGGACTCCGAAGTCCTCGACGTCGGCCGCACCCAACGACTCGTCACCTCCGGCATCCGTAAAGCCTTGGTGGTGCGTGATCGTGG
>JBQDIN010000050.1:0-11465 GCA_052094425.1 Propionibacteriaceae bacterium
CCGACCATGGGCGAGCAGGGCGAGACGGACGAGGTGCCGGCACAGACCGGTGCCCGGCCTGTTGGTGCGGACCCCGAAGCCACGGCCGAGTTCGTCCCCGACTTCGACGATCCCGATGCCGATTCCGCAGACCCCGACTCTCCCCACCACGAGCCGGGCGCAGCTGACGACTTCACCGACGTCAGCCCGACCCCGCAGCTGAGCACCGGCGACGTACTCGGCGGCCGCTACCGGGTCGAGGAAGTCCTGGGTGAGCGCGGCAGCGCCATCACCTGGCGGGCCTTCGACCAGGTCCTCTCCCGGTCGGTCGTGTGCCACCTGGTCGGTCGCGACGACCCCCGCTGCCCGGACATCCTCGCGGCGGCACGCCGAGCGGCCGCCGCCACCGACTCCCGGTTCCTGCGCGTTCTCGACGCCGTGCAGCCGGACGAGGGTGAGGTCGGCTGCTACATCGTCACCGAGTACTCCGCGGGCCACACCGTGCAGGACCTGCTGGCGGCCGGCCCGCTGTCGGGACTGGAGGCGGCCTGGCTGGTCCGTGAGGTCAGCGACGCCATTGCCGGGGTGCACGCACTCGGGTTGTCGCACCTGCGGATCAACCCGAAGACCATCATCGTCACCCCGACCGGCAATGTGCAGATCTCCGGGCTGTTGATCGAGGAGGCCTTCGCTCCCGAGCGGGGCGGCCTGCCGGCCGAGGACCAACCGGAGGACCCGCAGGAGCGTGACGTCCTCGACCTCGGCCGACTGCTGCTCGCCACCCTCGTGTCGCGCTGGCCGGGCGGCGCCGAGTTCGGTCTCCCGGAGGCCCCGCGGGACGGGCAGGGCCACTGGCTCACCCCGCGGCAGGTGCGCGCGGGGGTGTCCCCCGCCCTGGACCAGATCGCCGACCAGGTGCTGAGCCCGACACCGCGCCACCACGCGGCCCCGCTGGAGAGCGCTGGGGACATCGTCCAGGCCCTGTCCAAGGTGCTCGGCTCGGCCGACGCCTCGACCGACCTGGAACGCCGGCTGCGCCAACCCGTACCGATGGTCGGGGCGCACGACGACGCCCCGCGTTCCCCGTCCACGGCCTGGTACGAGCAGAGCCACGAGGCGGAGACGGCGGCCCTCCCGGCGGCCACCGAGGCGACCGTTCCGCCGGCCCGGGTGGCCACCCCACCGCCCGGATCCCCCGCCACTCCGCGGACCGCGCCCGCCGAGCGCCCACCGCGGCGCCGCTGGCTCGCGTGGGTGATCCTGCTGGTCGTGGTGGCCATCCTGCTCACCGTCGGCGTGCTCTACCTGAACGGGCGCGGCACCGGCGGTGGCGCCGGTGACCAGGCCAGTTCGGATGCCTCCGTCGAGGCAGGACCGTACGAGATCGTCGACGCGGTCGACTTCGACCCGGAAGCCGACAACGGTTCCGGCGACGAGAACCCCGACGAGGTGCCGCTGGCCCACGACGGCGACCCGGAGACCCGCTGGCGGACCCTGGCGTACAAGAACAACCCGCAGATGGGCGGCCTGAAGCCCGGCGTCGGCCTGGTGCTCGACCTCGGCGAGGCGCGTGAAGTGGGCAGCGTCGGACTCGTACTGACCGGTGCCGGCACCGCGGTCGAGGTACGCGTCCCGGCGAACGATCCCGCGTCCCTGAGCGAACCGCCACTGGAGACGGAGGCGGACTGGCGTACGGTTGGGGCCGACGACAAGGCAGGTGCCAGCGCGAGCATCGGGCTGGCGGAGAAGGTGACGACTCGATTCGTGCTGGTCTACCTCACCTCGCTGCCGAAGGAGGATGGCATCGACTACCGCGGCGCGATCCACGAAGTGGAGGTACTCGGGTGAGCGGTGGATCCGCGACGTCCCAGGACGTCGTGTCGACCGATGATCCGCGCGACGACCACCGACTCCTCGCCGACCACGTCGCCGGGGACGAGCAGGCGTTCGGGATCCTGGTGGCCCGGCACCGCACCCGGTTGTGGGCGGTGGCCCTGCGTACGATGCGCAATCCTGAGGAGGCGGCCGACGCGCTCCAGGATGCCTACATCTCCGCCTTCCGCCGGGCCAGCAGTTTCCGCGGAGAGGCGAAGGTGACGACTTGGCTGCACCGGGTCGTGGTGAACGCCTGTCTGGACCGGATCCGACGCAACAAGGTCCGCGCCGCGGATCCGCTCCCGGAGAACCCGGACCGCTCCGCCGACTTCGGTGTCCAGACCCACCAGGACCCGATCGTCGCCAAGGAGCAGCGCGCCGACGTGACGAAGGCGCTGATGGAACTCAACCCGGACCAGCGGGCAGCCCTCGTGCTGGTCGACATGGAGGGTTACTCGGTGGAGGAGGCGGCCGGGATCCTCGGCTGCGCCACTGGCACGATCAAGAGTCGGTGCTCCCGCGGCCGCACCAAGTTGGTGCCACTGCTGAGCCACCTGCGCGAGACCCACTGATGGCCCATCCGCTCACCCTGAACTACCACTGGCAACCTCCCGTGGCGATCACCAGCATCGGGGCGATCCTGCTCTCCGGAGTGCTGATCCGCAGCAACACTGCCGGCAAGTGGTCCGTGGTGAGCGTGGTGGTCCTCGCCTGGCTCGCCTTCCTGGTCGTCGTCTGGGTCCGTACCCGGGCCTCGATGATGCACGACGGCGAGATCCTCCGGGTCCGGCGGGTCCGCACCTTCCACGACCTCCCGGGGCGCACGGTGCAACGGGTCAAGGAGGTGATGACGCCCCAGGGACCGTGCTACCGGGTCTGGATCGAGGGGCACGCCCGTCCCTACTTCGTGCCGACCGCGTTGCTGCGCGGTGGCCACTCGACCTTCTTCACCTGGCTGTTCACCTGGGCTCCGGACGCACCGCGGGACAAGGGGTCGGAGAAGACCGTCCGGGCCCTCCGGACACGCGGTCTACTCGATTGATCCCCGGCGTAGACTGGTTGCGGAACAGCGCGAGAAAGATTGTGGATCGTCCCGGGAACCGGGGCTGGTCCGGGTAACGTCCCAAGCGCGGAGCCCGGGAGATCAGGGCTCCCTTCCCGCATGTGAACGAGGTTCCCCCAGCCTTGGAAGGAGACAGGTACCGTGTCCGATCACGTCCCGGTCACCGAACTGGCGGACGAGGCAGCTGGTCTGCTCGACCCCGCCCGTCAGACCGCCATCCGCCAGCACGTGCAGGCGTGCCAGGAATGCACCACAGCGGAGGCCGAACTCGCCGCCGTCACCGCACTCCTCGCCGCAGAACCCGCCCCGGCGATGCCGGACGAGGTCTTCGCCCGGCTCGGCACGGTGGTGCAGGGCGAATCGGCCCGGCGCGCATCCGGCGAAGCCCAGCGTGCGGAGGAGGACTTCCGGCAGGCCGAGGCCAAGCGCACCGCCCTCGGTACGTTCGGCGAGAACACCCCGCTCGGCGACAAGGCCGGCACCCTCGGATCCCGACACCCCGCCGACGCCTGACGCGTCCCCGTTCGCACTCCAGAACACCCCCGGTCCCACCGACCGGGGGTGTTCGTCGTTCTCGTCCCTTCAGGACAGCAGCTGGCCGGAAGTCGCTCTAGCCTGATGCGCAGGACCCGCCCACAGAAACCATCCGATCAGGAGAACTGCCATGGCCCTGCGATTCCAAGTCACCCTCGACGCCGCGAGCCCCAAGGTGCTCGCGGCCTTCTGGAAGGTCGCGCTCGACTACCGCGACGACGATCCGCCGCCCGGGTACGACAACTGGGACCAGGTCCTCGAGACGTTGCCGGTGGAGCGCCGCGACGACGCCAACGCGATCATCGATCCCGACGGGGTCGGCCCGCGCCTCTACTTCCTGAAGGTCCCCGAGCCCAAGACCGCGAAGAACCGGATCCACCTGGACGTGAACATCGCCAAGTCCTACGACGACCCCGACGCCGGCTGGCAGGCCGTATTGGAGCGCAGCCGGGCCCTGGTCGCCGTCGGCGGCGCCGTCGTCGAGGAGCGCAACGGCCAGTGGGGCGAACGTTGGATCGTGATGACCGACCCGGATGGGAACGAGTTCTGCCTGCAGTGAACCGTCGCCCTCCGGTGAATCGTCGCCCTGTAGTGGACCGTCGCAGAGTCCCGTTCTGCGAAGGGGAGCTGGACCCCGGAGCCCGGAGCGCCACCCGGTCGGTCACCGTGGCAGGATCGAGTGGTGAACCAGTTGCACGTCGTCTCGGTCGGACCCGCGCCCAGCACCGTGCCCCCGCTGGATCTCCCGACCAACGCCCGCTGGTTCACCGCCCCCGGCGCCATCACAGCCGTGGCCGTGACCCTGGCCCCGGACATCGAGTCCACCGGGGTGCCCGAGCTCGCCGCCCCCGGCGACTACGCGGGCCTGGACCCGGTCGCGGCCGGGGTGGGCTACTTGGTGGACGGTGACCTCCCGCGCGATGACTGGACTCCCCGGGTCGAGTTGACCCTCGGGGCGGTCAACGTCGCGCTGGCCATCACCGCCTCCTTCCCCGGGGAGGACTGTGTGCTGGTCACCGACAGCCTGACCGCCACCTTGCTGGTGTCCTCCCTGACCGGCGAACAGCCGGACGTGGACGGCTGGCGCGGCCGCCGTCAGGTCGACCACTGCATCCTGGACCTGCTGCCGGAGGACAACTTCACCATCGCCACCGGCTGGGGCGCCTGAACCCTCTGGCTGGCCACTGAGCACTGACCGCCCTTGAGCAGTCAGGCCGCGTTCAATCGCTCCCGCGCGGAGTTCCGGGTGATCGGAACTCGCCGGGTCGCCTTGGCCAGGCCCTGCAGGGGCGTACCGCCGTAGAAGGTCTCCGCCCCAGCCACGGTGTAGGTCTCGTGCCAGATGCCGACCGCCCATGGATGGGCCCGAGCCCGGCGGTTGAAGGCGGCCCAAGCCGGTCGGTGCTGGGCCGCGGAATCGCTGGCGTAGGCGTACAACTTGTCCACCGAGGCCCAGTACTGGATCACGGTCGGATTCATGCCTTCCAGCGCGACCCGGAAGCCGAGCAGGCCGGAGTCCGGGTCGGTCGAGAGTTCCTTCAGCATCCGCGGCATCGCGGTGAAGGCGGGCAGCCACAGATCCGGGCGCCACGGCCTGTTGATGGTCATGCCGATCAGGAAGACGACCAGTTCGCCGTCGTACTGGTGGGTCATCCGCTGGGGTTCGATCCGTGCCATCACGGCCTCCGCTGCTAGGATTGGATACTTCTACTCTCCAATATTAGGGAGTGCCGCTATCCAAAGCAAGGAGTTTTCGTGCGCATCTCCGAACTCAGCCGGGCGAGCGGCGTACCCAGCGCAACGATCAAGTACTACCTGCGGGAGGGACTACTGCACGAGGGGCAGCTCACCTCGGCGACCCAGGCCACGTACGACGACAGCCACATCGCCCGGCTGGCGCTGGTCCGGGCACTCGTCGGTGCCGGCGGACTCAGCCTGGCGGCCACCCGTCGGGTCCTCGAGGAACTGGACAGTGATCAACTCGCCATGCACCCGCTGCTCGGCATGACTCAGGACCTGTTCACCGACGCAGCGGACGAGGGCGTGGACACCACCCGGGCCCTCCGACTGGTCGCCGAACTCGGCTGGGAGAGCTATCCGGAGTCCCCCGCCGTACGCCGGCTGGCCGTGGCGCTGCAGGCGATCGAGAGTGCCGGGGTGGGGATCGAGTGGGACCACTACCTCGCCCACGGCCGCGCCATGGAGACCGTCGCCGCGCGGGACGTCGCCGAGATCCCGTCGGGGTCGCGCGCGGCGGCAGTACGTTACGTCGTGCTCGGCAGCATCCTGATGGAGCCGGTGCTGGGAGCGCTGCGCCAGCTGGCCCACATCGACGCCTCCGCGCGCCGCTTCGGTTGAGGGCCCGGTTGATCGCGCCCCGGTTGATCGCGCCCCGGTTGATCACGCCCCGGTGCCAGGCGGTTCACTCCCGGTGCTGGGCGGCGAGGAAGCGGCCGCGCCGCTCACCGACGAGGTCGCCGTCGCGCATCGCGAGCTCGCCCCGCAGTACGGCGGCCACCGGGAGGCCGGTGAGCTCGGTGCCGTCCCACGGGGTGAACTTCTGCTTGGCGAACAGGTCCGCGTTGCGGATGGTGCGCGTCACGGTCGGGTCGACGATCGTCAGGTCGGCATCGGCACCGGGCCGGATGGTTCCCTTGCGCGGGTAGAGGCCGTACAGCTTGGCGGTGGAGGTGGAGACCACTTCGGCCAGTCGCTCGGGCGTGGTCCGACCGCGCACCATCGCGTCCACCAACAGCGGGCCGAAGGTCTCACACCCCACATTGCCGGCCGGTGCGGTGGCGAACCCCTGCTGCTTCTCCTCGACCGTGTGCGGAGCGTGGTCGGAGCCGACCGAGACAATGACGCCATCGTTGATCGCCTGCCACAGGGCGTCCTGGTCCTCGGGGTGTCGGATCGGCGGGTACACCTTCATGCCGGCCCCGATCCGCTCGTAGTCGTCGGCGGTCAGGGTCAAGTACTGCGGGCAGGTCTCCGCGGTGACCGGCCAGCCACGCTCCCGGGCGAGGCGGACCTGTTCGATCCCGGCTGCCGAGGCGGTGTGCACGACGTGGAAGCGGCACCCGGTCTCGGCGGCGAAGGTCGACCCGAGCGCGATGGTGGCGGCCTCCGCCACGGCCGGTCGGGCCGCCAACAGGTCGTCATAGCTGCTGATCGGGTGGCCGAGGTCCTCCCCCGCGGCGGCCAGCACGTCGCGGTCCTCGCAGTGGCAGGCCAAGACGCCGCCGGCCGCAGCCATCTCCGCGAACACCCGGCGGACCACGCCGTTGTCGGGCGGGAGCAGGAGTTCGTCCGCCGGCACGTCCGCGGTGTTGTAGACCAGCGCCCGGGTCTCGGCGTGCAGGGCGTAGCCCCAGAACAGCTTGACCGCGCAGGCACCCGCCTCGACCAGGCCGCGGAGTTGATCAAGGTTGTGTTCCCCGGTGGACAGGCCCCACAACCCGAAGTCCACCCAGGCATTCCGCTCATGCTCGGCCCGGCGCTGGTGGAAGGCGTCGACCGTCTCCACCGGCGGAATCGCGTTCGGCATCTCGATGATCGTGGTCACTCCGCCGGAGAGGGCTCCCCGGGTGGCGCTCTGGAAGTCACCCTTGTGCGCGGCCCCGGGCTCGCGGGAGTGCACGTGCGGATCGATGAACCCGGGAAAGACCCACTGTCCGCTCGCGTCGTAGACCTCCTCACCCGCGGCCGGGGTGCCGGTGCCGGCCTCCGCCGTCGCGGTCTCCTCCAGCGCCAGGATCCGGCCGCCCGCGCACACGACGTCGGCCTCGATGACGCCGCCCTCGGTCACCACTCGTCCACCACGTACCCGCAGGCTCATCGCTCACTCCTCCTGTTGTTGATCATGACATTGCTCGGTCCGGGAACGGTCTCAGGCGCCGATCGGCACCTGGAACACCGGTCCTTGTTCACACACCAGCGGGGCCTCGGCCGAGGCCGTACGCTCCCCCCGGGAGCAGCCGTGGCAGTAACCCATCCCGCAGGCCATGTGGGCCTCCAGGGACACCTCGACCCGGGCTCCGTAGCGGCGCCCCAACCGGGTGGACAGCCGCTGCAGTCGGTCCGAACCGCAGGTCGCGATCAGGGCCGGTGGGGCCTGGTCCCCGAGGGCGTGCAACCGCTGCTCGAGCCCGGCCGGGTCGCTGGACCCGTCGGAGTCGACCACCTGGACCAGTTGCTGCAGGTCCTCGGAGCGGTAGCAGTGGCCGGAGATCAACGCGTGGTGGTTGCGGGCGCTGTCGACGGCGACCACGTCGCGACCGATCCCGGACCCGACCCAGGCCAGGCTGGCCAGCGAGCAGGTGCCGATCCCACGGCCGATCAACCAGATCGGTCCCGGACGCAGCGCCCACCCCTCCTCGGCGACGGTGAAGCCGCGACCCAGCGGCCCCACGGTGGTGATCTCCTCGCCCGGGGCCAGCGTGCTCAACCGGCGGGTGCCCTCGCCGACCACGCCGTACACGATCTCGATGGCGCCGGTCTCGGCATCCCAGTCACACAAGGCCATCGGGCGCGGCAGCACCGGGGCGTACTCCAGCGCGCGGGCCACGGTGAGCATCACGAACTGGCCCGGACGCGCCCCAGCGGCGATCTGGGGTGCGTGCAGCTTGAGCCACCAGTACCGGTCGGCCACGTGCTCGTGGCCCAGCACCGGGGCTCGGGCGAGGGTCCGCCGGGGGCGGTCTCGCTGCTCGATCACGACCAGGTCGTCGACCTCCGTCCCACCCACGGTCTCACTCACCTCGGCGCTCCAATTCCTCGTCCAGGCGCAACAGGGTCCCGGCCAGCACCTGGACCCCCAACGCGACCTCCTCCGAACTCGTCCACTCCTGGGGCACGTGGCTCAGCCCGTCTCGACTCGGCACGAAGATCATCCCGGCCGGGACCTGGTGGCTGACCATCTGGCTGTCGTGGCTGGCCCCGGAGAACATCACCCGGTACGGCAGGTCGGCCGCCTTGCACACCGCACTGCTGATCCCGCGGAGCCAGGCCGGCAACACGACCGGGGACGCATCGGAGAGCAGTCGGGGCTCGAGCTCCACCCCGCGGGCCTCACACAGGGAGCGGGCCCGGCGGACGATCTCGTCGGCGGTGTCCCGCTGCCGGCCCGAGTCGACGTCGCGGACGTCCACGGTGAGCACCACCTCGCCCGGGATGGTGGTGATGCTGCCCGGATGGACCTGCACCTTGCCGACAGTGCAGCGGGTGCCGCGGTGTCGCGGGTCGTTCGCGATCTGCTCGGCGAGCAGGATCACCTCGGCCGCCGCGGTCAGCGCGTCGGCGCGCAGGTGCATCGGCGTACTGCCGGTGTGCGAGGCGCGACCATGCACGATCAACTCGAAGCGGGTACTGCCGGAGATCAGGTCGACCAGACCGATCGGCAGTTGCTGGTCCTCCAGTACCTGGCCCTGCTCCACGTGCAGTTCGACGAAGGCGGCCCAGTCATCACGTTCCCACCGAGCCTCGGCGACCCGGTCCGGAGCGAAGCCGACGCCCTCCATCGCCGCGGCGATCGAGATGCCGTCCGCGTCGGTCATCCGACGCAACTGCTCCGATGACCAGAGCCCGCCGGCGGCCTTGCTGCCCACGCATGCCTGACCGAACCGCGCACCCTCCTCACAGGCGAAGACGACGAAGCGCAACGGGTGCCGGTGGCTGATCTCCTGCTCGACGAGCAGGGTGGCCACCTCGATCGCACCGACGACGCCGACGATGCCGTCGAAGCGGCCTCCGTTCGGCACACTGTCGAGGTGCGACCCGGTACCGATCGCCCGACCGGGTGCGGTCCCCGGACGTTCGGCGATGGTGTTGCCCACCACGTCCGTCCGCACCGTCAGGCCGAGGGCGGTCATCTTCTCGGTGAAGAGATCGTGCGCCTCGCGTTCCAACCGGGTGTACGCGATCCGGGTGACGCCGTCCTCGCCGGAGGTGTCGCTGAGCGCGGCGATCTGGTCGATCAGCCGACTGATCCGCGCCGGATCACCGCGCAGGGTTTCCTGGCCCCCCGTGGATTCAGGATCCACCGTGGATTCAGGATCCACCGTGGATTCAGCATCTACCGTGGATTCAGGCACCCTGCGCGCCACCCTCGGCGGCAGAACCGTCCCCGACCACGACCGGCGCGCCGGCCGCGGAGGTCACCTCGGTCCGGCGCAGGACGCCGACCACGGCCACCGTGGAGTTGCGCTGCTCCAGCAGGGTGGTGACGCTACGCAGGGTCCCCTCCTGGTCGATGCCGGAGGCGACCACCGCGGCTCGCCGACCCTCGACCGAGGCCCCCTCGATCTCGAGCACGCCGGAGGCCTCCAGCACCCGGGACAGGTCGATCTGCAGGGTGCGCGCCACGACATGACCGAGCACCACGTCGTCGGAGTACTCGTCGAGCAACACGACGCTGTCCGGGGTGTGCTCCCGGAGTTGTTCGGCCAGGGCCGTCCCCACCCGCTCGGTCTCGGCCGGGTCGAGGAGGATGGCGTAGTCGGGGTGCTGTTTCGGATCGGTCATGGTGCCCTCCCGGGTCGGATTCGTCAGGGTTGGAGTGGATCGGGGGGTGTTCAGAGATCGAGGTCGGCGACGGTGAACAGCGGATCGTAGTGGTGGCCACCGGCGGCCAGCGCCTCCGGCCCCCCGGCGCCCCGGTCGATCACCGACAGCACACCGGCCACCGAGGCGCCGACCTCGGTGACGGTGGCGACCGTGGCCAGGGCCTGGCTGCCGCTGTCGACGACGTCGGTGAGGACCAGCACCCGCTCGCCGGCGTGCAGTTCGCCGAGCACCGTACGGCGCCGGTCGCCCGCGTCGGTACGGATGATCACGAACGGCAGGCCGGTGGTCAGGGACAGCGCGGTGGCCAGGCTGGCGCCACCTCCCTCGGCACCCACGAGCCGGTCCACCGCGCCGGGGATGCGGGTGGACAACTGGTCGGTCAGCCGGCGCAGGATGGTCGGCTTGGTGAGAAACAGGTACTTGTCGAAGTAGTAGTCGCTGTGTTCCCCGGAGCTCATCACGAAGTCGCCCCGCAGGTGCGCCGCGGAGACGATGTCGTGGGCCAGTTCCGCGCGCAACCGGGTACGTCGTTCGGCGGAGGTCTCCGCGACGTTGCCGAACTCGGACAGTTCAGTGGGCATGGCGCGGTCCTGTCAGCCTGGTCGGGGCGGTTCGAGTGGTCGGAGCAGTCGGGGTGGTGGTCGGGTCGGTTTTCCGGGCGTCGCCGAGCGGAGGTTGGCCGAGTTCGGTGGAGATCTGGTCGGCAGCGCGGACCAGGTCGGCGGTCCATCCGGGTTGCAGCCGTTCCGGTGGGGCCGCGACCGTGAGGCTGGCGGTGATCCCCTGCGCCGTCCGGATCGCCGCACCGACGGCGACCACGTTCGCGTCGAGTTCACCGTCGCAGACGTCGTACCCGCGCTCCCGGACAGTGGCCAGCACGTCCAGCACCGCGTCCGGGGAGTTGGGGGTGTCGGCGGTGAAGCTGGTCAGCGCCGCCTCGGTCAACAGCCGGCGGGCTTCCTCGGGCGACCGGTGGGCGAGGATGGCGCGGGCCCCCGCGGCGGCATTCAGCGGGAGGTCCTGGCCGACGTGTACGAACAACCGCAGCGCGTGGCTGCCGGGGGCCATCGCGGTGCACAGCACCCGGTCGTTCACCAGCTCGGCCAGGAAGACCGTCTCCCCGGTGTCGGCCGACAATCGGGTCAGGTGCGGCCGCGCGATCTCGTGCAGGGGCGGCGTGGCCGAGGACAACCGGAGAGCCTCCGGGCCGAGGCGGTACGTCCGGTCGTCGCGGACGACGAACTCCTCGGCCACCAGGACGCCGAGCAGGCGGTGGGTCGTGGACAACGGGATGTCCAGGTCGGTCGCGATGTCCTGCAGGCCCGCGCCCTGGGGATGGCGCACCAGGCTGCGCAGCACCCCGACCGTCCGCTTCACCAACTGCATCGCACACCTCCCTGCTCCAACTGCCCTGCTCCAACTGCCCTGCTCCAACTGCTCTGCTCCAACC
>JBQDIN010000050.1:11565-22831 GCA_052094425.1 Propionibacteriaceae bacterium
CCCTGCTCCAACTGCCCTGCTCCAACTGCCCTGCTCCAACTGCTCTGCTCCAACCTGCCCGAGACACCGAGCCCCGTCCACCGTCTCAGACCAGTTCGGCACCCCGCCTTTCGGGAACGAGGAAGACGGTGGTCAACAGGGCGAGCACATAGATGCCGCCGAGCAGGCCGATCGCCACCGGGAAGGAGTACTGCATGGCCAGCACACCCACCACGATCGGGGCGAATCCGCCGACGCCGCGGCCCACGTTGAACAACACGTTCTGGGCGGTGCCGCGCGCCTCGGTCGGGAAGAGCTCGGCGGTCAGGGCGCCATAGCCACCCAACATGCCGTTCACGAAGATGCCCATGATCGCGCCACCGATCAGGAGTGCGTACTCGTTGGTGAGTTGGCTGTAGAAGACCACCGACACGGCGGCACCGAGCTGGAAGATGATGAACATCGGCTTCCGGCCGAACCGGTCCGCGCACCAACCGAAGACGAAAATGCCGAACATCATCCCGATCACCGTGACGCCGGTCCACACCGACGACTGCGTGATGCCGAAGTCGTACTGGGTGGCGAGGAAGCTGGGCAGCCAGATGATCAACCCGTAGTAGCCGAAGTTCTGCACCGAGGTGAGGATCATGATCGCGACCGAGTGCTTGACGTTCTCCTTGCCCTGGAAGAGCTTGATCAAGGGGAAGGCACTGCCCTTCTTCCGACCCTGGAAGAGTTTCGGTTCCTCCACGTGGCGTCGGGTGAAGAAGGCGAGCACGGCGGGGATCGCGCCGAGGATGAACAGTCCGCGCCAGCCGACCAACGGGATCACGAAGGCGGCGGCGACCGCGGCCAGCAGCACGCCGACCTGCCACCCGAGGGCCACGTACGAGGTGGCGCGGGCCCGCCACTTGGCCGGCCAGGCCTCGGAGGCGAGGGTCATGCCGACGCCGTACTCCGCCCCGAGTCCGACACCCGCGATGAAGCGGAAGACCACCAGCAGCCAGAAGTTCGGGGCCAGTCCGGTGAGGGCGGTGAAGACCGCGAAGATCAGGATCGAGAAGGTCAGCACCCGGACCCGACCGACGTAGTCGCTGAGGATGCCGCCGACGAAACCGCCCAGCACCGCACCGATCAGGGTGATGGTGGCCAGCGAGCCGGCCGCCGCATCGGAGAGGGCGAACTCGGCGGTGATCGCGGCCAGCGCGAAGCCGAGGATCAGCAGGTCGAAGCCGTCCATCATGTAGCCCACTGCGGAGGCCCAGATCGCCTTGAATGCATAGCGGTCCGGCTTCTCGGTGGTGGCGACCGAACCGGTTCCGTCGGCAGCTACGGACGGATCCTCGGCGGGTCGTCCGTGGGATCGGTCACCATCGGACTGGTGTCCATCGGGCGGTGGTGTGGACATGATTTCCTCCTCAGGCCGTGAGCCCTGGCACGGCAGGCTGGTCAGTGGGATCGAGGGCGAGGGTTCGGGTCAGCTCGGCGACGGCGGACACGCCGAGTTCACTCAACAAGGCCGGCAATTCGTCGAGAATGGTGATCATGGCGTCGGGCTGGGTGAAGGTGGCGGTGCCGACCTGGACCGCACTCGCGCCGGCGATCAGGAACTCCGCCACGTCGGCCGCCGTGGTGATTCCGCCGCAGCCGATGATCGGCAACTGCGTCACGCCGGCGACCTCGTGCACCATCCGGACGGCGAGCGGCTTGATCGCCGGACCGGACAGGCCTCCCACACCGTTGCCGAGCACCGGGCGCCGGCGGTGGATGTCGATCGCCATCCCGGCGACCGTGTTGGCGACGGTCAGTCCCCGTGCCCCGGCCTCGTCGGCGGCGATCGCGATCTCGGTGATCCGGGTGACGTTGGGGGTGAGCTTGGCGAACACCGGGCGGTCGGTGCGCGCCACGACACCGGCAATCACCTGGCGTACCTGCTCCGGGTCGGAGCCGACCTCGAGGCCGCCATGCTCCAGGTTGGGGCAGGAGATGTTGACTTCCAGAGCGGCGAACTCGGCGCCGGCGAGGCCCTCGGCGACCTCCAGGTAGTCACGCACGCTGAGCCCGCCGATGCTGATCACCACCGGGGCCCCGGAGCGCTGGTAGGCCGGCAGGACGTCGCGACGGAAGCCGTCGATGCCCGGGGACGGGATGCCGACGGAGTTGAGCATGCCGTCGGCAGTCTCGGTCAGCCGGTGCGCGGGATTGCCCGAGCGGATCGGCGCGAAGACGGTCTTCGTGACCACGGCGCCGAGCCGGGACAGATCGACCAACTCGCCCAACGAGGGTCCGAAGCAGCCGGAGGCAGGCATCACCGGATTGGCGAGTGTCACGCCGTTCAGGTCCACCTCGAGCTGACTCATCTGGTCTTTCCGCCTCACGGAAGTAACTTCCTTGGGAAGAAACCCGAAGTTAGGCCATCGGTCCGTGTCCGGTCAAGGGTCTGTCCGACTCGCGGTGCCCTCCTCCGCTGCAGCGGGGTGGTCGGGCGGCCGGGCGGTGGGTCAGCGACGGAGCTGATCGGCGATCCGGTCTGCTGCCGCCGTCCACCTCGTGCCCATCGACTCGCCGCCGTGGCCGTCCCCCTCGATGATGATCAACTCACTGCCCGGCCAGCCGCGCTGCAGGTCCCAGGCCGTCTGGACCGGGCCGCTGATGTCGAGCCGACCGTGGATCAGGAACCCCGGAATCCCTGCCAGCGTGGACATTTCCGGGAGCGCGCCGTCCGGTCCGAGGAAGCAGTCGTTGCTCCAGTAGTGCGTGACCAGGGTGGCGAACACCTGCCGGAAGCTGGGGTCGTCGTAGCGCTCGTTGTGCCGCCCCGGTGCGCCGATCCGGACGTGGGTGTCCTCCCAGCGACACCAGGCCTGTGCGGCCGCGTCGCGCAGTGCGAGGTCTTCGTTGCGCAGCAGTTCGGCGTACGCCTCGACGATGCGCCCGTCCCCGCGTCGGTAGCCGATGTCGGCCTGCTCGGCGAAGGTGGCGAAGCGGTCCCACTCCTCCGGGAACACCCGGCCCACGGTTTCGGTGATCCAGTCGACCTCGACCCGGGTCCCGGCAGTCACCGCGACCAGGATGACGGCCGCCACGCGGTCCGGGTGCGCTTGGGCGTACGCGAGTGCGAGGGTGGAACCCCAGGAGACCCCGTCCAGCACCCAGCGGTCGACGCCCAGGTGTTCACGGACTGCCTCGATGTCGGCGATCAGGTGGGGGGTGGTGTTCTCGGCCAGGTCGTACCCGCGTTCGGTGACCAGTGGGCGACTGCGCCCGCAGCCGCGCTGGTCGAGGGTGATGATCCGGTAGCGCTGCGGGTCGTAGTTGCGCCGGTACCCGGTAGCTCCGCTGGCGCCCCCCGGACCGCCGTGCAGGTGCAGCACCGCAAGGCCGTCCGGGTGGCCCGACTCCTCCCAGAAGATCTGGTGTCCCCCCGGCACCTCGAGCAGTCCGGAGGTCCGGGTCTCACTTGCGGGGTACACCCCAGGAGGCTAGCGCCGCCGACCGTACGCGCGTCAACGACGCTTCCGGCGGACGTACAACTGCTTGCGCACCCGGGCCACGACCGTGCCGTCCGCCGTGGTCACGTCCGTCTCGAGCCAGCGGAGCACCTTGCTCCCGTCGGCGGCGGCCGTACGCAACTCATCGAGGAGTTCGTCGGTGACCTCGAAGGAGGCGCGCACGCTGGCCCGGCCCGGGGAGACGAACTCGATCTCGCCGGCCCTGTCCCACACGACATAGTCGTCGCCGAGGTTGCGAAGCACCATCACCATCCAGAACGGGTCGGTCATGGCGAACAGCGACCCGCCGAACAGGGTGCCGACGTAGTTGCGGCTCAGCGGGCGCAGGTGCAGGACCACCCGGGCATGGCGGAAATCGTTGCTGAGTTCTTGGACCACGATGCCGGAGAACAGGAACGGGGGCCAGACGTTCAGGAACCGCCGTACCAGTACGGCGTTCCCGCCGAAGGACTTCCAGCTGGGCAGCGTCGGGGCCGGCACCTTGGCGGCCAGCGACTT
Organism: Propionibacteriaceae bacterium; assembly: GCA_052094425.1. GTDB lineage: Bacteria > Actinomycetota > Actinomycetes > Propionibacteriales > Propionibacteriaceae > Microlunatus. Next base: position 15,555 of record JBQDIN010000050.1, read on the forward strand.
CACGGTGTTCAGCACGGCCCTCAGTGTGGCAGAAGTTCTGTGGACGAGCGATGGGGATTGCGCCAAGGAACCATGCTGTGTGCCGGGCAAATTTGCCGAGCAGCCTGCAGGTTCACCACGCACGCGTGGTAATCCGACAGGGAGATCAGGGGTGTGGGAGGAGGAGTTCGGCGCCGAGGATCTCGTCCGGGATGGCGAAGGCGTCGACGAGGGTGGCGGCGTACGGGCGGAGTTCGTGGCACAGCTCGTCGACCTCGGCGATGATCGCCTTGGAGCGGCCGGGGCTGAGCTGGTCGTGTTCGAGGAACCAGGCCCGGTCGGCCTCGAGGGTGGAGAGCACGTGCAAGTCGCACACCTTCGACAGCAGCCAGGCCATCGACCCCTCGGCCGGTTCGGTGTCCTCGTCGTCCCCGGTGGCGCGGTGGATCGCGGCCACGAAGGCCTCCAGCACCACCCGGTCCATGTGCACCTCGGCCGCCCGGAGCAGGTGGTTGGCGGTGACGTTGGCGATCCGCTCCGGCTCCATCCCCTGGTCCCCGGCCGACTTGAGTCGCCGGGCCAAGGTGTCGAGGGTGTGCTTCTCGCGGAACTCGAACAACTGCAGATGCCAGCCCCGGTGCCGCAGGATCGTGTCGTTGTTGCGGGGGATCGCGTCGATCATCCGCTGGATCAGGCCTCGGGCGGCGGTCCGTTCGATCACGGTCTCCATCGCCGAGGAGGCGACGAAGCGGACCGTCCCGAGGCTGTCCAGTTCCCCGAAGTGGTCGCGGTAGTTGGTCAGCAGGCCGCGACCGAGGAGTTGCAGCAGCACCACATTGTCGCCCTCGAAGGTGGTGAAGACGTCGGTGTCGGCCTTCAGCGACGGGAGCCGGTTCGCCGACAGGTAGCCCGCGCCCCCACAGGCCTCCCGGCTGGCCTGGATGGTCGCGGTCGCGTGCCAGGTGGAGGTCGCCTTGGTGCCGGCCGCCCAGCTCTCCAACATCCGCTGCCGCCGTTCGTCCACGGCCTCGCCCTGCTGCCGAGCAGTGAACACCTCGTGCAGTTCGCCGACGAGTTCCTCCTGGGCGAAGTGCAGGGCGTACGTCTGGGCAAGCGGGATCAGCAGCCGGCGGCGGTGGGTGGCGTAGTCGAGCAGCAGGGTCTCCTCCTCCGTGCCGGGCGCGCTGAACTGGCGCCGCTGCTCGGCGTAGCGGACTGCGATGGTGAGGGCGGTCTTCGCTGCCGAGATGGAACCACCGGAGACGCTCACCCGGCCCTGGATCAGGGTTCCGAGCATGGTGAAGAAGCGGCGGCCGCGGCTCTCGATCGGGCTGGAGTAGGAGCCGTCGGCGGCGACGTGCCCGTAGCGGTCCAGCAGTGCCGTCCGCGGCACCCGGACGTGGTCGAAGACGAGGCGGCCGTTGTCCACCCCGTTCAGTCCCGCCTTCCGGCCGGAGTCGCTGATGGTGACGCCGGGCATCGGCCGGCCCTGCTCGTCGCGGATCGGGACCAACAGGCAGTGCACCCCGAGGCTCTCCCCCGCCGGATCGGCCTGATCACCTGCGTGCAACTGGGCGAACACGGCTGCCATCCGACCGTCCCGGGCGGCATTGCCGATGAACTCCTTGCGGGCCTCGAAGTCCGGGGTGTTGAGCACGAACTCGTCGGTGTCCGGATCGAACACGGCGGTGGTGCGCAGTCCCTGCACGTCCGACCCGTGCCCGGTCTCGGTCATCGCGAAGCAGCCCGGCAGGGTCAGGTCCAGCACTGAACGCAGGTACGTGTCGTGGTGGTATTCCGTGCCCAGGTTGAGGATGGCCCCACCGAACAGGCCCCACTGGACGCCGGCCTTCACCAGCAGGGACAGGTCCCCGAAGGCGAGCATCTCGAAGGCGGTGGAGGCCGCGCCGACGTCGCCGCGCCCACCGAACTCCTCGGGGAAGCCGAGTCCCGGGTAGTCGACCTCCTCGAGCGCGGCCAGCTGCGCGGTGGTCCGGGCGCGGTTCTCCTCGGTGGTCAGACCGTACGCCGGGTGGAAGCGTTCATCCTTGAGGATCGTGTCCCGCGCAACGGTGCGGATGTCGGCCCACCGCCCGTCCAGGAAGGCGGCCAGGTCAGCTGCAGTGATATCGGTCACCATTCGACCCTACCCGGGTCGGTTGCGGTCTCGATGACCCGAAACCAACGATAGGATTCTCCCGTGATCATCTGGCGCGGTTGGGGAATCCTCGGTGTACTCATTGCACTTCTCGGGGCGGTGATCGGCCTCGGGGTCGGCAACATGATCGGTGGTGGCGCCGTGGCGGTCTGCATCGGTCTCGGCCTCGCCGCTGGCGGAGTCGGCGCCCACTTCGTGGGCAAGCACCTGAATGTGGCCTCGGTGGACCAGAAGGTCGAGGGGCACCTGGCCCAGCGCCGGGCCGAGTTGGACCACCTCGTCCAGAGCGGCCAGTTCCAACTGGCTCCGGGAGTCCCGGTGGCCTCCTCGGAGGCCGAAGCCCGCGCGCAGGCGGATCAGGTGTTGGCCGGTGAGCGGGAGCACCTGGCGCCCCGACTCCGCAACCAGCACACCCTCTTCTTCGTGCCCCTGCAGTACGCCGCCTTCGGCATTGTCGCCCTTGGGCTGGTGATCGCCGCGCTGACGGCCTTCGCCGCCATCACTGCCTGACCCGATCCAGCCCGCAGCGCGGGATGGTTTCGACGGGCTGAACCAGCTGCACGGGTCAGGGCTGGGCGAAGACCCGGACAGTGCGGTGCGTCGATTCGCCCTCCTCGATGGTGGCCACCCAGCCGTTCCCGCCGCCGGCGAAGGAACCGGGCGCCTGGTACTGGAGGGTGCCCGAGTCCAGGTCGAAGACCCGGACGGTGGAGTCGATCTCCGTGACGTCACCGGATCCGGCGTAACTGACCAGGTGGTCGCCGCGCACCTCGATCTCACCCTGTTCCAGTTCGGTGTCGGGCACACTCCACAGCTCCTTGCCGGAGCGGTGGTCGACCATCCGGACGGGCCCACCCCGAGGCTCCGTGACCAGCACCCGGTGGGAGTCGAGCCACGGAACCCAGGCCTCCGTGTCGCCCTTCCACTGCGACCGTCCGGTGCGCAGGTCCAACAGGAACGGGCGGCCGCGAGCATCGTTCGCACTGAGGAGGTCACCGTGCTGGGCGTCGCCCAGCAGGGAGGCACAGTTCTCTTCGTCCGGTTGGGTCTTCCAGGTGTGCTGCCAGCGCGGCTTCCCGGTGAAGAGATCGAGACCGGTCACCTCGGCGCTGCAGCCGTCGGAGGCATCGTCGTCCCAGTCGCCGCCGTCCACCAGTGTGTCGGTGGCGGTCACGATCCGGTGGTAGTTCTGGATGCGGGCCCCGAAGTACTGGGCGCGTTCCGGGTCCAGGGTGCGGGCGGTCTTGTCCTCCGACCCGTTCGGGAAGACGGTGAGGAGCAGGAACTGCGGGCCGTCCTGGCCGTGGGCGCCCATCGCGGCGGGCTTCACCCGGGCCGAGGCCTCGGTCGGTGCGATCCAGTCGGAACCGCCGGTACGGACGTCGCGGGAGGCGACCATGCAGTTGTCGAACCGTCCGTTCTGCTTGCCGTTGCAGCGGGTCGTGTAGATGGTGTCGGAGACCACGGTGTGGAAGGAGACGTCATCGTCCTTCCAGACGATCTCCCCACTTTCGACGTTCAACACCCGGAGGAGCCGGCGATTGGGCCAGTGGTCATCCTTCGGTTTGTCGAAGGTCACGACGGCGAGGTCCCCCACCACGTCCACAATGAGCCCGTCGACGTCCATCTCGTCGGGTGGCGGTGACTCGTACTCCCACAACTCCTCGCCCTCCTCCGACATCGCCCACACCGTCGTCTCGCTCTGCACCAGGAAGGTGTCGCCGGAACGCTGCACGTCGAACTGCTCGATGTCGTCCTCCTGCCGGAACTCCGCCTCCCACAGCTCCTGACCCTTCGGCGCAGGAGTCTGGGTCGGAGTCGAGGACGGGCTGGGCGTGGGGCTGGGCGTCGGCGAGGGGCTGCTCGGGGTGGTGGTGGGCGTCTCTGTGGGGTCGTCCCCGGGCTGGGCACCGGCACCCGTGCAGGCTGCCAATACGGCGAGTGGCAGCACCCCGAGCAGCCCCGCCACCCGGCGTGCCGGGTGCGTTCGGCCCGGAGGTGCGAGAGTTCGGTCGGCCATGCGCCGGACCGTACCCACTCCGGCGGACGGGTTCACGGTTTTTTCACCCGGCCACCACTCGGTGGGGGTCAGGGGGTGCCGGGGTGGTCGACGGTCGGTGGGGTGACCTCGACGGTTCCGTCCGCGGCGAAGGTGACCTCGCTGAGCCACAGGGTGCGGCCCGGTACCTCCTCGCCGATCGCCTCCGGCGCCCACGCGTGGTAGGCCATCCAGACCGTGTCGTCCACCTCGATCAGGGCACAGTGCCCGGGACCGGCGGCGACCTCGTTGCTCACCAGGACCGGATCACCGGACTTGGTGAACGGGCCGGTCGGGGACTCCGCGGTCGCGTGGCCGACCGCGTAGTCGGCCGACCCGTAGTCGTTGGCGGAGTAGAACAGGTGGAAGGTGCGGTCCCGCTCGATCACGTACGGGCCCTCGACCAGGTGTCCCTCCCACGGCAGGTCCTGCTTGATCAACTGCGTCGGTTCGCCCTGCAGGCTGGCCCCGTCGGCAGACAGTTCCTGCACCGAGATCCAGGTGTCCACCCCGACCGCGTTCCCGTCGTTCTTCCAGTACAGGTGGAGCTTTCCGGCGCTGTCCAGGAACGGGCTGGCATCGATGGAGCCACCCTGGTCCTGCTCGCAGATCAACGGGCCGTCGGAGCCGTCGACGTACGGCCCGGCGGGATGGTCGGCGAATGCCACCCCGATGCACTGGATCTCCGGGTCCGGGGCGCGGGTGGTGTAGTAGACCGCCCACCGGTCATCGGCCAGCCGGATCGCCTCCGGGGCCCACACCTTGCCGGGACCGGTCCACTCGGCCAACTCCGGCATCGCGTCGCTGCCCTGCTGCCAGTGCACCAGGTCGTCGCTGGTGAGCACCTGGATGTTCATCGTGTTCCCATTGGTGGCGATCGCCACGTACCCGCCGTCCGGGTCGGAAAGGATCTGCGGGTCCGGGAAGTTGTTGTCGTGCACGGGATTGGTGAAGCCCATCGGCGTCTCCTCGGGTGTCGGTTCGATCGGTTCGGGGTCGGTGCCGGTGCAGGCGGCGAGCAGCAGGGCGGCGGCCAGCACGAGAAGGGGTTTCGACCCGCTCAGCCAGCGGGAGGGTGGGCTCAACCGATCTCCTCCGGCCAGGTGACCTCGTGGAAGCGCAGGTAGTCGAAGGAGGCGACCGTACGCGGGGTGGCCCCGCCCCCGGCGTACAGGCCGAGCCGCGGCTCGTCCTCGGCAGCGAAGGTCCACACCGCTCCCCAGGTCCAGGACTTCCCGTCGGTGCTGGTGCCGGCCAGGTAGTGGTGCTCGCCGTTCCCGGCGACCCGGTGTGCGAGGCGCAACCGGATGGTCTCGCTCGCGGTGCCGACCGCAGCAGCACCGTAGATGGTGCGCTCGTCGTCGGGCGCGGCCTGCTGCTCGCGGGCGTACTCGGTCTGCCGCGTGTTCCAGATCGCCACCTGCCCGAGACGGGCGGAGTCGTCGTCGGCGGCGTAGGCCATCAAGCCGGCCTGCTGGAAGTTGCGGATCTCGTCCTCGCGGACCCAGTCCCAGCCATCGGACAGGGTGCGGGTGAACTCGTCCCCGGAGATCTCCGCGCCGGCCTCGGGCACCCCGACCGCTTCGGTCACCGGCTCGGCGCTCGGCCGTACGGTCAGGTTGTCGAGTTGGCCGAAGCCACTCAGGTTCACCGGCGCCTCGGCCAGGGCGAACTCGGGGTGCCCCCCGCGGACCACCGCCTCGTCGTCGGACAGGCCCGACTCGCTCACCGCGGCCGTGACCGCGGACCCGGCCACGTCCACCGCCAGCCGACGCCAGTGATCACTGCCGGCCAGGTCGGTGGTCTCGGTCCAGTGGTCCCGGCCCACCCGGGTGACCACCTTCAACTCGCCGGCCCTGGGGTCGACGTCCACCGTGGTGGTGTTCGGCAGGTCTCCGAGGGTGACCTGGAAGCGACGGTCGGTCCGGAAGTCCAGGCCCAGGTGCAGCCGGTCCGCGGGTGCGTCGGCGGCGGTGTTGGCGAACCCGCTGATCCGAGCGGTCGCGCCGGCCTGGGGTCCTCCGGTCCGGGCACCAGCCCCGCAACTCCGCCGGCGGCCGGGTCATCGGCGGTGATCCCCAGGTCGGAGCCGACCACCGGTGCCGGCAGGTCCGCATCGCTCGGTCCGGCCCCGGCCCGGGTGACGGGCCAGCCGTCGATCCAGTCCAGCCGGTCGATCAGCATCGGCCGCCGGTTGATGCCGAACGGCTCGCTCAGCCAGGGCTCGTTGCGGTCCTGGGCGTGGTAGACGATGAAGTCGCGACCCGCGGCGTCGGTGGCCACCGCGTGGTGACCGGCGCCGATGAACCGGTTGCCGTTCTGGCTGAGCACCAGTTGCCCACCCACCCACGGGTCGGTCATCGCGTCCCCGGCCGCATCGACGAAGGGCCCCGTCGGCGACTTCGACCGGCCGGCGAGCACCGAGTAGCCGGTACTCGGCCCGGCGCAGCAGTTCGCCGAGGAGGCCATCAGGTAGTACCAGCCCCCGTGCCGGACGACAAACGACCCCTCGTACCGGTTGTCGGTGGCGACCATGGTGGGTTCCCCGACCGTGACGGTCCCGTCCCGGCTCAGTTCGGTGACCCACAAGCCGCTGCCGTAGGAGCCCCAGTACAGGTAACGGGTGCCGTCGACCGCGGTGAAGTGCGCCGGGTCGATGGTCGTCTCCCAGGTGTCCCCCTCGGGACCGGAGTCCGGCCGCGGGGCGACCACCGGTTCGTCGACCGGCTGCCACGGCCCGGTCGGGGTCGGCGCCGTGGCCATCCCGATCGCGGAGTCCCCGCCACCGGCGTGCAGGGTGGTGTCGGTGACGGAGTAGTAGAGGACGTAGCGACCGTCGAGGTAGCGGCCGTCGGGGGCCCACAAGCCGGAGGTGGGTTCGGCGAAGGCCGGCCGGTTGTCCTGGTCGAAGACGGTGCCGAGGTACTCCCAGTCGGACCAGTCCTTCGTCCGAGCGATGTGCATCACGCCGGGTTCATCGCCGGAGTACAGCGGATCGGCGGTCGAGTAGGCGTACCACCAACCATCCTTCGCCTGGATCACCGCCGGATCGGCGAAGGTGTCGGAGAAGGTGTCCGAGACCGCGTTGCGGTACATCGCCGG
>JBQDIN010000050.1:22931-24434 GCA_052094425.1 Propionibacteriaceae bacterium
GTTCGGCGACCGCCAACGGTGCGGTCAGGCCCAGGGCCAGTACGGCAGCCAGCGCCACGCCGGCCCGTGCTCGTCGGTGTCCGGTCACAGATCTTCCTTCCACAGGTACGCAGTCCCGAGCGAGTGATGCAGTCCCTTCAGTCCGCCCCCGTCACCCCTTGACCCCGGACGCGGCCACGCCGGCGATCACGTAGCGCTGGAGGAAGATGTAGAGGACCAGTACCGGGACCGCGGCCAGGGTCGCGCCGGCCATGATCACCGGGTAGTCGATCGTGTACGCCCCCTGCAGCTTGCTCAGACCGACCGGCAGGGTCTGGCGCTCCGGCGAGAACAGTACGTAGATGGGCCAGACGAAGTCGTTCCAGTTGGCCAGGAAGGACAGCACCGCCAGGGTCACCACCGCCGGCTTCGCATTCGGCAGCACGATCGAGGTGAAGATCCGCCACGGCCCGGCGCCGTCGATCCGGGCACTCTCCTCGTACTCGACCGGCAGGCTGCCGAAGAACTGCCGCATGAAGAAGACGCCGAACGCGCCGGCAGCGCCGGGCACGATCAGCGCCCACAGGGTGTCCAGCCAGTTCAGCTCCGCCAGCAGCAGGAAGTTGGGCATCAAGAAGACGAAGCCGGGCACGAAGAGGGTCGAGATGATCAGCCCGAAGATCAGCCGCTTGAACGGGAACTCCATCCGGGCCAACGCATAACCGGCCATGCTGGAGACCAGGATCACCAACACCGAGTGGGCCGTGGCCGCGACCACGGAGTTCAGCGTCCACAACAACACCGGACTGGAGTCGTCGCCGAAGAAGAGGGTCTGGAAGGCCCGTACGGTCGGCTCGGTCGGGAACAGGGTCGGCGGCACCAGGCGGGACTCGACCGCGGTCTTGAACGAGGTCAGGAAGATCCACAGCAGGGGACCGACGAAGATCAGGCTGAGCACCACCATTCCGACCCAGAACAGTGGGTTCCGGCGCCGCCCCCGCCGACGCCCGACCGCTGCCGGCGAGCTCCTGGGCGGGTCGATCGGCGCGGCGGGACGAGACGGGGGGGTCCGATCGGTGGTGGTGGTCACTTCTTCTCCCGCAGCAGCCAGAAGTTGATCACGGAGACGATGCCTAGGCAGACGGCGAGCAGGTAGCTCATTGCGGAGGCCTCGCCCATCCGGTACTGGGACAGGCCCAGTTCGGTGATCGCGATGATGGCGGTCCGGGTGCTGTCCCCCGGGCCGCCTTGGGTGATCAGGTAACTCTGGCCGAACATGTTCGCACTGGCCAGCACGGTGATCGTCACCACGAAGATCATCACCGGTCGCAGGCCGGGCAGGGTGATGTAGCGGAACTGCTGCCATCCGGAGGCGCCGTCCAGCTCGGCCGCCTCGTACTGTTCGGTCCCGATGTCGGCCATCCCGGCCAGATAGATGATCGCGTTGAAGCCGATCGTCCACCACACGGTCACCCCGACCAACGAGATCCACGCCCACGGCTGGCCGGTCGTCCACGGGATGTC
>JBQDIN010000050.1:24534-31523 GCA_052094425.1 Propionibacteriaceae bacterium
GGCTTCTTCTGGCCGAGGACCGCCTCGTTCAGGGCCTTGTCCCACTCGGCCATCGCGTCCCCGATGCCGGCCACGGCCGGCAGGAAGTGCAGGTCGTCGATCTGGGTGGCCAGGGCGGCCTGCTCGGGCAGGGCCTGGAACTCCTCGGACTCCCGCACTTCGTTGCGGGCCGGGACCTGGCCGCCCTTCGCCCACTCCAGGGACTGCTCGCTGATCCAGTTCAGGAACACCCGGGCCGCCTGGCTCTTGTTCTCGTCCGGGGTCTTCAGGGTCGGCAACACGAACTGGTGCGACCCGGCCCACGCGGCGGCCTGGCCACCGATGTTCGGCAGTGGCGCCACCCCCCACTCCAGGTCCTTCTTCTCCTTGAGCGTGTTGATGTTCCAGATGCCGTTCCAGTTGAAGGCCGCCTTGCCGTTCTGCAGCGCGATCGCGTCCGCGTCCTGGCCCACCTTCGCCGGGGAGTGCCCGTCGGCGATCAGGTCGGTGAACCAGGTCATCGCCTGCACCCCGGGCTCGTCGGCCCAGGTGACCGCACTGGCGTCCTCGTTGAACAGGTCGCCGCCGAACTGCCACAGCAGCGACTGAACGGTCTGCGTACCGGTGAACGGGAACGGGGTGGCCCAGTGGCCCTGGATCCCCTTGCTCTTGCAGGCATCCAGGGCGGTCGCGTACTCCTCGGCGGTGGTCGGCGGAGCCTCCGGATCCAGGCCGACCTCCTCCATCACGGTCTTGTTGTAGAAGAAGCCGAGCGGGTGCACGTCCAGCGGGATGGCGTAGCGGGTGTCCTGGTACACGCCGGCACTCCACGGCACCGGGGCGAAGTCGGCCTCGCTGAGTCCGAGCGCCTCGGCCACGTCGTCGAGGGGCTGGATCACCTTGCGGGCGGCGTTGGTGGCGACCGAGTCGACGTGCATGATCCCGATCTCGGGACCCTTCCCGGCGGTCACCGCACTGGGCAACTTCTTGTAGTAGTCGTCCCACTGCATGGTGTTCATCGCGACGGTGATGTTGTCGTGCTCGCCGTTGAACTGGTCCACCAGCTTCTTCATGAAGGGGCCGTCACCGCCGGTGAACCCGTTCCAGAACTTGAGGTCGACCGCGGGGCCCTCGTACCCGCCGGCACCGCCGTCGCCCTCGGTGGCCGGGTCCTGCCCGGGAACTCCGGAGGAGCCCGACCCACAGGCGCTGAGTCCGACCGCGGTTCCGGCCGCAGCGGTGGTGGCGAGGAATCCTCGACGGGTGAGTTCGGTACGGGTGGTCATGACTGGTCCCCTTCGGGTCGGAATGGGCTGGGTTGGCCGTGGAGTCGGGTGTCCTGGAGTCGGATGCAGTGCCAGGAGATGGCGGGCAGGGTGGCCCGCAGGCGTCGGTCGTGGAGTTCCGCCGCACCCGCCCGGGGGTGCACCCGGTCGGGCGCCTCCTCGGTGTTGACGGCGTCCGGGTCGGCGTCGTCGAGTACCAGGTGCTCGACCAGTTCGACCGGACCGAAGCCGCTCAGGTCCAGGTCGAGGACGAGCTCATCGGCCCGTCCGCGGTTCACCGCGAACACGGTCAACGCACCGGACTCGGCGTCCCAGGTCGCGGTGCTCCACAGCTGTTCGACCTCCCCGTACCGCTCGGTCGTCATCGTCTGCTCGGTCTGCGGCAGGTGGAGGACGGTGCCGTGCGCGTACCTGGCGGTGAGGGCGAACGGATGGAAGATCGTCTGCCGCCACACGCCACCCTCGGGGTTGGTCATGATCGGGCCGATCACGTTCACCAGTTGGGCCTGGCAGGCCATCGAGACCCTGTCGGTGTGCCGGAGCAGGGTGATCAACAAGCTGCCCACGACGATCGCGTCGGTGACCGAGTACACGTCCTCGATCAGTCGGGGCGCCTCCCGGATCGCCAGGCTGTCCTCGCCGCCGAAGCGCTGGGCGTACCAGACGTTCCACTCGTCGAAGCTGACCATGATCCGCTTCTCGGACCGCTTCATCGCGGCCACGTGGTCGGCGGTGGCGACCACCGAGTTGATGAAGCGCTCCATGTCCTCGGCCGAGGCGAGGAAGGAGTCGAGATCGTCGTCGAAGGGCTCGTAGTAGGCGTGCGCCGAGATGTGGTCGACCTGGTCGAAGCAGCGATCGAGGACGACCCGCTCCCACTCACCGAAGGTGGGCATCGACCGATTGCTGGACCCACAGGCGACCAGTTCGAGGGACGGGTCGAACCGCTTCATCGCCCGGGCGGTCTCCTCGGCCAGCCGGGCGTACTCGGCCGGGGTCTTGTGACCCATCTGCCACGGCCCGTCCATCTCGTTGCCCAGGCACCAGATCCGCACCCCCCACGGTTCGGTACGGCCGTTCTTGGTGCGGGCCCGAACGAGTTCGAGGTCGGCGTCGGCGTTCACGTACTGCAGCAGGTCGAGAGCCTCCGACAGCCCGCGGGTGCCGAGGTTGACCGCGAGCATCGGCTCCACCCCACGCGCCTGGCACCAGCCGAGGAAGTCGTCGGTCCCGACCTGGTTGGTCTCGATCGAGCGCCAGGCGAGGTCGAGCCGGGTGGGGCGGTCCTGCTTGGGGCCGACCCCGTCCTCCCAGTGGTAGTTGGAGACGAAGTTGCCCCCGGGGTAGCGGACCAGGGTGACACCCAACTCCTCGACCAGAGCCGCGACGTCGGCGCGGAACCCACCCGCGTCGGCCGTGGGGTGGTCGGGTTGGTGGATCCCGGTGTACACGCAGCGACCCATGTGCTCGACGAAGGAACCGAAGATCCGCCGGTTCACCGGCCCGACCCGGAAGGACGGGTCCGGTCGCAGGGCGACCAGTCCTGGATCGGTACGGACAGGGCTGTCAGCCACTTCGCTCCTCCTCGAGCACCACACGGGACGATCTTTACAACGGTTCACCTGAGGCTTGGCGCTATTTCTACAACGGATGACATTCCATGTAAAGGGATCTGTGCACATTGATTTCCAACGGATAACATCGGAGCAGCCGGGAGAGGGAGGGATTCGATGGCAGCCAGGCTGCGGGACGTGGCCGAACGGGCCGGGGTGTCGGTGAAGACCGCCTCCAACGTGGTCAACAACTACCCGCACATCAAGCCGTCCACGCGCGCGAAGGTGGAGCAGGCGATCGCCGAGTTGCACTACCGGCCGAACCTGTCCGCCCGTCGGCTCAAGCACGGTCGGGCCGGCTTCCTGGCCCTGGCCGTACCGCAGATGGACTCGCCCTACTTCGCGGAGTTGGCCGCCCACGTGTCGGCCGAGGCCACCCGCCGCGGCTACATCCTGTTGCTGGACGTCACCGGCGCCGACGTCGAAGCCGAGCAGTTGGTGCTGGAGGGAATGCGCTCGCACGTGATCGACGGGGTGATCTTCTCCCCGTTGGCCCTGTCGGCCGAGCAGATCGCGGCCCGTTCGGACGAGTTGCCGATGGTGTTGCTGGGAGAGCGCGGCGTCCCCGATGGGTACGACCACGTCGCGGTGGACTCGGTGGCGGCGGCCCGCGCCGTGACGGACCACCTGTTGTCCTGCGGGCGGACCCGGGTGGCCGCGATCGGGCGCGAGTCCGCCGCCGGTACCGCCTCGGTCCGGTTGGCGGGCTACCAACAGGCGCTCGCCGCGGCCGGCCTGGAACTGGATCCCGGCCTCGTCATCGGCGTGCCGCACTACGAGCGCGAGGACGGACGGCTGGCGATGCAGGAGTTGTTGGCCCTGCCCGACCCGCCGGATGCGGTCTTCTGTTTCAACGACCTGATGGCGGTGGGGGCGCTGCGGGCCTGTGCCGAGGCGGGGGTCAAGGTGCCGGAAGAGATCGCTGTCGCGGGCTTCGACGACATCGCGGAGGGTCGCTACACGACCCCGAGCCTGACCACCGTCTCCCCCGACCTGACCATGCTCAGCCGGTCAGCGCTCGAGGTGCTGCTGGATCGGATCGAGGGAAGTGCCGAGACCGCTCGGGAGGTCAGCGTGCCGTGGCGCCTTGTGGTCCGGGAGAGTACTGCCTCGAACACACGGTGAGGTGGACCACCCAGCGAGAGAACTTGTCCCGGTGGGCTCCGGTCATCCGGAAGGTGAAGCCGCCGCGACAGTTGTCGTGATCGGGGGCGACCACGGTGCCCCCGCTCCAGACCGGATCCTCACCGAGGAAGGCGACCACGGTCTGCAGTTCGCTGACGCTGACGACTCCGAAGCGGCGTCCGTCCGGCAGCGTACGCACACTGCCCTGCACCAACTCATACGATTCCGTGAACTGTGACAATCTCCGGCTCCTGATCCTCGACCGCCCATGCGGACGGTGCGGAGCAGCCCCCGGTTCCCCCTACCCCCGAGCCGCCCGGACGAGAAGATCATTCCAGACGGGGCTCCGGAGCGCCAGAGTCTGCGGTCCGGACGTGTTCTGACAGCAGGGAGTCGTCGGTGAGCAGGCCTTGGGTGAAGAGTTCGAGGCTCGGCAGCGCGTGCCGGCTCGACAGTTCGGCGATGCGCGCGGAGAAGTCCGGATCGGTGTCCGGATCGGAGGCCAGGTCCAGTCTGATCCGCAGCAGGATGGCACCCAGCTGGCAGGTCGCCAGGTAGTCCGCCCGAGCACGGGGGTCGCGACTCGGCCACATCCGCCCGGCAGCGACTCCGGCGGCCAGGTAGGCCTCGGCGTCGGCCACCAACTCGGTCGCGAACCGGCGACCGAGCGGGACCCCGGCCAGCAGCGCCCGCACCAGGTAGCCGACCACGTCGCGGGATCCGTCCTCGGCAGCGAGGAACTCCAGCAACCGGTAGCCACCCGCGGCGACCATCCGCTCCCGGGCCTCGGCGACCAAGGTGAGGACGTGGGCGTCGCAGGTCTCCAGCAGTCCGTCCTTGGAGCCGAAGTGGTGACTGACCAGGCCCGGACTCACCCCCGCCGCCTCGGTGATCCGGCGCAACGAGACGGTGAATCCGGCCCGCGCCACGAGGGCGATCGTCTCGTCCCGAATGCGTGCCACAGCGGTCAGATCGGACGGATGACCCACAAGGCCTTTTGAACGCATGTTCAGTATGCTATACAAGGGTTTAGTCCACTGGGCAAGGGGGACCCAGTGGACGCTTCGTGGAGGTCGAGGGGCGTCATCGCAGCGTCGGTGGCGCCCCTCTCACACGAAGAAAAGAGGAGGACGCGTTCCGGCGGGAACGGGTAGCGTCGGCCGCCATTGCGGTCGTTGATCTGCCTTGGATCGGGTCCCGCAGTTCCGGTCGATCGTTGGAGGGGAGCCATGCCCGAGGCCTTGGTGAATGACACGACGATCACCTACCAGGACTCCGGTACCGGGCCGACCCTGCTGTTGGTCCACGGCCTCGGTCTCACCCACCGGATGTGGCATCCCCAAGTCGAACACTTCGCCGCCCACCATCGGGTGATCACGGTCGACGTCCGGGGTGCCGGCGGATCGGGGGACTTGTCCCGCGCCCAGCCGATCCTCGCCACCCAAGCCGCTGACCTGGACGCACTCCTGACCCACCTCGACATCGATCGGGTGGTGCTCTGCGGGGTCAGTTTCGGCGGGGTGCTCGCCCAGGAGTTCGCCCTGAACCATCCCGGTCGGCTCGCTGGACTGGTGCTCGTCGACTCATTTCCCGACGCGCGGTTGGCGAGCACACCCCAGCGGATCGGTCTCCTGCTCGGTGCCTACCTGGCCGCGCCGTTGTTGCTGTTCCCGCCGGCGCTGCTCATTCCCTCGATCCGGAAGGTCTACGCCCGGTGGCCACTGGCCCAGCGAGAGGTGGTGGCCGGGTACCAGTCGATGCGCCGCTGGGAGACCGCACGGATCCGGGTGGCGATCAACCGCGCCGACTACACGGCACGGCTGCACCGGGTACGGTGCCCGGTGCTCGGCATCGTCGGGGACGAGTCGGCGCAGTTGATCGAGCTGATGACACGTCTGGTCGCTGCCACCGACGGCGGCAGGCTGGAGGTGCTCGCGGACTCGTTCGATCCGAGCAACCTGTGCCAGCCCGAGGAGTTCAACAACCTGTTGGCGGGATTCCTCGCCGAGTTGGACTGGGTGAGCGGCTGATCTGCCCGCCCGCACCCGGAATCGGGAGTAGCGTCGCGGGAACGCGTGCAGGCGGCGACGTCGATGTTCAGGCGCGTCCGCCGAGCAGACCGATCACCTCGTTGGACACGGCAATCAGCCGCTCCGGTCGGATGGGTTCGCGATCCAGCCGTACGGCGATCTCGAGTCGGCCTTCGTGCAGGATGAGCCAGCCGAGCATCGCGTCCAGTTCCTGGGCCACCCCACTCCAGGCCGGTGGCGGCGGCACGGCGTGGCCGGGCCACACGGCGACTCGGCTGGTCCCCCATGGGTGGGTCGGCGCCACCCGGACGAGTGACGTCGGGGGGAGGCCGGCCCATCTGCTCGGCATCTTGCCGAGGTACCCGCTCCCACTGAACTTTCCGAGCGCGGCGCTGGCGTCGCGGGGAAATCCGTCCGTGGTCAGGACCAGCCACACGACGGTGGCGGTGACCGGGGAGCCACGGTTGGCGAACGACTGCCGCCACCCGGTCATGGTCGACGCGAGTCCGGCCACGTCTCCGGCCGCTGCGGTGATCAACTCGCTCGACCCCAGCCGGATCCGATCGAGCACGGCCGGGTTCCCGCCCCGCCAGTTGGCGGGGCGCCAACCGGCGGACGCGGCCCACGCCTCGACCCGGGACTTCACCGACGCCACCAACTCCCCGATGAACCGGCGCCGGCCCACGGCCCAGACCGCGATCGGGACCGCCATCAGGACGAGGACCACCAAGGTCAGCAGGGCGGCGAAGGCACGGTTGGACAGTCCCCGGTCGATCAGGGCATCGCCGATCGGCTGGACGACCAGGAGCAGGACCACGAAGGCGGCGACGCTGCCGAGCAGTACGACCTGTGCTCGGGAGAGACCCCGTCGGTTGCGCTCAGCCATGGGTGAAACCCTAGCCGGGCTTGCCCTGCTCAGTGGCCCCAGTTGCCGCCGATCCCGCTGAGCGGGGCGG
>JBQDIN010000051.1:0-28474 GCA_052094425.1 Propionibacteriaceae bacterium
CTGGTGCCGTCCGGATCGTGCCGGAGCGCCTTCGGGCCGCCGGCCCGCCGGCCCGCGCCGGCTGCCAGCAGCACCCCCACCGGGCCGGTGCCCATCTAGGCCCCCGTCGCCTCGTCGTCGGCGGGCTCCTCGGCGGAGTCCTCGTCGACGTCGTCCTCGGTGCCGTTCAAGCGGGCGAGTACGGAGTCGTGCAGCCGGCCGTTGGTGGCCACCGCCCCCGGCCCCGTCGGGCCGGAATCGCCTGCCACGTTGGTGAATCGGCCGCCCGCCTCGGTGACGACGATCGAGCAGGCGGCCATGTCGTGCAGCGCCAGGTCGGGCTCCGCGGCGATGTCGACCGACCCCTCGGCGAGCAGCATGTAGGACCAGAAGTCCCCGTAGGCGCGGGTCCGCCACGTGGACCGCATCAGGTCGACGAAGGGCTGGCCGTGGCCGCTGTCCACCCAGCCGCCGATGGAGGAGTAAGACAGGGAGGCGTCCTCGATCGTCTCGACGTCGGACACGTGGCACTCACCGGCCTGCATCAACGACTTGCCGGCGTACGCACCGCCGCCCAGGGAGGCCCACCAGCGGCGCCCGAGGGCGGGGGCACTGACGACGCCGACGGCCACCTGGTCGTCGACCATCAGTGCGATCAGGGTGGCCCACACCGGCACTCCGCGGACGTAGTTCTTCGTCCCGTCGATCGGGTCGACCACCCAGCGGCGCGGCCCCCAGCCGGTGTCGTCCATCTCCTCGCCGTGCACGGCGTCGCGGGGCCGGACCCGGCCCAGGGTCCGCCGAACCGCCTCCTCGACGGCGGTGTCGGCATCCGTCACGGGGGAGAGGTCCGGCTTGCTGGTGACGTGCAGGTCGAGGGCCTTGAACCGGTTCATGGTCAGCGAGTCCGCGTCGTCAGCCAGCAGGTGGGCGAGGCGCAGGTCGTCGGTCAGTCCAGCCAAGGGAGTTGCCATGAACCGTAGGCTACCGATCGGGGATGCCGGCGACACGCCCAGTGCCTTATTCGTGTGCGAGCAGTGCCTTATTCGTGTGCGAGCAGTGCCTTATTCGTGTGCGAGCAGTGCCCTATTCGTGCGCGAGCATCCGCCGGAAGGAGTCCACCCGGGCCTCGGAGAGCTCACCCGCGGCGACGGCGCCGTCCAGCCCGCACTCGGGGGTGCCGGTGGTGTGCGGACAACCACGGGGGCAGCCCCGGGTGTTGTCGGCGAGGTCACCGAAGGCGGCGATGATCCGCTCCGGGCTGACGTGGCTGAGGCCGAAGGAACGCACGCCCGGGGTGTCGATCACCCACCCGCCGGGGTCGGGGAGTTCCAGCGCGATCGCCGAGGTGGAGGTGTGGCGGCCCCGTCCGGTGCTCTCGTTCACGACCCCGATGGCCCGGTCGATGCCCGGGATCAGGGCGTTCACCAGGGTGGACTTACCCACCCCGGAGTGCCCGACGAAGACGCTGACCCGATCGGCCAGGGCCGCACGGACGGGGGTGAGGTCCGAGTCCGGTTCGGTCACCACCACCGGGACCCCGAGCGGCTCGTAGGCGGCCAGCAGTTCGTCCGGGGAGGCGAGGTCGGCCTTGGTCAGGCAGAGCAGTGGGTCCAGGCCGGCGTCGAAGCCGGCGACCAGGATCCGGTCGATCATCCCGGTCCGCGGGGGCGGGTCAGCCAGGGCGGTGACGATCACGAGTTGGTCGGCGTTGGCCACGATCGGCCGCTCGTACGGGTCGTCGTCGTCGGCCGTACGGCGCAGCACCGTCTCCCGATCGGTGACCTCGACGATCCGGCCCAGGGTGCCCTCGTCCCCGGAGGTGTCACCGACCACCCGGACCCGGTCGCCGACGATCACCCCCGTGCGGCCGAGTTGGCGGGCCTTGATCGCGCTGACCTGACGGTCGTCGATCAGGGTGCGGTAACGGCCGCGGTCGACGGTGATCACCAGGCCGATCTCGGCGTCGGAGTAGTCCGGTCGGTCCTTCGTCCGAGGACGGGACCGACCGCGGGGGCGATCGAAGCCGTCGTGGTCGTCGGCGCCGAGCCCGCGACGGCTCACCCGCGCGCCTCCGAGGCGGCGACGGAGTCGGTGATCATCTGCTGCCAGAGGGCCTCGAACTCCGGCATCGTCTTGTCCGTGCAGCCGATGTCGTCGAGCTGGACGCCCTCCACGACCAGTCCCAGGACCGCACCGGCGTGTGCCATCCGGTGGTCGGCGTAGGTGTGCCAGAGGTTGTCGTGCAGCAACTTGGAGTGGATGGTCAGCCCGTCGTGGGTCTGGCGGACCCCGGCCCCGAGCCCGGACAGTTCGGCGTCCAGCGCGGCCAGCCGATCGGTCTCATGGCCGCGGATGTGGCCGATGCCCCGCAGGTGGCTGGTGTGCTCGGCCAACGCGGCCACCGCGGCCACCACCGGACTCAGTTCGGCCGCGTCGGAGAGGTCCAGGTCGACGTCGTGCAGTGCATCGGTCCCGTGCACGGTCAGTCCGTGCTCGTCCCAGCGCACCTCGGCCCCGAAGCGGGTGAAGATCTCTCGCAGCTGGGTCCCCGGTTGCAGGCTGTCGGCGGGCCAACCGGTCACGGTGACCGAGCCGCCGGTGACTGCCCCGGCAGCCAGGAACGGGGCCGCATTGGACAGGTCCGGCTCGACTTGCACGTCCCGGGCCGCGATCACTCCGGGGGCGACGATCCAACGACCGAACTCGGCGTCGTCGATGGTGACGCCGCGGACCCGCAGCATCTCCACCGTCATCGCGATGTGTGGCGCCGAGGGGAGCCGGTCACCGGTGTGCACCAGGTGCAGTCCGTCCGGCAGTCGGGCACCGACCAGCAGCAGCGCGGACACGTACTGGCTGGAGGTCGACGCGTCGACCTCGACCCGGCCGCCACGCAACCTGCCGCTCACGGTGAACGGCAACGACGCGTTCCCGTCCACCGAAGCACCGAGATCGACCATCGCGCGAAGCAGCGGTTCCATCGGTCGGACCCGGGCCTCCGGGTCCCCGTCGAAGTGGACCGGCCCGTCAGCCAGTGCGGCCAGCGGCGGCACGAACCGCATCACCGTGCCGGCCAGACCGCAGTCGATCGAGCCGCCGCCGGTGAAGCCGCCGGCCGGTGGAGTGACCCGCCAGCCGTCTGTCGTCTCGTCGATCTCCACGCCGAGGGCGCGGAGCGCGTCGCGCATCAGGTGCGTGTCCCGGGCATCCAGACCACCGGTGATCACGGAGGGTCCGTCGGCCAGGGCGGCCAGCACGAGGGCGCGGTTGGTCTCCGACTTCGAGCCCGGCACGGTGACCGTGGCGCGGATGGGGGCCGGGGCCACGGGAGCCGGCCAAGGCGTCGCGGTCATCGACTCAGTTCGTTCCCAACTCGATGTGGTCGAGCCGGTCGGCGACCTGGTCGGCCGCCTTGCTCGCCTTCTTCGAGACGTCCTTGGACACGTCGGCCGCCTTCTTCGACACCGCGTCCGCCTTCTGGTCGGCGCTCTTGCGGGCCTTCTTCGCGGCCTTCTCGGCGCCCTTCTCCCACTCCTTGGCCTGCTTGGCCGCCTTGTCCTTGGCGTCCTCGAAGTCCTTGGCCACCCGCTTCGCCGTCTGCTGCGCCGACTTGGATGCCTTCCGGCCCGACTTGCGGGATTCCTGCAGCACCGCCTCGAGGGCCTTGGCGCCCTCGGAGATCACGTCGTCGAGGACGTCGCGGCCCTGGTGGGAGGACCGGGAGAACGTCTTCTCCGCCTTCTTCTTCGCCTTCTTGCTCACCTTCCCCGCGTCCTTGCTGAGGGCTTGGGCGCCGGCCTGTGCGCGGTAGCCGAGGCTCGGCTTGCCCTCCGTGTCGGCCGCGGCGAGCAGCACCCCGCCGAGGAGACCGAGGTTCTTCAGGAAGTGGGCCTTGTCGGCGGCCTTCTCCTCCGGGTCGGTCCGCTTCCAGAAGGGGTGCGCGGAGATCGTCTCGGGGATCACCGACACCGCCAGCAGGGCGGCGCCGAAGCGGCGACCCTTCCCGGTCGCGAAGGCCAGTCCGCCGAGGACCTGGGCACCCCCGCCGATCCGCACCAGGGTGGCGGTGTCGGTGGGGATCCGGTCGCGCACCTCGGCGGGGGCGACCTGCTGGGCGATCGGGACCACGCGCTCGGCGAGCGGTTGGACCGCAGGCACGAACGGGGCGGGGTTCTTGACGGCCTTGACGCCGTTGATCACGAAGTGGCTGGCCAGCAGGCTGCGGCCGACGAAACGCAGAAGACTCATGCACCTATTCCTACCATGTGGTGGGTAGCCGCAGGCGATAGGTTTGGGGCATGTGTGGTCGTTACGCAGCGTCGGCGAATCCGGACGAACTGGTCGAGGAGTTCGAGGTGGACCAGGTCTCGGACGCCCTGCCCGGTCCGGACTGGAATGTCGCCCCGACCGTGGCGGTGCCCGCAGTCCTGGAGCGACTCGACCGGGACAGCGGCGAGGTCACCCGCAAGCTCCGACCGCTGACCTGGGGACTCGTGCCCTCCTGGGCCAAGGAGAAGTCGATCGGCGCCCGGATGATCAATGCCCGGTACGAGACCGTGGCCGAGAAGCCCGCGTTCCGCAAGGCGTTCGCCACCCGCCGCTGCCTGCTGCCGGCTGACGGGTACTACGAGTGGTACACCCCGGAGGTCGCCGACGGCGCGAGTTCGCCCAAGAAGCCCAAGAAGCAACCGTTCTTCATCCACCGCTCGGACGGGCAGCGGTTGGCGATGGCCGGGATCTACGAGTACTGGCGCGACCCGGACAAGCCGCGCGACGACGACTCCGCCTGGCTGCGGACGTGCACGATCATCACCACCCGGGCCACCGACGCGGTCGGCCACATCCACGACCGGATGCCGATGATCATCCCGGACGCCAATTGGGGTGCCTGGCTGGATCCGCGGCACACCGACCCGGTCGCCGCACTGGAGCTGCTCGGCGTCACCGACGCACACCTGCTGGAGGCGTACGCGGTGTCCACCGACGTCAACAGTGTGCGGAACAACACCCCGTCCCTGGTCGAGCCACTGGTCGAGGAGCCCGGTGACGATGCCCTCTTCTGAGCCCCGGGAGGGGGCCGCCCGCGTCGAGGTGTCCGAGCACGAGGTGGACACCGGGCAGGGGCCCGGCCGATTCGTCGTCGCCACCGCGGCCGACCCGTACGCCGTGCTGCTGCTGGGCCACGGCGCCGGGGGCGGTATCGATGCCCGGGACCTGGTCGCGTTGGCCGACCGGTTGCCCCGGCAGGGGATCCAGGTGGTCCGCTACGAGCAGCCGTGGCGAACGGCCGGCCGCAAGGTGGCGGTGGCTCCGCCGAAGCTGGACGAGGCCTGGCGGCCCGCGGTGGCAGCGGTCCGTTCGTGGTCCGGGCTGCCACTGCTGTTCGGCGGGCGCAGCGCCGGGGCCCGGGTCGCCTGTCGGACCGCGACCGAACTCGGGGCGGCCGGGGTGGTCTGTCTGTCGTTCCCGCTGCACCCGCCCGGCAAACCGGAACGCAGTCGGGCCGCGGAACTGCTGGCCGCGGGCGTACCCGGCCTCGTCCTGCAGGGGGAGCGCGACTCCTTCGGTCGGCCCCCGGAGGTGACTGTTGCGGTCGGAGAGACGAACATCCGGGTGGTGCCGGTACCGGGCGCCGACCACGGGCTGAAGGTGCCGGCCCGGGCCGAGTTCACCGCCGCCCGGGTGGCGGACCTGGTGGTGGCCGAGGTCGCCGACTTCGTCGCCGGCACGGTCGAGGGAATAACCCCTCCCACCCGCAGGTTCTAGGAGGCGTGATGGTGACGGCACGCAGTCCAGCGGAGACGGCCCCGAGGGAGACCTCCCTGAGAGAGACCGGGGAGACGGCCTGTCCGGACTCGCCGGTACGCTCATACCTGATGACGATTCCTTCCGAGTCGGCCACGGGGCCGACAAGCGAGGATCCCACCGTGGATCCCGCGACTGAGACCGAGGAGCAGCGCCGGACCCGCTTCGAGTCCGAGGCGCTGGTCTTCCTCGACCAGTTGTACGGTGCCGCGCTGCGGATGACCCGCAATCCCAGCGACGCCGAGGACGTGGTGCAGGAGACCTTCGCCAAGGCGTACGGGTCCTTCCACCAGTTCAAGCCCGGCACCAACCTGAAGGCGTGGTTGTACCGGATCCTGACCAACACCTACATCAACACCTACCGCAAGAAGCAGCGCCAGCCGCAGATCGCCGACGGTGAGCAGGTGGAGGACTGGCAGGAGGCGCAGGCGGAGTCGCACACTTCCTCCGGCCTGAAGTCCGCCGAGATGGTGGCTTTGGACCACCTGCCGGACACGGATGTCAAGGAGGCCCTGCAGGAGTTGGCCCCCGACTTCCGGTTGGCCGTCTACCTGGCCGACGTCGAGGGCTTCTCCTACAAGGAGATCGCCGAGATCATGGGCACCCCGATCGGCACCGTGATGTCGCGGTTGAACCGCGGCCGCGGCCAGTTGCGCACCAAGCTGTCGGACTACGCCCGCGAGCGCGGTCTGTTGCGCCGTGAGGAGGTCCGGTCATGACTCCGGAGTACGACGAACTCGCCGATGCCGACGGGCACATCGACTGCGCCCTGGCCCTGGACCGGGTCTATGAGTTCCTCGACCAGGAGATCGACGACGCCTCCGGCGACACCATCCGCCGTCACCTCGCCGAGTGCGAGCCCTGCCTGGACCGCTTCGACGTCGAGGACGCGGTGAAGTCCCTGGTCAACCGCTGCTGCTCGTCCGAGACCGCCCCGGCCGACCTGCGGGCGAAGGTGCTCGGCCGGCTCTCCGCCGCACGGGACGCGGCCGCCGACCAGCAGGCCTGACGACCCAAGGGCAAGACAAAGGCCCCGGGAGCAGTTGCTCGTCCGGGGCCTTCGTGCTGAGCCGGTGGCTCAGGCGTTGGGGCGCTTGCCATGGTTCGCGCTCTTCTTCTTGCGATCGCGGCGCTTGCGGCCTCTCTTGCTCATGGTTCCTCCTACTGCATGTGCGGGTCCAGGTGATTGCGGGTCGTGCCCGATACGGCCCGGGCACGCGGGTCGTGCCCGATACGGCCCGGGCACAAGGGGTGAGTCTACACCGCTCGACGGCTGCTCCCGAACGTGGACGGGGCCGGCTGAGTGTGGTGATCGGTTCCCCCTAGGCTGAATCCATGCCGACGATGTCCGAGGTCATCGCTGACCACACCGACATGGGCGAGGTCGATCACACTTGGCTGCGGCTGCTGGTCTCGGAGTGGCAGTTGCTGGCCGACCTCTCCTTCGGTGACCTGGTGTTGTGGGTCCCGGACCGCGACCCCAATCTCTTCTGGGCAGCCGCCCAGATCCGGCCCACCACCGGCCACACCGCCCTGCTCGGCGACGTGGTGGGCGACCTGATCGCGTACTCGCCCGAGCACTTGGTCTCGACCGCGCACGTCAGCGGGGAGATCACCGGCAGCAGTGCGAACGCCATCCAGGTCGGGCTGCCGGTCGACATCCAGGCGATCCCGGTCTGGCGCCACGGCGAGGTGATCGCGGTGGTGGAACGACACACGAACCAGCTCTCGATGGAGCGTCCGAGTGTGTTGGAGGAGGCCTACCTGGCCAGCGCCGACGACCTGGCCCAGATGGTGAGCCAGGGACTCTTCCCGAAGCTGGGCGAGGGGATCGACCTGTCGATGAGCCCGCGGGTGGGGGACGGCTTCGTCCGGTTGGACGTGAAGGGGTTCGTGACGTACGCGAGCCCGAACGGGTTGAGTGCCTACCGGCGTCTCGGCCTGCATGCCGACCTCGACGACGAGAACCTGATGGAGCTCACCACCGACCTGATCCCGACTGCCAGCCGCCCGGTGGACAAGTCCATGCACTCGGTGCTGGCCGGCGCCAGTGGTGGGGAGACCGAGTTGGTGAACGGCGACGCGCACGTACTCCTGCGCGCGGTGCCGATCATGTCCGAGGGGGAACGGACCGGAGCCATCGTGCTGTGCCGCGACGTGACTGACCTGCGCAGCAGGGAACGGGCCCTGGTCACCAAGGACGCGACGATCCGCGAGATCCACCACCGGGTGAAGAACAACCTGCAGACCGTGGCCGCCCTGCTGCGGATGCAGGCCCGCCGGATCGCGGCCCCGGAGGCCCGGGCCGCCCTGCGTGACGCCAACTCCCGGGTCGCCTCGATCGCGCTGGTGCACGAGATCTTGTCCCAGGCCTTCGACGAGGAGGTGGACTTCGACCTCGTGGCCGACCAGGTGCTGAACCGGATGGCCGACATGGCGGATGCGGACCGGACCGTACGGCCGGTCCGGGAGGGCAGTTTCGGGCGGGTGTCGGCCGATGTCGCGACGAGCCTGTCCCTGATCGTCACCGAGTTGTGCCAGAACGCCGTCGAGCACGGGGTCACCGCGGAGGCGCCCGCACTGGTGGTCCGACCGGAACGACGCTCCGACGGGAGACTCCGGGTGGAGGTGCTGGACGGCGGCCGTGGCCTGCCGGCCGACTTCGCGTTGGCCGACCTGAACAGCCTCGGGCTGTCGATCGTGTCCACCCTGGTCACCGACCTCGGGGGTACCTTCGACCTCGGCGCCAACCCGGCCGGAACCGGTACCCGTGCCCTGGTCGAACTGCCGCAGGCGAACTGATGGGGGCCGGATGGGGACATCGCGGGTGCGCGACAGCGGCATCGGGCTCCGGACATGCGACGGACCCGTGGGGAACTGTGTCCCACGGGCCCGGATCGTCGATGACTGGGGCTCGATGCCTTCGGGTGCTGCGCTCCCGGTTCAGGCGGTGCGGATGCGCGAGCGGGCGGCGCGGCGCTTCAGCGCACGGCGCTCGTCCTCACTCAGGCCACCCCACACACCGTGGTCCTGGCCTGCCTCCAGCGCCCACTGCAGGCAGGAGTCCCGGACGTCGCAACGTCGACACACCTGCTTGGCCTCTTCGATCTGGAGGAGGGCCGGGCCGGTGTTCCCAATCGGGAAGAACAGCTCCGGATCCTCATCCAGACAGGCCGCCTCATGGCGCCAATCCATGGCGTACTCACTCCTTTACGGTGCCGGGCTCCAGGGCCCAGAGATCTTGGGGGAAGGCAGTAATCGTCGAACGATCGCAGTCTCGCCCTTAAGACTGGCAATTAATTGGTTCGTTGACAAGAGTTTGCCGACGTTGGCTGCCTCACACTTCTGGTTGTGGTAGCCGCTCCGACCGCGTTCGAGGCATGCCTCATAGAGTGTCGACCGTGACCACGCCCAAGACAACGCGCGTCGGCCCGGCTTTGTTCCTCGCCGCCGGACTCGTCGGCGCCCAGGCGTTGGCGGCGCTCGGGTTCGGGGTGTTCGAGATGACCCAGGTCCAGCCGCAGCGACCCGCCGTGGGGGTCACCGCCGTCATCACGCTCCTGCTGTACGGCGGCCTGCTCGCGCTGGTCGTCCGCGGACTCCTCCGGGCCCGCCGGTGGAGTCGTGGCCCCGCCGTGGCCACCCAGATCCTGCACCTGCCGATCGCCTGGAGTTTCGCCTCCGGTGCCACCGGGTGGATCGCCGCTCTGTTGGCGGCGAGTTCGGTGGTGGTGCTGGTCTGTGTCCTGTTGCCATCCTCGACGCGGCTGCTGGCGCGGGAGCCGGAGTCCGAGTCCTCCGAGCCCGAGGAGCCGGACGCGGTCGACGACCCCGACGCGGCCGACGACGGGCGCTGACTACTCACCGGCGGCCCGGCGCCACACGTGGTCGGGGATCAGGCTCCGGAATTGCAGAAGTTCCTCGACCATCGAGTCGATGTCCTCGACCCGCTGGTTTCCGGGGCGATACGTGTAGAGCCGGTCACCGCCGATGGTGAAGGGGCGGGAGCCCGCCGCATCGGTGAGCAGCCACTCCATCATGCGCGGGTGGATCAGGTCGTAGCCGAAGGGGGCCTGCGTGCCGGCGACCAGCCACGCGCTGTTGAAGTCGGCCGACTCGAACTGCAGGTCCCGCAGCCCGAACAGCTTGCCGACCGGATCGAGGAGCCGCTCGGGACGCAGTTCGAGCACGGGGAAGCGAGCCGGCAGTTCGATCGACACCACGTGGAAGGGCTGGGATCCCTTCTGGGCGGGGGTGAGGTATGCGTAGTCGAAGGAGTGGGCCCGGTGCCCGTCGGCGGTGAAGGTGAACAGGTTCGTCACCCAACGGCGGTACCCGGCGTCCAGCAAGGACGTTGGCGGGTACTCCCGGAGCACGTCGTCGGCCCGCTGGTCCAGGGGCCAGCCGCGTTCTCGGGCGAACCGTTGGATGGCGGCGCGGCGGCGACGGTCGGTGACCGCGAAGGCGGCCATGCCGCCGATGAGGACGAGCCCACCGAAGACGATGCCGGCCCAGTCGAGGCCGGTGACGAGTGCAAGCACTCAACTCACCAGACCGGGGCGGCCCACACACCAGTCGGCGGGCGATCGTGTCGGGCGATGAACTCCGCGGCCAGGGCGATTGCCCCCGTCTGTTCGGGCGGCGCAACAGGGGGTACAGACATGGGGCCGGAGTCTATAGGTCTGACCCGTGCTCGCTGCCCGTGCTGGCGCCCTGAGCCCCGATGATCTGTTCTCCCAGCGCGGGGTGGGGCTCCGCACCGAGGCATTGCCGATGATGTTGGGCTGCGACGCCGCCGGGTGCCGGCTACCGGCCGGAAGCCCTGTGCCACACATGGTCGGGGATCCGGGCACGGAACTCCTGGAGGAGCCAGACCATGTCGTCGATCCGCTCGGTGTGCTGTTCGCCGGTGGAGTAGGTGTAGATCTTGTTCCCACCCACGTCGAACGGAAGGTTCGGCGCCGGCTCCTCCAGCAGCCACTCCATCATCTGGGGGTGGACCACGTCATGGGCGAACCGCTCATTGCGGGTGGTGACGTACCAAGCGCGGTTGAATTCGGCCGACTCGAACTCCACCTCGGGCGCACCGACGACCCGGTCGAGCGCCCGCTCGGGGCGAAGCTCGAGGATCGGGAGCGAGAACGGCACTTCGATCGCCACCACGTGGAAGAACTCCGGTCCGGATCCGTGCTGCGTATGCCCGTGGACCACGAAGTCGAAGGACTGAGCGGTCAGCCCCTCGCTGGTGAAGGTGAGCAGATTCATGCCGCGCACACTGTTCCCGGCATGGAACAGGGAGGTCCGCGGGTAGGTCTCCACCAAGCTCGTCGGCCGTAGGTCCAGGGACCATCCCCGGCTGCGGCTGAACTTTCGGAGTGCGGAGTCGCGACGTGTCTTCTGCTTGCGAACGTAGAGCACCACAGCCACCCCGAGGAGGACGAGGAACAGCACCAACAACGGGGCCAGCGGTGTCTGGGATTCCACCTAGACCACCCGCCCGGCCCCTGCCGAGGGATTGGCGACGAAGTGAGCTGGCGGACCGTACCCACGGGCGGCGAAGCGCCGCCCGATGTGGGCGGCGATTCGGTCGCCGGAACCGGTCGGCACCAGAGCAATGATGCAGCCGCCAAATCCGCCCCCGGTCATCCGGGACCCGAGGGCACCCGCTTCCTTGGCGGCCTCGACCGCCACGTCGATCGGCGGCACCGTGATCTCGAAGTCGTCGCGCATCGAGGCGTGGGAACTGTCCAGCAGGACGGCCACCGCCGACCAGTCGTCGGCGGCCAGGGCCTCGACCGTACGGCGAACCCGGGCATTCTCGGTCACCACGTGGCGGACCCGACGACGCAGCATTTCGTCGTCGAGGCGGGAGAGGGCCCGGTCCACGTCGTCCACGTCCCGCAGGGCCGGCACCCCGAGCTGGTCGGCAGCCGCCTCGCAGCTGCGGCGGCGGTCGGCGTACTCGCTGTCCACCAGTGCGTGCGCGGTGCCGGTGTCGACGACCAGGATCTCCAGTCCGGCCGTGGCCGGGTCCAGCGGTACCTGCTCGGTGGCCAGGGTGCGACAGTCGAGGAGGAGGCCGTGCCCTGCGGTGCACAGGGTCGATGCGGCCTGGTCCATCAGCCCGGTCGGGGCACCGACGAACTCGTTCTCGCACCGGCGGGCCAGCTTCGCCCGGTCCAGCGGGGCGATCTCGAGCCCGTTCAGGTCCACGAGGGCGGCCAGTACAGCGCACTCCAGTGCTGCCGAGGAGGACAGTCCGGCCCCGATCGGCACGTCCGAGACCAGCACCAGGTCGGCCGCGGCCACCGAGTGGCCCGCCTCGCGCAGTGCCCACACCACGCCGGCCACGTACGCGGACCAGCCGGGCATCGGTGGTCGGAGGTCCGCAGCAGCGAAGGAGGCCGAGTCCCCGGTGTTGACCGAGGCCACCGTCCAGCCGACGGCCGGCTCCGGAGCCGGTGCGGCGGCCACCAGTACCCGTTGGGGCAGGGCGAACGGGAACACGAAGCCGTCGTTGTAGTCGGTGTGCTCGCCGATCAGGTTCACCCGTCCGGGGGCACCCCACACGCCGGTCGGCGGGCGGCCGTGTCGCGCGGTGAACTCCTCGGCCAGGGCGGTCGCCCCCGGCTGGTCGGCAGACGGTACGGGGGGTGCAGACATGGTGCCGGAGTCTATAGGTTCGACTCATGCTCGCTGCCTACGCTGCCGCCCTGGACCCCGACGACCCGCTCGCTGGTCTGGAGGTCGCCGAGATCGACCCGCCGGCCACCCCCGCCGACTGGGTGACGGTGGAGGTGCGGGCGGCCGCGCTGAACCACCACGACCTGTTCTCCCTGCGTGGCGTGGGACTCCGCTCCGAGGCGTTGCCGATGATCTTGGGCTGTGATGCGGCCGGGGTCACCGCGGACGGTGCCGAGGTGATCGTGCACGCGGTGATCAACGATCCCGGCTGGACCGGTTCGGACACCACCCTCGACCCGCGGCGCTCCCTGTTGTCGGAGCGCTACCCGGGCACCCTGGCCGAACAGGTGCGGGTCCCCCGGACGAACCTGGTGCCGAAGCCGGCGGGTCTCGACTTCACTGCCGCCTGCTGCCTGCCGACTGCGTGGCTGACCGCGTACCGGATGTTGTTCACCTCGGCCGGCGTTCGGCCGGGCGACACCGTCCTGGTGCAGGGCGCCGGGGGCGGGGTGGCGACCGCAGCCGTCGCCCTCGGGCACGCCGCCGGGTTGCGGATGTGGGTGACCTCCCGCGACGAGGCCAGGGGAGCCCGGGCGGTCGAACTCGGGGCCGACCGGGCCTTCGCCAGCGGGGAACGGCTGCCGGAACGGGTGGACGCGGTGCTCGAGACGGTCGGCGCCGCCACCTGGACGCACTCGATCAACGCACTGCGACCCGGCGGAACCGTGGTGATCAGCGGGACCACCTCCGGCCCGCACCCCGACAACGCGGAGCTGACCAA
The DNA here is from genome assembly GCA_052094425.1 of Propionibacteriaceae bacterium. Classification (GTDB taxonomy): domain Bacteria; phylum Actinomycetota; class Actinomycetes; order Propionibacteriales; family Propionibacteriaceae; genus Microlunatus. The sequence continues at coordinate 13,250 of JBQDIN010000051.1, forward strand.
GATCTTCTTCAAACCGTTGCGGGTGGTCGGGTCCACGATGGGCACCCACGACGAACTGGCCGCCCTCGCCTCGATGGTGGCCACCACCGGGCTGCGCCCCCCGGTCGATCGGGTGCTGCCACTCGCCGAGGCGCGGGCCGGCCTGGCCGCCCTGCAGGACGGCCAGGTCTTCGGCAAGGTGGTCCTCGAACCCTGAGTGACGCCCGCTCCGCTGGTGGAGCTGGAGGGGGTCACTCACTCGAAGCTCACTCGAAGGCGGCCTCGACCAGTTCGCGCTGCTCGATCTCGTGGACCTTGGCCGATCCGACCGAGGGGGCGGAGGAGGCAGGACGGGTGATCCGCTCGATCCGCCAACTGTTGGCCGGTTCCACCTCCGCGAGTGCCTCGGGCAGGGTCAGCGCCATGAAAGGCCAGGCGCCCTGGTTGACCGGCTCGTCCTGGACCCAGCGGATCACCGACGCGTTCTCGAACCGGCCCAACTGGTCGGCGATCTCGGCCGCCGGCAGCGGGTAGAGCCGCTCGACTCCGAGGATCGCGACCTTGCCCTCGAGCTCCGCGGCGGTGCGCTGCTTGACCAGGTCCCAGCGGACCTTGCCGGAGCAGAGCAGCACCTTCTCCACCGCCGACGGGTCGGTGATGGTGGGATCCTCCAGCACCGGCCGCCACTTGCCGTGGGTGAAGTCCTCGGGGTCGGAGACGGCCAGCTTGTTCCGCAGCATCGACTTCGGCGTCATGATGATCAACGGCCGGTGGGTGTCGGTGAGGGCTTGGTTGCGCAGCAGGTGGAAGTGGCTCGCGGGCGTTGACGGCTGCGCGACGGTGATCGCATCCTCGGCCGCCAGTTGGAGCCACCGCTCGATCCGTGCCGACGAGTGGTCCGGCCCCTGGCCCTCGTAGCCGTGCGGGAGCAGCAGCACCACCCCGGACTTCTGGGTCCACTTCGCTTGTCCGGAGGTGATGAACTCGTCCGTGATGGTCTGGGCGCCGTTCACGAAGTCACCGAACTGGGCCTCCCACAACACCAGGGCTTCCGGGCGGGCCACCGAGTAGCCGTACTCGAAGCCCAGCGAGGCGTACTCGCTGAGCAGTGAGTCGAAGACGTGGAACTTGCCCTGCTCGTCGTCCAGGTGCTTCAGCGGTACCCAGGCGTCGCCGGTCTTGCGATCGACGACGGCGGCGAAGCGCTGTACGAAGGTGCCGCGGCGGGTGTCCTGGCCGGTCAGTCGAACTGGTCGGCCCTCCATCATCAGGGAGCCGAGGGCGAGGATCTCGCCGGTGGCCCAGTCGATCGGCCCCTGGGTGACGGCGGCCGCGCGGCGCTGCAACTGGGGCATCACCTTCGGGTGCACGCTGAACCCGTCCGGCACGTTGGTGTGGGCATCCGCGATCGCCTTCAGGGTCTCGGGGGAGATCGTGGTGCCGTGCCCGGCCTTGGTCTTGCTCGGGTACTCCGGGACGCGGCGGTAGTCGGGCTCGTCGGCGACCGCGTCGTCCTTGCGCACCTCCTTGAAGACGCCCTCCAGTCGCTGCTGGAACCGCTTCATCACGCCCTCGGCGTCCTCGACCGAGATGTCGCCGCGGCCGATCAGGGCCTCGGTGTAGAGCTTGCGGGTGGACCGCTTCTTCTCGATCAGGTCGTACATCATCGGCTGGGTGAAGCTCGGGTCGTCGCCCTCGTTGTGGCCACGCCGGCGGTAGCAGACGATGTCGATCACGACGTCCTTGTTGAACTCCTGTCGGAAGGCGAAGGCCAGCCGGGCGACCCGGACGCAGGCCTCCGGATCGTCCCCGTTCACGTGGAAGATCGGCGCCTGCACCATCCGGGCGACGTCGGTGCAGTACATCGAGGAGCGGGACTCGGTGGGCGAGGTGGTGAACCCGACCTGATTGTTCACGATGATGTGCACCGTGCCACCGGTCCGGTAGCCCCGCAACTGGCTGAGGTTGAGGGTCTCGGCGACCACCCCCTGGCCGGCGAACGCTGCATCACCGTGCATCAGGACCGGGAGCACCGGGAACTCGCCGCCCCGGTCGAGGATGTCCTGCTTGGCGCGGGCGATCCCCTCCAGCACCGGGTTGACGGCTTCCAGGTGGCTCGGGTTGGCGGCCACCGACGTCTTGATCCGGGAACCGCTGAGGGCGGTGAACTGCCCCTCGGCGCCCAGGTGGTACTTCACGTCGCCGGAGCCCTGGACGCTGCGCGGATCGATGTTGCCCTCGAACTCGCGGAAGATCTGGCCGTACGACTTGCCGACGATGTTGGCCAGCACGTTCAGTCGGCCGCGGTGCGGCATGCCGATGCAGACCTCTTCCAGACCGGCGTTGGCGGCCTGCTCGCAGATCTCGTCCAAGGAGACGATGGCGGCCTCGCCGCCCTCCAGGCTGAACCGCTTCTGGCCGACGAACTTGGTCTGCAGGAAGGTCTCGAAGATCTCCGCCTCGTTGAGCTTGTCCAGCACCCGCAGGTGTTCCTCCCGCGGGAGCGACTCGTGCCGGCGCTCCACCCGGTCCTGGATCCACTTCCGCTGACTGGGCTCCTGGATGTGCATGTACTCGATGCCGGTGGTGCGGCAGTACGAGTCGCGCAGGATCCCCAGGATCTTGCGCATCTTCATCAGGCCCTGACCGCCGGCGAAGCTGCCGGTGGCGAACTCGCGGTCCAGGTCCCACAGGGTCAGGCCGTGGGTCTGCACGTCCAGGTCGTGGTGGGAACGCTGGTGGTACTCCAGCGGATCGGTGTCGGCCATCAGGTGACCGCTGACCCGGTAGGCGTTGATCAACTCGAAGATCCGGGCCTGCTTGGAGACCTGGTCCTCGTGCCGGGTACTGATGTCCTGGGCCCAGCGGATCGGCTCGTAGGGGATCCGCAGTGCGGCGAAGATGTCGTCGTAGAACCCGTCCTCACCCAGCAGCAGGGCGCAGAGCCGGTCCAGGTAGACGCCCGAGTGGGCCCCTTGGATCACCCGGTGGTCGTAGGTCGAGGTGAGGGTGAGCACCTTGGACACGCTCATCTCGCTGAGCCGGTCCGGGTCGGAGCCCTGGAACTCGGGCGGGTAGTCCATCGACCCCATCCCGATGATGGTGCCCTGGCCGGGCATCAGCCGGGGGACCGAGTGGTTCGTGCCGATGGTGCCCGGGTTGGTCAGGGTGATCGAGGTGTCGGCGAAGTCGTCCAGGGTCAGCTTGTTGCTGCGCGCCTTGCTGACGACCTCCTCGTAGGCCGCCCAGAACTGGGCGAAGTCGAGGGTCTCGCAGGACTTGATGCTGGGCACCAGCAGTTGGCGGGTGCCGTCCGGCTTGGGCAGGTCGATGGCCAGCCCGAGGTTGACGTGCGCCGGCACCGTCATGGTCGGCTTGCCCTCGACCTCGGTGTAGGAGTTGTTCATGTCCGGCACGGTCTCGAGGGCCTTGACCATCGCGAAGCCCAGCAGGTGGGTGTAGGAGATCTTGCCGCCACGGGCCCGGCGCAGGTGGTTGTTGATCACGACCCGCTGGTCGAACATCAGCTTCACCGGCAGCGAGCGGACACTGGTCGCGGTCGGCATGCTGAGTGACAGGTCCATGTTCTTCGCAGTCCGCATCGAGGCGCCGCGGAGCTTCACCTGGGTGGGCTCGGACTTGGACTGCTCGGGCCGGACGGACGGGTTGGGCGGGTCGGCCGGGACGGCGCCGACGCTGCCCGGCTTGGACGGCCTGGTCTCCTTGACCTCGTTCGGCTTCTCGACGCTGGACTTCCGGGTGGACTTGGCGGCTCCGGAGTCGGCCTCCGGGTCTGAGGCCTTCTTCGCGGCGGTCTTCTCCTTCGCGCCGTCCTTGGGCTGCGACTCCGGAGCCTTCTTCTCCGGGGACTTCGCATCCGGGGACTTCGTGTCCGGGGTCTGGGACGGCTGGGTCCGGGTGGTGGACGAGCCAGCGGCGTTCGCGGTGGGGCTGGTGGCTTCGGTGGTGCTGGTGCTGGTGCTGGTGGTGGCGGTCTGGCCGTCGGGACCGCCGTGCTCGGTGAAGTATTTCGCCCAACTGGGGTCCACCGAACCGGGATCCGCGCTGTACCTCGCGTACATCTCCTCCAGGAGCCAGTCGTTGGCTCCGAAGTCAGTTGCTGCGTCCGTGCTGGTGGAGGATGAGTTTGGGTCGGGCGCGGTGGCCACAATCGCCTTCTTCCGTGAACGTACTGGTTGATGCAGGTTCCGATGCCTGTGGCACCTAGGCTACCCAAGAAAGCAGACCAGATGTCGAGTGGTGTTCCGGCATGTCCCACGGCGTGGCGGAGGCGCTCGGGTCAGGCGTCGGAAAGGGCCTGGTCGAGCAGTCGTCGATGGACCGAGGCGGGGTTGTCGACGAGGCCGCCGAGAGCGATCCAGACGGCCCCGATCACCCCGGATCCGGCCGGACCGTCACCGGCCAGCAGCGCTGTCCGGTACCCGCCCTCGGCCAGCCGTCGACGCACCCCGGCGGAGACCGGGCCGTCCTGGGTGAGGACCGACCCGCCGAGCACGATCGCCTCGTCGGCGTCCGGGCCCAAGGAGACGATGGTGGCGACGATCTCGCCGGCCGCCCGATCGGCGATGGTGGCCGCCGCGGGGTCGGTGCCGGCGTACCGGGACACCAGTGGGGCCAGGCCGGACAGCTGGGCCGGCGGGTGCCGATAGGCGACGGCGATGGTCCCGACCAGGTCGGTCGTGCCCAGTTCCGCCAGTACGGCGGTGGCCAGTGGGCCGGGGGAGCCCGCCTCGAGGGCAGTCAGGGTGGCGCGCAGGGCGGCGGTGCCCAACCACGTCCCGGAGCCCCGGTCGCCGAGCAACCAGCCCCAGCCGTCTCGTCGATCGGTGACGACCCCGTCGCGGACCCGCATGGTGCCGGCCCCGGTGCCGGCAATGGAGACCACGCCGACGCGATCGGCGACGGCGGTGGAGAAGGCGGTGGCGATGTCGACCCCGAGTCGTACGGTGGGCACCGATGGCAGCACCACCCGGCAGAACTCCTCCTCGCGACCCCGCAGGGCCGACCAGCCCGCCATCCCGAGCATCGCCGCCGACACCTCCGCCGGCTCCACCCCGGCATCGGCCAGGGCCCGGGTGCTGACCGCGGCCAACCGGGCGGCGGCCTCCTCGAAGCCGAGGGAGGTCGGGTTCCCGGCACCGGCCGTCCGTACGGCCAGCAGTTCACCGTCCGCAGTGGCCACCGCGACCCGGGTGGAGGTGCCGCCCACGTCCGCCCCGAGTACGACCCGGGCGCGCTTGCGCGTGGGTGATCCTGCCGGGTGGTTCACTGGCCCTCCTGTGGGTCGGGATTGCTTGGCGTCATGAAGCTTCTACAACGGATTTGTTGCAAGATTGTGTTTCTTCCGGCGTGAATACTGCAAAACCAGACACATTGTGCATAGTGTGTTCCCGTCCAACGTCGGAAGCCAGAGAGGGGCCTGCCAGTGCGGCACGGTAAGTACCAGTTCCTGGCGGTGTTCTTGGTCCTACCCATCGCACTCTTCGCCCTGTTCGTGGTCTCACCCTATGTGCAGGCCTTCTACCTGTCGTTGACCAACTGGACGGGATACACCCCCACCTTCGACTTCGTCGGGTTCGGGAACTTCGCCGACCTGATCGGGTTCGACGGCCAGCCCGACAACGTCTTCTGGAAGGGGCTGCGCAACAACCTGATCCTGCTGCTGGTCTTCCCGGCAGTGACGATCGCGATCGCCCTGTTCTTCTCCTCGATGCTGAACCTGTCGGGCAGTACCAAGAGCGGCCAGATCCGTGGGGTGCGGGGGGCCGCCTTCTACCGGGTGCTCTTCTTCGTCCCGCAGGTCATCTCGATCGCCGCGTTGGCCATCATGTTCCAGCAGGTCTTCCAGCCGGACGGGTTGTTGAACACGCTGCTGCGGGCCGTCGGTGTCGAACACCCGCCGACCTGGTTGGCCGACAGCCGGACCGCCCTGCTGACCGTGATCATCGTGCTGGTCTGGACCAATGTCGGCTTCTACATGGTGTACTTCTCGGCCGCGATGGCCAACATCCCGCGGGAGTTGTTGGAGGCCGCGGCGATCGACAAGGCGAGCCGCTGGCAGACCTTCCGGCTGATCACCTTCCCGCTGCTGCGACCGTCGGTCACGATCGCCTTCATCTACCTCGGCATCATGGCCCTGGACGCCTTCGCCGTCGTCCAGATCATGACGATCGGTCCGGGTGGGCCGAACGACTCGACCACGGTGATGGCCCTGTCGATCTACAAGAACTTCAAGGAGGGTGGCCTGTTCGGGTACGCCTCCGCCCAAGGCGTCATCCTGTTCCTCATCACAATCGTGCTCGCCGCCTTCACGCTGCGGGTCACCCGGAAGGGCTCGGTGGAAATGTGAGTGCCGCCCAAGTCACGACGCCCGGGGAGGAGATCGAGCTCCCCGCGGAGACCGGCCCCAAGGGGGGTGGTGAGAAAGGTCTGACGATCCTCACCCACATCGTGCTGATCGGCTGGACGCTCGTCGTGCTGATCCCGCTGATCTGGGTGCTGATGAGCTCGCTGAAGACCGACAACGAGATCTTCGTCGACTCCTGGAAGCCGCCGGCCGAGCTGCAGTTCAACAACTATGCGCGGGCCTGGACCGGTTCGGACATCTCCCAGTTCTTCCTCAACTCGCTGATCGTGGTGACCGCCTCGGTGGTCATCGTCATGGTGCTGGGGGCGATGGTGTCCTACTGCCTGGCCCGGTACGAGTTCTTCGGCCGCAAGGTCCTGACCCTCGCCTTCGTCGGCGCGATGGCGGTGCCGCTCTTCCTCGGCATCGTGCCGCTGTTCGGGATCCTCAAGTCGATGAGCCTGTTGAACACCTACCACGGGCTGATCATCGTCTACGTCGCGTACGCGATGCCGTTCACCGTCTTCTTCCTGACCGGCTTCTTCGCGACTCTCCCGAAGGAGATCTCGGAGGCCGCCTTCGTCGACGGAGCCGGGCACTACCGCACCTTCTTCTCGGTGATGTTGCCGATGGCCCGGCCGGGCATCATCAGCATCGGCATCTTCAACGCGGTCGGGCTCTGGAACCAGTACCTGATCCCGGTCTTCCTGGTGACCGATCCGGACAAGTTCGTGGTCCCCCAGGGGCTGGCCATCCTGGCCGCGACCGCAGGGTACCGATCCGACTTCTCCGGCCTGTTCGCTGGACTCATCATCGGCATGGCACCGGTGTTGATCCTCTACCTGCTCTTCCAGAAGCAGATCCAGTCCGGAATGACCGCCGGAGCGCTCAAGTGACTCCGGCCCGGTACGAACCGAACACAACTGGGCCAACACAACAGGGGCACTGCACAGCAGCATGCACCACAGACCAACAGCGGTGACCACCCGAACGGCGGGGGGCCCACAGATGAGAGGAACAGCACAATGAGCGAAGAACTTCGTGACCTGCTGCCGGGTGTCAGTCGACGCACGGTGATCCGGTCCGCTGCGGTGGGGGCTGCCCTCATCGGCACTGGAGCCCTGTCCGCCTGTGCCACCGGTGGAGGTGGCGGTGGTGAGGAGACCGAAGGGCCGGACGCCGGCGGCACCGAGGACAAGACCGACGACAACCCGTTCGGTGTGGACAAGGCTAAGCCGCTGGAGATCGTCATCTTCGACGGCGGCTACGGCGACAAGTACGGCGCCGCGCACGCCAAGTTGTACAACGACTGGGCCGGCGGTGAGGTGGCGGAGATGACGTCCACCGTCAAGATCGCCACCACCCTCCAGCCGCGCTTCTCGGGCGGCAACCCGCCGGAGGTGATCGACAACTCCGGCGACGACTCGATGCCGACCGCGACCCTGGTGGCGCAGAAGCAGTTGGCCGACCTGCAGCCGCTGCTGGACGCACCGAGCATCGACGACCCGAGCAAGACGATCGGCGACATCCTGCTCCCCGGCACGGTGGAGACGGGCTCGTACAACGGAACCATGCACGAACTCGGTTACGTGTTCTCGATGTGGGGCATCTGGTACAGCAGCACCCTGTTCGAGGACAAGGGCTGGGAGATGGGCAAGACCTGGGACGAGTTCGTCGATCTGTCCGACAAGATCAAGAGCGACGGGTCGATGGCTCCGTTCATCCACACCGGCGTGCACGCCAACTACATGGGCAACATCTTGACGACCCAGGCAGCCAAGCTGGCGGGCAACGAGGTGATGCTGAACATCGACAACCTCGCCACCGATGCCTGGACCAACGACGCGATGGTGAAGGTCGCCGAGCAGTGGGAGAAGTACGGCAAGGACGGCTACATCCTGAGCAGCGCCGAGGGCCTGGACCACACCACCTCGCAGACCCAGTGGCTGCTCGGCAAGGCGGCGATGATCCCGTGTGGGTCCTGGCTGGAGAACGAGATGGCGGGCAAGGGCCCCGACGACTTCGAGATGGTGGTCGCCCCGGTCCCGTCCACCTCGGCCGAGGATGCGATGCCGTACGAGACCATCTGGGGTGGTTCCGGTGAGCCCTTCATCATCGGCGAGAAGTCGAAGAACAAGGCGGGCGGGTACGAGTACATGCGGATCATGCTCAGCCAGGAGGCCACCAGTGCGTTCGCGGACCTGACCGGGAACCTCGCTGCCGTCCAGGGTGCGGGGGACAACCTGAAGGACCCGAGCAGTGCCCTGCAGTCCGTTGCGGACGCCTCCGCGGCAGCCGGCGACAACATCGTCCAGACCCGCTTCGAGGTGTGGTACGCGCCGTTGAAGGACGCGCTGAAGGACAACGTCCGCAACCTGCTGGCCGGCAAGGCGAGCGCCGACCAGTTCTGCAGTGCGATGCAGGAGGCCTCCGACCAGGTGGCAGCAGACGACAAGATCGAGAAGTACGAGCGCAGCTGATCGACGAATCGATCCGACGCACTGCGCGAGGCTCCCACCCGTACGCCGGGTGGGAGCCTCGTTGCGTCCCGGCCTGAAGACCCGGGAGCAGGCCTGGAGCAAGGGTCAGGTACGGCGGGGGCGCGGCAGGGCGACCCACGCGGCGGCACAGACCCAGATGGTGAAGAGCATCAGGCCGACGTTGCGTACCGCCATCACCACGGTTCCGACGGTGGTGACCGCCCAGGCGGAGCGCCCCAGCAGGGCGTCGTAGAAGGTCGGGTAGACGAGGTGGGTCAGCAGGGCCAGCACCAACAGACCGACACCCATCCGGCGCGCCAGGTGGTGGTTGCCGACCGACTGCTCGACCTCGTCCTGCACCTCGGCCGGCCGGGTCTCCCACATCAGCAGCGCCGACATCGGTCCGCCCAGCCACAGCAGGTACTGGGGGCTCAGCGTCTTGTTGGTGATCACCATCACCGCGATGATCGCGGTCATCACGAGACCGATGGCGAACACCGACGGGCGCACGGCCGCCATCCCACGCACCAGCAGGGCGGCGATGACGGCCAGTCCGAGGACGGTGGCCACATTGCTGACCAGCAGCCAGGTCTCGACCCCGTCACCGAAGATCTCGTACGCCTGGAAGGGGGAGATGTCCACCACCCAGCGGGTCGGGTCGAACAGTCGCCGCAGCATCAGTGGAGTGGCCCAGATCGACTCGATCTGCAGGCCGCGCCCGGACTGCCAGGTGAGCGGGGAGACGAGGCGGGACCAGCCGCCGGCGATCAGACTCACCAGGGCCAACCCGAAGCCGGCGACGACGAACCCGAGCGTGACCCTGCCGCGGGTCTGCCGCAGACCGAGCAGGGCCGGGAAGAGCAGGGCGGGCCACAGTTTGATGGCAGCGCCGAGACCGGCCATCGCACCAGCCAGCCACGGGCGCCGGCGGAGCACCAGCAGGGCACCGCCGGCGAGCACCGCGGGAATCATGTCGAAGCGCAGGTAGGCGAGCGGGCCGATCAGCATCACGAAGACCAGCCAGAAGTCGATCGCCCGGGTCCGCCGCCGGCCGCCGTGGCGCCACAGCAGCCAGGTGAAGGTGGCGTCGAGTGCCATCATGAAGACGATGAAGGCCACCAGGTAGCCCACCCGGCTCCCGAAGGTGGCGAGGTGCGGCAGCGAGAGGATCCACACCACCGGCGTGGGGTACTCCGTCATCGTGTCGCCGAGTCCGACGTTGGCCATCGCCTCGAGTTTGCGCCAGTAGTAGAAGACGTCCCCGACGACGATCCGCTCCAGGGTGGTCATGAAAGCGATGATCACGAGCCGGGTCAGGGCCCACCCGATCACCACGGATCGCCCGCCGCGGAATCGTTGATCGGGTTTCTCAGTCACGGGCGAAGAATCTAGCAGTCCTGCTGGTGGGCGCCCCCGGCAGGATTCGAACCTGCGCACCCGCCTCCGGAGGGCGGTGCTCTATCCCCTGAGCTACGGGGGCCTTGGTTGGCCTGACGCCGGTCCGCTTCCGGACCGATGAGAAATGTACCAGTGATGTCGACGGGATTCACTTTGCCTCCTCCCGACTCGGGCCAACTCCCCAACAGGTCGTGACCGGCTCCCGGTCGGTGTCCATGCTGTGGCGGGGGCGGTGCGATCAGTACGAGCGATCTGGCACAGTCGTCGTCATGACCCCTTCGCACGTGGCCGGATCCATCCATGCCGACGTGGCCTCCCGGGCGCCGGGTTGGCTGTCGGTGCCGACCGACGTGAACGCGCTGGTGCCGCAGTTGTGGAGTTCCCAAGTGTCCAAGAACGACGCGGGCGTCCTGGAGGTCGCGGGCATCGACGTGGCGACCTTGGCCGAGGAGGTGGGCACCCCGGCGTACGTGGTCGACGAGGTGGACCTGCGATCCCGCGCCCGCGCCTTCGCCGACGCCTTCTCCGGGTGGGACGTGTACTACGCGGGCAAGGCCTTCCTGTGCACGGCGGTCGCGCGCTGGGTGGCCGAGGAGGGGTTGGGCATCGACGTCTGCAGCGGCGGTGAGCTGACTGTGGCGCTGCGGGCCGGGGTCGACCCGGAGCGGATCGGGCTGCACGGCAACAACAAGAGCGAGCAGGAGTTGCGCCAGGGACTCACCGCTGGTGTCGGCCGGATCATCATCGACTCCCTCGACGAGGTCGACCGCCTGTCGGCGCTCGCGGCCGAGCTTGATCTCACCCCGCGAGTGATGGTCCGCGTCACGCCGGGGATCGAGGCGCACACCCACGAGTACATCGCCACCGCCCATGAGGACCAGAAGTTCGGGTTCGGGATCAGCAGCGGCGCGGCCCGGGCCGCCCTGCAGGCCTGCTTCGACGATCCGCAGCTCGACCTGGTCGGCATCCACTCCCACATCGGGTCGCAGATCTTCGATGGCGAGGGCTTCGAGGTGGCCGCCCGCCGTACCCTGCGGCTGCACGCCGAGTTCGCGCGTACGACGGGGGTCGAGTTGGCGGAGCTCGACCTGGGCGGTGGCTTCGGGATCGCCTACACCACCATGGACACCCCGTCCGAGCCCGCCGACCTGGCCGCCGCCATGAAGGCGATCGTCGCGGCGGAGTGCGAGCGGTGGCAGATCAAGGTGCCGCACCTCTCGATCGAACCGGGACGTGCGATCAGCGGCCCCGCCGGGTTCACCCTCTATCGGGTCGGGACCGTGAAATCGGTCGAACTCGACGGGGGAGCGGCCCGCTGTTACGTGTCGGTGGACGGCGGGATGAGCGACAACATCCGGACCGCCCTGTACGCCGCCGAGTACTCCGCCACTCTGGCCTCTCGTCGTTCCACGGCCGAGTCGATGCTCTGCCGGGTGGTGGGCAAGCACTGCGAGGGTGGTGACATCGTGGTCCGGGACGAGTTCCTGCCCGCCGACCTTGCGGTCGGCGACCTGATCGCGGTGCCGGGCACCGGCGCGTACGGCCGGTCGCTGGCGAGCAACTACAACCACATCCCGCGACCGCCCGTGGTGGCGGTGCGGGACGGACAGGTCACCACCCTGGTCCGGCGCGAGACCATCGACGACCTGCTCGCGCTGGACGTCGGCTGATTTCCGGTTGGCTGATTCACCTCGGCTGGTCCCGGATGCCGGGCTATTTGGTGTGGGTGTCCTCGGATGGGGAACAATCGAGGGTGCCGGCCCCGAACCGGCGGACAAGTTGTCGTTGAACCGCAGCGAGTCGCAGAACCAAGTAGAGCCAGTGAGGAAAGAAAGTGACGAATCCTGAATCCGCCCCATTGCGCGTCGCGCTGCTCGGGTGCGGAACCGTGGGCTCGGAGGTGGCGCGGCTGCTGCTCGAGCAGGCCGATGACCTGGCTGCCCGGGTCGGCCGTCGACTCGAGTTGTCCGGGATCGCCGTCCGCCGATTGAACCGGGAGCGACCGGGGATCGACCCGTTGTTGTTCACCACCGATGCGGCCGAGCTCGCCGCCCGGCCGGACAACGACATCGTGATCGAGGTGATCGGTGGGATCGAGCCTGCCCGCAGTCTGATCCTCAGCGCCTTGGCCGCCGGTGCTTCGGTGGTGACCGCCAACAAGGCGTTGCTCGCCGAGGACGGCACCACGCTGTTCGCCGCCGCCGAGGCCGCCGGCGCCGACCTGTACTTCGAGGCTGCCGTGGCCGGGGCCATTCCGATCATCCGTCCGCTGCAGGAATCCTTGGTGGGCGACGAGATCTCGTCGGTGATCGGTATCGTGAACGGGACCACCAACTTCATCCTGGACAAGATGACCACCGCGGGGGCCGGGTTCGCCGAGACCCTGGCCGAGGCGCAGGAACTCGGGTACGCCGAGGCTGACCCGACTGCTGACATCGAGGGGTTCGACGCCGCCGCGAAGGCCGCGATCCTGTCCAGCCTCGCCTTCCACACCCGGGTCCGGGCCGAGGACGTGCACCGCGAGGGGATCACCGAGGTGACCACCGCGGACATCGCCTCGGCCAAGGAGATGGGCTGCGTGGTCAAACTGGTGGCCATCTGCCAGCTGTCGGAGGACGACAAGGTGTCGGTCCGGGTGCATCCGGCGATGATCCCGACGGCGCACCCGTTGGCGTCGGTGTCCGGTGCCTACAACGCCGTCTTCGTGGAGTCGGCCTCCGCGGGTCAGCTGATGTTCTACGGTCCGGGAGCCGGTGGGCCGCCGACCGCCAGCGCGGTCCTCGGCGATCTGGTCACCGTGGCCCGGAACCGGGTCCGCGGTGCCTCCGGACCGGGCGAGTCCTCCTACGCCCAACGGCCCACCGCGCCGATCGGTGACGTCTACACCCGTTACCACATCTCCCTGGACGTGGCGGACGTCGCCGGTGTGCTGGCCACCATCGCGCAGTGCTTCGCCGATCACGGGGTGTCCCTGCAGGCCGTCCGCCAGAAGGGCGGCCGGGCGAGTTCTGGTGGTGCGGAGACGGACGCCCTGCTGGTGCTGGTCACCCACCGAGCCCAGGACGCCGACCTGGACGCGACCGTACGGGCCCTCGCCGACCTGCCCGAGGTCCGCCAGGTCACCAGTGTGATGCGGGTCGAGGGTGAGTGAAGTGCCCGGCGGCGCCGATGAGGCTGTGCCTCGTGGGCGACGGGTCCGGGTGCGGACCCCGGCCACCTGCGCCAACCTGGGCGCCGGTTACGACTGCTTCGGGCTGGCCCTCGACTGGGCGGACGAGACCGAGGTGGTCGTCCACGACGGCCCGGACGAGGCACACCTCACGGGGGAGGGTGTCGACGACATCCCCACCGACGGCCGCAACCTGATCCTGCGCTCGGTGCGTACCGGTCTGGCCGAGCTCGGGGCCACCCTGTCCGGTGGACTGCGACTCGTCGCCCACAACACGATCCCGCACGGGCGCGGGCTCGGGTCCTCGTCCTCCGCGATCGTGACCGGTCTACTGATCGCTTGGCAACTGGTCCACCCGCACCGGTCCCCGGACCGGGACTGGTTGCTGCGTTGGGCAGGAGAACTCGAAGGGCACCCGGACAACGTGGCCGCCGCCATCCACGGCGGGTTCGCGCTGGCCTGGGGCGCCGGCGCCGACGTACGGGCGATCAGCGCCGCGCTGCACCCGGACCTGGCGGCGGTGGTGTTCATCCCGGAGACGCCGTTGCCGACCGGAGCCGCGCGGGGCCTGCTGCCGGCCAACGTGCCGCACGCCGATGCCGCCGCGAACGCGTCCCGGGCCGCCCTGCTGGTGCTTGCGATCGCGACCCGGCCGGACCTGTTGTTGCCGGCCACCGAGGACTGGCTGCACCAGCGCTACCGCGCCGACGCGATGCGCCCCTCGTCCGACCTGGTGGCCGCCTTGCGTGCTGCCGGGCACCCGGCCACGGTCAGTGGCGCCGGGCCGACCGTCCTCGTGCTGGGGGAGCGATCCTCGCTGGCCGGGGTCGAGGACTGGCAGGCCGACGGATTCCGCGCTGTTGCGGCGGGGGTCGGCTCGGCGGCCCAGGTGGTCGCCGAGGACGCGAACTGACCGCCACACCGACGTGTCGGGATGCCGAGTTGCCGATTGCGGCCCGTGGAGTGCTAGCCTTGCTACTGCAGTGAAGCGCGGCGCCCGGCGTCGGTTGAACTTGCAAGCGCCCCGGAAGTCGGGTGCGCGGGGCCAGATGTTACGACACGCCCGCAGCGAACCCTTCGTAGTCGCTCTCAACCACGCGTTTCGAAGCGTTCAGACTTCACCGCAATCCATCATTGGCTGATCGACTCGTACCGCTTCACAGCACACCAGCGAGCAGCGAGAGGCCGAAGGGGGCACAGACACCCGACAGTCCTGACGACCATCGCCAGGAGTTGAGGTGTGCCCGATCCGAAAGGAATCACGTGACAGAAGCAGCCGAAGTGAATGCCGCAGCGCCCGAGGGTGCCGGCCGAAAGCGCAAGGGCTCCGGTCTGGAGGGCATGGTTCTTCCCGAACTGAAGCAAGTCGCTTCGACACTCGGTCTCAAGGGCACCGGCGCGATGCGCAAGGGCCAGTTGATTGAAGCGATCCGCTCGGCGCAGTCCAGCGGCGGACGTACGGGTGGGAGCACCGAGAACGAGTCCGTCGGTAACGGAGCCCGCTCCGGGCAGGACCGTCCCCAGCGCGACCAGGCTGGAAACGACCAGGCTGGGAAGCGGGAGACCGCGAACGGGCAGGGTGGCGATCGGCAGGACTCGCTGCCGACCGGTGGCCAGCAGGCGCCGACCGAGGACCGCTCGAACCAGGACCGTTCGAACCAGGACCGCTCGAACCAGGACCGCTCGAACCAGGACCGGGACGAGCAGAATCGCGACCGGAACCGGGACAAGGGCAACCAGGACCAGAACCGCGGCGAACAGGGCCGTGGCGATCAGGGCCGTGGGGATCAGAACCGTGGCGATCAGGGCCGTGGGGATCAGAACCGTGGCGA
>JBQDIN010000051.1:28574-29686 GCA_052094425.1 Propionibacteriaceae bacterium
CAGGGCCGTGGGGATCAGAACCGTGGCGACCAGAACCGCGGCAGCCAGAAGCAGAACAATCAGAACCAGCAGAACCAGAACCGCGGCAACAACCGAGACTTCGATGACGACGGGAACGGTGGTCGTCGTGGCCGCCGTCGGCGTAACCGGGATCGGCAGAACCGCCGTCGGGGTGGCCAGGGCGGAATGGATCGCTTCGAGGCCGAGCCGACGGTCGGCGAGGATGACGTGTTGGTGCCGGCGGCCGGGATCTTGGACCTCCGCGACAACTACGCCTTCGTCCGCACCAGCGGTTACCTGCCGGGCTCCTCGGACGCCTACGTCTCCCAGTCCATGGTCAAGAAGTACGGCCTGCGCAAGGGGGACGTGGTCACCGGGCAGATCCGCCAGTCCCGCGAGGGCGAGCGCAAGGAGAAGTTCAACCCGCTGATCAACCTCGAGACCGTCAACGGTGCGGACCCGGAGCAGGCCAAGGGCCGGGTCGAGTTCGGCAAGCTGACTCCGCTCTACGCCCAGGACCGCCTGCGGTTGGAGACTTCTCCCACTGTCATGTCCACCCGGATCATCGACATCGTGTCGCCGATCGGCAAGGGGCAGCGCGGCCTGATCGTCTCCCCGCCCAAGGCCGGCAAGACGATGGTGATGCAGCAGATCGCCAACGCGATCAGTACCAACAACCCTGAGGTCCACCTGATGGTGGTGCTCGTGGACGAGCGTCCGGAGGAGGTCACCGACTTCGAGCGCACCGTCAAGGGAGAGGTGATCTCGTCCACCTTCGACCGCCCCGCCTCCGACCACACCATGGTGGCCGAGCTCGCGATCGAGCGAGCCAAGCGACTGGTCGAGTTGGGCCAGGACGTCGTCATCCTGCTCGACGGCATCACTCGGCTCGGCCGCGCGTACAACCTGGCCGCTCCGGCGAGTGGCCGGATCCTCTCCGGTGGTGTCGACTCGGCCGCCCTGTACCCGCCGAAGCGGTTCTTCGGAGCCGCCCGCAACATCGAGGACGGCGGCTCGCTGACGATCCTCGCCACCGCGCTGATCGAGACCGGCTCCAAGATGGACGAGGTGATCTTCGAGGAGTTCAAGGGCACCGGCAACATGGAGCTCCG
>JBQDIN010000052.1:0-29495 GCA_052094425.1 Propionibacteriaceae bacterium
CAACTCGGCGTCACCCCGATGGCGCCGTACCGTTACATCTCGGGCAAGGACGACCTGTTCGAGTTGATGGTCGACATCGCGCACGGGACGGTCGACCTCCCGGACGCCACTGCGGGATGGCAGGAGATGTTGCGTACGTACGCGGAGCAGGTTCGCTCCATCACCTTGAGTCATCCGTGGCTGGTGCAGATCTACGCCCGCCTTCCCGGCGTCCTCACGCCACGGATGGCGGACATCGCCGAACGCGTCCTCGCCTCCCTGGACGATGTGGATGTCGACGTCGACACCAAGATGGCGATCCTGGCGACCATCACCTCGTTCACCCACGGGGCCGCAGCCGCCGAAGTGGCCCAACGCCAGCTCATGGACCGCCGCGGCTGGACCACTGACGACGATGTGCGCAGTGCCTATCACCCCTACATGGCCGAGCTCACCAGTTCCGGTCGGTATCCGAAGCTGTCCGACTATCTCGTGAACGGCTCCAACCAGGACACCGCCGAGTGGCAGTTCCACACCGGCCTGACGTGCGTGCTCGACGGCATCCGGGCCACCCTTCCTGTGTCGCCGTGAGGGATTGGGTACCTTGGGTTCGCACCCTCCGAGGTGATCATGACCTTCATCATGGCTTCGATGATGTCGGGCATCATGGGCCTGGTCTTCACGGGGCCGTCGGTGGCATGGCTGGCCGGGTGGCCCAAGTAGTTCCTCGTGTTCGTGCGCTGCGACGCGTACGCCTGCTCAGGAGGTTGCGACCTTCTCGCGCTCGGACGCGCGATGGGCGGCGAAGTGCGCGCGCACGGATCGCGGGACCCACATCAGTGTGATCATCACGACGTGCAGGATGTCGGTCGGGATGACCGCCCAGAGGAACATGGTGCCCTTCATGGCCGAGTTCTCGATGCTGAAGAAGGTGGCGATGATCAAGTAGGCGGTCAAGACGATCCGGGCCCACTGGCGACCGCGCAGCACCCGCGGGGTCAGCCAGAGCAACAGGATCGCGTCGACGAGGTGCAGGCCGACCGAGTAGATCATGACGAACACGACGGCCAGTCCGAGGTGCTCGTCGGCCACATCGGGAGAATCCCGGCGGATCGCCTCGACAAGGCCCTCCCGGTCGATGAGCATGACCACGGGCAAGGCGATGAGCAGGGCGATGCTCGCCACGACTCCGGCGATCAGCCAGCGCAGCGGCTTGGGCGGGCGGCCCGGGGGAGCGCTGTGTTGGTACGACTGTGCTTCCATGTCTGCAACGTAACAAGGATGCCTGCGCCCCGACCACGGATTTTCGCCGGTGCAGGGGACCGCCGGCCGAAATGGCGTCGTGACCGGTTGGCTCACTACGGTTGATCCATGACCCAACAGCCCCCTGGCCAGCCCAACCCCTACTCCCAGCCGGGGCCGCCGCCCCAACCGGGACCGCCGCGCCACCCGGGGCCACCGCCCCAGCCCGGACCGCAGGGTCACCCGCCCGCCCAGTTCGTGCCGGGCGGTCCGATGGGGACGATGGTGCTCACCCTCCAGGGCAGCGCGCTGACGTCCAACATGATCACTCCCACGGTGACGGTGAACGGTCATCCGATCCGCACCCAGTACGGCCGTCAGGACGTCCCCGTTCCGGCCGGTCCGGTGCATGTCGAGGCGTCGGCCCAGTGGATGCGGATCTACGGTCAGGCGGCACTGGACTTCACTGTGCAACCGGGACAGGTGGTGCCGGTCTTCTACGCGGCGCCGATGCACCAGTTCGCAACCGGGTCGATGGGCCACGAGCAGCAGAAGCGCAAGGGCGTCGGAGCCTTCATCGTGACCCTTGTGGTCGTCGTGGTGGTCATCGTCGTCCTCATTCTGGTGTCCTCGATGCTCGGCGGATGAGACCGGCTGGTCGACCGCTGGTGTCCGGCCGAGGGTGCGCGCTGTCTGGCCTGACCTGGGAGCGATAGGTTCGGGACGATGACAGGTCGCGGACAGGGCGGACGCGGGGGGAACTGCTCCACCGCGAGGGCCTCCCCTCCGTTGCTCCTCGCTGTGGTGGCGATCATCCTGATCGCGCTGAACCTTCGTATCCCCACCACATCACTGGGTCCACTGCTCCCGAACCTGCTGGCCGATACCGGGCACGGCGAGACCTTCCTGTCACTGCTGACGACGATCCCGTTGGCACTCACCCTGGTCGTCGCACCGCTCGCCCCCCGACTCGCCAGCCGGTTCGGCCGAGACCGCGTTGTGGGCTGCGCGTTGATCGGCATCGTGGCCGGCACGATGCTCCGTTCGGTCCCGGGGGATCCGACCCTGTTGGCCGGGACGGCCGTGCTCGGCTGCGCCATCGCCCTCGGCACCGTTCTGACCCCGGCTGTGATCGCCGCCGCACCGCCGGGCCGACGCGGAACCCTCACCGGGATGTACACGATGGCGCTCAGCCTCGGCCCGGCGCTCGCCCTCGGGCTGACTGTTCCGATCATGCGCGGCATCGGGCTGGGGTGGCGCGAGACCCTGGTGTTGTGGGCCGGGTGCGGGGTGCTCGGCCTGGGCGTGTGGGGCCTGAGATCGCGATCGGTACGGACCGCCGAGGGGGCGCCGTCACGGCGAGGCCGCGCCCGACCAGAGGACCCGCCCGGCGCCCGCTCCGGATCGGCGATCAGGGATTCCGGGGTCTGGATGCTGGCGATCTACTTCGGTATCACCTCGCTGACCTTCTACACCACCTCGACGTGGTTGCCGACGATCTTCACCGCGGACGGTATGGATGCCGGGGCGGCCGGCGGCTACACATCCTTGATCAACCTGGTGGCGATCCCGTTCGCGCTGCTGTCACCGATCGGGCTGCGGCGTGGCCTGGCTCGGGTGCTGGCGCCCCTGTCGCCCCTCACTGCGTTGGCCGGAGTGCTGCTGTTGATCACGGTTGGTGCGGATGCGGCCCTGGTTGTCGCCCTGCTGCTCGGGGTGGGGCAGGGGCTCTGCCTCGGGGTCTCGTACGGCCAGATCGTCGAGTACACACGCTCGCCCGAGCACACGGCGTCGGTGGCGGCCGTGACCTCGGCGGTCGGGGTGGCCCTGGCTTCGAGCGGGCCGCTGCTGTTCGGCTTCGGCCTGGAGGCCTCGGACTCCCACCTGTTGCCGGTCGGTGGCCTCGGAGCGGTGATCTTGGTGCAGGCGGTGGTCGGAATTCGGACCGGACGCCGTACGGTGGAGGCTCGTTCGTGAGGGGTGTCGAGAAGGGGTCACAGCCGTGCTGACCGAGTTCGCCCGCGATCATGCATTCACCATCGCCTGGTTCGGTCTGATGGCCTTCGTCTGGTTCGGCTGGGGCCAGGAGGACCCGCCGGCCGCGTGGCGCTGGAAGCTCGGCGTCGGCTCCGGGCTGGGCGTCGTCCTCGCCGGACTGTTCGGATCCGCTGTCGCCACACGCTGGGATGAGGGCAGTGCGATGGAGGGGCAGTATGCCCTCTTCGGCGTGCTCGTGGTGGCCGAGGTCCTCCTGGCCGGTCTCGGCTGTCTTCTCCTGTGGCGAAGGCAGCGGACCCGGTGGATGGCCTGGTGGGTCGCCCTCATCGTGGCCGTGCACTTCATCCCACTGGCGTTCATCCTCCGCGACTGGTCCTTGGTCGCACTCGGCCTCGTGCAGGCGGTCTGCCTGCTGGCCCTGCGGCCTCGACTGGGTCGTGCCGAAGGTCCGAGCAGTCGTCTCGTCGGTCCGGTGATGGGAGTCTCGCTGCTGTTGTTCGGTCTGGCCTCGCTGGTCGTATTCCTGGTCCGGGTCGGTTCCCCGTGGTGAGGCGTTGGCCACCCGGCCGGCCACAGCCGCACCAGCGGCATGCTGCGGTGCGGTCGCTCAGATCGTGACGGCGACGCCGGCCAGGGCCAGGTACACCCCGGCTGAGGCCACCTTGAGCCCACGGCGGGAGCCCGACGTTCGGCGGAGGCGTCGGGACAGCCGTCCGGCCAGCAGGGCGTAGCCGGTGTCGCAGCCGGCGGCGATCAGGACGAAGATCAACCCGAGCGCGGTCACCTGGCCGGCCCACGGCCGGTTCGGATCGATGAACTGGGGGAGGAAGGCCAGGAAGAACAGCAGCGTCTTGGGATTCAGCAGGTCGACCAGGAAGCCGTCCAGGAAGAGCCGGCCGGGTCGTGCTGAGGTCGGCGTCGCCGCCTCTTCCGTCTTCTGCCGGAACGTCATCAGCTCCCGGATGGCCAACCAGACCAAGTAACCCGCCCCGGTCCACGCCAGCAGCCGCAGGCCCATCGGCACCAACTGGACTAGGGTGCTGATGCCCGCGGCGGCCAGGATGACGTGCATCGTGGCGGCCGCCTCCAGCCCCAGGACCGAGTACAGCCCGGCCCGCGGGCCGTGCTCGACGCTACGTGCCACCACATAGGCCACGGCCGGGCCGGGGATCACCATCACGATCACCGAGGCGATGGCGAAGGCCAGCAGGATCCCTGGACTGGGGATGGGCAACGACTGCTCCTCACGACAGGTGGTCGGGGTGTGACCACCTGACCATGGTGCCGAGCTTGCCTTTCACGGCGCTTACGTTCCCCTTGTCCTCCGGTGAGCAGCGGAATCTGACGGCCATCGACCGGGCGGGTGCCCCGGAATCCTCCTCAGATGTTGGCCGTTCGGTGTTGCGGCGTGTCTTGCGGCAGGGCCAGCAGCACCACCACTCCGGACAGCAGATACCCGGCGGCCTGCACGATGAGGACAGGGACCAGGCCAACGCCGTCGCCCAGCGCCCCAGCCGCTGCGGCGCCAACCATGATCGACAATCCTTCGAGGGCGCCGACGGCGCCGAAGACGCGGCCCCGATGGCCAGCCGGAGTGTTCCGTTGCAGCAGGGTCGTCACCCCGGCCATCACCATCGCCCCGGGAAGTCCGACGACGACCATGCCCACGACGGCGGGCCACACCGCCTGAAACCACACCGGATAGATGAAGATCACCAGGTCGATGGTCCCGAAGGCGACGGCCGCCCAGCCCAGCAGCGGACCCGGACGGATCCATTCCCCCAAGGAACCCGCAATCAGTCCGCCGACGATCCCCCCGACGGCCTGCGCCGAGATGATCGCGCCGTACTGCTGGCTCGTACCGCCCAAGGCGTCGTGCACGAACGGAGCAAACAGGGTTCCCATCACTCCTTCGCCGAGCGTGGTCACCAGGAGAAAGACCATGATCACGCGGAGGACCGGCTGACGTGCCGCCACCAACAGGCCGTCAGTCCATTCCGCCCGCAGTTGGACCAGCCGCTGTCGGAGTTGCTCGCGGCCGGGCCGTTGCGCGCGGAGGCTTCCGTCCCGGGTCCACACAGAGGCGATCACCGCGGCCGCCAGAAGGCAACTGACGGCATCGACGACGGTCAGCAGTGTCATGCCGCCGATGGCAACAGTCACCCCGCCGATCGCAGAACCAACCAGTCGGGACACGTCACGTGTTTGGCCGATGAGGGCATTGGCAGTGATCAACTGCCGTTCATCGACCAGGTGTGGCACCAGAGACTTCATGGCTGGAAGGAAGAACTGCTGCACCACTCCCTCCCAGAGCAGAACCACGAAGACCAGCCCGATCTGTTCCGTGCCGGTGACCAGCAGCAGTGGCAGCAGTCCGACGGCCAGGATCAGATTCGAGCCGATCATGGTGCGTCGCCGGTCCCAACGATCGACGAACACTCCGGCGACCGATCCCAACAAGATCTGCGGCAGGAACGAGGCCACCAACATCGAAGCCGAGGCCAAGGTGGAGCCGGTGAGTACGTAGATCTGGTAGGTCAGTCCGACACGGAGGATCCAGTCACCGGTCTGGGACACCAGCCCGGCGATCAGCACCATGCGGAAGTCACGGCTACCCGACAGAGTGCGCCAGAGGATTCGCACGATCAGGCGTCAGCGGGCGGGTCGTCGAGAGGCACGGTGAAGACCGTGAAGTCGACTGGTGCGGACCCCGCCGGTCGGGCCGCAACGTCATCGATCGGTCGCTGGTCCACGTAGTTCGCGATCAGTTGGTCGATGGACCGCTCGAGGTCGGCCAGCTCTTTTTGGGTGAGCCACACGGTGTGCTGGCCGACACCGGCATGCTCCCGCCACGACGCGGGCCACTCAGTCCGACGTCCCTGCCAGTCGACGAAGCGGACCAGCGCCCGCTCGGCGATCACCTGTTCCAGCACCGCGGCCGCCGACGCGCCCTCCGCGGTGGCATCGGCTCCTCGCCAGGTCTGTGAGGTCGAAGTGAGCCGCCAGGGCCGGGCACGATTGTCGTCGCCCTCGGTCTGCTCGACGAAGTCGTACTTCGCCAGTTGGCGGAGGTGATGGGTGGCGAGGGCGTGACTGATGCCGAGTTCCCGGGCGGCGTCTGCCGCGGTGATCCTGCCGGAGCGGCCGACAATCGCCTGCAACTCGATCCTGAGCGGGTGGGCCAGAGCGCGAATGGCCACCGGGTCCTCCAGCAGTCGACGCGATCGGTTCGCCGGACCTTGGGAATCCTTTTCCAAAGACATGCTTGGCATTTTGGTACTTCAGCCCAACGAATGTCAAGCATATGCTTGGGGTCTGTTTGCCTGTCGCTCGCGTTCCCACCTGAGGCCGTTCGCATTGCGGCAGATCATCGCCTGTGTCGGAGTGATACGTTCCGGTGATGAAATGGCGGCTGCCCGGTTGTGTCCTTGTCGGCCGCCAGCCTTCCCGGAGGGTGACGTGCCCAAACTGATTGATCACCAGCAGCGTCGCGAGGAGATTGCCGCCGCAGCTTGGCGGGTGATCCGCCGTGACGGTGTCGCCGGCGCCTCGGTCCGAACCGTCGCCGCCGAGGCGGGACTCTCCGTGGGATCGATCCGACACGTCTTCGGCACCCAGTCCGAACTGCTCGCGTTCGCGATGACGCTGGTGATGCAGCGGGTGGACGTGCGGGTCGCCGACCAACTCCCATTGGGTACGCCGCACTCCGCCGAGGAGATCGCCGCCGAGTTCCTGCCCCTGGACGAGGAGCGGCGAGCCGAGATGGAGGTCTACCTCGCCCTGTTCGCCGCGGCCGGTGTCGATCCGGGACTCAGCGCAGTCCGCGACGAGACGTGGCAGGGCACCAGGGTCGCCTGCGCCATGATCATTGCTCGGATCGACACCGCGAATGAGTTGACCGATGACCAGCGGGAGTACGAGACGGTTCGGCTGCACGCCCTGTTGGACGGACTCGCGGCCCACCTGGTGTGGCAGCGCGACCCGAACCCCGAGTCGTCCCGCCGGGTGTTGGTACGCCACTTGCGCTCGGTGGTCGATGGCGCGCGGTCATGATCAGGTTCGATCCGCCGATGACCACGGCCAGCGGAAGGGGTGGGATCGACCGTTCAGCCATCGCCCGAGGCCCGTGGAGCGGACCAGTAGGTGGTAGCTGACCAGCAACACGACCCCGGTCGCGGCGAGGGTGAGGGGGAGCTTCACCAGCATCGGCCAGGACAGGTCGGCCAGTGGGATCGCGAACAGGAGCAGCAACGGCAGGTGCAACAGGTAGGCCCAGTAC
Source organism: Propionibacteriaceae bacterium (assembly GCA_052094425.1). Classification (GTDB taxonomy): domain Bacteria; phylum Actinomycetota; class Actinomycetes; order Propionibacteriales; family Propionibacteriaceae; genus Microlunatus. Next base: position 7,499 of record JBQDIN010000052.1, read on the forward strand.
GAGGCGTCGGCCACGTAGCGCAGGGCAGGACGTTCCCGGTGCAGGTGGCGGACGCACATCCCCAGTAACGCGTACACCCAGGCCCAGCCGGCCAGCGCGGTGAGCGTCGCCCCGAGCGGCAGCGGGAGTGCCTCCCGGACGGGGGACAGGCACGCGCCGGTGGCCAGGATCGCGACCCCTGCGTGCGGGATCCACTGCCGGGCGATGCGCCGGAGGGAGTCCGTCCGCGCGAACAACAGCCACCCGGTCAGGAAGGCACCCAGATAGGGAATCAGCGACGGCTCAGGACGAATCGTGAGGGGTGCATCGATGCCACCGCCCAGGGTTCCCTGGAGCACCAGCCCCAGGGCATAGGGCACGCTGGCCAGCAGGAACCCGCCGGGCGTCGAGAGCCAGCTGCCACCCAGTCGGGCGACACGGGCGAGCCGATCCGTGCCGATGAGCCTGTTCAGGACCGCCCGTGCGGCCACCACGATGATCGCGCACTCCATCAGCGTCCACAGGAACCACAGTTGGCCGGGCATCAACAGGACCGCCAGCCCGGCACCCTCGCCCTGCGCGGGGGTCGGAAGGTCACGCACGTACGCGTTCAGTTGGATGACCGCCCCGGGTGCGAGGACCGCCACCGGCCAGAACACGACGGCGGGGAGCAGGATGCGCTTGGCCCGGTCCCGCAGGTAGGACGCCGCCCCGCGCTTGCCCAGCACCATGGACCCGAAATAGCCGGCGAGGGCCATGAACAGGGTCATCCGGAAGAGGTGGATCGTGGTGGTGACCGGGTTGACCAGGGGCGACGGGTTCGAGTCCGCGACCGCCCATTGCGTGCTTGCGTCGAAGGGGAGCAGGGCGTGCAACAAGATGCCGAGCAGCAGCGCGCCGCCCCGCAGGGCATCCAGGCCGTGCAGGCGTACGGTGCTCGCTCCACTCCCGGTGGCACTGCGGCCGGTCGACGCGACCGGGCCGGGAGGTGGGTCGACTTTCTGGTCTTGGTAGTACGATCGTGCTTCCATGGTTCCGGAGGCTAGCAACCGTGGCCGGTTGTGCCCAAACGCTTTTTCCGAGACCCGGCCCCGATCACCAACGGGGCGAAGTTCACCCGGCCGGGGGACGTGGGCCACCCATCGAGAGGGTCTGGTGGGAGGGCGACCTGCCGAAGACTGGAGACCATGAACACGGACCCGAACTCCGCCCCGGGCCGGCTCGTGCCTGCGACCGTCTCGGCCGGTCCCGCCTCGCCGTCGGCCGACTCTCCCCAGGTCCGGCGCTGGGTGGCGCCACTCGTGCTGGTGCTCTGCGTCGCTGCCGGTGTGCTGGCGATGGAACACCAGCCGTACGCGTACGTGGCGAGGACTGGGGCGCCCTGGTTCGTCCTGACCGGGGCGCTGGTGGCGATCAGCGGGCTCGTCGTCGGCCGGACGGCCGCGCTGCGGAATGCGGCCCTGCTGGTGGCGACCGTGTTCCTGCTCCCGGCCGGCGGCGCGCTGTTGATCATCCACGGGCTCCGGCTCGTCGGGGCCATCCCGATGCCGCTGGACGTGGTCTCCGCGGTGATTTCTGTCGTGGCCGCCGCCACCCTCGTGGTGCTGTGGGTGGCGCCGAGCCCGCTGCGTCCGGCCCGCGGGTCCCGGCTCGCCGTACCCCGCTGGGTGGCGGTCACCGGTGCCCTCGCCTCCCTCGTCTACCCGGCACTCAAGGTGTCCTGGGCCCTCGGCAGTTCCTGGGTCGCGCCGGCCGGGACAGTGGGGGTCGTGGACGCCACCTTCGCCGTCACCACCGCACTCAGCCTGGTGGCCGCTCCACCGCTGGTGATCGCCCTCCGCTGGTGGAACCGTCCGGCCCCCCGGTGGGCTCGCCCGGCTGCGCTCGTCGGAGGCATGGTCCTCACCGCACTCGGGGCCTCCGGACTGTGGAGCACGTGGCGCAGCGCGGACGAGGCGGTCACCGGGCTGTTCGTCTACGGCGGCTGGTTGGTCTGGGGTCTCTGCACCGTCACCGTGTCACGTCGGCTGACGGCTCAGTGGCGCGATCCGGTCGATCACGAGGATCAGGCGATGGCCCCGATCAGGACGATGGAACGTCCGCGAGCCACGCCAGGGCTGCGGTGACCAGGGTGGTCACCCCGGTGTCCAGCGTCGGCTGGATCACCGGGGCGAAGTACGGGGAGTGGTTGGTGGGAATGTCCTGGTCCACCCTCCCGGCCTCGACGGCAGCCCGGTGAGCCGCCGGGTCGACACCGCCGATTCCCCAGTAGGTGTAGGGAATGCCGAGTGCCACCGGCAGGTTGCTGAAGTCCTCACTGGCCGACTGCAGGGGCAGTTCGCCGGCTCGGTCGGCGAACGTGGCTGCGAAGGTCTCCCGCACCCGGTCGGTGGCATCGGGGTCGTTGATGGTGGCGGGGAATCGGTCATACAGCTCGAACTCCGGTTCCCTCGGCGACTCCGACGCCGCGCACTCGGCCCGGACGATGCGGCGAATGGCATCCAGCACGGTCGTCCGGGTCGCCTCGTCGTAGGTCCGGACGTTCAGCTCGAGTACGGCACGGTCGCCGATCACGTTGCTCTTGCTGCCCACGTGGACACTGCCGACCGTCACCACCGCCGGCGTGCTGGGTGCGAGTTCGCGGGAGACGATGGTCTGCAGGCGCAGGATGATCATGGCCGCCAGTACGGCCGGGTCGACCGAGGCCTGCGGCATCGAACCGTGGGATCCCCTCCCGTACAGGGTGATCCGCATGCTGTCGGCTGCTGAGAACACCGACCCGGACCGGGTGCCGACCGTCCCTGCCGGAAGGGTCAGCACGTGCTGACCGAGGGCGATGTCGGGGGCGCCCACCAACGCGGCGAGTCCGTCGTCGACCATGCCCCGGGCGCCGTCGCCGGCCTCCTCGGCCGGTTGGAAGACCACGATCAATGTGCCGTGCCAGGTCACGCGTGCCGCGGCGAGCAGGTGGGCAGCCCCGATCAGGCTGGTGACATGGATGTCGTGCCCGCAGGCGTGCATCACCGGCGTCTCGGTGCCATCCGGCAGTCTGCCGGTGGCGGTGCTCGCGTACGGCAGGCCGCTCTCCTCCCGTACGGGTAACCCATCCATGTCGGCGCGGAGCAGTACCGAGGCGCCGGGTCCGTTCCGCAGGACACCGACCACCCCCGTGCCGCCGACACCGGCGTGGACCACGAGGCCCAGATCACGCAGGCGATCGCTCACCAAACCCGCGGTCTCGTGCTCGGCGTGGGACAGCTCGGGGTGCTGGTGGAGGTGGCGGTAGAGGTCCTCCAGGTCGCCGCGGATGGCATCCAGGCCGGCCAGTACGGCGGCGGTGTCGGTGCTCATCAGTCCTCACTTCCTTGATCCCGATCCCGATCTCGATCATGATTCTGGTCCGGGGCGCGGGGTGGGCGTCGTCGGCGCGCTCGGAACCGCGTCGGGACCAGCCGGGCCGGGACCACGTTGGCCGGGGACCAGGCATCGGCCGAGGGCAGGATCCAACCCCGCCACCGGGCGAGGAGGCACAGCAACCCGCCGACCGCCAGGGCGGTGATCATCCCGGCCGACGGGTGGCCCAGCCGGCTCAGGAGGACGAGCACGGCACTGGCCAGGGCGGCGCAGGTCGCGTACAGGGTGTTTCCGCCGAGGACCGAGGGAATCCGGCGTAGGACGATGTCGCGGACCGCGCCGCCGCCGACTGCGGTGATGGTGCCCAGCAGGATCGCCGGCAGCCAGCCCAGACCGACCGCGAGGGTGCGGGAGGCGCCAGCCGCCGCCCAGCAGCCGAGGGCGATGGCATCGAGGACGGGCCACACCCGGTGCCACACCCTCCCCTCGACGTGCAGGAGATAGGCGAAGGCGGCGCCGGCGAGCGCGGTGACGAGGTAGGCCAGGTCGGTGAGCGCGATGGGCGGACCGGCCTGGAGCAGGGTGTCGCGGATCATCCCCCCACCCAGGCCGGACAGCACCGCGAGGACCATGAAGCCGACGGGGTCCAACCGCTCCCGGCGGGCGATCACTCCACCCAGAACCGCGTTGGCGAAGACGCCGGTCAGGTCGAGCACCCGGAACAGGTCCGTCACTCCGAATCCGTCCACTGTCGCCCTCTCGCGTCCGCGGCTGCGCCATGGTCCAACCTAGCGAGCCGGTCGGGCGAAGGGATCAGCGCCGGGTGGGGGTGGGCTCGCGGGAGCCCAGCACGACCACGACCCCCGCACACAGGAACAGGGCGGTCACCGTCGCGACCGTGGCGGGCCAGCCGCCGCCGGTCCAGGCCAGACCGGCCGCCGTCCCGATCACGCTGGAGCCGAGGTAGTAGGCCACCAGGTAGAGGGCGGAGGCCTGCGAGCGATGGGTCGGGGCGAGGGCCACGACGCCGCCGCTGGCCACCGAATGGGTGGCGAAGAAGCCACCGGTGAAGATCACCAGGCCGACGACCACCAGTGGCAACCAGTCGGACAGGGTCACCATCAGCCCCAGCAGGGCGATCACGATGCAGCTGCACAGCAGCCGGGTCCGGCCGACCCGGGCCACCAGTCGACCGGCCAGGGTGGAGGAGACCGTACCGGCCAGGTAGGCGATGAAGATCAACCCGACGGCGGAGGTCGGGAGGTCGAAGGGGGCGCTGGTCAGCCGGTAGCCGAGGTAGTTGTAGACCGCGACCATGCCGCCGATCAACAAGAAGGCAGCCAGGCACAGACTCCGGATCCGGTGGTCGCGCAGGTGCGTGACGATCGCGCCCAGGTGGTGGCTCAGCCGGGGTGGGGCCGGGGTGAAGTGTGCGGCCGGGGGCAGCAGCAGGACGAAGACCAGGGAGACGACCGCTGCGGCCACGGCGAAGCCGACCACCCCGACCCGCCAGTTGGCGACATCGTCGGCCAGCGACGGGAACAGCCGACCGGACAGTCCACCGAGGGTGGTGCCGGAGACGTAGATGCCGATCGAGGTGCTGACCCGCGAGGCGGGAACCTCGTCGCCGATGTGTCCCATCGCCACGGCGACGATCCCGGCCAGGGCGATGCCGACCACGGCCCTGGCGGCAAGGACCTGCCAGAACTCCGGGGCGAGCCCGGAGAGGGCGGTGAAGGCGCAGCCGACGAACAGCGCGATCGCCATCACCCGGGCGCGCCCCACGGTCTCGGCCAGACTCGACATCGGCAGCACCGCACAGGCCAGGGCGCCGGTGGAGAGGGTCACGGTGAGGCTCGCCTGGGTGGCCCCGACATCGAAGTGCCGGCTGATCGAGGGGAGCAGGGCTTGGGTGGCATAGATCAGCCCGAACGCCGCGAGGCCGGCCGCCAGCATGGCGAGGTCCAGCCGACGGCTGACCACGCCGGTGGTCGCGCCGGTGTCGACGGTGCTGGTGGACGCCATGACCCTCACCGTACGATGCTCGCGTTCATGCGTCCAAGACGGATTTGAGTCTATATTGATGCAATGGGGTATGAGACGTACGGGCTGGCGCAGCCGCTCGAGGTGCTCGTCGCAGTGGCTGACACCGAACACGTCACCGCAGCGGCTGAGCGGTTGGGGATCCCGCAGCCCACGGTGAGTCGGACGATGGCCCGGCTGTCGGCCGAACTCGGGGTCGACCTGCTGGTCCGCGACGGCCGGAACGTACGCCTCACCCGACAGGGGAGGGTCCTGGCCGAGCACGCCGCACGGGCACTGACCGAACTGGAGGCGGGGATCGACGCCCTCCGGGTGGACGCCGACCCGGCCGGCGGTCGGGTGGTGTTCGGATTCCTGCACAGCATGGGCCCCACCACGGTGCCGACCCTGCTGCGGGGCTTCGCCGTCGACCGTCCGGAGGTCCGGGTGAGCCTGGTGCAGAACGCCGCGGAGCCGATCATCCAGGATGTGGTGCTCGGGCGCATCGATCTCGCCCTCGCCTCACCGCTCCCGGTGCAGGCCGGGCTGACCACTCGGAGCCTGGCCCGTCAACCCATCGTCGCCCTGCTCCCGAGCGCCCACCCGCTCGCCCGGCGGAGCCGGCTGCGGGTCCGCGACCTGCTGGCCGAGCCGCTGATCACCATGCGCCCCGGGTACGGGGTGCGGACCATCACCGATCGACTGCTGGCGACAGCCGGCGTCCGGGTCGACTATGCCTTCGAGTCGGACGAGATGATCACTGCCGCGGGTCTGGTGGCCGCCGGGCTCGGAGTGGCGATCCTGGCCGCCGGCAACTCGGTCCCGGGGGCGGTCGAGATTCCGCTGGCCGATCGCGGAGCCTTCCGCACCATCGGCTTGGTCTGGAACGCCCGCCGTACCCTCACCCCGCCGGTGGTCGCCTTCCGCGAGCACGTCCTCGCTGAGGGGCCGGCCCTGTTCGTTCCCGAGGGTTGACGGCCCTGGGATACGGCGATCGAACCGGAAGCGAATCGACCGGAATATCGGTTAGACCTGTGGGCATGAGTGAACAGACGACCATTCGGCCAAAACTGGACCTGATCATCCTCGACTGCCCGGACGCCCTCGAGCTCGGGCGGTTCTACTCCGACCTGTTGGGCTGGCCCCTGGAGGACGGCTCCGATCGGGACATGGTGACCTTGGTGCCGTCCGGTGGTGGCCTGACGCCGCAGAACCCGAACGGGAGCCCGACGCTCGCCTTCCAACGGATCGATGACTGGGTGGAGCCGACCTGGCCCGGTGGTGCCCACCCGAAGCAATTCCATCTCGACTTCACGGTGGAGAACATCGATGCGGCCGAGCCCGGCGTCCTGGCCCTGGGGGCACGGGTCCATGATCACCAGCCGTCCACCGACGGCGGGTTCCGGGTCTACCTCGACCCGGCCGGACACCCCTTCTGCCTCATTTGCTGACCGGGCTCGGGCGAGGCGCCGTGGGCACGGAGATCTGCCGGGTGTGCGGTACCGACCGGTACTGGAAGTCCGGCTCACGGCTCCAGGGTGCGGCGCAAGGTCGCCCACTGGGCCGCGACCAGGTCCGTCACCTCGGCCGGCGACAGGTCGGTACGGGCGAGGGTCCAGGCGTCGAAGGCCTGCAGGATCGCGAACACCAGTTCGACCTGCAGGCTGAGCGGAAGGTCATCGCGGACCTGACCGGCCGCCCGGCCCCGTTCGAGGACGTCGGCCAACCAGGTGCGCACCGCGTGCACGGTCTCGATGACGGTTCCGCGCGCCGCCTCGGGGGTGTTGCTCAGGTGGAACATCCGGCCGAGGGCGAGTAGGGCGTCATCGTCGGCACTCGCCATCATCGCCTCCCACAGGTGGCCGGCCGTGGCCCAGAACCGTTCGCCGCCGAAGTCCTCCGGGGCGGGGAAGTCGATCGTGGTCCCGAGCTCGACGACCAGGTCCGACACGACCAGGTCGAAGAGGTCCTGCTTGGCGGTGAACACGTGGTAGAAGGAGCTCTTGCTCATCCCGCAGGTCCTGATGATCTTGTTCAGGGAGGCCTGCGCGTAACCCGCCGCGGCGAACTCGGCCGCGGCGATCCGGACCAGTCGGCGTCGTCGCTCGGTCGGCATGCGGGCAAGGTCTCCGGTGGGCACGGAGAGAGCGTAGCAATCAGTGGACCAGGTGGTCCACTTTTGCTACGCTCGGTCCTGGACCACCCGGTCCAAAGATCGAGAGGAGCGACACCCATGGACCACACACCAGTGGCGGAGCAGTACGCCGCGGCGGCCGATGACCGCCTGCGGGTGCTGGTCGTCGGGGCCGGCATCGCCGGGGTCGCCATCACCCGGTTGCTGCAGCGGGACGGACTCCATCCGGTCCTGCTGGAGCGATCCGGCGGGACTGGCCCGGCCGGCTACATGCTCGCCCTGATGCCGTTGGTGGACGGCGTCTTCGATGATCTCGACTGCTGGCCGGCCTACCGTGCCGCCAGCGAACCGATGCGGCGGTACGGGGTCGCCGACCACGACGGTCGGCCGCTCCGGGAGGACTCGCTCGGCGACCTCGTCGAGCCGTACGGGGACTACCGCGGGATCTCCAGGGAGGCCCTGCTGGAGGTGCTCGCCGGGGCGCACTGCCCGGTGGCGCACCGCACCACGGTGGCCGGCCTGTCCGATGAGCAGGACGGCTGCCGGGTGACGGTGGACACCCCGGACGGGGAACAGGAGTTCTGCTTCGACCTGGTGATCATCACCGATGGTCTGCACTCGGCTACCCGCGAACTCGTGCTCCCGGCTGAGGACCTCGAACGCCTCGACACCGGCTGGGGCGGTTGGGTCGTGTGGGCCCCCGCGGACGCGGACACCGACCTCGGGTCCGAACTGTGGGGGAGGGGTTTCCTCCTCGGTGTCTATCCGGTCCGCGACCGGGTCGGCGCCTTCATCGGTGGCTCGCACGAGGCCACCCGCGCCGGCCCGCGCGCCTTCGCCGACCGGATCCGGACGAGCCTGCGCACCATCAGCCCCCGCACCGAGAGCGCCCTCACCGCCCTCGCCGAGGCGGAGGACCCGTACTACTGGGAGATGGCCGACTGCCGGTCGGCCCGGTGGGTACACGGCCGCACCCTGCTGCTGGGCGATGCCGCCGCCGGGTTCCTGCCCACCGCCGGGATCGGCGCCGCGATGGCGATGGAGTCCGCCTGGGTGCTGTCCCGGACGGTGCGCGGGGCCGAGCGGGGCCAACTACCCGGGCTGCTGGAACGCTACGAGTCCGAACAACGACCGCGGGTGGGGTCCGCCCAACAGAACTCGCGCCAATTGGCCAAGTACATGTTCACCGACAGTCGGCTGGCGGCCGTCGGGCGGGAACTGGCGATGCGGGTGATGACCATCCGCGCCGCCCTGGGTCCGATCCTGCGCCTGCTCCGAGACCGGCCGCAGCCGCGTGGGGTGGACACGGTGCGCTGAGGGTCACGACGCCCGGCGGTACTCGAACTCCTCCAGTGAGGTGGTCAACTCGCCCCGGTTCTCCCGGTGTCGGGTGCAGTACTGGGTCGGGTACCACCCGGACTCCGCGACCGCATCCGGACGAGGGATGTCGAAGCATCCGTCGGCCCGCTCCCCGGCGGCCAGCTCCGAGTACCAGTCATGGGTGATCATCGGCTCGTAGAAGGTGATCTCGCGGTTCCAGCTGCCGAAGATCCACGTGTGGGTGAAGGGCTCACCGTGGAACTCCGGAGCATCGGTGTTGATCAAGTGGTTACCCATCGCCGGGGCCACCGCATCGGTGTCCTGGTACTTCGGCGGGTAGTACGCGGGGTCCGGCAACTTCTTGCCCAGGGGGTAGTCGTCGCAGTGGACCAGTTCACCACAGGCGCCGACCCGGATCTCCTGGCGCTGCTCGGGCTCGGTCAGGTAGAAGTGCACGTCGAAGTGCGGCTTGTCGTACACGTCCGGCGGCATGTGCCCCATCGGGTTCCAGTTCAACAACAGGTAGGTGATCGGGGTGTCCACCGAGGAACTGAACTCGTCGCCGAAGGCCAGCTCCGACTCGTACCCGTTCGAGCACTCGTGCATCGGGTCGACGGAACCGTCACCGTCCTTGTCGAAGCAGTACTTCCCGTCCGAGGGTGGGTCGTGGGGGAGTCGCTCAAGGGCATCGTCATCGAAGACCAGGCCCACCGACTGGGGCACCCCGGCGCGATCCGTCTGGGTGTAGGCGGTCGCGGTGCCCTCGCCCTGGGCGGCCGACTCGCCGTACTCGGCACAGTGGCCCCGGTAGGAGGCGGTGTGCTCGATCAGCGCCCGGACCGCCGCGCGGGGCACGCCGATGGTGCGTTCGGTATCGGTGTTCGTCGTGGCGGCGAAGCAGAGTGGTACCAGGCCCTTCGCGTCGGGTGGTGCGGCGGAGGCCGCGGAGGGAGTCAGCGAGGTCAGCACCAACGCCAGTGGCGCCAGCAGGGCAAGGATGATCAGGCGGCGGTTCTCGCGTCGGGTACGCATGGGGTTCCTCACGGTGTCGGGTGTCGTCCGTGTGCCGTGCCCTTGTTACTCCACGCAGATTCGGCTGCCAACTTTATTTCGCGGAGCCAAGCTGGTCGAGCCTGTCGAAACCACCTGCCTGCGGTGGATGGGGTGTCGATCAGCTCAACCCGCCGAGTCCACCTCCCGCCGGCGCCCGAGGCGGTTCCACGGCCAGGTGATCAGGGTCCAGACGAGGACGAGCAGCAGCACCGCCACCACCAGGTACCCCGGCCACGGACCGAGGAGGTCGAGCATCGATCCGCCGCTGGGCTTGGCGTTCACGTACCCGTAGTTCGTCCCCAGTGCGGAGTTGATCAGGTAGGCGCCCACCGCCCAGGCCACCGTGATCACCACGGTGCGGCGCAGGTCCCGCCAGGTCGGGTGCAGGCCGACTCCCCACGTCAGGTGGCAGGCGGCCCACATCACCAGCATGTGCAGGGACCAGTACGAGGCGAGGTTGGCTGGTGACTGCCAGTCCACGTCCGGGGTGAGCAGGGCCATGAGGTTCAGCGTCAGCCCCCAGTAGTAGGTCGCGGCGACGGCCCAGCGCCATCGGGTGATCAGGGCGAGGGAGGCCACCAGCCGGAGCAGGTCGGACAGGTGCACCGGCAGGGATTGCTGGACGGTGAAGTTGGCCGGCAGCAACCAGAACACCTGGAAGCCCAGGGTGGTGATCAACAGCGCCAACCCGAGACCGGTCCGCAGCCGGTGGGCGGCGACCGTACCGCGCAGCCGGCGGCCGGCGGCCATCAGACCCGCCGCCACCAGGGCGGTCACGGCGAGCAACAGCCAGTGGGCGGGACCGTAGGTGCTCATCGCGGCCCCAACGACTGATCCGGACGGCTGATCACGACGCCAGTATGACGGACGGCCGGGGCGGATCGGAGGTGCGGCGGGGCGTTCGTGTGGTACATCTGCCCTGTGAACGATCGGCTGCAGGGTTTCGTCCGGACGATGCCACCGGGCTACTTCGCGCTGGTGATGGCGAGTGGGATCGTCTCGGTCGGCCTGGCCCAGGAGGGTTTCCTGGTGGCCTCCCGGGTCTTGTTCGGGGTCGCGATCGCCGCCCACCTCGGCTTCATCGTGCTGACCGGATGGCGGCTGCTGCGCCACCGTGCGGACCTGGTCGCCGACCTGCGTGACCCGCGCCGCGCCTTCGGTTTCTTCACCTTCGTCGCCGGCACCAACGTCATCGGGGTGCGGACGGCCGGAGCCGACCAGCCGGACATCGCCCTCGTCCTGCTGGTCATTGCGGCCGGCGTCGGCGTACTGCTCGGCTACCTGGTCCCGTGGCTCGCCGTCCTCGGCCGTGAGGAGCGGCCGGTGATCGCGACGGCCAACGGCACCTGGTTCGTGTGGGTGGTCGCGAGCCAGTCGGTGGCTGTGCTGGCGTCCGCGCTGGAGCCGATCTACCCGACCTGGCGGGCGGGGCTGGCCATCGTGGCGGTGATGGCCTGGTCGGTCGGCGTCATCCTCTACGCGGCCACGGCAGTCTTCGTCTCGCTCCGGATGATGTTGTACCCGCTGCGACCGATCGACCTGGACCCGCCGTACTGGGTGGCGATGGGGGCGGTGGCGATCACCGTGGTGGCCGGTGCACGGATCGTGGAGATGGACAGTACCCCGATGGTCGATGCGACCCGCGGCCTGGTTGCCGGCCTGTCCGTGGTGTTCTGGTGCTTCGCCACCTGGCTGATTCCGGTCCTGGTGGCTGCCGGGATCTGGCGGCACCTGGTCCGGCGGATTCCATTGCGCTACGAGTCCACCCTGTGGAGCGTCGTGTTCCCCCTCGGCATGTACGCGGTGGCTGGCATCTACCTGGGGCGCGCGGATCGGCTCCCGATCGTCGAACGGATCGGCCAGGCGTGGCTCTGGGTCGGGGTGCTGGCGTGGTTGCTGACCGCGGTCGCGATGGTGATCAGCCTGGTCCGGCGCCCGGCGTCGTCCGCGACAGAATTCCAGGTGACCCGGAGTCGTTCGGCCGACTAGGGTCGGACGCATGGACGACGACCCCAAGGCCATGCTGAAGGCCTACCTGCAGTCGAGTCGGGAATCCCTGCTGTGGAAGCTGGACGGGTTGGGCGAGCGCGAACTGCGCTCGCCGCAGACCGGCACCGGAACCAACCTGCTCGGGCTGGTCAAGCACGTGGCCAGCATGGAGTTCGGCTACTTCGGTGATTCCTTCGGGCGCCCCGGACCGGACCTCCCATGGATGACGGAGGCAGCCGAGGACAACGCCGACATGTACGCGACGGCCGACGAGTCCACGAAGTGGGTGGTCGACCTGTACCGCCGGGGCTGGGCGCACGCCGACACGACGATCGATGAACTGCCCTTGGACGCCGTCGGCAGGGTGCCCTGGTGGCAGCCGGGGAAGGATGAGGTGAGCCTGCACCGGATCCTGGTGCACATGATCGCCGAGACCGCCCGGCACGCCGGCCACGCCGACATCGTCCGGGAGTCGATCGACGGGGCCATCGGCTACCGCGACGGGAACACCAACCTGCCCGCGGCCGACCGGGAGTGGTGGGACAACTACCGCGCCACCCTGCGCCGGATCGCCGAGGAGTCCGGCGGCGGACACTGAACGGCGTGACTCACCCAGCCGCCAGCAAGCCCCGGACGTAGGCGGCCTGGCCGACGTGCTGGGTGGTGTCGTTCACCACGCTGACCAGGCGTACGCCGAGGGTCACCGGGGGATCCCAGTTCTCGTCCACCACCCGGTCGAAGTCGGACTCGGCGAGGGTCGGCAGGTAGGCGGCCGTACGGGCGGTGACGGCAGCCAAGTGGTCCACCAGCAGGGCGCCCTCGGCTCGGACCAGGTCGACCTCGGCCGAGGTGTGCCCGAAGCCGGTGTCGGCGGCTGCCAGGTCGAGGCCGAATCGCTCGTACCAGCCCTCGGCGGTCCAGACCTGTTCGGTGTCCGCCAGTTCGCTGACGTGGTCGTCCTGGACCCGGGTGAGGTGCCAGACCAACCAGGCGATGGAGTTCTGGCTGCCGGCAGGTCGGTGGACGAGTTGGTCCGGGGCCAGCCCGTCCACGGCGGACCGGGCGTCGTCGACCACCCGCTCGAAGGCGTCGGTGAGTAATTCGGCGGAGTTCATCCTCCGAGCCTCCGCCCACCCGGTCAGGGTGTCAAGGGACCGCCCCGGTCGCCGGCTCAGCGCAACCCGGACAGTCAGCGCAATCCGGACAGGGAGGAGACGACCTTCGGGCGGCCGTCGTCCCCCAGGTCCGGGTCGTCCAGCACTGCACGCTCGTCGACGAGGCTGATCTGATGCCCGTCCTCGACGAGTTCGCGCAGCAGCGAGAGCAGCATCTGCCGGGCTGCCGGGTTGATCGTGGTGACCCGGCTCAGGTCGAGGGCGATCTGCCGCTCGGTCGGCGGGTCCGAGACCAGGGAGCGGACCACCCGTTCGGCGGCGGCCAGGTGCATCACGCCCTGGATGCTGTAGACGCGGACCGGCTCTCCGTCGGCGTCGATGGTGCTCGTCGCGTGCAGGGTGGCCCGGGCGTGCTCGGTCGGCTCCATCAGGTGCAGCCGCATCTCGGTGGAGAGTCGTTCGAACATCTGCACCCCGCGCACGCTGTGCCCGTGGGGGTCGAGCCGGGGGGAGAAGGCGGCGACGCTGAACTGGCCGGGCAGGACGCCCAGGATCGCGCCGCTCACGCCGCTCTTGGCGGGGATGCCGACTGTGGAGACCCAATCACCGGCGGCGTCGTACATGCCGCAGGTGGTCATCACGCTCAGTACTTGGCGGACGACCTCGCGAGGGATCACCTGCTGGCCGGTCTGCGGCTGGACCCCACCGCCAGCGAGGGTGGCACCCATCAGGGCCAGGTCGCGCGCGGTCACCTTGATCGCACACTGCCGGATGTAGCCGGCCACCACGTCGGCCGGGTCGTCGCGCAGGGCACCTTGGGCACGGAGCATGTTGGCGATGGCGAGGTTGCGCCAGGCGGTGTCCAGTTCGGAGCGGTACACCTCCTCGTCCACCGACAACTGGCGTCCGGCCAGGGCGGAGAGCGCCTCGAGGATCCGTTCCATCCGCTCCGGGGCATCGGACTCCACCCCACAGATCAGTGAGTGCACCGCGATTGCCCCGGCGTTGATCATCGGGTTGCGGGGACGACCGGTCGCCGGATCCACCGACACCTCGTTGAAGGCCTCACCGGACGGTTCCACGTCCACGGTGCGGGCCACCTCGTCGGGTCCGGCATCGGTCAGCGCCAGCGCGTACACGAAGGCCTTCGACACCGACTGGATGGTGAACTCGTGGTCGAGGTCGCCGGCACCGTAGATGGTCCCGTCCGCCGTGGCCAGGGCCAGCGCAGTCCGGTCGGGATCAACCGCAGCCAACTCGGGGATGTAGTCGGCCGGGGAGCCCGCGGTGTTCGCCACGGTGCCGGCCAGCACCGAGGTGAGATAGTCCGTGATGGGAGACTTCATCGAGCAACCGCCGGGGTCCGCCGTAGCATGCATCGAGTGGCCATACCGCACCCTAACCGCCGGGCGGGAACTGACGCCGGTCCGGTGATCGCGGGAGTGGTCACCGCCCTGGTGGGTTACACCTCGTCCTTCGCCGTGGTGCTCTCCGGGCTGCGGGCGGTCGGTGCGACCGACGCCCAGGCGATCTCCGGGTTGATCACCCTCTCGGTGCTCTTCGGCTTGGGCATGCTGCTGTTGACGTGGCGCTACCGGATCCCGGTGACGCTGGCCTGGTCCACTCCGGGAGCCGCCCTGCTGGTCTCGACCGGAGCGGTGGCCGGGGGCTGGTCGGCCGCCGTCGGCGCCTTCGTGGTGGTGGGGGTGTTGATCATCCTGACCGGGGCGTTGCCGATCCTCGGCGACCTGGTGGCGCGGATCCCCACCAGCCTGGCCCAGGCGATGCTGGCCGGAATCCTGTTTCCGCTCTGCCTGGCGCCCTTCCAAGCCCTGGGGGCCAGTCCGCTGCGGGTGCTCCCGGTGATCGTGGTCTGGCTGTTGGCCACCCGCTTCCTGACCCGCTGGGCGGTCCCGCTGGCCCTGGTCGCCGCCCTGGTGGTGATCACGATCGACCTCGTCCGTGCCGACGTGGCGTTGTCCTGGTCGTCCATGGTGCCGGCCTTGGCCCCGACCATGCCGAGCCTGAGTGTGCCGGCCCTGCTGGGCATCGCGCTGCCCCTCTACGTCGTGACCATGGCCTCGCAGAACATTCCCGGCGTCGCGGTGCTGAAATCTTTCGGGTACCGGACTCCGTGGCGGGCGTCGATGCTGGTCACCGGAGTGGGGACGACCCTGGCCGCGCCACTGGGTGGCCACGCGATGAACCTGGCCGCCCTGTCCGCGGCACTCGCGGCCGGTCCGGAAGCCGGCCCGGACCGCGACCGGCGCTGGATCGCCGGCTTCACGGCCGGGTGGAGCTACCTCGTTCTCGCCGCCTTGTCCGGAGTGCTCGTCACCTTGGCTGCGGCGGCCCCGCCCGGCCTGATCGAGGCGGTCGCGGGGCTGGCGTTGATGGCGACGATGGCCTCGGCGATCGCGGCGGCGTTGTCCGAGCCGGACGGCCGTACGAGCGCGGTCGTCACCCTGCTCGTGGCCGCGTCCGGGGTGTCCATCGCCGGCATCGGTGGCGCGTTCTGGGCGCTGGTGTTGGGCCTCGTCATCCGGTGGGTGCTGAAACGGCGCACCGCCTGATCAGGTGGTCAACGAGCGGCGGTGCTGCGGCGGATCCGCTCCGCCAGCACCCGGGTGTGGCTGAGGTCCAAGTCGTGACTGGCGGTGACCAGGACCAGGTCCTTCGTCCCGGCCAGTCGGACCAACTCGTCCACCCCGGCACGGCTCTCGGTGCGGTCGAGCTCGTCGCGGTAGCGGGCGGCGAACTCGTCGTAGCGGTCCGGGTCATGGCCGAACCACTTCCGCAGTTCGGTGGACGGCGCGACCGACTTCACCCAGTGGTCGAAGGGGGCGGAGTCCTTGCGTTGGCCCCGGGGCCAGAGACGGTCGACCAGGACCCCGACCCCGGACTCGTCCCCGGCATCCTTGACTCGGCAGCGGCGTACGGCAGGTGAGGTGCTCATGGTCCGAACCTAGCGGTCGCCGCGGCTCAGAAATAGTCTCGGACGTGGCAGGATCGCCCACCCGACACCAGGTTCCAGCGATCGTCGTCGACAGCGCTTCCGGAGAGCAGTCCCGTAGCCCGGAGCGTGGCGCAGGAGTGTGCCCCCGTGTAGATCGCGGCGAGCCCGCGGGAGGTGAACAACGGACCGTCGGTGGTGGGCTCGATCCGACGGCAGGAGGTCCCGGATCCCGTGGCCTGCAGGGCATAGCTTCCCGCAACCCAGGGCAGGAAATCGTCGGCCACGGTGAAGATCAACGCGTCGTCGTCGGCCGCCGTCGGCGGGAGGCCGGTGAATGCCTGCTCCACGTCCAGGATCCGCAGCATGTACGGGGAGCGGTAACCGACGTTCCAGTCGTTGGCTGGCAGCAGGAGTCGGAGTGGATCGTTCCCAGAAGAGGTGAGATCGATCGCCGGGGTGACCGATGCGAACTGGCCGAGGGTGTTGAGCAGGGTCCGGTACGCGTCGGCCGAGGTCGCGTACAGGTCGCTGACCTCGAGGGCGGCATCGCCACCGGTCTTGCTGCCGCGGTCCCAGGCGACATAGCCGCAGACCTGCCCGTCGCACTCGGCGAGCGTCACCGCATCAGTGCCGCGGACCCACGACTCCTGGTCGGGGAAGGACTCCCCGGTACGGGACAGGGGACCGATGTGGCCCCGCGCCCACGCGCCGTACACCTCGCGGATCGCGGGGACGTCCGCCAGTTCCGCCCGCCGAGTGGTCACCCCGGCGGCCGGTCGGATCCGGGCCAGGCTCGCCGTCGGCACCCGGGCGTCGACGTAGTCGGTGACGACCTCGTAACCGAACTTGCGGTAGATCGCCGGTGCGGTGGGATGCAGGGCGGACAGTACCGCCCCGCGGTCGTGCGCGCCGGTCAGCGTGGTGGCGAACAGGTCGGTCAGCAGCCCCCGGCCACGGAACTCGGCGGCCACCGTGACGCCGCTGATCCCCGACGTCGGCACCAACCGGTCGCCCACGTAGGTGTCGTAGTGCCGATCACCGAGCCGGGCCACGAGTTGATCACCGAGGAAGCCGCCGTACGGGGTCGAGCCGGGGACGGGGAACGCCGGCGGTGCGCTGCCTTTCGGAGGCATCCCGAAAGCTTCATTGCGGAGCCGGAGTGCGCCCGGGGCGTGATCAGCAGTGAGTGGTCGAACCACGGGGCGAGCGGAGGTCATCCGTCCATCGTGCCCGAGTGCCGCTCCAGGAACTCCACCACCTCGGTGTCGTCCACGCCCGGGAAGGCCCCGACCGGGAGCGCTGACAGCAGTTGTGGCTGCACCCGAGCGCTCGGCCAGTTCCGGCCGGCCCAGCGTTCGGCCAACTCCGCCGGCGGCGTGGTGCAGCAGGCCGGGTCCGGGCAGCGGGAGCGGCCGCGGTGCGGGGTGCCCCGGCCGCGGAACCACTTCACATCGGTGTACGGGGTGCCGACCGACACCGAGAAGGCCTCCCGCTCGTTACGACCGGCGACGGCCGTACACCAGAAGGTGCCGTGCGGGGTGTCGGTGTACTGCTGGTACGGGATGGCCCAGTCGTTCTGGTTGAACACCTCGCGGGCGGTCCAGTGCCGGCACACCCGTTGACCCTCCACCGATCCGGTGCGGTCCATCGGGAACACGACGCCGTCTCCTGAGTAGGCCTTGTAGATGATCCCGCCGGCGTTGATCTTCATGAAGTGCACACCGATGTCCAGGTGCTCGGTGGCCAGGTTGGTGAAGCGGTGGGCAGCCATCTCGTAACTCACCGAGTAGCGGTCGCGCAGGTCCTCGATCTCGATGTCCTTGTCTGCCTTGGCCTGCTGGAGGAAGGCGGCCGCCCACCGTTGCGGGACCAGGGCGGCGGCGGCGAAGTAGTTCACCTCCACCCGCTGGGCCAAGAACTCGGCGTAGTTCGCCGGTGCCCGGTGACCGAGCACGATGTGGCCGAGCGCGGCCAGGGCGAGGGTGCGTTGCGCGGTCTGATCGCTGGCGGGGAGGAAGATCCGGCGCCCGGCCAAGTCGGTGATGGTCCGGGTGGAGCCCGGTAGGTCACCGACGCTCTCCAGCGTGAAGCCCATCGTCTCGGCCAACCGGCTGACCCCGAACCGGGTCAACGGCCCGCCGTCGTGGTCGATCCGCAGCAGCAACTCGTCGGCCAGGTCCTCGATCTCAGGGAAGTAGTTGTCCGAGGCGCGCATCCGGGTCCGTAGTTCGGCATTGGCCCGGCGGGCGTACTCCGGGGTGGCGTCCCGCTCCGCCTCGACCTCGGCCAAGCGCGTGTGCAGGGCCACCAACGACTCGAGCACGTCCAGTGGCAGTCGCGGCCCGGGCCGGACCGGCGGTACGTCGAGGTCGGCGAAGTCGTCTCGCCGCTGGGCCCGTTCCAGGGCGATCTCCAACTGGGCGCGATGGTTCGGTGGTTCGGGGGAGAGGAACTCCTCCAGCTCGGAGTCCAGGGCGCGGGCGATCGCGTGCAGGGTGGAGATCTTCGCCTCCCGCTTGCCGGTCTCGATCAGGGACAGGGCCGACCCGGAGATGCCGGCCGCGGCGGCGACCCCGTCCAGGGTCTGGTGTCGGGACCTGCGCCGGTGCCGCAGTTGCTTGCCGATGGTGAGGGCGTCCGGCCCGTCGGTGGCGGCACCGGTGGCCGAGGGCACAGCCGTGGACACGAGTCGGCGCGGCCGCAACGAGTCAAGATCCTTGATTCTTGACATGTGGGCCACTCCGTCCTCGGTCATGGGTCGATTTCATCACGGTGTGTGAGGTGCGGCAATCCTCCCGAACCGAGAAGAACGTCGTTTCTTGACTCAGGATTCTTCTGCTCGGGAGTGGTGCGAGGCCGCAGAGTCGATCTCACGGACCACCCGGAGCTGAGCTTCCGCTCCACCGCACGTGTCAGGAGGACACCATGACCAGCACCATCGACCCGACTCGTACGATCGCCGCTCCCGCCGGTCGGCAGGCCAGCCCGGGCGAGCGGGAACTCCAGCGCGACTGGGCGACCAACCCGCGCTGGGCGGGGGTCTCGCGGGACTACACCGCTGCCGATGTCGTCGCGCTGCGTGGGTCGCTGGTCGAGGAGCAGACGCTGGCTCGCCACGGCGCCGAGAAGCTGTGGCGGTTACTGCAGGAGCGCCCGTTCGTGCGCAGTCTCGGTGCGCTGACCGGCAACCAGGCCGTGCAGCAGGTGAAGGCGGGCCTGGAGGCGATCTACCTGTCCGGCTGGCAGGTGGCGGCCGACGCGAACCTGTCCGGACAGACGTACCCCGACCAGAGCCTCTACCCGGCCAACTCGGTGCCGAACGTGGTCCGCCGGCTCAACAACGCGATGCAGCGGGCCGACCAGATCGAGTGCGCCGAGCGCGGCGGGCCGAGCGGCGAGCCGGGGCGGCTGATCGCCCCGATCGTCGCCGACGCCGAGGCCGGATTCGGGGGGCCGCTGAACGCCTTCGAGTTGATGAAGCAGATGATCACCGCCGGTGCCGCCGGGGTGCACTGGGAAGATCAACTCGCGTCGGAGAAGAAGTGCGGCCACATGGGCGGCAAGGTGCTGATCCCGACCGGGCAGCACGTCCGCACCCTGAACAGCGCCCGACTGGCCGCCGACGTGCTGGGCGTCCCGACCCTGGTGATCGCCCGGACCGACGCCCTCGGCGCCAACCTGCTGACCAGCGACATCGACCCGATCGACCAGCCGTTCTGCACCGGGGAGCGCACCGCCGAGGGATTCCACCGGGTCCGCGACGGGATCGAGGCGGTGTTGGCCCGGGCGAAGGCGTACGCGCCGTACGCGGACCTGATCTGGGTGGAGACCGGCAAGCCCGACCTCGGCCTGGCCCGCGAGTTCGCCGAGGAACTGCACAAGGACTTCCCGGACCAACGGCTCGCCTACAACTGCTCCCCGTCCTTCAACTGGAAGGCGGCCCTGGACGATCGGCAGATCGCCTCCTTCCAGGACGAGCTCGGCGCCCTCGGCTACGCCTTCCAGTTCATCACCTTGGCCGGCTTCCACGCCCTGAACCACTCGATGTTCAGCCTGGCCAGCGGGTACGCCCAGCACGGCATGACCTCCTACGTCGAACTGCAGGAGGCCGAGTTCGCCGCGGAGGCCGACGGCTACACCGCCACCCGGCACCAGGCCGAGGTCGGTACCGGCTACTTCGACCGGGTGTCCACCGCCCTGAACCCGCTCAGCGAGACGACCGCCCTGGCCGGCTCGACCGAGTCCGAACAGTTCTGATGAGGAGTTGATTGCGATGACGATCACCACCCGTCCCTCCCGGACCGGGACCGCGGACAGCACCCAAACCGGCACCACCGAACCGACCCCGGCGACCTCCCTCGCCGTGCGGGGAGCAATGCACCCACGCTTCGACGAGGTCCTCACCCCGGCGGCACTCGCGTTCGTCCAGGTCCTGGCCGAGGAGTTCACCGCACGCCGCGACACGATCCTCGCGGCTCGGGCCGAGCGCCAGCAGTTGATCGACGCCGGTGCCGACCCGGACTTCCTCACCGATACCGCGGCAATCCGCGCCGATCGGGAGTGGCGGGTCGCCCCGCCGGCCCCCGGACTGGCCGACCGTCGGTGCGAGATCACCGGCCCGGCCAGCCGGAAGATGACAGTCGGCGCGCTGAATTCCGGGGCCACCGTGTGGATGGCGGATCTGGAGGACGCCACCGCGCCGACCTGGTTCAACGTGATCGACTCGCAGGTGAACCTGGCCGACGCGATCCGGAGCCGGATCGACTTCACCGAGGGGGAGAAGCGGTATGCGATCGGGGAGACGACCCCGACGAGCATGATGCGTCCGCGGGGCTGGCACCTGGACGAGGCGCACCTGACCCTGTCCGGCGCCGCCGGCGCAGAGCGAGCGGTGCCGGCATCCTTGGTGGACTTCGGGCTGCACTTCTTCCACAACGCGCGGGCCCTGGTCGAGTCGGGTCGGGGGCCCTACTTCTACCTGCCGAAGCTGGAGTCGCACCTTGAGGCGCGGCTGTGGAACGACGTCTTCACCCGGGCCCAGATCGAGCTCGGTCTCCCGCACGGCACGATCCGGGCCACCGTCCTGATCGAGACCCTGCCGGCCGCCTTCGAGATGGACGAGATCCTGTACGAGTTGCGGGACCACTCCGCGGGCCTGAACGCCGGCCGGTGGGACTACATCTTCTCCATGATCAAGACGATGGGACACCGGCGGACCCATCTCTTTCCCGATCGGAGTGAGGTGACGATGACCGCGCCGTTCATGCGGGCCTACACCGACCTGTTGGTGCGGACCTGTCACGCCCGGGGGGCGCACGCGATCGGTGGCATGGCCGCCTTCGTGCCGAGCCGCAACGACCCGCACACCACGGCCGCGGCCCTGCAGCGGACCCGTGCGGACAAGAGCCGGGAGGCGACCGACGGCTTCGACGGCTCCTGGGTGGCGCACCCCCAGTTGGTGGGCACCTGCCTGGATGCCTTCACCGAGGTGCTCGGCCAGCGCCCGCACCAACTGGGCCGGACCCGCGAGGACGTGGTGGCGCGCGCCTGCCGGTTGCGGGAGCTCGGCGGCCTGTCCGACGAGGTCACGTTGGAAGGCGTCCGGACCAACATCCGGGTCAGCCTGGAGTACCTGGCAGCCTGGCTGGACGGACGGGGAGCGGTCGCCATCGACCACTTGATGGAGGACGCGGCCACGGTGGAGATCTCCCGGATGCAGTTGTGGCAGTGGATCCGACACGCGGTGGTGACGGCCGAGGGGATGCGGGTCACCGCGGTGGTGGTTCGGCGCCAGGTGGACCAGGAAGTCCAGTTGCTGGCCCGCGGGGCCGACGCGGGAGCCCGGGAACGACTTGACCACGCCCGTGACCTGCTGCTCGAGACCTGCCTGCCCTGCGGGGAGACCGGCCGGGTGGCCCCGTTCGTCACCACCCCGGCCTACGCCCGGCACCTGGTGGAGACCCGCTGAGTCCCTTCCGCTGGTCGAGACCACCCTTCCGCTGGTCGAGCTTGTCGAGACCCCCTTGTTGGCAACGGAACTGGACCTCGTTGGTGGCCGGGCGGTGGTTGCGTGGG
>JBQDIN010000053.1:0-29266 GCA_052094425.1 Propionibacteriaceae bacterium
GTCGGGCTTTCCGGTGTCGGGTCGACGGCGAGGGTGCGGTGTGTTTCGGCGGGAAACTCCCCATCGCCGACGGAGAAGAGCTGATCAATCTGTTGGCGGCGCAAGGCATTGGTGGTGCGCGACCGCGGCTGCGTGTTCCCGGGCTGGGACAGCCCACCGACGCGATGCGCACCACGTGATTCCGTGGCATGCCGGAGGGAAGACCTCTCTCGAAAATTTGGCCACGTCGGTCGAGCTTGTCCACCTGCCTGCACTGCCCGGACGGGGTGTCGAAGCTCAACCGCTGTGAGGGGGCTTCAGTTGATCTGAAGTTGTCGGCCGCCCCAGTGCGGCTCCCGGAGCACACGCTTGAGCACCTTGCCGGTCGGTGAGGTGGGAAGCGCGTCGACGTACTCCCAACTCTGCGGGACCTTGTGATCGGCGAGCAAGGAGGCGCAGTGCTTCTGGAGCTGCTCGTCGTCGGGATCAGCTCCCGGCTTCAGGGCGACGACGGCGTGCACGCTCTCACCGATCTCGCCGGCGGGGACCGCGATCACCGCAGCGGCGGCCACGTCCGGATGCGCGGAGAGCGCGTTCTCCACCTCGGCGGAGTGCACGTTGTCGCCGCCGACGATGATCAGATCCTTCAGCCGGTCGACCACGTACAGGTAGCCGTTCTCGTCCAGTCGTCCGACGTCTCCGGTGTGCATCCATCCGCCTCGGAGTGCTTCGGCGGTGCCTTCAGGATCGCCCCAGTAGCCCTGCATCAGGCCCGGCCCGCGCAGCAGGATCTCGCCGAGGGAGCCGGTGGCCACCCCGTCGTCGTTCTCGTCAACGACCCGCACCTCGGCATGGATGGCGGAGCGGCCGGCGGAGCGGCGCTGGTCGCCGGGCCGGTGGTCGAGGGTGTTCAGGAAGGTGCAGGACATGGATTCGGTCATCCCGTAGAGCTGGGTGAAGCCCGCGTTGGGGAACTTCTCGGCGGACCGCGCGAGCACGGCGTCGGTGATCGGCGACCCGCCGTACATGATCGTGTGCACGCTGCTGAGATCTCGCCGTTCGGCGTCCGGGTGGTCCACCACGCGTTGCAGCATGGGCGGCACGATGAACACCGTCGTGATCTGGTGCTTCTCGATGGTCTCGAGGATGGCCGCCTCGTCGAAACGGGGGAGCGCCACGATGGTGTTGCCGTACTGCGACTGAGCGAGGATCGAGCCCACGCCGGACATGTGCGACATCGGGGTGATCTGCAACTGTCGCGTGCCCGGTCCAACGAAGCCGGGAACGGCCCCGCCGAAGGCCAGCACCAAGCTCATCATCGAGTTGCAGGTGTGGAGCACCGCCTTGGGCGCATTGGTGGTGCCGCCGGTGTGCAACAACCCGATCGGCTGGTCACCACCACGGCGGGCATCCGGCACCGGATCGTAACCGGCGATGAGGTCCTCGTAGTCGCGCATCCCTGGTGGAGTCTCTTGCTCACCCATGTGGATGACCGTGCGCAACCCCGGCCAGGCCGCCTGCAGTTGGGGCACGGCGGGAGCGAAGGCGTCGTCGACGAAGAGGATCGTTGTCTGCGTCTCGGACAGCATCGGGGCCATCTCCGTGGGGGCGCGCATGATGTCGACGGCGTTGAACATGCCGTCAGCCCATCCGATGGCGAGCACCGCTTCGGCGTAGTGATCGGAATTGAGTGCGAGTACGCCGACCCGGGCACCGTCTTGTACGCCCTCCGCACGGAGCGCCCCGGCGAGTCGACTCACCCGGTCCCCCTGCTCCCGGAACGTGCGTGTCCGGTCGCCGTAGATCGTGGCCGGGGCATCAGGCCGCTGCTGAAGGGCCCGGTGGAGGCCCTGCGTCCAGTACTGGTCGTAGGTCGTCATGGTTCCACGTTGACAAGCGCGACTTGCACGGCAGTTACAGCAGGCGAACGGGGAGGCCTCACCGTCCACGAGGCATCCGGCGAGAAAACTGCGCGACGGGAGACCCGCTGGTGCGGCAGGCTGGGCGGGTGATCAGGTTTGATGTGGACATCCGACTGCTGGAGGTGGATGCGGCCACCGCTCGAACAGCGATCGAGGGTCACCACCGAAAGCAGCCCTTCAGTGGTGACTTCTTCCTGCCATCCCAGCAACTCGGTGCCCGCCATCTGGCGATCGAGGTCGACGGTGAGCCCGTCGGCGTCGCGGCGGTCGACGACGACAGCCTTTCCCTCTGCACGCTCGACCCGGCGGTCAAGAAGTTCGATCGGCAGGTTCTCGAGGTTCTCCTGGCGGAATCCGGCGCAACCAAGGCTTGGGCGGCCTCGTGGGATCGCCACCACGTCGACCTGTTCGGAAACTTCGCGCACACCATCGACAATCAGGCCTACCAGTTCGAACTCCTCCGGGCCGAGGACCTCTGTCGAGCGGTCCCGGGGCTCAGTCTGACCCCGGCGTCCGCGGCGGATCTGCCCTATCTCGACGGCACTGAATTCCAGCAGGACTTCGCCGACCTGGTCAACTCCGGTCGGACCCAAGTCGCGCGCCTGGGTGGAACCGAGGTCGGCATCGCGATCCTGGTTCCCCACATCCTGAACAGGCAGCGAGTGGACATCGGCATGTTCACCAACCCGGAATCGCGGCGGATGGGTATCGGTCGATCCATCCTCGCCCTCGCAGCCACCGAGGTCCTGGCGCAGGGGAAGACCCCCGTCGCCGGCTGCGGGTGGAGCAATTGGGTGTCCCGGCCGACAATCGAGGCAGCGGGGCTGACCTGCATCGGCACCATCTTCCGGTTCACGCTGGACCCGAATCGCTTCCGTACTGCCGACGAGGCGGCGCGACCACCCAGTGGACTCTGATCATGGGCCGGGCGCAGACACGCAGCGATGACCAAGGGGCGCAGTGACCAGTTGCGAATGGCCGCTGGCCCGGATGTTCCGTACGTCGGAATGACCTTCCGCCCGTCCGGCGGCCACAACCCGCGTTCCACCCCTACGGTGAGGACGGACGCCCAACAGGTCGTCCCGGTCGACGAGGGAGCTGTAGATGAGGATCGCCGTGATCGGCGCTGGGGCCATGGGCCGAGGGATCGCCCAGGTCAGCACGGCCGGTGGGCACGATGTGGTCCTGCATGATGCGAATACGGCCGCGCTCGCCGGCGCGCGAGACGGCGTTGCCGCCGGGCTCGGGTCCACCGTGGCCCGGGGGAAGTTGAGCTCCGCAGCAGCAGAGCTGGCGTTGGCCCGACTCCACACCGCCGCGTCGATGGCCGACATTGCAGATGCCGACCTGGTGATCGAGGCGATCGTGGAGGACCTCGAGATCAAGCAGCAGGTCTTCGTCGAGATCGAGGGATTGGTCTCCCCGGAGACCGTGCTGGCTTCCAACACCTCCTCCTTGGTGATCGGCTCGATCGCCAACGGGATGAAGAACCGGGAACGGTTGGTCGGGCTGCACTTCTTCAACCCCGTACCGGCGATGAAGTTGGTGGAGGTCGTCGTACGACCCGAGAGCCCCCGCGCCCAGGTGGACATCGCGACGTCCTTCGTCGAATCCATCGGCAAGACGGCGATCCAGGTGATGGATTCCCCCGGATTCCTGGTCAATCTGGCCGGGCGTGCCTACGTGACTGAAGCCCTGGCCATCGTGGACGAGAACGTCGCCACCGTCGACCAGGTCGACCGCATCGCCCGATCAGTCCTCGGATTCCCGCTCGGACCCTTCGAGTTGATGGACCTCACCGGGATGGACGTCAACCTCCCGGTGACGACCAACATCTTCGAAGCGAACTTTGCGGATCCCCAGCTGCGTTCCACCTGGTACCACCGCTACCTGCACGAAGTGGGCCTGTTGGGACGCAAGACGCAGGGCGGCTTCTATCGTTACGCCGAGCAGGCGCCCGACGCAGCAGACTGTGGCGGCGCGAGCGAGGAAGTCCCGACGCCCCACCGAGGGCCGGGATCGACGGTGCTGGTGGCCGTGGACGACGATGCGCTGGCGGAGAAACTCATCGTCGCCGGGATCGCGGTCGGTGCCAGCCCCGACGCCGATCTCACCATCGTCTCCCCACTCGGACTGGACGTCGCGACGCACTGTACGCGAGCAGGATTGGATCCCTCCCGCACGGTCGGGGTGGACGCGATGTTCCCCAGCTCGAACACGCTGACGCTGATGGTTCCTCCCGGTGTCCGCGATGATCACGTGAGCGAACTCGCTGACCAGCTCCGGGCGACCTTCACGGTCGAGGTCGTCAATGACTCTCCCGGGTTCATTGCGCAACGCCTGGTCGCTGCGGTGGTGAATCTCGGCTGCAAGATCGCCCAGCGGGGAGTTGCCGCACCCCGCGACATCGACACCGCTGTGAAGCTCGGCCTCAGGTATCCCCACGGACCCCTCCAGTGGGCCGACCTGTGCGGACCGTCCACCATTGTGGACATCCTCAACGGACAGCGTGAGGCGACCGGCGACCACCGGTATGTGCCGTCGCCATGGCTGGTACGCCGAGCTCGAACGGGGCTGTCCGTACTCGTGGACGACCACACCCCGGCCCGGGCGCGGGTGCTCCGGCCGCTGGCCACCGCATAATGGAACCCCTCTGAAAGGACTGCGCATGTCGCGATACGACGCCTACGAACACCTCCTGATCGGCATGGTCGAACCAGGGATCCTCAAGGTCACGATGCACTCACCCGGCCGGCTGAATGCCGCCCACGCCGGGATGCACACTGAGCTGGCCAGCATCTGGCGTGATGTCGACGGTGACGACGATGTCGACGTGGTGATCCTCACGGGCTCCGACGGAGTCTTCTCCGCCGGGGGCGACCTCGATCTCGTCAAGGAGATGTCCGAGGACTTCGATGTGCAGGTTCGGGTCTGGAAGGAGGCCCGTGACCTCGTCTACAACGTGATCAACTGCGAGAAGTTGATCGTGTCGGCCATGCAGGGCCCTGCCGTCGGTGCGGGTCTCGCCGCCGGCCTGCTCGCCGACGTCTCGATCGTTGCCAAGGACGCGCGAATCATCGACGGGCACACCCGACTGGGCGTGGTGGCCGGCGACCACGCGGCGATCGTCTGGCCGCTGCTCATCGGGATGGCGAAAGCCAAGTACCACCTGCTGACCTGCGAGAAGTTGAGCGGCGAGGAAGCGGAGCGGATGGGGCTCGTCGCCGTTGCGGTTGATCACGACGAGGTACAGGAACGGGCACTGGCCGTCGCCCGACGGCTCCAGTCCGGGTCCCGCACCGCCCTTCGCTGGACCAAGTACTCACTCAACAACTGGCTGCGGATGGCGGGGCCCACCTTCGATTCCTCCCTCGCCCTGGAGTTCCTCGGCTTCAACGGACCCGATGTCCGAGAGGGGCGCAAGAGCATCATCGAGAAGCGTCGACCGAACTTCCGTCCGTCGGAGTCAGAGACACCCGAGGCTCCCTGACCTGATCTCCCGCATCAGTCCGTCACGGCGACGATGGCCTGGTCCAGCGCTTCCGTGGCGGACTCCGTGGTCCCGGGGACCTGCAGTTCTTCCGTGCGGGCCACCAGGGTCATGACATACAACTCGCCCGCGGCGAGGAACGTCCGCGCGATTCCGCCGAAGGCGTCATTCCAGTTCCCGAGGCTGACCACGGCCTCGTCCGCGGGCCGGGCCAGGAGTTGGTCGAACACCGAGACCGGCGGGCAGCGGCGTTCCAGATCTCGGCGCGCCCGCGTGATGAGGCGACCCCGCTCCGGTTCCGGCATGTCGTTCAGGTAGGCGATCCCGACAGCGGACAGCGCAAGGGGGAGCCGGCCCCCGACCGCCAGCGGAACGGCGCCCGGTCGTCGAAACCGCGCCACGGACACGAAGGCCATGTGCAGGTCGTCCCGGATGGCGATCGCCGCAGTCATCTTCGTGGCCGCATGCAGTTCATGCAGGGCCCGGTCAGCTCTCCCTCCCAGCGGGAGGTTCGCCAGGATCGGATACCCGAGTCGCAGGTTCTTGGGGGTGAGCCGGTACGCGCCCGATTCGGCTTCGACCAACAGGTAACCGAGCTGGACCAAGCTGTCGGTCAACCGCGAGACGGTCGAGGGCGGGAGGCCGGTGGCGCGCGCGAGCTGTCCGTTCCCCAGTGCACCGGTCGTTCGGGACAGAACCTCCAGGATTCGTAGCCCCCGGGCCAGGGCTTCAATCGGTTTCGGCGCTTCAGTCACTGGAGCATCCTAGCGGTGGAACGCACTCCATCCGGCAGGCGGAAAGGCCTTCCGCTCCTGGTCCTGTCGCCGGGTGCGCAGGGGCCCTAACTTGTAGCGCAGACCCGAGTGCCGTACCCCACCCACCAGATTGGACAACGAGGTTCCCATGTCGACAGTGACCGATGCACCTCAGCGGCTCTCCCTCTCCGAGAGAGTCGCCTTCTTCTACTCCCGGTACTTCCCGGACTCGCTGATCTTCGCGCTGATCCTCACCCTGATCGCCATGGTGCTGGCGCTGATCTTCACCGACGCTGGTCTGGGCGGAGTGGGTACTGCCTGGTACGAGGGATTCCCGACGCTCTTCGAGTTCGCCTTCCAGCTGGCTTTCACCTACGCGGCAGCACTCGTACTCGTGGACACCCCGGCGGTGCAGCGTGTCATCCGCGCCAGCGCCCGGATCGTGAAGTCCCCGCAGGTCGCCTACATCGCGACCGGTATCGTCGGCGCGCTCACCTCGTTCATCGGGTGGTACATCGGCCCGGTGGTGACGGCGATCTTCGCCCGTTCCCTGGCCAAGGAGATGAAGGGGGTCGACTTCCGGTTGATCTCCGCCATCGCCTACGCGTCGTTCGTCATCTCGCTGACGGGAATCTCGGGCACCATCCCGCTGTTCGTCGCCACCGAGGGGCCGTTGACTGAACTCATGGGGGGTCTGATTCCCCTCTCCACCACGACCTTCAGCCCGATGAACCTGATCTCCTGTGCCGTGATCGTGGTGACGACCACGGTCGTCTTCTGGGTCGTGGCGAGGAACAAGAAGCAGGTCGTGTCCTTCGCTGACATGGTCCGCCCCGGGAGCAATGACGCCGGCGACGACTCGGACACCACCCAGGGACCGGAACTGCCCGGGATGGCGAACTCGTTCGCGGAGCGGATCAACAAGAGCCGTCTTCCCCTACTGATCGCCGCCGTGGTGCTGCTCGCGGTCCTGGTCCAGCAATTGATCACCTCGGGCCTGTTCGGCATGAACCTGAACACCGTGGCGCTGATCGCCCTCGTGATGGGCATGCTGGTGCAGAAGAACGCCATCGCCTACGCCGCGTCGTTCGCCAGGAACCTGGTCACGACCGGGTCGATCATGCTGCAGTTCCCGCTGTACGGCGGGATCGCCGGAATCTTCGCCGCCACGGGACTTGCGGGGGTGGTGACCGATGGCCTGGTGCAGATCACCCCGGACGGCCTCTACGTCACCGTGACGTTCCTGTTGACCGGGCTGCTGAACCTCTTCGTCCCGTCCGCCGGTTCGCAGGTCGTGGCGACCGCGCCGTTCCTCATCCCGGCGGGGGTCGAGATGGGCGTGAGCCCGGCCCACACCACCATGGCCATCATGTACGGCGACATCTGGACGAATCTGATCCAGCCGTTCTGGGCGCTCCTCTACTTCCCGATCCTGTCCCTCGGGACCACCCTCAAGGTCCGGGACTTCATGGGGTACTGCCTGCCGATGCTGGTTGCGGTGGGTGTCATCTGGATCCTGGCCTTGAACTTCCTCCCGTTGGGCTGAATGCTCGAGTCACACTTGGAAAGGACTGACTGATGAGGCCTGTGACCCGTCCCCCGTACTACTACGAGTCGATGGACTGGGGTGCGCTGGTAGCTGAGTACCAGCCGCCGTTCGAGTTCATGGACGGTGCTCGACTCTGGTCGCGAGACCAGATCGAGTCCCAGCAGGCGCAGCGACTCCGACGAGCGGTCGCGAGGGCCCATGAAACGCCGTTCTACCAACTGCTGTGGGGCAAGGCCGGGGTGGGGCCCGGCGACATCACGGAATCCTCCGACCTGGCTTCACTGCCGCAATACACCATCGACGACATCCGGGACAGCATCGAGCGCGATCCTCCGTTCGGGGACTACCAGTCACTGTCGTTCGCCGATGGGCGGCACACCCCGCTGCGGATCTACACGTCCGGTGGAACGACGGGCACGCCGCGACCCACGATCTACTCCCAGTGGGACCGTGAAGTCGGGGCGATCCTGTCCGCGCGCACCTTCATGATGGCCGGCGTTCGTCCGGGTGACGCGGTGCTCAACGCGTGGGCCTACTCCACCCACAACGCCGCGTGGATCATGGACCACGGGCTCTGGCACTGGCTGGGGGCCACCCCGATCACCACGGGGACCGGAAACGTCACGCCGACTGAGAAGCAGGTCGAACTGGCGCAGCTCTACGGAGCGGCCTCCATCACCGCGACATCGGACTACCTGCTGCACATCGCGGACACCGCCACGAGAATGGGCCTGGACCCGAAGACCGACTTCCAACTCAAGACCCTGCTCTCCTTCGGGGACACCACCGAGGTCTCCAAGGTGTGGGGTGTCCCGACGTTCGACTCCTACGCCTTCCATGAGGTGCAATACGTCGCAGCGGAGTGCGAGCAGCAGAACGGCCTGCACATCTTCGAGGACGCCTTTGCCGTGGAGGTCGTCGACTTCGAGACCGGCGAGGTGCTCCCGCCGGGCCACGTCGGAAATCTCGTCGTGACCGCGTTGTACAAGACGGGCACCTCGCAGATTCGTTACAACATCCAGGACATCTCCGCATCGATGGAGATCGGCCAGTGCGCCTGTGGTTCCTGGCACCAGAAACTCGACTACTTCCAGGGCCGCAGCGACACCATGGTGAAGCTGCGTGGCGTGAACGTGTGGCCCGAGGCGGTCGGCCAGATCATTGCCGGCCATGACGGCATCACCAACGAGTTCTTCTGCTACGTCGAACGCAGCGAGGCCGAGGGGCGTCGCCCGCGTGATGAGATGACCGTACTCGTCGAGCGCACCGACGGCTCGGTCGAGGCGCCCCGACTCCATGATCAGATCGTGGCTCTGCTCAAACAGAAGATCGGAGTGGTGATCCGGGTCGAGATCGTCGAGCGAGACTCTCTGCGCGAGCTCACAGGTCATGGTCATCGGGCCAAGCTCCGGCGCTTCGAGGACCGTCGTCCGGGGGTGGCGCGATGAGGGCGGCCATCCAGCAGGAGCACAGTGCTCCGGTCGCCATCGGTGAGGCGCAGACACCGTCGCCGGGGCCTTCGGAGGTCCTGGTGCGGGTCCTCGCGTGTGGCTTGAACCACCTCGACCTCTGGCTCCGGCAAGGCGACACGGGGGACGCGTTGTCGCTCCCTCGGATTCCGGGCACCGACGTACTGGGGGTCGTGGACGCAGTCGGCGCCGACGTGGACGCGGCACTGATCGGGAACCGGGTGCTGATCTACCCCGGACGCTCCTGCGGGCAGTGCGAGCACTGCCTGGCGGGCAACGAGAGCGCGTGCCACCGGTTCGAGATCCTCGGGTACCACGTGGACGGCGGGTACGCCGAGTACGCCGTCACGTCGGCCGATTCCCTGGTGTCGGTGCCGGGGGAGGGACTTGCTTGGGCGGCTGTCCCGGTCGCCTACATCACGGCGTGGAATGCACTGGTCACGAAGGGAAGGCTCCGGGCCGGACAGACCGTCGCAGTCTGGGGTGCTGCCGGGGGCCTGGGCAACGCCGCCCTCCGGCTCGCAGCGGCCCTGGACGCGCGGCCGATCGCCATCGTCGGGGACCCGGGCAAGGCGGACTGGCTTCGATCCACCGGGTTCGAGGGCCCTGTCGTCGTACGCGGTGACTCCGTGGTGCGGGAGGTCCGGGGGCACACGGGGAAGCGGGGAGTGGACATCGTCTTGGACCACGTCGGGGCGCAGACCTTCGCCCAGAGCCTCGGCATGCTCGCCGCCGGCGGGCACTTGGCCTTCTGTGGCGTCACCTCCGGGCATGTCGCCCAGGTGGACCTGCGTCGCATCTTCGGGCGCCAACTGACCATCGTCGGCACCTGGATCGGGAACCTCGAGGATCTCACCGCTGTCGTCGATCTCCTGCGCCAGCGACCCGAGGCGCTCCCGAACGTCACGGCCCGGTTCGGACTCGACGAGGCCGCTGCCGCCCAGGACGAGGTCTCCGATCCCGGACGGGTGGGGAAGGTCATCCTCGCCGTCGACACCCAGTCAGAGGAGCAGGAATGAGGGACGTCTTCATCTGCGCCGCCGTGCGCACACCCGTCGGTCGATACGGCGGAGCGTTGTCCGGGACACGTCCCGATGATCTTGCGGCGCTGGTCGTACGCACTGCGGTGGAGCGCGCCGGTGTGCAGCCGGATTCCATTGACGAGGTGATCCTCGGCAACGCCAACGGTGCGGGGGAGGAGAACCGCAACGTGGCACGGATGGCCGTGTTGCTCGCCGGGTTGCCGATCACCGTTCCCGGCATCACCGTCAATCGCCTCTGCGCCTCGGGAATGTCGGCCCTCGCCCAGGCGTCCTGGATGATCCGTGCCGGCGCTGCGGAGGTGGTCGTTGCCGGCGGGGTCGAGTCCATGACACGAGCCCCCTGGGTGATGGAGAAGCCCGCTCGGCCCTGGGCACGCCCCGGTGAGGTCGTCGACACATCGATCGGGTGGAGGTTCACCAATCCGCGGTTCAGTGAGGGTGACCTGTCGCGTGCGGGCAAGATGACGTTCGCGATGCCGGAGACCGCAGAGGAGGTCGCCCGGGTGCACGGAATCTCCAGGGAGGACTGCGATGCATTCGCCCTGCGTTCCCACCAGCGCGCCCTGCACGCCCAGTCGTCCGGCTTCTTCGCCGAGGAGATCGTGCCGGTCGAGGTCGCCGGCCGCAAGGGGGCCACCAGCATCGTCACCGAGGACGAGGGTCCGCGGGCGGACAGTTCGCTGGCGGCCCTCGCCGCACTGCGTCCGGTGGTGCGTGGCGGCTCGGTGGTCACCGCGGGGAACTCCTCATCGCTCAACGATGGGGCTTCCGCACTCCTGGTCGCCTCCGGCGATGCGGTCAGGCAGCAGGGGTTGACCCCCTTGGCGCGCTTCCGCGACAGTTCGTCGATCGGACTCGAGCCCGAGTTGATGGGGATGGGGCCGGTGCCTGCCACCCGCAAGTTGCTGGCGAAGGAGCGGGTCTCGCTGGACGCGGTGGCACACGTCGAACTGAACGAAGCATTCGCGTCCCAGTCACTGGCCTGCCTGCGTGAACTGGGGCTGGGCTCCGAACGCGTCAATCCCGATGGTGGTGCCATCGCACTGGGACACCCTCTGGGTTCCTCCGGGGCGCGGCTCGTCGTCAGCCTCGTGCACCGCATGAACCGGGAGCGGGTCGAATCCGGGGCCCTCGGGCTCGCCACCATGTGCGTCGGCGTCGGCCAGGGCACCGCCGCACTGATCGAGAGCATCTGAGGAGACGGATATGCACACGGCCGATTTCACCACGGTTCGGATCGACGAGCAGCACGATCGGGTGGTCGTGGCGCTGTCCCGACCGGAGGTCCGCAACGCCATCGACCAGCAGATGGTCGACGAGCTCCACGAGATCTGCGCCTACCTGGAGCAGAACCCGAAGATCTTGATCCTCACCGGCCTCGCCGAGGAGGAGGCAGCGGACGGGAAGGCCGTCTTCGCCTCGGGAGCCGACATCTCAGAACTGCGGGACCGGCGCCGCGAGTCCGGTCTGCTCGGGATCAACGCCCTGGTTTTCCGGCGCGTGGCCCACCTGCCGCTGCCCGTGATCGCGGCCCTCGACGGCTACGTTCTCGGCGGCGGTGCCGAGCTCGCCTATGCGGCGGACTTCCGGATCGGGACCCCCCGGGTCAAGCTCGGGAACCCGGAGCCCGGACTGGGGATCATGGCCGCGGCCGGAGGCACGTGGCGCCTCGCCGAGCTGGTCGGCGAGCCGTTGGCCAAGGAGGTGCTGCTCGCCGGACGGGTACTCAACGGGCAGGAGTGCCGGGAGGTACGCCTGGTCAATGACCTCGTCGCCCCGGAGGAGTTGCTGGCTCGCGCCCACACGTGGGCGGACCGCATCAGCGAGTCCGACCCGTTCGCGATCCGGGTGACGAAGGCCGTCCTCCGGATGCCGCGCGAGGCCCACCCGGAGGTGGACACCATCGCCCAGGCCCTGCTCTTCGAGTCCGAGCAGAAGTTCGAGCGGATGGACGCCTTCCTGGCCCGGCGCAACAGGAAGGCGTGACGGGCGACCCTACGTGACCTTGCGGCGGTACGCAGCCGTGGCGATGGCGTACGCGACCAGGACGATGCCGACGCACCAGGCCAGGGCGATCCAGATGTCGGTGCCGACCGGCTGTTCGGTGAACAGGGCGCGGAGTGTGTTGACGATCGAGGTCACCGGCTGGTGTTCGGCGAAGGCGCGTACCGGGCCGGGCATGGTGTCGGTCGGGACGAAGGCCGAGCTGAGGAACGGTAGGAAGATCAACGGATAGGAGAAGGCGCTCGCGCCGTCCACGGACTTCGCGAGGAGGCCGGCGATCACGGCGATCCAGGTCAGTGTCACGGTGAAGAGGGCCAGGATGCCGGCGACCGCGAACCAGGCCAGCACTCCCGCCCCGGAACGGAATCCGATCAGGAGAGCGACGCCCACGACGATCACCAGAGAGACCAGGTTGGCGACCAACGAGGTCAACACGTGCGCCCAGAGGGCGCTCGATCGGGCGATCGGCATGGACTGGAAGCGCTCGAAGATCCCACTCTGGAGGTCCAGGAAGAGTCGGTAGGCCGTGTAGGCGATCCCCGAGGCGACGGTGATCAGCAAGATCCCGGGCAACAGGTAGTCCACATAGGATTCGGTCCCGGTGTTGATCGCGCCACCGAACACGAAGACGAACATCAGCATCAGGGCGATCGGCATCACCGCGGTCGTGATGATGGTGTCCGGGCTGCGAGCGATGTGACGCAGCGATCGTCCCGTCAGGACGGCGGTGTCGCCGAGGTAGTGCATGGTGGTCATGGTCGTTCCCTACTCGTCTGCATCGTTGCTGCTGTGCGTGCTGGTTCCGCCCTGGTCATCGTGGTCGCCGGCCCGGGCCTCGCGGTCGCCGACGACGGCGAGGAACACGTCCTCGAGACTCGGCTGCTTCTCGACGTACTCCACCTTCGCGGGCGGGAGGAGTTGCTTCAGCTCGGCGAGGGTGCCGTTCACGATGATTCGACCCTCGTGCAGGATCGCGATCCGGTCGGCGAGGTGCTCCGCCTCGTCCAGGTACTGCGTGGTGAGCAACACCGTCGTCCCGTGGTCGGCGAGTTCCTTGATCGACTTCCACACTTCCTTGCGGGCCTGCGGATCGAGGCCGGTGGTCGGCTCGTCGAGGAAGATCACCGGCGGATCCCCGATCAGGCTCATCGCGATGTCGAGGCGGCGACGCATCCCACCCGAGTAGGTCGACACCCTCCGTCGGCCTGCTTCGGTGAGTGCGAAGCGCGCGAGCAGGGCGTCCGCGATCGGGCCGGGGTCCTCGAGGTGTCGGAGCCGGGCGACCAGGACCAGGTTCTCCCGTCCGCTGAGCACCTCATCGACGGCGGCGAACTGGCCGGTGAGGCTGATCGACTCCCGTACCTCGCGAGCCTGCGTGGCGACGTCGAAGCCGTTCACCGTGGCTGTTCCCTCGTCGATTCCCAGCAGCGTGGACAAGGTCTTCACCACAGTGGTCTTGCCGGCCCCGTTCGAGCCGAGCAGGGCGAGGATGGTGCCTCGGGGCACATCGAAGTCGACGTCGCGCAGCACCCGGACTTGTGTTGGTACGACTTCGCCAGACCCCGCACCCGGATCGCGGGTCCGACCGCGGTGGTCATGCTTGGCCCGGTCCGTCGGGCCGGTCCGCTGCGGCACGGTCGATCGCGCCGGTGAGTCGTTGCCGCTCCTTGTTGATCCACTGACCGTCGGCGTAGTTCTGCAGGAAGGCCTCGGCGAACTCCACCGGATCATCTCCGACGATCGTGCGGATGGAAGTCCCGTCGGCCGCGGCGCCTTCGAACAGGTCCGCGAGGTCCTCCAGCATCGACATCAGGACATCGCCCTTCGAGATCGCCCCGAAGTACATCAGGTACCGCTCCAACGCCTCGACGGTCGTACGGTAGGGCCCGGGGAGGGCCTTGACGCGGGCCTTGTGCTCTCGCCACCTGCGCTTGTCGCCGAGGTCCCCGACGATCTTCTCGATGAAACTCGACATCATCTGCCTCCTTGGTGGAGCTGTTCCAGTCGTTCTGCGAGAAAGCTCCACGTCCTCCAGAACTCTTCGAGGTGCTCGCGTCCGCGAGCGTTGAGGGTGAACACCTTGCGCGGCGGCCCCTTCTCGGAGGGGGTCTTCGCCACGTCGACGAGGCCACGCTTCTCGATCCGGACGAGCACCGCGTACACGGTGCCCTCAGCCAGGTCGGTGAAGCCCTTCTCCCGCAGCCAGCCCGTGATCTCGTACCCGTACGCGGGTCGATCGGACAGGATCGCGAGGACGATGCCCTCCAGGGTGCCCTTGAGCAGTTCGGTCAATTGCTTGTTCACGGACCACTCCTTCGCTACTCAGTATCAGTGACTACCACTAGTGTGCATCACTGAGTAGTGGCAGGCAAGTTCGCTGCTCCACGGCCGCACGGGCACCCCGAAGCCGCCGGACTGCTCAGGACGGGGTGGTGGGCCGGACCGCTCGGGACACCAGGTCCGGGCGATCGATCATGATCAGGTGCCGACTGTCGTCGACCAGGACCAGTCGTCCGGCCAGCAGTTCAGCCAGTCGTCGCTGGTGGCCCGGCCAGGCAGAATCACCGTCGCCCGTGGCCGTGAGCACCGTCACCGGCAGTGGAGGCCAATCGGTCTGGCCCCGCAGGGAATCGAGGGCGCGGACCTGGCCGCGGTAGGCGGCCAGTTCGGCGATCACCATGGCGGCGGCATCGCGGTCGCGGTAGGCGTTCCGGGTAGGCGGCGGGAGTGGCGCGAGGAGGCCCCGCGCACTCTGCAGGTTGACCATCAGCCGCGCCGTGGCCGACACCGCCGGGAGCAGCGGGTCGGCCCGGAGGAAGGTACGGGCGATCCGGGCGCCGGCCCCTCCGGCCAGGGCGACCAACCGGTCCGGGAAACGCGCTGGTGCCGTGGCCCACTCCACACTCGCGTCGACGAGGACGAGCCCGCTCACGCGATCCGGGTGCAACCGGGCGAGCGCCTCCGCATGCAGCCCGGCCATCGAGTGGGCCACGACCACGGGGGCTGCGCCCAGGCTGTCGATCAGCGCGACCAGGGTGCCCACCTCGGCTGCCAGCGTGGGTAGCTCACCCGGCCACCGACTGCCACCGAGGCCCGGTCGGTCCAGTCGGACCACGGCGCGATCCGACAACAGGTCGGCGACGTCGTCCCAGACCGGTGCCGCGACCCCGCACCCGCCCAGGAGCAGCACCGCCGGCTGGTCCCCGAGGCCGGACCCGGCCGGCCGGATCGTCCAGTGCACCTCCCGACCACCGAGTTCGGCCACCCGGTCAACGCTCGACATCGTGACCGCCCAGTCCGAGCACGCCCGCCAGGCCGAACCCGACCAGCAGGCACCACCCGGCAGCCGTCCCGACCATGATCATCTGGGGGTATCCGAGCCCGGGAGCGCCGACGGCCAGCATGATCATCATGACGGTCAGCGACAGCACCTCGACCACGGCGAGTACGTGGACGAGGCGGAGCGGTGAGGCGACGGCGCCGGCCACCAGGGAGACGGTGATCCCGGCCTGGGCGAGCATGCTGGACCCGGTGTGCAGGGTGTGGGCGGTGGAGAGGGTTCCCGCCTCCTCGGCCAGTCGACACTGCTGGTCAAGGGCCGGCGAGCAGTCCATCGCCAACACGGCATCCACTGCAGTGCCGACCGCGAACACCACCATTCCGGCCGCCGCCAGCAGCCACCAGCGGCGACGGCGCCCGGCGCGCGCGGACCAGTGGCGGAGCGCCCCGGCTCCGAGCAGACCGGCGAGCACCCCGGTGATCAGGTCCCCGCCCCGGAAGATCAGGTTGTGGGGCTGGTCCGCAGCGGACAACTCGGACAGGTAGCCGTCGAGGATCTGTGCCTGCCCGTTCAGCGGAGCCCACAGGGCCCAGGTGTTGTAGCTCAACAGGATCCCGATCGCGGGCAGCAGCCACCAGCGGGGCCCGGGCCTGCTCATCCCCGGCCCCGGGGGCGCACGAGGGGGAAGGTGATGGTCTCGCGGATCGAGGTGTTGGTCAGCATCATCACCAGCCGGTCCAACCCGATCCCCAGCCCGCCGGACGGGGGCATCGCGTACTCGAGGGCGGTCAGGAAGTCCTCGTCCAGCTCCATCGCCTCCGGGTCGCCGCCGGCGGCTTGCAGGGACTGTTCGGTGAGGCGGCGGCGCTGCTCCACCGGATCCACCAGTTCGGAGTAGGCCGTCCCGATCTCGGCGCCGAAGGCCACCAGGTCCCAGCGTTCGGCCAGCCGCGGGTCGTCGCGGTGTGCTCGCGTCAGCGGCGACACCTCAGCCGGGAAGTCGGTGTAGAACGTGGGCCGCACTGTCTGGTCCTCGACCAGGTGTTCGTAGAGTTCCAGCAGCACCGCACCGCGAGTCCAGCGTGGGTCGTGGTGGATCTCCAACCGGTCACAGAGGCCCGTCAGGACAGCCCGCTCGGTGTCGGCGTCGATCTGCTCCCCAACGGCGGCGGAGATCGCGTCGTGGACGGTGATCACCGGCCAGGGCTCGGACAGGTCGACCCGGTGCCGGACTCCCTCATGGTCCGACCCCTCGAGGACGAGTCCACCCGTGGCCGCGCGGGCCGCGGCGATGATCAGGTCCCGGGCCGTCGTCCGCATGGTCGAGTAGTCGCCGTAGGCCCGGTAGGCCTCCAGCATCGTGAACTCGGGGTTGTGCGTGGCATCAGCGCCTTCGTTGCGGAAGTTGCGTCCGATCTCGAAGACCCGGTCGACGCCGCCGACCATCAGCCGCTTGAGGAACAGCTCCGGCGCGATCCGCAGGTAGAGCGGCAGGTCGTAGGCGTTGATGTGGGTACGGAACGGTCTGGCGTTGGCGCCTCCGTGGACGGTCTGCAGAATCGGTGTCTCCACTTCGAGATAGCCGTCCGCGTCCAAGGTCTGCCGCACCGCGCGGATGGCGGCCGATCGGGTCACCAACTGCCGGCGGGCGTCGGTGTTGACGGCCAGGTCGAGATAGCGCTGCCGGACCCGTGACTCGGGGTCGGCCAGGCCGCGGACCTTGTCCGGCAACGGCCTGATCGACTTCGCCGTCAGGAGCCAGTCCGTCACCTCGACCGAAAGTTCCCCCTTCGCCGACAGCACCGCTGCACCTTCGGCGCCGACATGATCACCGAGGTCGACCACGGATCGGAACCGGTCCATGGCAGCCTGCCCGGTGGTCGATCGGGTCAGCATCAGCTGGGCGTCGCCGGACCAGTCCCTCGTCCGCACGAAGATCACCCCGCCGTGGTCCCGGATGGCGAGCAACCGCCCCGCCACCCGGACGTGCTCACCGAGATGGACCTGCTGATGGGTGTGGGTGGGGCAGAAGGAGGGCGGGTACGGGTCCACGCCGTCAGTCAGCAATTGCTCGCGGCGCTCGCGACGGATCCGGTGCTGCTCCGGCTCGGACGGCGTCCGTCGCTTCCGCGGTCGGGGCGCTGGAAGCGCTACGGGAGCGGCATTCTCCGGCAGGCTGCGTGGGGTGCGTTCCGACTCCCGAGCCCCGGTCCGCAGGAAGGACGGGAGGTCGATGAAGCCCTCCGCCACTCCCGAGGCGGCACCGACCAGTGCGATGTCGCGGGTCTCGGCGAAACAGAGGAAGCGGGGGTACCAGTCGGGTCGGTACTTCACGTTGGACCGGAACAACGACTCGATCTGCCACCAGCGGGAGGCCACGAGCAGGAGCCGACGCCAGAGCCGCAGGATCGGGCCGGCACCGATGCGGGCACCCTCCTCGAACGCCGATCGGAAGACGGCGAAGTTGAGTGAGACGCGCCGGATGCCGAGTTCGCGGGCCCGAGACAACAGGCCGGTGACCATGAGTTCGGTCACGCCGTTGGCCGCCTCCGGATGGCGTCGCATCACGTCCAGGGAGAGGCCGTCGGTTCCCCACGGGACGTAGGACAGCACCCCGGCCACCGGATCCCCGGGGTGGTCCGGCGGGAACAGCGCCTCGACCAGCAGACAGGAGCCGTCGGCCGGATCGCCCAACCGGCCGAGTGCCATCGAGAATCCGCGCTCGGTCTCGGTGTCGCGCCAGGCCTCGACCAAGGTGATCAATTGGGCCCACTCTTCCCGGTCAACGTCGCCATGGCGACGCACCCGGACCCGATACCCCATCTTCTCCAGGCGGTGCACGGCCTGGCGGACCGGACGCATGTCCCGCCCGTCGAGGTGGAAGTCGTTGGCGTGGAGGATCGCCTCGTCTCCCAGCTGGAGCACCCGCAAGCCGGCCCGGGCGTAGGCCTTGGCGCCGGCCTCGCTGGCTCCGATCACCGCCGGTGTCCACCCGTAGGTCCGCACCAACTCCTGCCAGGCCGCGATGGCAGCCGGCCAGTGGTCGGGTTCACCGAGCGGATCGCTGCTGGCGAGGCAGACGCCGAGTTCCACCCGGTAACTGATGCCCGCCCGCCCGTCCGCGGCGAACACGACGGACTTGTCCCGGCGGGTGTTGAAGTAGGCGAGGGAGTCTTCGCAGTACTCCGCCACCAGGGCCCGGACCATCGGTTCGTCCTCGGCGGCCATCACGGCGGCCCGTCGCTGGGATCGCATCAGCGCATAGAGCGCGGCCAACAGGGTCAGGGCGACCAGGACCCCGATCGTGTTGCCGATCCAGGTGGGCGGACCGTCGGTGGGAAGGGGGCCGGCCACGTCCTCCCCGAGCATCCGACGGAGCAGCCACCCGAGACGACTGCGGGGTCGCAACTCTCCGGGGTGCAACCACACCAGAAAGATCCCGAAGGCGGTGGTGAGGGCGAGGCCCCCGATCAGCACCACCAACGCCTTTCGGAAGCTCCCCGGTGGCCGCCGGGCGGAGAACTCGCGGCGGTGGCGGACCATGATCACGAAGATGGTGCCGAGGGCCAGCAGGTTGATCGTCGACTCGAGCAGGATGAGATGATCATGGCTGGTCAGGGGCTCGTCGAACACGATCAGGAGCGTGAGGACGACGGTGTAGACCAATGAGTTGAGCCCGTGGCCGGCGAGGTAGATCAGGGTGATCGTGAAGCCGATCTTCTTGTGGCGGGCGAGTGCTCCACCGAGGATCAGCAGGAAGACGGCGGTGGCCAGGGACGCACCCCGGACCGGCAGCGTCAGGGTGGACACGACCTCCATCGCGACGCCGTACCAGACGGCGCCGGAGAAGATCAGGTCGATCAGCACCAGGACAGCCAGGACGAAGAACAGTCGGGAGATCAGGAAGGGGACGCGACGACGGACCAGCGTCATGGTCGACCGGGCAGTGGTCGTCTCCGACGAGTGCGCATGGGAGCACTATCGCACGGACCGGACGGATGGGCGAGAGGATTGTGCCCGCGGTTCGCGACCCCGTGGCCGGCTCCTCGAACGGCACTCAGGCCATGATCAAGACCGGTGGACCGACGGCGTCTCGCCCTCCACCAGGAGTTCCTGCCCGAGGATCCCGCGCTGGTAGAGGACCTGACGGCCGACCCGGGTCCGCGAGACCAGACCGGAGGCCTCGAGCGCCTGCAGGTGGTAGGAGACCGTGGCGGTCGCCCAGCCGCTGGCCCGGCTCAGGTCCTGGGTGGAGGTGGGTCGGGAGAGCAGGCCGAACAGCGTGGCACGAGTCTCGCCCAACAGGTTCACCAGCGCGGGCGGTGGACGGTTGTCGCCGGCCCCCAGACTGGCGATCCCGCGCGCGGTGTAGATGATCAGTGGATCGTCGGGGCGCTCGGCCGAGAACTGGACCTCGGGGCGCACCTGTGCAGAGGACGGAATGAAGCGCAGGCCGTTCTCCGCCCAGTCGACAGTGCCGTCGTACGGGCGTTGCAGCACCAGCCCCTGGCCGGTCCAGGCCAGCGAGTGGCCGAGGCCCTCGAGCAGCCCACGGGCGCCCCGGGTCGCCATCTGGCGACCACGGAAGGCGATGTCGGCGTCGAGCACCGCGGCGGTGGCCGCCCAGTCGGGCGCGATCGCCTCCCGGAAGAAGGCGAGCATCGCTGCCGCCGCGGCCGCGGCGACCCGTTCCGGGCCCCGTTCGATCAGCGCGGCCAGGATGGGCGGGGTCGGTCGGCGCCAGGCGAGGTAGCGGTGCTTCGAACCGAACTGTTCGACCACCTCGGCCCGGACCGGGCGGTCGCGCAGGGCGACGTCGAGGTGGTAGTCGACCAGGTCCGGTGGGGTGGCGGCGATCCGATCGGTCATCGACTCGATGTTCTCGTGCTCGGCCAGCGGAATGGGATTCAGGAAGTCCGGGCTGTAGGGGTGGTCGGTCGGGATCAGCGCGTGCAGCAGCGCGATGGTCTCGGCGGGGAGGCCGGCCACCGCGCGAAGGTACCAGCGGCGGGCATGCGGGCGCGGATGGCGACGATGGCCCGTCACGGTGCCCAGCACCTCGACGGTGGGCGACATGGCAAACCGGGACATGGCCAGGGTCTGCGCATCCATCAGGATTCGGATCGACACCCCAGTATTCGATCACACTCAAATCGGTGGCGTCGTGGGTTGTGGGTGTGCTGGCATGGGGCCGGTGACCACAGCCCTGACGCCCCAACGCTCCCTCGATCGAGCCGCCCCCGGTGTGGTGCGGACGATTCTGCGCGCTCCCTTCACGGCCGAGACGTGGCGCCGGACCGCTTACGGCGTCGTGTCATTTCCCCTCGCGGCCATCTACTTCGCGCTGACCGTCCCCGAGTTGATCGTCAGCGTGCCGTTGATCATCGTGTTCGGCCTCGGGCTGGTGCTGTCCCTGGTGTTCTTCTGGATCAGCCGGCAGTTGGCCCGCTTCGAACGAGCCCGGGTGGGGTGGATGCTCGGGACACCGATTCCGGCGCCGCCGGTCGAGACCGTGACCGGGAACCCGGCCCGGCGGTGGTGGGCTCGGTGCCGGATGGCGAGCACCTGGCGTACCGCGGCCTTCATGCTGACGAACCTGCCGCTCAGCCTGATCACCTTCTTCCTGTGCTTCTACCCGTGGCTGCAGACCGCCTACAGCCTGAGCTATCCGTTCGTCCAGTGGAACACCACCTTCACCGAGCACGCCTGGGGTGGCCCCAGCTGGCTCGGCGCCGTGGCCGTGCACACCCTCCCGGGGATCCCGATGCTGTTCGCGGCACCCTGGATCGTCCGCGCCGCCACGACCATCCACGCTGCCTGGGTGAGGCTCCTGCTCGGACGGTGAGTGGATCATCGCGGTTCGGGGCACGGACTCCGAGGAGTCGTTGCCCCAGTCGGGTAGCGCGTGCGCTACCTGTGATCGGGACCCTGGGGGAGTGGAGGGACCGGGTGCGGCCGGTCAACTGGTTGGATGACTTCTCTTGATCTTGACGAAATGGACCGAGCCCACCCCGCGGTACTGGCGGGTGCCGAGCCACCGGACGTCCGACGGCGTGGGGTCCGGTGGTTCCTGCTCATCGCCTTCGCCGGGTCGTGGCTGCCCTGGTTCGGCGTCAGCGCACTGGGCGGTTCCCTGGACGACCCCGTGATCCAGCTCTTGACGGCGGCCTTCCTTCCTGCCATCGCGGCCTGCATCGTGCGCCGGTGGGTCACCAAGCAGGGCTTTGCCCGGTCCGGGCTCCGCCTCGACCTGCGGTCGTCGTGGCGGCACTGCCTCGCGGCCGTGACCATCCCGTGGGGCGCACTCATCCTCTCCGTGTGCCTGGCCGCGGCGCTCGGGGTGTGGAGCCCCGCGGACCTGGACCTGGCGGGGTCCGAGTGGCTCTACCTGGTGGCCGGTCCCGTCATCTGTGTGGTGGTGGCGCCGATCTTCTGGGGCGAGGAGTACGGCTGGACCGCCTACCTGCGGGACCGCCTGGTCCCCGGTCGTCCCATTGCCACCACCTTCCTCACCGGGGTGATCTGGGGCGTGTGGCACTGGCCGTTGCCCTGGGTCGGCTACTTCGGCGGCGGTCTCGACGTCTCCGGGGCCGTCGCCGGTATGGTGCTCTGGCTTCCACTGAGCATCCTGCTGGAGTTCCTGATCGGCTGGCTGTGGGTGGAAACAGGATCGGTGTGGCCGGGGGCGATGCTGCACGCGGGCAGCAATCTGGTCGTGTCGATGGGGATGATGCTCGTCCTCGGTGACACAGTGGGGGCCAACCTGACGACGGTACTGCTCTGTGCCGGCCTTCTCCCGTTCGTGCTCGTGGTGCTGATCGGCGGTCACCGCCGCGCCGTGCGGGTGCGACCCCGGCCCAGCGTCGATCACGAAGGAGTCCGGTAGTGGCACGCGGAGTGGAACGGTCCGTCCTGGCCGCGCTGGTCTCCGGTCCCCGCTACCTGATGACGGCCTGGCCGTGGCGCGCGGTGGCCTGGTGCGTGTCCGGCGCGGTGCTGGGTCTGATCATCACGGTGGCTGCTCTTCCCCTCCTCCTGTCGGGGGTGTCCCGCCGAGTGCGCACCGCGTTGTGGGCGCCGCTGCTCGAGCTCGAGGCAGCCCGCCTCGCGTTGGTGGACGAGGAAGCCGGCGCCCGCGTCCGCAACGACGTGCTTGCCGCCCGAGCCGGAGACCGCCTTCCCACGGTGCGGCACGTGGGGTACCTGTCTGCCACCGCGCTGATCACCGGCCCCATCGCAGGGGTGCTGACCGCGGGCCTGTTGCTGGTCACCAGTCTGATGTTGGGGGCGCCGCTCCTGGTGAGTCCGGGTGACCCCATCAACGTGGGGCCGTGGGTCGTGGACACACCGATCGAGGCTTGGGCCGCCTGCCTGTTGGGGATCCCGGCGGGGGT
Source organism: Propionibacteriaceae bacterium (assembly GCA_052094425.1). GTDB lineage: Bacteria > Actinomycetota > Actinomycetes > Propionibacteriales > Propionibacteriaceae > Microlunatus. The sequence goes on from JBQDIN010000053.1 coordinate 22,886, forward strand.
CATCTCGGCCTACCTCGTGGGCGGCTTTGCCGGCGCGGTGGCGCACCTGTCGGTCGCGGCGCTGAGCGATCCGGGCGCCCTGCAGCGTGAGGTCACCCGGCTGGGGACGACTCGGTCGGACCTCTTGCACGCAGTGGAGCAGGAACGGCGCCGGATCGAGAGCGAGCTGCACGACCGGGTGCAGCACCGCCTGGTTGCCCTGTCCCTGACCCTGGGGTTGGCCGAGAGCCGGCACGGCGAAGACGAGACCGGCCGGCTGGCGGCCGAGGCCCAACGCCAGCTCGACGACGCGTTGGGTGAACTGCGTGCTGTCCTGCTGGGCATCCAGCCCCGCGCACTCACCGAACACGGACTCGTCCCGGCGGTGATGGACCTGGTCGGTGCGTACCCGCTGTCCGTGACCTGTCACTTCGGCTCGACCGAGGCGTCGCCACGGCTGCCGGCGTTGGTCGAACAGGTCGCCTACCTCGTGATCAGCGAGTCCTTGACCAACGTGATCAAGCACGCAGGGGCCGGCGGAGTCTCCCTCGCCGCCGACCGCGACGAGGACAGTTGGTGGTTGGTGATCACCGACGACGGACGCGGTGGAGCCGACCCCGACGCCGGGCGTGGCCTGTCCCTGTTGGCCGCCCGCGTCGCGGCCCTCGACGGAGAACTGATGATCACGAGCCCCGTGGGTGGGCCCACCGAGACGAGGATGCGATGCCCGATCTGAACGAACCGAACGGTGCCCGGGGCGGCTTGTCCGTGGTGCTGGCCGAGGACGCGCCCCTGCTGCGTGCCGGCCTGGTCACGGTGCTGGAGTCCGACGGCCATCGTGTGTGTGCAGCGGTGGGCACGGTCGACGCGTTGCGCTCCGCCGTGGAGTCCTACCGACCCGACCTGGTGATCACCGACGTACGGATGCCACCGACCCACACCGACGAGGGCCTGGTGGCCGCGGTGGACCTGCGCGGTGCGTACCCGGGCCTGCCGGTGGTGATCTTGTCCCAGTACACGACCGTCGGCTCCCTGCACGAGCTCCTCGACCGTCGTGTCGAGGCGGGCCGTGGGGGTCTGGGCTACCTCCTCAAGGACCGCATCGGGCACGTACGTCACTTCCTCGACACGGTACGGGCGATCGCGGCCGGCGGGACCGTGGTGGATCCTGACGTGGTACGGGCGCTGGTCGGCGACTCGCGCCGCCGCGGTGTCCTCGCTGCACTGACCGAGCGGGAGGAACAGGTGCTGGCACTGATGGCCGAGGGCCGGACCAATCCGCAGATCGCCGTCGAACTGGTGGTCTCCGAGGCGGCCGTACGCAAGCACGTCGGCGGGATCTTCGCCAAGTTGCCCCTCGATCGGGCCGGGGATCGTCGAGTCCTCGCCGTCCTGACCTACCTGCAACGGGCATGAATGGTACGGCCACGTAATGGACTGCGGGTCGACGCATCCACCGTAGACTCGGCGCGGATGACTGCGCCTCGGAGTGAGTGGATGGTCCGGCCCGGGATGCTCCCGGGTCTGTTGGAGGCGGCTGTCGACGGCACTTCTGGTACCCCCCGCCGCACGGCGCGCGACTGGGCGGTCGACGTGGCCAGTGTCGCGCTCGCGGCGGCCATGGCCAGCGTGGCCCTGCTGGTGCCGGACCCGCAGTGGCCGTTGCCGCGCGCGGTGAGTGTGATGGCGGCCGTGGCGGCCTGTGGCGCCTTGTTCCTGCGGCGGCGCCAACCGGTCCTGGTGACCGTGGTGCTGGTGCTGGCATCGGTCGTGATCCCGGCCGTTTCGGGGGCAAGCATGATCGCCCTCTTCACGGTGGCCGTGCATCGGCGCCTGCCGACGGTGATGGGGTTGGTGGTGCTTGCCGTGGCCAGTGCCATGATGCAATTCTCCCTCGGTTTCACGATCGGGCGATCGAGCTACTGGATCGCGGTCGGGGGAACGGTGTTGATCAGCCTGCTGGTGGTCGGGTGGGGGATCGCCGTTCGCACCAGACGAGATCTCGTGCTGTTGATGGCCGAGCGGATGCGTCGACTCCGACTCGAGCAGGAGTCCAAGGTGCGCGAGGCCCGCCAAGCAGTGCGGGAAGGTATCGCCCGGGACCTGCACGATTCCCTTGCGCACCGGCTGAGCCTGATCACCATGAGTGCGGGCGCGCTGCAGTACCGCGGGTCAGCACCGGCTCCGGATGTCGATGACATGGTGGAGATCCTGCGAACGAATGCGCGGCTCGGACTCAGCGAGTTGCGGCAGGTGGTGACGGTGCTGCGTCGTCCGGACGGCCGAGCCGTCCCGGGGCAACACGATCCAGGAGCCCTCTGGGATCTCGTCGACGAGGCACGGGCCTCGGGACAGGAGGTCGATGTGGCGTGGTCGGTTCCGGTTGACACGATGAAACCGGGCGTGCGGGACTCCCTCTACCGGTGTGTGCAGGAGGGCCTGAGCAACGCGCGCAAGCACGGGGCCGATCGGCAGGTGACCCTGCGAGGCCGGATCGAGGCGGCGGGCGCGGTCCGGCTCGACATGATCAATACCGTCGGGGGTCAGGGACCTGCCGGCGGCAACGGCTCGGGACTGGCCGGGCTCCGGGAGCGGATCGGAGAGCACGGCGGCAGGATGTCGACCTCCGTTGCCGAGGGGGCCTTCAGGTTGCAGGTGAGTTGGCCGGATGCGGTGCCGAGGGACTCGAGCGAGTCCAGGGAGGACAACACATGACGGACCCCATTCGGGTGCTGGTCGTCGACGACGATGCGATGGTGCGATCCAGTCTCCGGGTCATGCTCGGGGGAGCGGCCGACCTGGAGGTCGTCGGGATGCTTGCCGACGGCGCCGAGGTGAGTGACGAGACCCTGCGCGACGTCGACGTCGTGCTGATGGACATCGTGATGGCCGGGGTCGACGGCCTCACCGCCACGGGTCACATCACGTCCCGGCCGGAGCATCCGCCGGTGATCGTGCTCACCACCTTCGGTGCCGAGGAACACGTCCTCGAGGCACTGCAGCGCGGTGCGTCCGGCTACCTGCTCAAGGACACCGAGCCGGAGCGGATCGTCGAGGCGATCCGGCGGGTCGCCAGTGGCGAGCCGATCCTGTCCGCGGCGATCACGCAACAACTCATGGCGCGGACCCGAGCCGAGACCGACTCCCGCGACGGCGCCCGGGACCGACTGGCCGTGCTGTCGGCGAGGGAACTCGAGATCTCCCGCGCCATCGGCCGCGGAATGTCCAACAACGACATCGCGGCGGAGTTGTTCCTGGGGCTGCCCACAGTGAAGGCACACATCGGCCAAGTCTTCACGAAACTGCAGTTGAGCAGTCGCGTCCAGGTCGCGATCCTCGTGCACGAGGCGGACTGGGCGACGTGACCAGACTCATCCTTTCGGCTGGGCCGACTCCGACCATGGGCTCCGCGGGGGATCCCTCCGTGCGGAAGGTGGAGCCCGGCGGACGGTCCCGCGCGCGCGTCCAGCGCACTAGCGTCGGTCTGCATGGGCAACTCGCAGGAAATCCCGACCCGTCGCGGGTCCTACATCGCTGCCACTGCTGAGGAACTGACCACGGCCGGAGTAGGTCGGCGAGTCCGTGCGGTGTTCAATCAGCGCGTCCTGTTCCCGCATCGCGGGCAGGCCGAACTCACCCGCGATGGGCTGGTTCTGGGCCACTGGAGTGGCCGCGAGGACAAGGTGATCGAAGCGGCCGGGGTGGCACGGATCCAGCGACGATTCACGTCCCGGTACGGTCGCTTCCTGGGCGGTGGGAGCGCCGAGTGGGGTGCTCCGGTGATCATCACCGAGACCTTCGGTGCCGAGGTCTACCTCCTCTTCGACCACCATGCCTTCCTGGAGAAGTCGTCCAACGTCGACTGGCACCTCGACCTGCTCACGTGGTTGGAGCGCGCTGCGTGACTGAGACCCGCCACCCGACTGCAGCCGGCGGACAGCCACCGACGACTGCACAACAGACCGCACGGCTCTTCTTCGTGGACAACCTGCGGGTTGCCCTGACGATCCTCGTGGTCCTGCACCACTCCGCTCTGTCCTTCATGGGCAGTGACGGGCTGACCGTCGGGGTCCTCACCTTGTTCACCCTGGCCAACCAGGCGTACTTCATGGGTCTGTTCTTCCTGGTCTCCGGCTACTTCGTGCCCGGGTCCCTGGTACGCAGGGGAACGGCCGCCTTCGTCCGTGGCCGGCTGCTCCGGCTGCTGGTTCCGTTGGTCGGCTACGTGGTCCTGCTCAGCCCGATCACTGCACTCGACGTGAACAGCGGGGCCGACCTCAGCGGACCCTGGTGGCGAGTCCACCTGGCGAACATGTCCGTCGGTGCGCTGTGGTTCCTCGAGGTCCTGGTCGCCCTGACCCTCGGGTACGCGGCGGGGGTGGCACTGGTTCGTCGCGGGACCCGCCGTCGACGTGGCCCCGCCGTCGAGGCCGTCCTGCCCGAACGGCGCCCGTTCCCTTCGGCGCTCCGGGTGGCCGGGCTCGTGGTGGGCATCGCGCTGGTCACCTTCCTGGTCAGGACGGTGCTGCCCTTCGGCGCCGGGCTGCTGAACATCCCGACTCCGTCCCACCTGCCGCAGTACCTCGCCCTGTTCCTCGTCGGAACGGTGGCGTATCGGCGGGACTGGTTCCGGCAGGTGACCTGCCGGGCCGGTCTGGCCGGGTTCGGGCTGGCTGGGGGAGCGACCCTGATCCTGTTTCCGGTGGCCCTGGTCAACACACCTGCATTCATGGGCGGCAGTTGGCACTGGTCATCGTTGGCCTACGCGCTGTGGGAGTCCTGCCTCTGCGTGGGGTTCGCACTCGGTCTGCTGTGGCTGTTCCGCCGGTACTTCGACCGTCGGGGGTGGCTCGGGTCCTACCTGTCGACCCATGCCTTCACCGTGTTCCTGCTCCACCTGCCCGTGATCGCCTGCCTCACGCTGGTCGTGGACCGGCTCCCGGACGTACCCTTCCTCGGATTTGCCGTCGGAGCTCCGGCCGCGCTGGTGATCAGCTTCGTGCTCGCCCACCCGATCCGGTCGCGCACACCCCTGCGTCGGATCCTGTGATCATCCCTGCAGTTGTTCCACGAGTCGCTTCCGTGCGCTCGCGAGGGAGTGGCGAATGATGTCCACGACGGCCTTCACCTCCCGCTTCCCGGTGGCCTCGACGATCGCGGCCTGGGAGTTCCAGAGGCTGGCGTCGTGCGCGTCCAGGGCGGCAGCCGCGCCGAGCACCTTGTAGGGGCGACACTGCAGCCACAGTGCGTCGATCGTGCTGACCAGGACGGGATTCTGGGCAGCTCGGTAGAGCGTGCGGTGGATGGTCTCGTCCTCGTCCAGGGCGGTGGCGGCCTCGCCCCGTCCGACGGCAGCCTGCATCCGGTCCAGGGCTGCGCGCATCTGGATCAGGTCCTGGTCCGTGGCCGACTTCGCTCCCCGCCGGGCGGCCTGTGATTCCAAGATCGTCCGGACGTCGTAGACGTGGATCAATTCGGCCACCGTGAACTCCTTCACGACGGCGCCGCGGTGTGGGAAGCGGACGGCCAGGCCGGTCTCCTCCAGCCGCCGGATGGCTTCGCGCACCGGCATCACACTGGTCCCCACCCACTGGGCGACCGTGCGGACGCGGAGCGGACTCCCGGCTGGCAGTTCGCCGGCGAGGATCCTGCTCCGCAGCGTCTCGTACACCTGATCAGCGACCAGCAGCGGGGTGGCGAGCGGGGGCTTCGGGCTCGCCTGGCCGGATGGTCCCTGGTTGTTCATGGCCTTCCTTCGGTGGGCGTGCGGAGCGTCGGTGGCACGCCGAAAACTGGTGCGATGCTAGCAGCCGTGCGTCCGGTCCCCGGACGCGAAACGTCGGGCGCTTGACGGAACGGGGAGTTTCGCGAACACTGCTGGCCCATGGGATTTGTGATCACATCAGTGCGGCACGGCCGGGCGCGGGTGGCGTCGTGACCACAGCAGATTCGCGTCAGGGGCAGGCCGCCACGACGGCGGACGCCGACGCGGCGGTGCCGAAGCGGCCCCTTTTCGCCGCCTCGATCGGCACCTTCATCGAGTTCTTCGACTACGCCTCGTACTCCTACGTGGCGACCACCCTGGCCGTGGTCTTCTTCCCGCCGGGTGACTCCAAGTTGGCCCTCCTGCAGACCTTCATGCTGTTCGCGATCTCGTTCGCGATGCGGCCCATCGGCGGACTCTTCTGGGGCCACTTCGGTGACAAGATCGGGCGCAAGCGCACTCTGGGGATCACCATCGTCGGAATCGGTCTGGCCACCACGGCAGTCGGGTTGCTGCCCGGCTACGCCACCATCGGACTCTGGGCGCCCGCGTTGCTGGTCCTGGTCCGGCTCTTCCAGAGTTTCTGCACCGCCGGCGAGTACTCCGGCGCGGCGGTGATGCTGGCCGAGTACGTGCCG